>NZ_JAVRHV010000004.1:0-331044 GCF_031846385.1 Urechidicola vernalis
TTGTTATATCCTAAGAAAAACTTGGTTTATCGGGGTATTATGCTCCCGATAAAGGAACTTTTGATTTATTTTATCAAAATTCAATAACCCTATTTTAATTCTTCTTGCAAAATCAAATATAAAAAACATTTCACTAATAATTAATGGATAATCTAGGATTGTTATAACCATTCTGGTTATTTATTAAACTTTTTGCAACAGTATCTAATGGGCTTTCAATATTTAATAAGTCTTTTTTCGAAACATGCGTGTAAATCATAGTGGTTTCAGGCTTCGCATGCCCTAACAATTCTTGTATATAACGCAGGTCTACTCCATTTTCTAATAAGTGAGTTGCATAACTATGCCGCAAAGTGTGTGGCGTAACTCTTTTTCTTATTTGCGCATTTTTACAAGACACTTTTAAAAATGATCGAATGCTTTCTGGGGCATATTTCGCGTTATTTCTTCCTTCTGCAAAATATAAATTAGGCGCATAAGTTGCCATATAATTTTTAAGCAAAGGAATCATACTTTGAGCCAAGATAATGTTTCTATCTTTTCTTCCCTTGGAGTTCTTAACAACGATTTGTCTTCGATCAATATCAATATCCTGAATTCTTAAATTAACCAACTCGCTTATTCTTAACCCTGCCGAATAGATCATAGCAATAATTGCCCGATGCTTTAAGTTTTTGGTGCTTTTTAGAATAGTTATAATTTCTTCTTTAGATAATACTGTCGGTAATATTTTAGAATTCTTAGGCCGTACTAATTTTACCGAATCAATCTTTGAATTTGAATAAAAAACGGTGAACAATTTTATTGCGCTAATAAGTTGTCGTTGGGTGCTAATACTATATCCTTTCGGAGCAAAAACTTCACCTAAATAGCGTTCAACATCCTTATGAGACAATTCCTCTAATTGTATATCATTTGCATATTCAATAAAATCGGCGATTAAGGTAAAGTAAGTTTTAACCGTACTTATACTATACCTCCGACCTTGTAAAAACTGTACATATAATTTTATAACCTGTTTGTTTTCTTTAGATATAATTTGTCGTTTTCGTAAAACCTTTCCCCTAACTTCTTTTTTTAAAGAAGGGTCCTTTATTATTTTAGTATACGCCTTAAAATTATTTTCGGCATTGTATAATGTAGAAGAGGTAAAAACAGTGTGCCATATTTTTAGGCGTTTACACCAGCGGTATTTTTTAGTGTTCTTAACAATATTGATTAATTCTTGATTAAAATCAAATTGTAATGCAAGACGTACTTCGCCATCATGTAGTATCTTTTTTAATTTAATAGGAGGAAGGGATGATATATGCATAGTTTCAATTTTTGTTTTAGACAACAAACTAAAGCCCCAAAGAGTATGGGGCTCTACTACTAGTTGCTTAAGTATATTTTTTAATTTATAAGTTAAGCCGCTTTTATTTTCCGCCCAACATCAACAACTCATTACATACCACTTCGGTAACATAGCGCTTGTTCCCTTCTTTATCATCATAAGAACGAGAGGTTAATTTACCTTCAATGGCAATTTCACTTCCTTTTTCTAAATAACTCTCTACAATATCTGCAGTTTTATTCCATGCAACTACGTTGTGCCATTCTGTATTTTGAACTTTTTCGCCTTGTGCATTTTTGTAGGTTTCGTTTGTAGCAATTGAAAATTTTGCTAATTTTTTTCCAGAATCCATGGTAATAATTTCTGGGTTGTTTCCTAGGTTTCCGATTAACTGTACTTTGTTTCTTAACGTATTCATAAGATAAGTTTTTAAATATTAATAAATGTTGTTTGTCAACTATTGACGATGCAAAGATGAATCGATTGGGTAAATCTTACCGGTTGTTAAACGGTTACTTTCGATAGTAAGCGATAGAGTCGTTTACATTCGAAAAAATAATTGTATATTTATTGAATAAATTGAAGGGTTATGAAAGGTTTTACATCAGTTGAAGAGTATATAGAAAATCATTCAGAATGGTTGCAAGAATTAGAGTTTTTACGAGAATTGACGTTTAAAACAACATTTGAAGAAACTGTAAAATGGGGAGCGCCTACCTATACGGTTAATGGAAAAAACGTGATGGGTATTGGTGCCTTTAAAAGCTATGTTGGCCTTTGGTTTTTTAATGGAAGTTTTCTGACGGACAAAGAAAACAAACTAATAAATGCCCAAGATGGAAAGACAAAAGGAATGCGACAATGGCGATTTAATTCGATTAAAGAAATGGATCCGAATTTAATTCTTTCCTATATGAATGAAGCCATTGAAAATCAAAAAGAAGGTAAAACGATAAAAGTTGCCAAACCAAAAAAAGAGGTTTTAATTCCAGTTGAATTAAAAGCAGCATTAGATTCAGATCAGAAATTAAAAGACGCATTTGAAAAGTTTACACCCTCAAAACAACGCGAATTTACAGAGCATATTTCTAGTGCAAAAAGAGAAGCAACAAAGCAAAGTAGAATTGAAAAAATTGTACCAATGATTCTACAAGGAATCGGTTTACACGATAAATATAGAAAATAAATGGAGGGGCAAAATTGTTTAGAATGCGGAACGGCATTCAAGGGTAGAATAGATAAGAAGTTTTGTTCTGATTATTGCCGGAACACTTTTAATAACAAAGTGAATAAGGAAAGTAAGAACATGATTCGTAACGTTAACTATCGTTTAAGGAAAAATTATAAGACGTTAAGCGAATTAAATAAATCTGGAAAAACGAAGGTTACAAGAGTAAAAATGATTAGTAATAATTTCGATTTTAATGTATTCACATCAATCTATACAACCAAAACAGGCAATACCTATTATTACGTATACGATCAAGGTTATTTGGCCCTAGAAAACGACTATTATTTATTGGTTAAAAGTGAATAACTACCAATCATGACCCTTATGGTCTAAGGCAGCTTTTAGAATATCTTTTTGTGAAATTTGCCCAATGAGATTTCCATTTTTCATTATCGGAAATCTTCGTCTTTTAGATTTTAAAAACTTGTTTGCTGCGTCAAAAATATCCATACTTCCATCAATGGTTTCAACATTTTTAATCATATACGATGAAACCTTTTTATCGCTTATTGGCATATTGTAATAACGACTTTCAGAAATTTGCTTAATACAATCTCCTTCGGAAATAATACCGACTAAATCACCCTTTTTATTTACTACAGGGCCACCAGAAATTTTATTGGAAATAAGTGTGTCAATTACACTTAACAATGTTTGGTCTTCGCTAAACGTGATTAGTTTTTTAGTCATAAAATCTGAAACTAAAATAGCTCTGTTTTCGTTTTTATCTATTGCTTTTTTCGGAGCTTTAAAGTTCTTGATTCCCATTATTTTCAATTTTGATTGAACGTGAATATAAACAAAAAAAATCAGTCATCCAAAGATAAACTTTTGAATGACTGACATGTATTTGTTTGAAGAGTGATTATTTTACCTGTGTTAATCTCATGGTATTCACCATTCCTTTTTCCTTAACAGGCATAGATGTTAAGTTAATTACGTAATCATCTTTTTGTAAAAGCCCCTTTTCTTTAGCAATCTGGTTGATTTCTCTTATCGTAGTATCTGTGTTTACTAAATTGCTATAGTAAAATGCTTTAACACCCCATAAAAGGTTTAACATTGTTAAAATTCGCTTGTTAGAAGTGAAAGCTAAAATATGAGTGTTTCTTGGTCTCCAAGCTGATACTTGAAAGGCTGTATAGCCAGAATTTGTTAATGTTGCTATGGCCGCTGCATCTATATCATTGGCCATTAACGCGGCATGATGACAAACTGCTTTTGAAATATATCGTTTTGTTTTAATATGCGGAGCATCAGCAGGAACTTTAATAATTGGAGAGTTCTCAACACTTTCTACAATATCAGACATATACTGAATTACATTAGCAGGATCTATACCTACAGAAGTCTCTCCGGACAACATAACTGCATCAGCGCCATCAATAATTGAGTTGGCAACATCATTCACTTCAGCTCTTGTAGGTACCAAGTTTTCAATCATAGACTCCATCATTTGCGTGGCAATAATTACTGGAATTCTAGCTTGTTTTGCTCTTAAGACTAAATTTTTCTGAACTAATGGAACTTCGTTCATCGGAATCTCAACTCCTAAATCACCACGAGCAACCATTATGGCATCGCAAAAAGGAATTAACGAATCTATATTTTTAACCGCTTCTGGTTTTTCAATTTTTGCAATCACCGGTATTCTATGTTCAGAGTGTTTCGCAATTAAATCGTGTAACATTTTTAAATCCTCACCAGTTCTTACAAATGAAAGTGCAATCCAATCTACTTCTAGCCCAATTGCAAAAATTGCATCTTCAATATCTTTCTCTGTTAATGCAGGTTGTGAAATATTTGTGTTTGGTAAATTAACTCCTTTTTTAGATTTTAATTCACCACCTCGTACAACTTTCGTAGTAACATTTTTATCTCCATCAGAATCAATAACTTCAAACATTAATTTTCCATCGTCAACTAAAATGTTTTCACCTTTTTTTACATCTTGAGGAAAAGTTTGATAGGTCATAAAGGCCTTCTTATTATTTCCGATACACTTTTCAGTTGTAAAAGTAAATGTGTCACCATCCTTTAAAAGCGCTTCTTCCATTACGCCAACACGTAATTTTGGACCTTGTAAATCTGCTAATATAGCTGTGTTTGTTCCAGTTTCCTCGTTTAATTCACGAATAATTTTAACGCGTTCTGTAACGTCAGAATAATCAGCGTGCGAAAAATTTATTCTAAAAACATTGACTCCTGCCAGAATCATATTTCTTAAAGTATCTTTATCTGAACTTGCTGGGCCAAGTGTAGCAACTATTTTGGTCTTTTTTGTTTGTGACATAGTTAAAAAATTAAATAATCCTTAGATTTTAACTCCGCTGGATTAATTTGATATGATGTTATAATTTGATTGATCTTATTAATTTTATCAATTCTTTTATTCAATTCGTTGTTGGTAATATCTCCTTCAATTTTAAGAAAATAATCTATATTTTTCTTTTCAGGAATTAGATATGAGATATTGCTAAACTGAACTTCACTATTAAATAGGTTTAATTCAGTCGATTGCCTTGCATTCCCTACAAATTTATTGGCAATTAAATGTATTGTTAGTTGATGTTGCTCGTTAATAAATTCAAAAACTGAAAACGAGGCGACATCATTTTTAAAATCTAATTGATTTTTTGAGTTTGTAAAATTTGTTTTCAAATGCCGATTTAGCAAAAATGCTAAGCGATAATCTTCTTCAGAAGTATGAATTCCAATTAATGAATAATCGTCTCCTAAATCTAATTCAAAACGCATAAGTAAATAAATGTACAGAATGCAAATTTACGCAATGTTTCGGTAAATTGAGTAGATAATTAAAACTAAAACGTTTTAGTGTTTACAGTTTTTATTGATTTTGGGAAATTTCTTTTTGAAAAGCATAATAGGCTCTTTTGGCGGCAATCTCTTCTGCTTTTTTCTTTGAAGTGGCTCTTCCTTTGGCAATTATTTTACCTTCTAATGATAATTTTACACTAAAATGACGCACCGTATCGTTGCCAGTGTCATCATAAATATCAAATAAAAAGTCCTTTTTCTCTTTCTGACACCACTCAATAAATAAACTCTTATAACTTGTAATTTTCCCTTCTAACTTTGGAATATCTACATAGGGTTTAATGACTCTTTTGCGAATGAATTTTTTACAAAATAAGTAGCCTCGATCTAGATAAATAGCACCGATTAAGGCTTCAAAAATATTTCCGTTTATATTTTCGCCAAATTTTGATTTGGCCACATTACTAGAAACGAATTTAATAAGATTTAAATCTCTTCCTAATTCATTTAAATGCTCTCTACTAACAATCTTTGAGCGCATTTGTGTGAGATACCCCTCGTTGCCCGATGGTACTTTTTTAAATAAGTATGAAGCAATTACAGCGCCAAGCATGGCGTCTCCAAGAAATTCTAAACGTTCATAGTTTTGAGGATTTCCTTTGGCATCTACATACTTAACAGATCTATGCACAAAAGCCTTTTTGTAATACGTTAAATCAACAGGTGAGAATCCTAAAATGGTTTTCAATTCACGATAAAAAGTCGCATCTTCTTTGGGATGCGACGGTATGATTTTTCGTATAAAACGCATTTAAAAGATTTAATCCATTTTTTTGAAAAGCACACAAGCATTGTGTCCTCCAAAACCAAAAGTATTACTCATTGCAATTTTTACATCGCGTTTTTGAGGTTTGTTAAGCGTAAGATTTAATTTTCCATCAATTCGTTCATCATTTGTTGTATGATTAATTGTTGGAGGAATTATTCCGTGCTTGATAGACAAGATAGAAGAAATAGCTTCTATAACTCCTGCTGCACCTAATAAGTGCCCTGTCATCGATTTTGTAGAATTGATATTGATATTGTAAGCATGTTCGCCAAAAACATCAACAATAGCCTTTGTTTCGGCAATATCGCCTAAAGGAGTCGAGGTACCATGTACATTTATGGCATCTACATCTTCTATTGCAACATTTGCGTCATCTAAACAGTTTAACATTACGTTTCTTGCGCCCAACCCTTCTGGATGTGGAGCTGTAATATGATGTGCATCTGCAGATAATCCGCCACCGCCTAATTCGGCATAAATTTTAGCACCACGTGCAACAGCGTGCTCGTATTCTTCAAGAATCATAGCTCCAGCACCTTCACCTAAAACAAAACCATCTCTAGTTTCGTCAAATGGTCTAGAGGCAGTCTCTGGACTTTCATTTCTTGTAGATAAAGCGTGCATGGCATTGAATCCGCCAATACCTGCTTTGGCTACAGCAGCTTCAGAACCACCTGTTACAAATACATCAGCTTTCCCTAATCTAATATAATTAAAGGCATCAATAATAGCATTTGCTGACGATGCACAAGCCGATACTGTTGTAAAGTTAGGTCCTCTAAATCCATATTTAATTGAGATAAACCCAGGGGCGATATCTGCAATCATTTTAGGAATAAAAAATGGATTGAATCGTGGCGATCCATCTCCAGCAGCATAATTTAATACCTCGTTTTGGAAAGTTTCCAATCCGCCAATTCCGGCACCCCAAATTACACCAACTCTATCTAGGTTTAATTGTTCCACATCTAATTTAGCATCAACAATGGCTTCGTCAGATGCTACCATAGCATACTGCGCAAATTTGTCCATTTTACGAGCTTCCTTTCTGTGGATAAAATCAGTCACATTAAAGTTCTTTACTTCACAAGCAAAGCGTGTTTTAAACTTTTCAGCATCAAAATGTGTGATAGGCGCTGCACCACTCACTCCATTCACCAACCCATTCCAATATTCTTCAATATTGTTTCCAATTGGTGTTAAGGCTCCTAGACCAGTTACTACAACTCTTTTTAATTCCATATGTGGATGATTTTATTGTTTCTAAAAAATGACTACGAGTCCAATTATTTACATATTGAACTCGTAGCTAGTGTATCTTTAGATTACTATTTTGCTCCTTCAATATAGCTAATTGCTTGACCAACAGTTCCAATATTCTCTGCTTGATCATCTGGAATTTGAATATCAAATTCTTTTTCGAATTCCATGATTAACTCAACAGTGTCAAGTGAATCTGCTCCTAAGTCGTTTGTGAAGCTTGCTTCTGCTGTTACTTCATTCTCGTCAACTCCTAATTTGTCAACGATAATAGCTTTTACTCTAGATGCAATGTCTGACATAATTTTTTATTTTTTAAATTTAAATTCTCGGCAAAAATAAAAAACTTATTTTGTTTATTCATCGTTACCCACAAAAATGTGATACTAATATAAAAAAATTAACTCAATTTTTGAACATTCTTCGTAATTGTTAATAATTATGCGTTTTTTTGTTCTCCTCTTTAACGCTTTACTATAGATGAAACGTATTGTCATTTTTGCATCTGGTTCTGGCTCAAATGCCGAAAATATATTTGAATATTTTAAAACGTCTAATGCAGTTAAAATTGTGAGTTTTATAACGAACAATCCAAATGCGAAAGTATTAGATCGCGCTAAAAGACTAGGAGTTGAAAGTTTGGTTTTTAATCGTTCCGAATTTAATGATGAAACTCTACTGGGTAAATACCTTCAAGAAAACGCAGACTTTATTGTGTTAGCTGGTTTCTTATGGCGAATTCCTGAATATATGGTGAAGGCATTTTCGAATAAAATGATCAATATTCATCCTGCTTTATTACCGAAATATGGTGGGAAAGGAATGTACGGAATGCATGTGCATAATGCTGTAGTAGAAAATAAAGAAAATGAAACAGGTATTACAATTCATTTTGTAAATGAAAACTACGACGAGGGTGCTATTATTTTTCAAGCCAATACCAACGTATTACCTTCAGACTCCCCTGACGATGTTGCTGGTAAAATACATGCGTTAGAATATGAACACTTTCCAAAAATAATTGAACAAGTACTTTTAAAGCATGGCTAAGAAAAAGTTTTACGTTGTTTGGAGCGGACATAAATCAGGTGTGTTTACATCGTGGAATGTCTGTAAGAAACATATTACCAACTTTAAAGGTGCACAGTACAAATCATTTGCTTCAAAGGATCTTGCAGAAAAGGCATTTAAAGGTAAATATGCCGATTATGTAGGTAAGGATACCAAAACGGTAAAATTATCTCCAGAAGAAATTGCGAAATATGGTAAACCCATTGTTCCTTCCTTAGCTGTTGATGCTGCTTGTAGCGGAAACCCCGGTAAAATGGAGTATAGAGGAGTAGACACCGAAACAAAAAAGCAATTTTTTATTCAAGGACCTTTTGAAAAAGGGACCAATAATATAGGGGAGTTTTTGGCTTTGGTTCATGGCCTTGGTTTTTTGAAAAACAACAAGTCCAACCTTCCTATTTATTCAGATTCGAAAATTGCGATGAGTTGGGTCAAAAAAGGGCAGTGCAGAACCAATTTACAGATTACTTCAGAAAACAAAGACTTGTTCGATTTTGTAAAGCGCGCAGAAAAATGGCTTAAAGAAAACAGTTACACTACCAAAATATTAAAATGGGAAACCAAAGCCTGGGGAGAAATTCCGGCAGACTTTGGTAGAAAGTAATCATTTTTTAAATCGTAGTTTCTTCGTTTCAATTCCAATGGCCGTCTTTGCAAGAATTGTGAATACAAAAGCACCCATGGCCCAAATACCAAGAGTCACCATTATTTCGATTCCTGTTGGTGTGTATTCAGCAATTTTACCATAAGGACCAGGAATAAATCCAGGAATGATCAATCCAAACCCTTTTTCTATCCAAATAGCAATAAATAACATAAAGCAAGCCACGTATAAGATTTTTAAATTGTTACGGAGTTTGTTGAATGTAAGAATTATTGTGGCTGTAACATTTAAGGTAATTGCCGTCCAGATCCATGGTAATAAAGCTCCTTTTCCATGTAACCCAAAAAATAAATAATACGCACTTTCACTGTGATGCGTCGGTGCATAGAACTCTTTAAACAATTCAGAAACCAACATAATTAAATTGATTTGTGCAGCAACAGTGACTACCATTGCTATTTTTTTGATGGTTTTGTCTTCTATTTTAAATTCGGAAAATGAACGAATCAATGCCAAAACCAAAATAATTAAGGCTGGCCCAGCAGCAAAGGCAGAAGCCAAGAATCTAGGACCTAATAGAGCATTGTTCCAAAATGGTCTTGCTTGTAATCCTTGATATAAAAAGGCGGTTACTAAATGAATTCCGACAGCCCAAAAAACAGATAAAATCGCACCTGGTATATATACTTTTGGGTTAGCTTCCTTACCCTGATAATGCCTAAAAAGGATGTAAAATGGGATACTAAGATTTAAAAATAAATAGCCATTCAGCACTAAAACATCCCAAGTCAACATAGAATTAGGGAAGTTAAAAACTCCAATTCCGGGAATCATATGCCATAATACGGAAGGCCCTCCCATATCTGCAACTACAAATGCTAAACACATAATTAAAGCCGCAACGGCCAATCCTTCACCAATCAATACCGCTTGTTTAAAATCAATATCTTTTAATACATATGTTGGCATTACCAACATGACTGCTGCGGCTGCCACACCAACTAAAAAAGTAAAATTAGAAATATACAATCCCCAACTAACACGATCTGTCATTCCAGTTACACTCAGGCCTTCATCTAATTGAATGGAATAACAATACATACCCGCTAGCATAACAAGTGTTAAAAAAGCCATCCATAAATGGTACCTTTTTGACCCATGTGTTATGGTATCTAAACTATCGGTAATTAAACTTTTTAAAACCTTTAATCTTCTCATTTGATTTCGTTTTATTGTTGGACATTAGTCCATGAAATACCAAAACTTTGGTTCTGTTCCTAAATCTTCTTTTAAACGGAAAACTTTTTTGTTTTCTAATACCCAACGGATAGAACTTTTTGGGTCTAAGAGGTTCCCGAATATTCTTGCACCGGTAGGGCAGGCTTCTACACAGGCTGGGTTTTCACCGGCTCTAGAGCGTTGAACGCAAAACGTACATTTTTCAACTACCCCTTTTTTACGCATTCTATTCCCTAAATAATGCTGGTTGTGATTTACTTGCTCTTCCGGAACTTCTGGTTTAGACCAGTTAAATCTACGACCATCATAAGGACAAGCAGCCATGCAATATCTACATCCTACACACCAGTCATAATCTACAACCACTAATCCGTCATCTTCTCTCCACGTAGCTTGGACCGGACATACTTCAATACAAGGGGGGTTGTCGCAATGGAAACACTGAGTACCCATATAAAAATGTCCTTCTGCTGGAACCTCATGATAGTAGTTATCATCAGCCTCATCAAACTTTAATCCTTTGCCGTCTTTCATTTCATGAATACGGATATATTGCATTTGTGAATTTCTATCTTGGTTGTTTTCTTCAACACAGGCATTCACACAATCCATATAACCCTGACATTTAGAAATGTTGAAAGCATAGCCAAACAAAACATCTTCCTCAGCATTTTTAGAAGACATACTTATGGTTTTACCTGTTCTTAATTGATAAGAGCGCACCAGTCTATCTACTGTCGCCGATTTCTCGTCATTGGTCATTAATTTATAGTTTCCTTTAAACTGTTCTTCCCAATCTATTTGTGCTTTTTCTTTGGTTTCATCTCCAGCCACTATACTGCATGACGTACTAACTGCACCAGCGCCAATTAGCAAACTTGCCGTTAGTTTTTTAAACGCAGATCTACGATCCATCTTAACATCAAATACTTGCTCAAAACCGTCTTTACTTCTTTCTTCTCCTATTGATGCATCTACAGCAGCCTCATAAAATTCTTGTTCGTTTAATTCTGGTTGCTTTTGATTTGAATGAGAACCGCAGCCGCCAGATGTTTTTCCACATCCGCAAGACGATTCTGATACCTTTTTCCTGCTATTAAGGTTTAGGGAAAACCATTTTTTACTGTCGTTGCTCATTATTTCCTTTCTTTAATTTTTTCTGTATTAAATCTTGCAGGCCATCTAGTTTCAAAACTAGGGCTGTGTGGGTTATGACAATTCACGCAAGTCATAGAAGCTCTTGGAGGTGCCCAACTTTCAATTCTTTTTCCATGTGCACCGCCAGTCCAATCTTTAAATTGGTTCGTATGGCATTGGCTACATAAATTATAACTGTTATTAAAATCAATTTTTTGGTCAGTTAAACTTGTTAATTGATCCATATTAGATCCATCATGGCATGTAATACAATTCATAGTTAATTCACTAGCATGCTTCAGTTTGATGTCCCAATGCGCTTTTTTACCTTCTCCTTTTTTTAATTTTGCTAAAGGTTCACTATGACATTCTGTACAGTTAAAAGATTTAATATGCTCTTTGCGTTTGGGAATTAGAAAGGTTTGACCATTTTCTGTAATTTCCATTAAATCCATTCCTTCTAAATATTTGTCTGAAGAAATACTAGTGCCATTGTAATGTTTGCCTTCCGCTTCAATTTTATCCGTTACTCCATGATATTCATGTTCGCCATGTTTTCCACAGGATGAAAATAAAATTAGGCATAAAACAAGGCAGCCTAACCTTTGTAATATTTGTTGACTATTTAGTTTCATTTAAATACTTTTTAAAGTTACCGATATCTGCAGTCTTTTTGTTATTAAGAACATGACATTGACGGCAGTTTACACGTTCTGGATGCGTGACTCTAATTTCTTTTGGGGCAGCCGGCCCAGCATGACATGATAAGCAATTTTCGCGCATTTGTATTTGATGTGGGATAATGGGCGGGCTACTTACTAAAGCATTGTTTTCTCCTGCTTTTGGCGCTTTATTTTTCGGAAAGTTTGTTCCTTTAAATGCACTTGCTGTTAGTTGTGATACATGACACTGCCTACAATTTATCATCTCTGGGTGCGGTGTTACAGGGGTGTACATTTTAAACTTTGCGGCATATCCACCATTTTCATGACATTTTAAACAACTATTGCCACCCATATTTCTTTCTTCAGTAACTTCATGCGGTATATATGGTGGCGCTCCATAATACGCACGATTCTCGTAGTAAGTATCTAAACTACGTTGATGATTTTCATCATAAGGCATTTTGTCGTACTCCAAGGCGAATTCTGCTCGTTTAAAAACCCCTTCTTCCGATGGTATTGAAGGTACAGCATCAGAAGCATCCAATGGAATATAAGCGTCTTCTAAACCTGATTCATAACTGCGATTCCATACCACAATAAAGGATAGGAATAAGAGGGTGAACAATGATAAAATTCCTGCTCTTTTCATAATTATGCTTTTTCAACTTTTACAGCACATTTCTTATAATCTGGCTCTTTTGAAATTGGACAGAAAGAATCAAGTGTAATGTCGTTAATTAACATATTCTCATCAAAAAATGGTACAAATACTTGCATAGGAGCAGGTACACCACGTTCGTTTACAGAAGCAGGTAAAATAATTTCACCACGCCTCGTTGTCAACTTCATTTTATCCCCGGTTTTTACTTGCATGCGTTTGGCATCTCCAGGATTTAACTCTACATACGCATGCGGCATTGCTCTATGAAGTACTGGAATTCTACGTGTCATAGATCCCGTATGCCAATGTTCAACCACACGACCAGTATTTAACCAATAAGGATATTCAGCATCAGGCTCTTCAGCAGCGGGTTCGTACGGACGTTGCCAAATCACGGCTTTACCGTCTGGTTTTCCATAAAAATGGTAATCTTCTCCGTTACTACAAGCCGGGTCGTATTTAGCGTTAAATCTCCATTGCGTCGATTTTCCATCTACATATGGCCACATTGCACCAGATTCTTCTTTAAGAACTTCCAGCGGAGCCATTCGATGTTTATCATTATCATGATGGCGACGGTATTCGTTATAAATCTCTTTAATATGTGTTTCTTCATTGTAGTAGAATTGCTTTTCGAAGCCCATTCTTTTTGCAACTTCTACCAATTGCCAAGTGTCGCTCATCGCTTCTCCTGGCGGGTCAATCATTTTCTCAAAATGTTGTGTTCTTCTTTCGGAGTTACCATACATTCCTTCTCGTTCTACCCACATTGCTGATGGTAAAATTACATCGGCAATATCAGTTGTTGGAGTTGGGTAAATGTCAGAAACCACAATAAAACGTCCTTCTTTTTTAGTAGCATCTCTATATCGTTTTAACTTAGGCATTGTTACCATCGGGTTGGTTACTTGAATCCACATAAACTTGATATCACCTCTATCTAAGGCTCTAAACATTTCTACTGTATGATATGTTGGTTTTGGGTCAATATTTTCTGCTGGAACATCCCAAATTTTTGCAGCAAACGCTCTGTGTTCAGCATTCGCTACAACTCCATGTGGTAGTTTATGTGTAAGTGTTCCAACCTCTCTAACAGTACCACAAGCACTTGGCTGCCCAGTTAATGAGAATGGACTATTACCAGGTTGTGAAATTTTACCTGTTAAAAGATGAATATTATAAACCAAGTTATTGATCCAGGTTCCTCGAGTATGTTGGTTCATACCCATACACCAAAGTGACATTACTTTTTTGTTTGGGTCTCCATAAAATGAGGCCATATATTTAATGTCCTTAGCGGAAACTCCCGATATTTTTTCAACCTTCTCAGGGGTATAATCTTCTAAGAATGTTTTGTATTCTTCAAATGATATTTTCTCTGGTTTATCTGTAAACGAATATTTGTCTTCCAAACCATAGCCCATATCTGTTAATCCTTTAGAGAAATTGCAATGTTTCGCCACAAAAGATTTATTTACCCAACCATTGTTTATTATTTCATAACAAATTGCATTGGCAACAGCTAAGTCTGTTTGAGGAAGGAATAAAATTGATTTATCTGCCGCCATACTAGTACGCGTAGTTCTAGTAGCAAAGTCGATAATTTTTACGCCTCTTTTTAAGCGCTGATCTAATAATCTAGAGAATAATACTGGATGCATTTCAGCCATATTATTACCCCAAAGGATGAATACATCGGCATGATCCATATCTTCATAACAGCCCATTGGTTCATCAATTCCAAAAGAAGTCATAAACCCAGTTACGGCACTAGCCATACATAAACGTGCATTTGCCTCTACATTGTTTGTTCCAATACAACCTTTAAATAATTTTGAAGCAGCATATCCATCTGGAATTGTCCATTGACCCGAACCATAAATAGAAACCGAATCCTTTCCATGATCTTTAATAGTTTCTTGCATTTTGGAAGCCACTAAATCAAGCGCCTCTTCCATAGAAGTTTCTACATAGCGACCATTTTTCTTTACCAGAGGTTTTGTCAATCTATCTTTGCCATAAAATGCCATTACGGAGTGGTACCCTTTTACGCAACACAAACCTTTGTTTACAGCGGAATTAGGATCCCCTTTAACCGCTACGGCTTTTCCATTTTCTACACCGACCATAACTCCACAACCCACACCACAGAACCTACAAGGTGCCTTTTTCCAATCTAAATCGCCTTTTGGTAAATTGCGTTGTTGTTCCTCGGCAAAGATAATTCCAGGAAACATAGAGGCAGCAGCGGTCATTGCAGACAATACAGCCATTTTTTTGATAAAACTACGTCTATTAGAAGTTGAAGTATACATTGTATTGTTAATTTTTAGGTGAATTGAAACCAGATACCATTGCCAATAATTTTAAACTCTTAATGGTGTCTAATTGATCTTTTAAATTTGCTTCTTCTGTTTTGTCTTTAGTATCAGTAACTAAAATTAAAACATCTTTATTTTCTGCAGGAATGACTTCGCAATTGGCCAAACTAGAAAGTTCAGCAACCAATGTTTCTTTTTGGTTTTCGTGCGGATGCGCCAAATAACTTTTTATAGGCATATAGCAGTTAGTTTAGTTTTAGATACCAAATTTAAAGGGAGCAATTTTTTAATTCTATGATATATATCATAGAGCCAGACAGGTATCTGTCTCAAATTTAATAAATTAATTTTAATTATTTGAAAGACAGTAAAAAGTTGCTCTAATTAGAATCGATGTAAATTAAATCGAAAATATAATCGATTAGTTCCTTAAGTTCGTTTGGAGGGTTTCCATGATCGAATGTTGATGATTTAAATTTTTTGCTATTACATTCAATTATCAAAGTTGCCGCCATCGCACCATCGAAATGACTTTTGGTAGAAGGGGGAACTAAAGTTGGAATAGCGTTTAAATCGATTTTACTTAAAAGAGCGTCTATTTTTTTCAATTCCTTTTTAGACAGTTTTTTTTGACCAGACTTTTGATTTTTGGAAAACTTTAATATTGAATTTGAAATTTCAAATTCAAAAGAACTTCCTCGGGTAGAGGCGTAATAACTTAAGGAGATATCATTATTTATATTTCCAATAAAAAGTAAAAATAAAAAACTAAAAGGGAGTTTCATTAAAAGAAAAAAGGAGGTCATTAGACCTCCTTATATTATGCTTAATTAATTAAATCTTCTCTAATTCCACCACTGGCAAACAATGCTCTCATTCTATCTACCTGCCCATTAGTAAACATATACATACAAGAATCATCAACATAATCCATATAATTCATATGCATATCTCTAGATCTACAATGAGAAATTACTTCATTAGGTCCAGGGCAATAGTAATTAGGTCTGTCTGAACTTGGAGTATCACCTACAAAATCGTCTTGCTTACAACGGCCATCACCCCAGATATGTCTTAGGTTTAAGTAGTGCCCTACTTCATGAGTTCCAGTTCTTCCTTGATCAAATGGTTGAGTAGCCGTTCCATTTGTTCCAAAGTATTTATGACCAATTACAACACCATCCGTAGTTTGTGAACCACCAGGAAATTGGGCGTATCCTAAAATAGTATTACTTCCTGATGTTAAATAATTTACCACCCATATATTTAAATGAGTTGATGGTGAAATAGCATCCTGACCACCATTACTTGAATATTTCATAGAGTTGTCAGTCGGCCAAGAAGTTCTGTTACTTTGTTTGATAGTTGTTCCTGCTAGGGTGAATTGTACATTAGCATTTCCCGCTACTCCTGAAAAATCACTAGGTATAGAACTAAAGTCACCATTACTTGCAGAAAAATCGGCATTTAATACATCAATTTGAGATTGAATTTGAGATTGAGAAATGTTTTCACTAGAGTTATTATAAATTACATGAACATAAACAGGGATATTAACAGTACCTTCATATGGTGTAGGTTCTTCGCCTCCACCACCGCCATTGCCGCCGCCATTGCCATTTCCTCCACCTGGTCTATCAGGTTTTTTACCAGCAATAAACTGACGCGTGTGTTTTTCTACATTATACATTTTTTGATACAAACCAGGGTTAGCGTCTAACTGTTGGTTTAATACTTTCATAGAAAAACATTTTTCTACAATTCCTTTTCCATTCGCAACTTTGCCGGTGTCATCTGACTGATCTGTATATAGGTAAAAATCGGTCATGTCAACATCTTGAGCAACAGATAATTCATCCGATGATGGGACAATTTCAGATTGATCTTCACAAGAAATTAGAAATGCTGTACATAGTAAAAGTAATAAGCAACTTTTTTTCATTTTAAATAATTTAAGTTAGTAATAATTTGAGGTCGTTTAGCAATTTTTCGACATCCCAATTTAACAAAAAAATATTAAAATGCTCGGGGGTAGTTGATTATGAGTTTAATTAAAGAAGAAAAATTAATGAAAAATAGATTTGATTGAATTTTATTCAAAAAAACTATCTAAGCATCATCTGTGCTTTTTGCACTGCACCTACTAAAACATCAATTTCTTCTTTGGTATTGTAAAATGAAAATGAGGCTCTAACGGTACCTGGTATTTTATAAAAATCCATAATAGGTTGTGCACAATGATGTCCAGTACGAACAGCGACTCCAAGTTTATCTAATATCACACCAATGTCATAAGGGTGGATTCCTTCTATGTTAAATGAAATGACTGACGTTTTCTTAGATGAAGTACCGTATATTTTAAGACCGTCAATCTTAAGTAGTTCCGAAGTTCCGTATTCGAGAAGTTCCTTTTCTTTAGTTTCAATTATATCAAAACCGATTGCATTTGCATAATCTAATGCTGCTCCAAATGCAATTCCACCACAAATATTTGGTGTTCCAGCTTCGAATTTATGAGGTAAATCTGCATAGGTAGTTTTTTCAAAAGTGACCTCTTTAATCATTTCACCTCCGCCTTGGTATGGTGGTAGTTTATTAAGCCATTCTTCTTTTCCGTAAAGCATCCCAACTCCTGTTGGTCCATAAATTTTATGTGCAGATGCCACATAGAAATCAACATCTAATGCTTGTACATCAGGCTTAATATGCGGACAAGCCTGAGCGCCATCAATTAAAACAGCAGCACCCACTTTATGCGCTTTTTTTATGATTTCTTCAATTGGGTTAATAGTTCCTAAAGCATTCGATATATGATTGGTAAAGACCAATTTAGTTTTTTCAGAAAGTAATTGATCATAGGCATCCATTTGTAATTCTCCTTCTTGGTTCATAGGAATTACTTTTAGAACTGCACCTGTGCGTTCGCACAACATTTGCCACGGAACAATATTAGAATGATGTTCTAAAGCAGAAACAATAATCTCATCGCCCTTTTCAAGAATTTCTGCAAATCCGGTTGCGATAATGTTGATGCTATGAGTTGTACCTGAAGTCATAATGATTTCAAAAGACTTCTTAGCATTGAAATGTTTTTGAATTTTTAAACGCGCCTCTTCGTATTTATCGGTTGCTTCCTGGCTTAAGGTGTGCACACCTCTGTGAATATTGGCATTGTAATTAGAATAGTAGTCTACAATTGCATCAATAACCGGTTGCGGTGTTTGTGCAGTTGCAGCATTGTCGAAATACACCAATGGTTTTCCGTTTACTTTTCGGTTTAAAATCGGAAATTCTGATCGGATCTTTTCTATATCAAATGCCATAATATGCTAATTGTCTGAATAAGATACAAAACTACAAATTAAGTGCTATTTTTGATGCAATCTAAATTGGAATTATCTCAATAATTATTAGCTCTATGAACATTCTTAAAAAGTTAACGCTAACTATTTTAACTTCTGCATTAATTGCTAGTTGTGCCACTGGAAAATTAAAAACATATGATGTACTTAAGCCCTCTGATACTTCAACCAGAGAAATAAGTTATCAAGAAAAGAAAATATTTAGCCCAGATGAGGTAGTCTATGCAGACAATCAATTTTTAGGGGCACGTTTAAATAGCTTTGAAAAGTTAAACGATTCTACATACCAAGCAACTATTTTGCCTGAGAATGAACCGATAAATCAAAGCCCAAATTATGCATTTCAAATTTGGTCTAAATCGGAGAAAGAAATTTATTTAAAATTAAATTATCCAACATCTGTTCATCGTTATTGGCCAAAATTAAGCGATAATAGATTGCACTGGTATCCAATAGACTCTAGCCGATATAAATTAGTGGATTCTCTTCAAAACGCACTATTAAAGTTAAAAATTTCTCCTAAAAAACAATGGGTTTCTGCACAAGAAATATGGAATTCAGACGACAATAAACAATGGTCTGAAACAACGTCAAATCATGAGAACGTTCGCTATTCAGTTATTGGTAAGAGTAAATTAGGAAAAGACATCATTGCCTTAGATATCTATAAAGATTCTCCAAAGAAAAAAGACATGATTGTGGTGGTAAGCCGCCAACATCCGCCAGAAGTAACGGGTTATTTGGCCATGCAATCTTTTGTTGAAGAACTATTAAGTGACACAAGATTGTCAAAAGATTTTTTAGAGAAACATAGAATATTGGTTGTTCCAATGATCAATCCAGATGGTGTAGATTTAGGACATTGGCGTCATAATACTGGAGGAGTCGATTTAAATAGAGATTGGGCTTATTATAAACAAACCGAGGTTGATGTAGCCGTGAACTATCTTGTTAATGAGTCAAACAAATATAAAAACAAGGTACTATTCGGTATCGATTTTCACTCCACCCAAACAGATTTATATTACACAATTCCTGAAGAAACAAAATCAGTTATCCATCCATTTAAAGACTATTGGATTCAAGGGATTGATGACGCATTTGAAGGGTATACGCCAGATGACCAGCCTTATGCTTTAGAGCAACCCGTTTCAAAAACTTGGTTCTACAAACAGTTTGGTGCAGAAGCCATGACCTACGAGATTGGAGATGAAACACCACGTGATTTTATAGACGCTAAAGCTAGAGTGGCGGCAAAGGAAATGATGAAGTTGTTAATTCTGAGATAAGTATATGAAAAAGTTTTTTAAGTATTTCGTAATATTCTTGGCTCTTGGGTTGGTATATACAGTGTATACAAACTATCCGAGGCTCAATTTAATTACAGGTTTTTCCGCAAAAAGTACGGCTTCAATCGTGTTTTTAGCGGATAGGACATTAGAATCGGTAGAAGAATTTGACAATAACTTTCCTCCAATTACGGAAGGTGCTAGTAGTGTAGATAAAGTTTCTAAAACTACATCGGCCAAGGTGTTTGGATTGAAAAAAAGAACGGCAGTTTATAGGGAAGGCCTTGGGGCCGTTTTGGTGAACGATGAATATGACGAGAACGAACCCTATCTCGTTCCGAAAAGAGATAAAACACCAAAAGCACTTCCGTTTCCTTATGGGAATTTACCTCAAAAAGATACCGTATTTAAAAATGTTGATTATAACAGGATTAACGGAGCTGTAGATCAGGCTTTTGATAAAAATGGGGACTGGAATAAGAAGACGAGGTCTTTATTAGTTGTTTATAAGGATCAGATTATTGCTGAGCAATACGCAGATGGCTTCGACGAAAATTCATTGCATTTGGGTTGGTCTATGACAAAAAGTGTGATGAGCACTGTTTATGGGGTTTTGAACGAACAAGGAAAAATGGATGTGAATTCGCGTGCACCAATTGTGGAATGGCAGAACGATGAACGCGCTGAAATTACAATTAACAATCTGTTACAAATGAATAGTGGCTTGGATTGGGTAGAGGATTATTTTATCATTTCTGATGTAACCAAAATGTTGTTTTTAGAGAGTGACATGACGAAATCGGCTATTGAAAAACCACTTGTTGGTAAACCAAATGAGTCTTGGTATTACTCTTCTGGAACGAGTAATTTATTATCCGGAATTTTAAGAAATCAATTTGATTCACGTCAAGCCTATTTAGATTTTTGGTATTCTGATTTTATTGACAGAATTGGAATGCATTCCATGACTGTTGAAGCCGATATGGCAGGAAATTATGTAGCCTCATCATATGCATGGGCTACTGCGCGCGATTGGGCAAAATTTGGTTTGTTGTACGAGCACGATGGCAATTGGAATGGAGATCAAGTATTAACTGCAGAGTGGATTGATTATGCCACTACTCCAACCAATACATCTAACAATACCTATGGAGCACAACTTTGGTTAAATGCAAATGGGAAATTCCCGGATGCGCCTAGAAATATGTTTTATGCCGATGGATTTCAAGGCCAACATGTTTTTGTATTACAAGATCAAGATTTAGTTATTGTTAGAACGGGACTGTCGGATATTGACTACAATTATATCATTAAAGAAGTATTAGAGAGTATTAAGTAGCGTGAGCTGTTATGCTACCTTTCATTGGATTGACAATTAAAAAACCCAGTTCTGAAAATACAGAACTGGGTTTTTTAATTATAAGAATTGTCTTACTAATTTTTAACTTCTAAATCTGCTGGTTGTTCTTCACCAACAAGTTCAATAACATTATTGGTTCTATCAACATCCGCCATTAATTGAGAAGGGTCAATCTCTACAGATTTAATATCCTTAGATGCTTTAATTGTATATGTTGGATGCACCCAAGCCCAGTTGCTTAAAACAGTCGCTTGTGTAGGTTTTTGGCCTAACATCATTTGTAACGGAATGTAAAAATCTTCAGAAGTACCATCCGTATAGTTAACGGTTACATCAACAGGCATTGGCATTTTACCAATTCTTTCTAAAGTGATGTTTTTATTTGCTACTACTTTAATACCGAAATCTATAGTATGTGTAGTTTTAGCAAATTCGTTTAAATACCAATCTAATTGCATTCCAGAAACTTTTTCTGCAGTCCTTTTAATGTCGTTTGGAGTTGGATGTTTAAATGAAAAATCTTCAAAATACTTATGAATAGTTTTGGCAAGATTTTCTTTACCAATTACATATTCTAATTGTGCTAAAAATACAGCCCCTTTGCTATAAGCAGCAGCACCATATGCGCTATTGTATTTGTAATGATCTGCATAGGTTGTTAATGGTTGCTCTTTTCCAGAATTTGCCAAACCGATGTAACCTCTATAAGATCCACTCGCAGGATTACTGCTTTTTCTCTCCATCACTTCATTCATTGCTCTACCAGAAATGTATGATGTAAATCCTTCATCCATCCATTCGTGTTTTGTTTCATTGGTAGCCAATAAAAATTGGAACCAAGTGTGCGCAAATTCGTGAGCCGTAACTCCAATTAAACTTCCTAGATTTCTACCACCTGTAATTAAGGTACACATAGCATATTCCATACCGCCATCACCTCCTTGAATAACAGAATATTGCTTGTAAGGATATTGTCCAATATGCTTGTTGAAATAAGAAAGGATATCGGCTGTTTTAGGTTGTAATAATTTCCAGTTTTTTGTGATCGTTGAATCGTTTTTGTAAAAGAAGTGCAATTCAACATCATTCTCTGCTATTATTTTATCATGAATATATTCAGGATCTGCAGCCCATGTAAAGTCATGTACATTTGGTGCTTTAAAATGCCAAGTTAATTTTTCACCTTCTGGCAATTTCATTTTCTTATCCGGATTTTCATATCCATGCCCAACTTCTTGCGCATTTTGTAAATAACCAGTTCCACCAATAGTGTAGTCCTTATCGATATGAATTGTTACATCATAATCTCCCCAAACCCCATGAAACTCGCGAGCAATATATTCTCTTGCGCTCCAACCTTCAAAATCATATTCGGCAATTTTAGGAAACCATTGCGCCATTGATAAAGCAATTCCTTCCTTACTATTTCTACCGTTTCTTCTAATTTGTAAAGGAACTTGTGCTTCCCAAACCATTTCAAAAGTGGATTTTTTTCCAGATGCTAAAGGTGTATTTAAAGTTACTTTTAAGATAGTTCCAATAACTTCAAATTTTACAGGCTTTCCGTCTTGTTTTAATGAAAGTATTTTTTGATAACCTATTTCATTCGGTTTTAATTTTGCAATTCTAGATTCATAAACAGGTCTGTATTTAGAACCTACATTCTCAACCATTCTTTTATCTGGATCGTCAATATTTTGCAAACGAACATCCATATTGCTTCCTGGTTGAAAAGCGTTAAAGAACAAGTGATAAAACACTTTATCCAAATCGTCTGGTGAATTATTGGTGTAAACCAATTTTTGATTTCCTTTATATTGATATGTATTCACATCCATATCGATATCCATGGTGTAATCTACATGTTGTTGCCAATATGAATGTGATTGCGCAGATAACGAAACAATACACAGGCATAATAAAGAGGTTAAGATTAGTTTTTTCATGCTACTGAATTTAGGTTATTATTTATTTTTGGTTAACTATTTGATTTGCTAAAACTAAGGCATTGTATGCGTTTAAGATACTTCCTGAAACTGATAGGTCTTTAAAAGCAACTAAGGTTTCATCGCCACCTGGCAATAATACATCAAAATTCACTTTTGTTCCAGAATTCATAATAATATGTTTTACTTGGCTTGCAGAAAGTTCTGGATAGTAAGATCTAATCAATGCAGCAACTCCCGCTACTGCCGGAGCGGCCATAGATGTTCCTTGAATCGATTCATATTCATTATTAGGAACCGTCGAATAAATTTCAGATCCTGGAGCGAAAATATCTACATTCTTTCTTCCGTAATTAGAAAATGATGAAACTAAATTTTTATCGTAATGCTTCGTAATAGATCCAATAGTAATTACATTGTCTACTATTTCAGTAATTTTATCTGGAGCATCTGTTGGAAAGTTATTTACTTTATCAATATTCTTCGCATCGTTTCCGGCAGCATGTACTAAAAGTACGTCATGTTTCTCGGCATATTTTATTGCATCATAAACCCATTCTGCGTTTGGCGAGTATGATTTTCCAAAACTCATATTAATTACTTTAGCACCATTGTCTACAGCATATCTAATGGCAAGGGCAACATCTTTGTCATATTCATCTCCATCTGGTATAGCACGTACAGAAAGTAATTGTACATTTTGAGCAACTCCATTCATTCCGGCACCATTATTTCGGGTAGCGAATCCAATTCCCGATACATGCGTTCCATGCATTTCATCTTCTAAAGAACCAATTACATAGTTATTTCCGTAAGGTACATCAGAGAGATTAGTTACATCATCATTGGTTTTTCTACCATTAAATTCAAGATTGTAGTTGAAATCTGCCTGCCCTTTATAATAGTCTTTCCCTTCTTGAAGTTTTTCAATAAACTCTTGCGGACTTCTGCCTGCAGCGACAACTTTTATTAAATAAGGGTCGATTTTATCTTGAGGTAATGTCTTTAATTCGTCTATTGAATAAGTAGATTTGTTCAATTCTTTTTGCGCAAAAGCATCGCTTTTAGAAATGCGTTCTAATAGCCCCGAAAAAAAGGAAACATTCATTTGTAATTCCTCGTTTTTCTCATTGAACTCGGCCTTTAGTTCTTTGTAAAAGACATACTCTTTTTGTTGAGATTCTGATACTTCTTCCTCTGAAACTCCATCGTAAGTTTTGCTTAACGCTGCATACAATCTTGTTAATTCTAATTGCTCTGGGTTCGCGGTTCCTTCAGGGCCGCCTAAAAAATTCCAACCATTAATATCATCAACATACCCGTTTTTATCATCATCTTTTCCGTTGTTTGGAATCTCATCAATATTGGTCCAAACGTTGTCTTTTAAATCTTCATGTGTAATATCAATACCAGAATCAATAACTCCAACAATTACCGTTTCCCCTTTCTTATCGGCTAAAAACTCGTAGGCTTTTTCGATACTCATACCCGGAATAGAGTCCGTTGCCAAATCGACCTGAGGCCATTTCTGTAATTCCTCTAAATACATTTCCTGTTGTTTTGCAGGCACATTTATGGTTTCAAATGTATTCTCTGGAACAGGAATTTTATGAATTGATTTTGAGGGATTACAACTCGCTAATAGGGCTATAAATCCTAAACTTAAAAAAGATGTTTTGTTCATTTACTATTTAATTAAAAATTTCTGAGAATTTAAATGTTTGGTTTAATCGAACTCCCTTTTCGGTGTCCTTAACCGTACATAATTCTGTTTTACAATCGTGCTCTAAAAAAAGATAATAGTTTTGGTTAGCAGCAATCTTTAGAAATTTTTCTTTTTCTTGAATTGTGAGCAACGGTCTGGTATCATATCCCATAACATATGGTAAAGGAATGTGTCCGGTAGTTGGTAACAAATCAGCCATAAATACCAAGGTTTTATCTTGATATTTAAGCATTGGTAGCATTTGTTTTTCTGTATGTCCGTCTACAAATAAGACGTCGAATCCAAGCGAAGTGTTTATAATTGAATCAGTACTATTATGGTTTATAAAGTTTAACTGACCACTTTCTTCAATTGGAGTTATATTTTCTTTTAAAAAGGAGGCTTTTTCTCTAGCATTTGGTTTGGTAGCCCAATCCCAATGGTTAGAATTACTCCAAAATTTTGCATTTTTAAATGCGGGTTGATAAAAGGTTTTATCGTTATTCCATTCAATGGCACCTCCGCAATGATCAAAGTGCAAATGCGTTAAGAATACATCGGTAATATCATCTCTATGAAAACCTAAATTGGCTAAAGATGTATCTAAGGTAAAATTGCCAAATAGGTAATAATATCCAAAAAATTTGTCCGATTGTTTGTTTCCCATACCCGTATCAACAAGAATTAAACGGTCACCATCTTCAATTAAAAGACAACGCATGCTTAAATCAATCATATTATTGGAGTCTGCTGGATTGGTTCTTTGCCACAAACTTTTTGGCACAACGCCAAACATGGCACCACCATCAAGTTTAAAATTTCCAGTTTCTAAAGGGTATAACTTCATCTATTCTTATGCGGCTGCAAAGGTCTGAAATTAAAACAATTATTTCTGTTAAAAAAATTAAAAAACCGCCAATACAAAGTAAGGCGGTTTTCTAGAGGCGTCGAACGGATTCGAACCGATGTACAAGCTTTTGCAGAGCTCTGCCTAGCCACTCGGCCACGACGCCAATAAGGCTGCAAATTTAATTATTTTTATTTTGCAAACAAGTATTTTTAACCTTTCCTTTTTCTACTTAAAGAAACAGTTACCATTTCTACATTTCCGCCTATCGGTGGATTTATTTTTGAAACATCTATATTCGCGATAGTCACCATTGGGATTTCCTTCAAAATTCTAACGATAATTCGATCTGCCACATGTTCTAGAAGTTTCGATCTAATGGCCATTTCTTCCTTAACTATAAGGTTTAGATGTACATAGTCGACTGTATCTGCAAGTTCATCAGACATTGTTGATTTTGCAAGGTCTGCTTTTACTTTTATGTCAACTCGATAATCAGATCCAATCTTTCCTTCTTCTACTAAACATCCGTGATAGGCATATAACTGAATGTTTTCAACTTTTATAATGCCCATTTTATCCTGTAAAAAAATCAAAAATATTACTTAAAGCTCTTGTTGGGGCCTTATAAAACTCTGTGTATTTACATCTTTCACAAGTAACAGAAGTGTATTTCTCTGTTTGTACATCAAAAATTTTGGATAAGGCTCCGCCCGTTGCTCTCATTTGTCCAATTTCGTACGAATTGCTTTTACACTTTGGACAGGTGTAATTTAATCCCATTTCATTCATCTCATTTCTTTTTTTCAAATATACAAACCACGCCATTATTTGTAGTGGTATTGCCAAAAAAATCAATAATTTTGCAATTCATTTTAATACTATGGCTGAAGAGACTAAATCTTTGAATTTTATAGAGCAAATCGTTGAAGATGATTTGGCAAATGGATTGGATAAAAGCAAGTTGCGTTTTCGTTTTCCTCCAGAACCTAATGGGTATTTGCATATAGGACATGCAGCATCTATCTGTTTAAATTTTGGATTAGGGCTGCGTTATAATGCACCTGTAAATTTGCGATTTGATGACACCAATCCGGCGAAGGAGGAGCAAGAATATGTAGATGCAATTAAAAATGACGTACAATGGCTTGGGTTTAAGTGGGATCAAGTATTGTATTCTTCGGATTATTTTCAGCAATTATATGATTGGACGATTGATCTAATTAATGATGGAAAGGCGTATGTTGACGAACAATCTTCTGAAGAGATAAGAGAACAAAAAGGAACGCCAACAAGCCCAGGAACAAACAGTCCATATAGAGATAGGCCCATTTCAGAAAACTTGGAATTATTCCAAAAAATGAAGGATGGTGCATTCGATGAAGGTGCTGTTGTGTTGCGTGCTAAGATTGATATGCAGCATAATAATATGCATATGCGCGATCCAATTTTATACCGTGTATTAAAAAAGTCGCACCACAGAACTGGAGATGATTGGTGTATTTATCCTATGTATGATTGGACCCATGGAGAATCTGATTATTTGGAGCAAATTTCTCATTCGTTCTGTACATTAGAATTTAAAAGTCATAGAGAATTATATGATTGGTATTTAGACCAAGTTGTAGATTCTGAAAAAATAAGACCAAAACAACGTGAGTTTGCGCGTCGAAACTTGAGTTATACGGTAATGAGTAAGCGTAAATTATTGCAATTAGTTGAAAGCGGTGCCGTTAATGGTTGGGACGACCCTAGAATGCCTACAATATCTGGATTGCGAAGACGAGGTTATACACCAGAATCTATTGTTAATTTTAGTAAAATTTCTGGAATTGCGAAACGAGATTCTATTACCGATGTAGCCTTATTAGAATTTTGTATTCGAGATTATTTGAATAAAATAGCGCCAAGAGTAATGGCTGTGTTAGATCCATTAAAAATTGTAATCACGAATTATCCTGAGGACAAAGAGGAGTTTGTTGATGCTAATTATAATGATTACGAAGAAGGATTTGGAAGTAGAGCAGTCCCATTTTCTAGAGAGATTTATATAGAGAAAGAAGATTTTAGAGAAGAAGCCAATAAAAAGTTCTTTCGTTTAAAATTAGGAGGTGAAGTTCGTTTAAAAAACACCTATATTATTAAGGCGAATGAGGTGATAAAGGATAGCGAAGGAAATATTATTGAAGTACATTGCACTTATGATGAGGATTCTAAAAGTGGTAGTGGTACCGAAGCAAGTAAAAGAAAAGTGAAAGGAACTTTGCACTGGGTATCTATAAAACATGCCGAAAAAGTGGAAGTTCGGTTATACGATAGATTGTTTACAGATGAGGCACCAGATGGTCATAAAGAAAGAGATTTTAAGGATTTTATCAATCCAAATTCTTTAGCAATAGGAACTGCATTCGTAGAGCCTAGCCTTAAAAATTCTGAAGTAGGGGATAAATTTCAATTTCAACGTAAAGGATATTTTTGTGTAGATACCGATTCGAATACAGACAAACTAATTTTTAATAAAACAGTAGGTTTAAAAGATTCCTTTGCAAAGATTGAAAAGAAAGCATCACAACCTGCTAAGAACGATTCGTTTGAAAAAGTAGGACCGCTAGCGGGTAAATATTTGAAAGCGAGAAGCGACGAAGATAAAAATGAAATTAAATCAGAAATAGCGGGGTTAAGTCAGAATATCTCTTTCAACTTTTTGTTAAGTCCAATGCAAATAGCCAAGTCAAACAAAGAAATTTTAGCCTGTTTGTTAGTGTTAGGTTCGGGTATTGAAATAACAGAAAATAAAGAGTTCGATGGTTTTATTACAAATATTTTAAAATCGAATAATTCTACAATAAAAGTAGAAGGGATAAAATACATATTGAACAATACAATGTTAAAGACAAAGTTCAATTCTGATTTGAATACCTTAAAAACAACGGATAAGAACAGTTATGTAAGAAACTTGCTAGAAGAGCAACTTTAATAGATACTTTATTTAATAATCGATTTTAGTTCAGTTTTACAGTTTTTAAAACCGCTTCAATCTCGAACATATAATCTCTTTTGTTGGTTGCCGGAGCATAGGTAAATCCTTCTATTACTACTAATCTATTGTTAGGTTTGTCTACAATAGTATAACTTAAAAAAGGGCCTGCCATAAATGCATTTTTTACTTCCCATTTTCCTCTAGTTTGATACGCTTTCTTTTCATCAATTTTAGTGGATAGCACTTGGGGTGGATATGCTGCTTCTGTAATCATATACATTCCTTCTTTTTCACCAGGAATATACTTTTCACCAATTAAGTCTCTTGTAGTTAAAATGTTTAACCCATCTTCATCTTCTTGAGACGAAATAGGCATTTCATAGACTAACAAATTTGTGTTTTGTCCATCACGCACATGCTGTCTAAGCCATAAAAAATCACCTGTATCATCTACCAATTTATAGGCTCCAGGAATTTGCATACTAACTCCTAAGTTTTTTAAAGTATTTAATTTACTAATATCCAATTGATTTTTTCGCAATCTATATTGAACGGCTTTTAAATCTTCATTCTTAAATATTTGAACAATATGCGCTTTCTTTTCTTCAATAGTTTTGAGCAATGATTCCTTATTTGGCTCTATTAATTTCACAATAGTTTGTGGTTTGGCATATACGTCTCTTTGAATGGTAAACTCAGATGTAGCTCCTAAACCAACGATTAAAATACTTTTAGATCGTTTAAATAAGTGGCCAAAACCATTTACTTCTACATGTGTAATATTAAATTGTGGTTCTTTTTGTGGAAGCCCATAAACATCTTCTCTTAGCGCATCTTGTAATGCGGTTCCTTCAGCATTGTCCCAAAATTCATTGTCCATTACAACTAATAATTGGTTCATTCTTCCGTTGGAATCCACCAGCATTAGTTCTGGTTTTTTATTATTACAAGAAAATAATACGGCACATATTATTAATGTAGAAAGGACACGAATTTTCATAAAAGTTGAATTAATAGATTTTTAGTTTCATTCCAGGTTTCAATGACTTAGCCGACCAAATATCATTCCATTCTTTCAAATTTTGAACTGAAACATTAGAATATTTTTGCGAAATTAACCAAAGAGAATCTCCTTTTTGAACGGTATACGTTTTAAATGAACCTTTAGGTTTTGAAGTCGTTGAAGATTTTTTGGTTGTTGAGGTACTAGCCGTTGCACCCGACTTTCTTGGATAAATTGTAAGACGTTGCCCAACCTTTAAGCGATTGCTTCTTAACCCATTCCAGCGTTTTATTGAACTGACACTTACTCCGTATCTATTTGCAATTTTTCCTAAATAATCTCCGCTTACAACTCGGTATCTAATACGATCATTTTGTTCTATGTATTGTGGAAGTGTCTGTTCACGTTTTTTCTCTTCTTCATCAACAAAAGCGTATAACTCTTTTTCATTGCTTGCAAATTGACCGATATTGTACAATGGAAGTCTCACATAATAATCACGTCCTTTTACATGAGGTATAATATCTAACTTGTACTGAGGATTTAAGAATTGCAACATCTCAATATCAACATCTAAATATTTGTTTAATTGCTCAAATGTTATCTGCTGTTTTAGATGAATTGTATCAGTTTCAAATAAATTGATCACCTCTTTTTCAGGTTTTAAACCATGTTCTTCGGCATATTCAAAAATATAAAGTGTTGCATAAAAAGCAGGTACATATCCGGCCGTTTCTCGAGGTAAATAATTTCGCATGTTCCAATAATTCTTGCTACCACCCGAACGTCTTATGGCCTTGTTTACGTTTCCTGGACCAGAATTGTATGCAGCTAGCGCTAAATCCCAATCGCCAAACATTTTGTACAATGCCGCTAAATATTCACAAGCAGCTTTAGTCGCCTTTAATGGGTCTTGACGATCATCTACATAAGAACTAACGTCTAGTTTAAATTGTTTCCCGGTTTGATACATAAACTGCCATAACCCAGTTGCGCCTACTCTAGATTTTGCTCTTGGCTTTAAGGCGGATTCTACAATGGCTAAATATTTCATTTCCATCGGAATGTCATATCTATCCAGCTCCGCTTCAAACAAAGGGAAATAGTATTGTGCGCGCGCCATTAACTTGGCAAATGTTTGTCTTCGGTTTTTTAAATAACTTTTAATTATGCGTTCTAAACTAGCGTTGTACTCTACATTAAAAGGGGTGTTACTATCTAAATGCGCTAAACGTTCTTTTAAAAGTTCAGTTGGTAATTCTGGTAAAACCACATCTTCTAACAATTCTTCTGTAAGTACATATTGAATTGTATCATACAAAGGAGAGCTGTACATTTCTTGTAACCATAAACTATCAATTAACGTAATCTCTTTATGATTTTTTAACTGATTTGTTTCTGGAAGAACGGTATCATTTATTGCAAGATTTGCTTCTTGTAAATTTTTTATGGTATCGTTTACTGTATTTTCCTTTAATTCGCTAAAACGAGTTTTCAGTGAATCAGTAATTGTTTTATCTGCTTCTTTTTGAGCAATAATTTCACTCGAAAAAAGAAGAACACATCCTATTAGGGCTATTCTCAACTTCATATTAATCTATTTCTACTCCAATTGGGCAATGGTCTGAATGCTTTGCGTCAGGTAAAATAAAGGCTCTTTTAATTTGATTTTTTAAAGGCTCGCTAACCATGCAATAGTCTATACGCCAACCTTTGTTATTATTACGAGCATTCGCTCTGTAGCTCCACCAAGAATAATGATCTGGTTCTTTGTTTAGATGTCTAAAACTATCTATAAAACCACTGTTTATAAAGTTTCCAATCCATTCTCGTTCAATAGGTAGAAATCCAGAAACGCCTTTCATTTTCGGATTGTGAATGTCTATTGCTTCATGACAAATATTATAATCACCACAAATAATTAGGTTCGGAATCTCTTTCTTTAACTCATTTACATATTCTTGAAATTCTGCCATATAGTTCAACTTAAAATTAAGTCGAGCATCATTTGTTCCTGAAGGTAAATACAAACTCATTATGGATACATTGTCAAAATCAACGCGAAGGTTTCTACCTTCAAAATCCATTGTTTCTATTCCTGTACCATATTCCACATGATTGGGTTCAGACTTGCATAAAACAGCAACACTGCTATATCCTTTTTTTTGTGCAGAAAACCAATAATGGTATTTGTACCCTACATCTTCAAACACGTTTAAATCCAATTGCTCTTTGTGTGCTTTTGTTTCTTGAATACACACAACGTCCGGATCTGCGGCCTTTAACCAATCTATAAACCCTTTTTTAAGGGCTGCTCTTATGCCATTTACATTATAAGAGATTATCTTCATTCTTTATACTTATAATTTCATTTCAGGAATAACTCCTTCAACAATTAATTTTCCTGCCGTTGCAGTTTTAATTTCCTCTACCGATACTCCGGGAGCTCTTTCGATTAAGTGAAATGCATTTTCTTTTATTTCTAAAACCGCTAAATTGGTCACTATTTTCTTAACGCAACCCACACCCGTTAGAGGTAGTGAACATTGTTCAAGTAATTTAGATTCTCCTCTTTTATTGGTATGCATCATAGCAACAATAATATTCTCTGCAGAAGCTACTAAATCCATAGCACCTCCCATCCCTTTAACCATACGTCCAGGAATTTTCCAATTGGCTATATCTCCATTTTGAGCAACTTCCATGGCTCCTAAAACTGTTAATTGCACGTGTTGTCCACGAATCATGGCAAAACTAGTGGCTGAGTCAAATAACGAACCACCTTTTAAAACGGTTACTGTTTGTTTTCCTGCATTTATCATATCTGCATCTTCGGTTCCCTCAATAGGAAATGGTCCCATTCCAAGTAATCCGTTTTCAGACTGAAACTCAACTTCAATTCCTTCCGGAATATAATTTGCAACCAGGGTTGGAATTCCAATACCCAAATTTACATACCATTTATCTTGTAATTCTTGTGCAATTCTTTGTGCTATTTCTTGTTTTGATAACGCCATAATATTAAGATTTAGGAGTTACTGTTCGCTGTTCAATTCGCTTTTCATAATTTGTTCCTTGAAAAATGCGTTGAACAAATATTCCTGGTGTATGAATTTGATTTGGGTCTAATTCACCAACCTCTACCAATTCTTCTACTTCGGCCACTGTTATTTTACCTGCCATTGCCATCATTGGGTTAAAGTTTCTAGCAGTTCCTTTAAAGATTAAATTACCTGCAGTATCTCCTTTCCATGCTTTTACAAAGGCAAATTGTGGATTAAATGCATGTTCCAAAACATACATTTTTCCATTGAATTCTCTCGTTTCTTTTCCTTCTGCGACTTCAGTTCCATAGCCAGCAGGTGTAAAAAATGCCGGAATCCCAGCCCCTGTAGCTCTGCATCTTTCGGCCAACGTGCCCTGCGGAATTAAATCTACTTCCAATTCGCCGCTTAACATTTGGCGTTCGAATTCATCATTTTCTCCTACATAGGAAGAAATCATTTTTTTGATTTGACGTTTCTGTAATAGTAACCCCAATCCAAAATCATCTACACCAGCATTATTTGATATACAAGTCAAATCAGATACTCCGAGTTTTACTAATTCAGAAATACTATTCTCTGGAATTCCACAAAGGCCAAATCCGCCCAGCATAAATTCCATTCCTGATGTTACTCCTTTCAGAGCTTCTTCAGCATTAGAGACTACTTTGTTTATCATGGCAATAAATTTTAAAATTCTATTTCTTCTTCTACCTCTTTTTTCTTTTCTTCTAAAGGATCTTCACCTTCTTCAGGTTCGTCAGAGCAGTTAATTCTAATTGAAACGTCCTCAGGTTTTTCAAATTCTTCTTGACTTATACTTAAAGATTCATCTTCATATAATTTCTTATAGTACAAAGCCCATATTGGCAGTGCCATAGAGGCTCCTTGCCCTTGTGTAATAAATTCGAAATGCGTAGCGCGGTCTTCACCACCTACCCAAACACCAGTGGCTAAATTTGGAACTATTCCCATAAACCAACCATCAGACTGGTTTTGAGTAGTTCCTGTTTTACCGGCAATAGGGTTGGTAAACTCATAAGGATATCCGGTAGCAATGTTATCCGGATAACTGCCCCAATTTCCTCTTAAACGGACACCTGAACCGGCAGTAGTAACACCTTCTAATAAATTCAATATTACGTATGAAGATTCCTCACTCAAAACCTCTTTGGTTTCAGGAGTGAATTGTTCTAGAATTGTACCGTTTTTGTCTTCAATCCGTAACACCATCATTTGTCCAACTCTTAAACCTTTGTTTGCAAAAGTAGAGTAAGCGCCAACCATTTCATATAAACTTAGATCTACAGAACCTAAAGCAATGGCAGGTACTTCTGGAATTTTACTATCTATGCCTAAAGAATGCGCAAACCGCACTACGTTCTTCGGATGTACTGCATCAATTGTTCGAGCTGTAATTACGTTTACTGATTTTGCCAAAGCATCTTTTAAAGTAAGCATTCCGCCATAAGCATCTTCAGGGTTTTCATCCGCTCCAGAATTTTTTGGAGACCAATCATCTGGCATTCCGTATTTGTCCTTAGAGATTGTATATGGTGTATTCGGGAAACTATCACATGGAGACCATTTCAATTGATTAATTGCAGTTGCATATACAAATGGTTTAAAGGTTGACCCCACCTGGCGTTTTTGTTGTTTTACGGCGTCAAATTTAAAATGCTTATAATTTGTACCTCCTACCCAGGCTTTAACATGGCCTGTTTGCGGTTCTATGGACATTAAACCAGCACGTAAAAAATGCTTGTAATAAACAATGGAATCATAAGGAGTCATAATTGTGTCTATATCTCCTTTGTATGAAAACACACGCATTTCGGTTTTTTCACGAAACGTTTGTCTAATTTCTTTATCATCTTTTCCTTGTGCCTTCATCCTTTTCCAACGTGTAGAACGTTTCATAGCTTGTAGCATTATGCGCTCACGATCTTCTAATTCAACATCATAGAATGGGGCTGTTTTATTTCGTTTTTGTTCTTTAAAAAAGATGCGTTGCAAATTTTGCATATGCTCATTTGCTGCTTCTTCCGCATATTGTTGCATACGAGAATCTATAGTTACATAAATCTTTAAACCGTCTCTATGTAAGTTGTATTTATCTCCATTTGGTTTTGGATTGTTTTTAATCCACCCATTCATATAACTTCTTAGATATTCTCTGAAATGAGTTGCCAAACCATCGGCGTGACTTTCCGGAGACCAGTTTAAAACAATAGGTAATTCTTGAAGAGAATCTTTCTCTTTTTCTGTCAAAAAGCCATTTTTAGCCATTTGACTGAACACTACGTTTCTTCTTGCTAAAGATTTGTCTTTAGAAATTTCTCTTTTCGGATTAAATTGCCTTGGGTTCTTTAGCATTGCTACCAAAACCGCTGATTCCTGAACATTTAAGTCCTTCGGTTCTTTCCCGAAGTAAATACGAGATGCCGAACGAATTCCAACAGCTAAATACAAGAAATCGTACTTGTTCAAGTACATGGTTAAGATTTCTTCTTTGGTATATTGGCGTTCTAACCGAATTGAAATTACGTATTCTTTCACTTTTTGAAACACACGGCCAAAAACATTTTTAGACCCTTCTCCATGAAACAATAATTTTGAAAGTTGCTGAGTAGTAGTGCTTCCTCCACCGTCTTGACCCAATTTTACAATAGCTCGTGCAGTGGCTTTAAAATCGATTCCTGAATGTTCAAAAAAACGTTCATCCTCTGTAGCTACTAGTGCTTTGACAAGGTTGTCTGGTAAGTCTTTAAATTTAACCGGAGTTCTGTTTTCATAAGCATATTTTCCAAGTGTCTTACCATCAATAGAAATTACTTCAGAGGCTAAATTTGATTCTGGATTTTCTAATTCTTCAAATGAAGGCATATGTCCAAGCGCACCAATGGATGCTAATAAAAAAGGTAATATTGCTAGAATAACACCTGCAATGAACAGTTGCCAAAACAATTTAAGGTAGTTTCTAGACGTTGCTTTTTTTGCTGATTTTTTCTTTGCCATTTTTAAATGGGAGTTTAATGGTTTATTGCTTCTATTCTAAAGCCAAGGTCTGTAACACCTCTTAACGAATCTAATGCCTGAATATTGCCAATTTTACGCATTGCTTGTTCCACTTTTATTGTGTATTGTCCTAGCTGGTTAAAGCGGACATTTTCTTTATAAAATAATTTATTTTCTTTAATATCTGTATAACCCGATCCAAGAAAGTTTCCTTCTTTATCCGTCATTTCATACTCTAGAGTATCAATTACTCTAAACCCATCAGGAAAATTGATTTGCGCTATAATAAATAGATTGCTGAATTCATAATCTTTGTTGTTCCTTAGGTTGATAAATAAGTTGTTCGTTGTAATTGTATCATCAACCTGCACATTAAACAAAACGGGCTTGTTTTTAAGCCAAATATCATTGTCTAATGAGTTGTATTCATCGAAAACTCGATTAGAATCACATGAAATAATTGCAATTCCCAAAAAAACAATTAAGAAAATATTACGCATCTTTTTGATTGTTTTGGTTTGGTTTAGGTCTTGGTTTTCTTCTTTTATTTCGGTTATTTCCTTGATTAGGATTCTTATTGTTGCCTTGAGGTTGCTGTTTTTTAGGACGCTCTTTTTGTCCACCTTCTTTTTGCCCTCCCTTTTGTTTATTTTGATGTTGAGGTTTTTTGCCTGGTTTTCTTTTATTTCTTCTTCGTTTATTACGTTTTGGTTGATCAAATCGTGTTAGACTATCCTCACCTACTGCATCTTCAAAACTTACCTTTTTCTCCGAAACAGCATCCAATTCGTAATCTTCTAAAGATGATACAGTCTCACCTCCTTTATTCGCTTCAACTATTTCTTTTAGTTGTTCAAGATCTAATTTGTACCATTTAAAAGACTCATCTTTATACGTATACCAGAACTCTTCTTTAAAAATATCCATTTTCACAAAAACAGCGTCACCTCTATCTGTTTTTAAAACGGTTTCTTTTTTAGGGAAACTTTTAATGGCATCTAAATAAGAATCTAATTCAAAATTTAAGCAGCATTTCAGTTTTCCACATTGTCCTGAAAGTTTTTGAGGGTTTAGAGATAATTGTTGATAACGTGCCGAAGCCGTGTTCACTTTTCTAAAATCAGTTAACCAAGTTGAGCAGCATAACTCTCTTCCACAAGAACCGACACCTCCTAAACGAGCAGCTTCTTGTCGCAGTCCAACTTGCTTCATTTCTACTCTAATGCTAAATGCACTAGCTAAATCGCGAATAAGTTGTCTAAAATCTACACGTTCATCGGCTGTATAATAGAAGGTTGCTTTATTTCCATCACCCTGATATTCAACATCTGACAACTTCATTTTTAGGCCTAAACGACCTAAAATTTCTCGGCCTCTTCTTTGTGTTTCAATTTCTTTATCGCGTGCTTTTTCCCAAATATCAATATCACGCACAGAAGATTTTCTATAGATTTTTTTAACATCTTCGCTGTCAATCGCCACCCCCTTTTTCTTCATTTGAATGCGAACCAATTCACCTGTAAGCGATACCGTTCCAACATCATGCCCTGGCGATCCTTCAACAGTAACCACCTCGCCCATGCACAATTGCAATCCTTCGTTTTTGTAGAAATGTTTCCGTCCGTTTTTAAAACGAACTTCCACTATATTGAAAGGTTCCTGACCGCTTGGAAGTGTCATATTAGACAGCCAATCAAAAACCGTTAATTTATCACAACTACCAGTACCACAGTTTCCATTGCTTTTACAGCCTTTTGGAACACCATCTTTGGTAGTAGAGCAACTATTACAGCCCATATTTATATATTTTGAAATGTCTAGTTAACAAGATTAAAAGACATTAGGGATTCAACCAATCATTTTCACTAATCCGTAAAGATATGGAAAAAAGAAGAGGTGAATGAGAAAAATTTTAAGCGAAAGTAACTACACCTGTTTTACATCAATAATCTTAACTGGGCAGGCTTCTTTAGCCTTAAAACTCTCATCAAAAATATTTTCGTCAGGCGACTTTAGGGTAAAAAAACCTTTTTTCTCTTGTGAATGTAGTAAGACCGATTTTCCGTCTTTTTTTGACATTTGAAACTGTCCTGGCGCTAATTCAACACAATAGTTGCAACCAATACATTTGGCTCTTTGTAAAGTAATTACAACCATTAGGCTTCAACTTTGTTTTCTACTATTTTGTATAATTTATCTGAAGGACGAATTCTAAATTCTAAAGGTATGGTCACAGAATCGCCTTTCTGGGCTTTCTCTCCAGACAAATCATTTACATACATTTCTGAAACCTTCATTTCTTTTGCTCCTGTAGTTGGCCCTGTAATTAAAATAGTGTCACCCACATTTACGTCATAAGCTTCAATCTTAAATTCTCCAATTTTTGGTTTCGGAAAATAGTGCATTCCTTTACCCAGATAAACTTTTTTCTGTGTAGCATGACTTCCAGAACCTTTGCTCCATTCTCCTAGCTTTTGGCCTAAATAATAGCCACTCCAAAATCCACGGTTATAGACTTTCTCCAATTCTTGCATCCAACCGATTACCTTTTCTTTGGTATATGTTCCTGCTTCAATTTCGTCAATCGCCTCTCGGTAGCATTTTATAACTCTGGCAACATATTCTGGAGCGCGCCCTCTTCCTTCAATCTTTAAAACTTTAATTCCTGCATCTTCAATTTCATCTAAAAAATCAATAGTACATAAATCTTTTGGAGACATAATATACTCATTGTCCAGTTCCATTTCAAAACCAGTTTCCTGATCTATGACCGTATATTTTTTACGGCAGTTTTGCTTACAAGCTCCTCTATTTGCAGATGAGTTGTGCGAGTGTAAACTCATATAGCATTTTCCTGAAACCGCCATGCAAAGCGCACCATGTCCAAAGATTTCAACCTCTAGTAATTTACCTGAAGGTCCTCGAACATCATCCTTTTCTATTTGCTCTGTAATCTTTTTTACCTGGCGTAAGCTCAACTCACGACTCAATACTATAGTATCAGCAAACATGGCGTAAAACTTCGCAGTTTCAATATTGGTGATATTAATTTGAGTAGAAATATGCACCTCCATTCCAATAGCTCTTGCGCTAGCAATTACCGCCTGATCCATTGCAATTACTGCAGTGATATCGGCATCTTTTGCTTTTTGTATCAGTGTTTTTACAATCGATAAATCGTGATCGTAAACAATTGTATTCAGGGTAAGATAGGTTCTTACATTCTTCGCGTTACATCTGTCAGAAATTTCTTGTAAATCTTCTAGGGTAAAATTAATAGATGCTCTAGCCCTCATGTTCAATTGCTCAACACCAAAATAAATGGAATCAGCACCATTATCTAAAGCGGCTTGCATAGATTCAAAATTCCCTGCAGGTGCCATTAGTTCTATTTTTTGCATCCTATTACTTTTTGAATTTTAAGGCCTCAGAACGTCCTTTTTTGAAGATTTTATTGCTATTTCCTTTTCCTTTTCGCAATGCTTTTTGCTCTTCAAAGGATAAGGCGGCAATTTCCTTGCAGTCTTCGGAACAACAAGTATTCATTTTCTCTGAACATGATTCACATTGAATAAATAACAAATGACATGCTTCATTATCACAATTCACATGTGTATCACAAGGCTCACCACATTGATGACAATTAGAAACTACATCATCAGAAATACGTTCTGCTCTTCTATGGTCAAACACAAAGTTTTTACCTTTAAACTTATTTTCCAACTCTTGACTTTCAACTTGACGTACGTAATTAATGATTCCGCCTTCTAGTTGAAATACATTCTTAAATCCTTTATGCTTGTAATAGGCGCTCGCTTTTTCACAGCGAATACCTCCTGTACAATACATCAACAAGTTTTTGTCTTCCTTGTTATCTTTTAAATCTTCTTCAATAATGTCTAAAGAATCTCTGAACGTATCAACATCAGGAGTCACTGCACCATCAAAATGACCAATTTCACTTTCATAATGATTTCGCATATCCACACAAACAGTGTTAGGATCGGCCAACATATTATTAAATTCCTCTGCATTTAAATGAACCCCAATATCTGTAACATCAAACGTATCATCATTCAGACCATCGGCAACAATTTTATTTCTAACTTTTATTTTTAGTTTTAAGAATGATTTATTGTCTTGCTCAACAGCAATGTTTAATCGCACATCTTTCAGGAAATCAATACTGTCTAAATGGGCTTTAAACTGCTTGAAGTTTTCTGCAGGTACAGACAACTGAGCATTGATACCTTCATAGGAAACGTAAATACGCCCTAAAACATCTAATTTATCCCATTCAATGAATAAGTGATCTCTAAAAATCTGTGGATTTTCTATCTTATGATATTGATAGAAAGAAATTGTTAAACGGTCTTTTCCCGCTTTATCTATTAATTCAGCGCGCTCTTTGGCACTTAACTTATTGTACAGTTGCATGCTATACCAATTTAGTTAAACAAAAATTTCCTGCAAATGTACGTTAGATTCCTTGATTTTGAGCCATTTTAAGTCAAAAATACTTGTTACGCATTCAATTTTGTTAACTATTTAACAATCTGATAAAAATTGATTAAAATTCTCTAATTCATTTTTATATGGTTGATTTTTCCAATCTTTGCACCACTAAAATTTAAAGAAAGAAATTATGAGAGTTGCTGTTGTTGGCGCTACTGGAATGGTAGGAACTGTAATGTTGAGAGTGTTAGCTGAAAGAAAATTTCCAATTACGGAATTAATCCCTGTTGCTTCGGCAAGATCTGCGGGTAAAAAATTACCATATAACGGAGAAGAATATACTGTTGTAACATTAGAAGATGCAGTAAAAATGAATGTTGATATAGCGTTGTTTTCTGCTGGAGGAGATACATCTTTAGAATGGGCTCCAAAATTTGCAGCGGCCGGAACAACGGTGGTAGACAATTCATCGGCATGGAGAATGGACCCAACTAAAAAATTGGTAGTTCCTGAAATTAATGGAGATGTTTTAACTGCTGAAGATAAAATTATAGCGAACCCAAATTGTTCTACAATTCAGTTGGTAATGGCATTGGCGCCATTGCATGACAAGTATAAAATGAAGCGTTTGATTATTTCTACATACCAGTCCGTTTCTGGAACAGGTGTAAAAGCTGTTCAGCAATTAGATAATGAAGAAGCAGGTGTTGAAGGTGAAATGGCCTATCCACACCCAATTGGAAGAAATGCTTTGCCACATTGTGATATTTTTATGGATAATGGGTATACTAAAGAAGAAATGAAATTGGTAAAAGAGCCGAAGAAAATTTTAGGTGACGATTCTTTTGCGGTAACAGCAACCGCTGTTCGAATTCCTACTGCTGGTGGACATTCGGAATCGGTAAATGTTGAGTTTGAAAATGATTTTGATTTGGATGAGGTTCGTCAATTATTGAATGACTTCCCTGGAGTAGTTGTACAAGATGATTTAGCAACAAACACCTACCCAATGCCAATTTATGCAAATGACAAGGATGAGGTTTTTGTGGGAAGATTGAGAAGAGATGAGTCTTTACCGAATACATTGAATATGTGGATTGTTGCGGATAACTTAAGAAAAGGAGCCGCAACAAATACGGTTCAAATCGCGGAATATTTAGTAGAAAAGGAATTGGTTTAGTGTCGAGATTGTTAGATTTCTAGACTTTTAGATATTAAGAACCCTTTTGTTTTTTCAAGAGGGTTTTGTTTTTAAAATAAACAACTATGAATTATAGAAAAGCAACTTTAAAAGATTTGGCACAGTTGGCACAACTGTTTGATGCGTACCGTGTTTTTTATAGAAAAGAAACTGATATTATTGGGGCGAAAGAATTTTTAACCGAACGCTTTAATCAACAAGATGCAGTAATTTTTATAGCAGAAGATTCGGAAGGTCAACTTACTGGGTTTACACAATTGTATCCGTTATTTTCTTCTACAAGAATGCAGAAATTATGGTTGTTAAATGACTTGTTTGTAAATCCGAATACCAGAGGAAAAGGAGTTTCTAAAGGATTAATAGAACAGGCTAAAAGATTGGTAAAAGAATCTGGTGCCTGTGGAATGTTTTTAGAAACCGAAAAAAGTAATACAATTGGTAATAATTTATATCCAGTAAGTGGTTTTAAATTAAATGAAGGGTCTAATTATTATGAATGGAGCGTTTAATGACTAACGACGTTTCTTCATTACCGAACGATATTGCTTGTTTTTTCCGCCTTTCTTATTATTAGAGCTGGCGTTATCGTTGTAAGAACTATTTCTTTTTTTAGACCGGTTTTTACGTCGAGGTTCTTTGGATTCTGTTATGGTTTCATCAAACGTATTTCTAGTTTTTCCACCTTTATTTTTTCGCCAAGAATTATTTTCCGGCAATAACACATTTAATAAATCACCTCTACCTAAATTAGTTAAAGTGTTTTTAATCCAAGCCTTATTTTCTTTTTTGTACCAAAAGAAAAATCGATGTTGCTCGTCCTTTTCTTTTTTAGTTTTTGGAGTCTTAGTTGGCTTCATGGTATAGGGATGATAACCACTATAGTAAATCACAGTCGCAACAGTCATTGGTGTTGGTGTAAATCCTTGAACCTGCTCTAATTGAAAGCCCATGTCTTTGGTTTCTGCTGCAAGATTCGCCATATCTTCGACCTCACAGGCAGGATGATTGGAAATGAAGTAAGGAATCAACTGCAGGTTTAATTTCTTACGAATATTGATATTATCAAATCGTTCCTTGAATTTATGGAAGTATTTAAAAGATGGTTTTCGCATCAATTTTAGAACAGGGTCAGACGTATGTTCTGGAGCCACTTTTAAGCGTCCTGACACATGATTGGTCATAACCTCTTCGGTATAAGCATCCAATTCTTTTGGGTCTGCATTTTTATTGAATTCTGGGACCAACATATCATGTCGAATTCCACTACCAATAAACGATTTTTTAACCTTTGGATGCTTATCTACTGCTTGGTATAATTTCGTTAATGGTTTATGCGAAGTATCTAAATTGCTACAAATAACTGGCGAAATACAAGAAGGAGCTACACACTTATCACATATAGATTGTACCTTTCCTTTCATTTTATACATATTGGCCGATGGTCCGCCAATATCAGAAAGATAGCCTTTGAAATCGTCCATGTTTGCAACGGTATCTACTTCTTTCAAAATAGACTCTTGGCTACGGCTTGCAATAAATTTTCCTTGATGCGCAGAAATAGTACAGAAGCTACAACCGCCAAAACATCCTCTATGAATATTGATCGAAAACTTAATCATTTCATAAGCCGGAATAGGTCCTCTTTTATTGTATTTTGGATGGGGTAATCTAGTATAAGGAAGTTCAAAGGACGCATCAATTTCGTCCTCGGTCATGGTTGGAAAAGGAGGATTGATAATTAATCTTCGATTTCCAATACTTTGAAAAATGCGCTTTGCAAATAATTTGTTCGATTCCTGCTCAATTACTTTGAAATTAGAGGCAAAAGTCTTTTTATCTTTTAAACAAGCTTCGTGTGAATTGATTTCAACATCTTCCCAGTTTTTGTTCTTTGGAAGTTCTTCGTTTTTATCAATAAAAACAGCAGTTTGTTTTATGGTTTTAATACTCTCAAAAGGAACTCCTTTCTGAAGTAATTCGACTATTTCTCTAAGGGGTTGTTCTCCCATTCCATAAACGAGCATGTCTGCTTTTGATGTTTCTAAAATAGAAGGTAACAACTTGTCAGACCAATAATCATAATGAGTAACTCTACGCAATGATGCTTCAATTCCACCTATTAAAACAGGCGTTTCTGGAAACTTTTCCTTTAAAATTTTAGAATAAACAGAAGTGGCGTAATCTGGTCTAAAACCTTTATCACCATTAGGTGTATAAGCATCTTTATCTCTACGTTTTTTGCTAGCGGTATAGTTTGAAACCATTGGATCCATACATCCACCAGTAACCGCAAAGAACAATTTTGGTTTTCCAAGTTTTTCAAAATCTTGCAAATTATCATTTACACTTGGTTGCGGTACAATTGCAACACGTAATCCATAACTTTCTAGGATACGACCAATAACGGCAGGTCCAAAAGATGGATGATCTACATAGGCATCTCCACTAAAAAGAATTACATCTAACTCTTCCCAACCTCTAATCTTTACCTCTTTGTTTGTAGTAGGTAGCCAATCTGATAATCTCCTTTCTTGCATGGCGCAAAGGTACGGAATAATTAAGGATAGTATAATTCAACTTATTCGATTTGTTTCTTAATTCAAAAAATTAGAACTTGGCTATCAATACCTTAATTAAATTCAATAAAAATGAAAAAATCCATTTCAAGAAGAGCGTTGATAAAAACAGGAATAAAAGCCGGAATGATCATTCCTTTTTTAGGACATAGTTTATTTGCAACTACACATGAAAATGCTGATAAAAAATTAAAAATCTTAATTTTAGGCGGGACTAGTTTTTTGGGTCCTCATCAAATTGCCTACGCAATTGCGAGAGGTCATTCCATTTCAACTTTTACGAGGGGAAAAACAACACCAACAATTTATAAGGATTTGTTCAAACAAGTAGAACAACTTACAGGAGATAGAGAGAATGATTTGTCCGCTTTAGAGAATAGAAAATGGGATGTGGTAATTGATAATTCGGGAAGAAAGACAGAATGGACGAAAAAAACAGCAACTTTACTTAAAAACAATGTTCGTTATTATATCTATACATCTTCAACGGGTGTTTACTATCCATATCTTGGGGATAATATTAGCGAGGAAACTGAATTGAATTTAACAGTTCCAGAAGGAGTAAGTGAATACGAAAAGTTGGAGTATGATTATGGTGTAATGAAAGCGACTTCGGAAAATGAAGCGATTAAAGCCTTTGGAAAAGATAGGGCAATTATTGTAAGACCAACTTATATGATTGGTCCGGCGGACAGAACGGACAGGTTTATCCATTGGCCGATAAGGTTGGCAAAGGGAGGAGAAGTATTAGTTCCAGGAAAGATTGATGACCCTGTTCAATATATCGATGTTAGAGATGTGGCAGAATGGATGATTAGATTGGCAGAAAACAATATTTCAGGAACTTTTAATGCTGTTGGGCCGGAAAAAGAACAAACCATGAATGAATTTGTAAAAGAGGCGAAGAAAACTTTTCCAGTAAAATCGTCCCTTATAAAGATTAATGACTATAAATTTTTACAAGACAATAATGTTCATTTTTTGGTGCCTTGGATTCCATCAGAAGGTAAGAATTATGGATCTTCTAGAATTAATAATGAAAAGAGCATAGCAAATGGACTATCGTTTAGATCGCTTCATAATTCTATAAAAGACACACATGATTGGTGGTATTCAGATGCTATTGATGACGAAAGAAGAAATAAAGTTGAATTAAATCCTAAATCAGTACTTGTTCGTGAAAAGGATTTAATTACGAAATGGAAGAAGAGAGAACATTAAAATCTGTGCCTTGAAATAAACTTCATTGGCACAGATTATTTTATTTTTCTACACTCAACACATCTTTTATAATGCGTTCTAGTTCTACTTTTGGCAGTGCACCTTGCGCCATTTGAGGTTGTCCATCCATAGGAATAAATAACATTGAAGGAATACTTCTAATTGCAAAGGCTGCCGATAATTCTTTTTCTGCTTCAGTATCTACCTTGTAAATATCTACTTTACCCTTAAAATCTTCAGATAATTCCTCTAAAATTGGAGCAATCATTTTGCATGGTCCGCACCAATCAGCATAAAAATCTATGATCGCAGGCTTATCACCTTCAAATTTCCAATCTTTATTTTTACTATAATCAAACACTTTGTCAAAAAATGTTTGTTGTGTTAATAATTCTGTCATGTCTTAAAAATTTAATCTTCTTGTTGGACGGCAAAGATAAGTTTAACTTACAGATCTATTTGTAACATGAGTAGCAAAGGTTTTTAATCAAGTTAATTTTAAGTATTTTTGGATCTAAACTTACACTCATGAAAAAACTACTATCCATTGTAGTGTTAGGTGCAACTATTGCATCATGTACTACTGCAGAGAACAAGCAAAATTTAGAGCCATTGAATTATCCTACTACTAAAAAAGTTGATACGATTAACAATTATTTTGGAACTGATGTTAAAGATCCGTATCGTTGGTTAGAAGACGATATGTCTGAAGAAACCGGAGATTGGGTTGCCAGTCAAAATAAAGTAACCTTCGGGTATTTAGAAAACATTCCATACAGAGATGAATTGAAAAATCGTTTGGAAAAATTATGGAATTACGAAAAAATTGGAGCCCCTTTTGTTGAGGGGGAGTATACCTATTCTTATAAAAATGACGGATTGCAAAACCAATATGTAGTGTATCGCCATAAAGGAGATGAGAAAGCAGAAGTTTTTTTAGATCCAAATACTTTTTCTGATGACGGAACTGTTTCTTTAGCCGGACTATCCTTTTCTAGAAGTGGAAAATTGGCAGCATATTCTATTTCGGAAGGTGGTTCTGATTGGAGAAAAATTCTAGTAATGGATGTGGAATCTAAAGAAATAATGGAAGATACATTGGTTGATGTCAAATTCAGCGGTGTTTCTTGGTTTAAGAATGAGGGTTTCTATTATTCTAGTTATGACAAACCGAAAGGGAGTGAATTATCTGCCAAAACAGACCAACACAAAGTGTATTATCATAAGTTAGGTACGCATCAAAAAGAGGATGTACTTATTTATGGAGGTACTGATGCAGAAAAACATAGATATGTGGGCGCAGGAGTATCTGAAGATGACCGTTATCTAGTCTTGACAGCAAGTATTTCCACTTCAGGAAATAAGTTGTTTATTAAAGATTTAACAAAGAAGAATAGCAAATTTGTAACAGTTGTAGATCATACAGATAGTGATACTTATCCTATTGATAACGTTGGAAGCAAACTATATATAGTGACGAACTTAAATGCGCCAAATAAAAAAATTGTTACCGTAGATGCATCGAACCCAACTCCAGATAACTGGGTTGATTTTATTCCAGAGACTGAACATGTACTTTCCCCTTCATCTGGAGGTGGTTATTTCTTTGCAGAATATATGGTAGATGCTGTTTCCAAAGTAAAGCAATATGATTTTGATGGAAAATTTATTCGAGATGTTGAATTGCCTGGCATTGGGAATGCTGGTGGTTTTGGTGGTAAAAAAGATGCTAAAATAGATTACTATTCATTTACGAACTATAGTACTCCTGGTAGTATTTATAAATTTAACGCAGATACTGGAACGTCTGAATTGTATTGGCAACCGACTATCGATTTTAAAAGTGATGAATATGAAAGCAAGCAAGTTTTTTATAATTCTAAAGATGGCACCAAAGTTCCGATGATTATCACCTATAAAAAAGGATTAGAATTAAACGGGAAAAATCCAACCATACTTTATGGTTATGGAGGGTTTAACGTCAGTTTAAATCCTGGGTTTAGTGTAACCAATGCAGTTTGGATGGAAATGGGAGGTGTGTATGCTGTACCAAACCTTAGAGGCGGTGGAGAGTACGGTAAAAAATGGCATGTTGCAGGAACTAAACTTCAAAAACAAAATGTGTTTGATGATTTTATTGCTGCGGCAGAATATTTAATTACAGAGAAGTATACCTCATCGGATTATTTAGCGATCAGAGGAGGATCGAACGGAGGCTTGCTAGTTGGTGCGACTATGACACAAAGACCAGAGTTGATGAAGGTGGCTTTACCAGCAGTAGGAGTTATGGATATGCTGCGTTATCATACATTTACTGCAGGTGCTGGATGGGCTTATGATTATGGAACAGCCAACGACGACAAAGAAATGTTTGAATATTTAAAAGGGTATTCTCCTGTTCATAATGTAAATGAAGGAGTTGCTTATCCTGCAACATTGGTTACAACTGGTGATCATGACGATAGAGTAGTACCCGCACATAGTTTTAAGTTTGCTGCTGAGTTGCAAGCAAAACAAAAAGGGACAAACCCAACATTGATAAGAATAGAAACGGATGCTGGTCACGGTGCTGGAACTCCAGTTTCTAAAAGAATTGAACAGGCGGCTGATATCTTCAGTTTTACCCTGAACAATATGGGGTTTGAAGAATTGCCAAGTGCAACAAAAGAGAAAGTAAAAGGATAATTTAACCATCTTTAATAAAAATTTTGAAAGCCCGCTTTAACAGTGGGCTTTTGTTTTATTTTTGTCCCATGCTAAGTGTAGAAAATATTTCCTTTCAATATGATAAAGATGTTATCCTAAAAAGCATCGATTTTAAAGTGCTTCCTGGAGAGCATTTATCCATTATTGGTGAGAGTGGTTCTGGAAAAAGTACGCTACTTCAATTAATTTATGGCGAGTTTGATTTAAATGAAGGGCAAATATTTTGGAAGGAAACAGAAATTTTAGGCCCCGAACATAATTTGGTTGCAGGTTATGAGTTTACAAAATCTGTAACGCAAGAATTTAATATTATGCCTTTTATTACGGTGGCGGAAAATGTAGGAAAGTACCTATCAAACACCAGCCCTTCATTAAAAAAGCAGCGTATTGCAGAATTGTTAGAAGTCGTTGAGTTAACCGGGTTTTCAAATACAAAAGCGCAATATTTAAGTGGCGGGCAGAAGCAACGTGTTGCTATTGCTAAATCCTTGGCTAAGGAGCCTGAATTGTTATTGCTCGATGAGCCTTTTAGTCACATAGATAATTTTAAAAAACAATCGCTTAGAAGAAAAATATTTAGATATCTAAAGGAAAAGAATATAGCATGTTTAGTAGCTACGCATAATCATGAAGATGTGTTGGGATATGCCGATAAAATGCTTGTAATTAACAACGCACAAATCGAAGCATATGGAACACCAAAGGATTTATATAACAAGCCAAAGACCAATTTAATTGCATCATTTTTTGGTGAATTCAATGAATTGCCTAACTACGGATTTGTATACGCACATCAATTAAAAGTGGTTGTAAATTCTGAAATGAAAGCCGTTGTTGAGCAAAATTATTACAAAGGAAATAATTATTTAATACAAGCGAAATTAGATGGAAACCCTCTCTTTTTTGAACACGGCGATGTTTTGGAAATCGGAGAAAGTGTTTGTTTGAAAATTGAAGAATTATAGCCAAAAGAATCGGAAAGAATCATATGTCAAGGGTTACACTATTTTTAAGATTTTAGTTCGCTTCCCTCTGAACTCAATCTCTTCATTCTCAGATTTTCCCATTAATAATTTTCCAATAGGAGACTGGCTAGAAATTGCAAAATAAATTTCGTTTCCAATTTTAATCTGGCCTTTGCTTATGGCAATAAAAAAAGTACCACTACTCGAATAAACCAAACTTCCGAGGTGCACATTGTTATGATCAGAGTCTAATTCAATTTTAGATAAATGTTCTTGCATTTTTTGAACCTCTATCAATTGTTGACCTGCTTTTTCCATTTCTAATTGCAGCATGGCTCTTCCGGTTTCATGTTTATCTCCAGCAGAACTTTTGGTTTCAGAATGTAGGGCATTTTTATTTGATTGTATGGTTTGCTCTATCGTGCGCAACTTACTTTGCACAAATTCTTGGCATGCTTCAAAAAGTAGATTTTTCACTTCCATATTAAACGATATTAGCAACTTCTTTTCCAATACTACTTCCTATTGCAACTCCCATTCCGCCTAAACGCACCGCACAAAAAACATTGTTAGACACTTGTTTAACGATGGCTTTTTTCTGTGAACCCACACCCATTATTCCACTCCATCTATGATCAATTTTCACTTCTTTATTGGGTAGGATCACTTCTTGTAGTAATTTGTCTAATTCATTCTGAATCTGATCCGTGGTACCAAATGTTGTGGTCTCCTCACCTTTAAAGTTGAGGTTTCTTCCTCCTCCAAATAATATTCGATTGTTAATGTTTCTAAAATAATAATAGCCTTCATCTAAATGGAATGTTCCTTTAATATGCAAATCGTTTATTGGTTCTGTAATTATTACCTGAGCACGAGCTGGCTGTACATTTTCATCCAAAAATTCTTGCGCAAAGCCATTTGTCGCTAAAATAATTTTGTCAACACCAAAAGAAAACCCATCCTTTAAGGTTATTGTACCAAAGTCGTCAATGTAATTTACATCTGCATTGTTTAATATTTTCACTCCTTTTGACTGAACTTTTGTAAGTAGTGCACTCATCATTTTACCAGTATCAATTTGCCCTTCAAACTTGTTAAAAATTAGCTTTGGGTAAATTTTTTCAAATTGAAAATTATTTTCTGAAGCCGAAAACACGGCATCTTTAAAAACTGGGTTTAGATAAGAATTGATTTCATTCATTTTTGAATAACAGGTATCAAACAGATCTGAATTTTCAGTGAATAATTCGTACCCTCCTTTTTGTTGAAAATCAATTACAGTATCACCCAAGGTTTCCCTTAGTAAGTTTAAGCCATCCCAGCGTTTTTGAACCAAGTCAACCACTTCTGAAATAGAATGACGTTTTAAATCGCTTATAATTTCAGAAAGACTTCCGAAGCAAGCGAACCCGGCATTTTTAGTACTCGCACCTTGTGGTAGTTGTCCTTTTTCAAGAATTAAAATATTTGACTGAGGGTATTTTTCATTTAAATGTAAGGCCGTAGAAAGACCAACAATTCCACTTCCGATTATGGCAAAGTCTACGTTTCTAAACCACGATTTTAATTCCCAATAACTGTAATTCATTTATAAATTCTTTTGAAAACAAACACTATCACCGACATGTTTGTATTGTCCATAATTAGGAATGACTTTATATTTATTTTTTAAATAAAAGGCCACTGCACTTGTCATTCTTTTACCTGTCTCTAACGTGCAATTTTTAAATCCTATTTCCTTTGACCAATCTTCTAATGCGGTTAAAACATTTTGAGCAAGTCCTTTTCTTCGGAACTCTTCTGCAACATACATTCTTTTAATTTCTACTGTTTCATTCGAATAACTTCTATACGCTCCACATGCTGCAGGTATTTCATCAACATAAATAACTACAACATATTTTAAGGTCTCAATCGTATTAAATTGCTTGTAAAACTCATGCTCTTCTCCGTCCATAACTTTAAGATACGCATCTAGTTGTTTTACCAACTCAATAAAATCCGAGTTTTCAGAACTGGTTCTGACAACGTTTATTTTCATACACTTTAAGATTAAAATTCTAGTTTTAATTGCACATCAAGCACTTCTTCTTTTTTCTTGGTATTCACGTTTAAATTAGTCACAGATATGCCCAACAAACGTACCGAATTTTTCAATCTTTCTTGGTATAATAATTCTCGTACATTTTCTAGTAATACACTTTTATCTTTTACAAAATAAGGTACGGTCTTGCTTCTTGTTTGTTGGGTAAAATCACTGTATTTAATTTTTAAGGTTATGGTTTTTCCTGCTAATTTAGATTTTTTCAAGCGACCCTCCAGTTCATCTGCTATGCGTTCAAGTCGCTCCATCATAAAAACTTCTGAAGTTAAATTTGTTTTAAAGGTGTGTTCCGCAGCAACTGACTTTGGTGTATGGTTTGGATTGACAACACCATTATGAATTCCCCGAACAATATTGTAATAGTGCTTGCCCGATTTCCCAAAATTAGTCGTTAAAAAGGCTTCGTCTTTTCCTTTTAAATCTTTTCCAGTAAAAATACCGAGGTTGTACATTTTGGTAGTGGTAACTTTACCTACACCATAGAATTTATTAATTTCCAATCCTTCTAAAAACGACAAAGCTTCTTCAGGTGGAATGGTTTTTTGCCCGTTTGGTTTGTTTATGTCAGAAGCAACTTTAGCCAAAAATTTATTATATGAAACACCAGCAGATGCGCGCAAACTTAATCTTTCATAAATCTGGGCTCTAATCTCTTTGGCAATTAAAGAAGCCGATGGGTTTCCCTTTTTATTTTGAGTAACATCCAAATACGCTTCGTCTAAAGACAACGGCTCAACTAAATCGGTATATTCAGAAAATATGGATCTAACTTCTTTAGAAATTTCTTTGTATCGATTAAATCTTGGGGGCACAAATATCAACTCCGGGCAATTTTTACGAGCAATGACACCACTCATGGCAGATCTTACTCCAAATTTTCGGGCTTCGTAGCTAGCAGCTGAAACTACACCTCGCTCGCTTTCACCTCCAACAGCAACGGGTTTCCCTCTCAATTCGGGATTGTCTAATTGCTCTACCGATGCATAAAAAGCATCCATATCTACATGAATAATTTTCCGATATGTTGTTTCACCTTCCACCAATCAAAAATAAGGTAAATGCAGCATTAAATATTATATTGTAAATTAGTGTTCTAATTAAAAAAATAAATTATGAAAAAACTACTATTTAGTTCAGTAGTATTGTTGCTGTTTTTCGTTGGCACAACTACTGTAAATGCACAATCAATTCCTAAAGTTAAAGTTCCTACATCATCTAGTGATGTTCAAATGGAACAAATGAAAGCGTTATTTGATACACCAGAAGCACAAGCAAAGGTGAAAGATATGTTATTGAATAACCCAGAGATGCGACAAAAAGCAATTGATTATTTAAAAAATAATCCTGAAACAAAAGAAAAAGTTGTTGAGGCAATTAAGAAGAATCCAAATGCGATGGACAAGGTTATGAAGTATATAAAGGATAATCCAGAGTTGATTAAAAAAGCCATGGATTATATTAAAAGCAATCCAGAACTTTTGAAAAAAGCAATGAGCCTTATTGGAATGTAGTAAGGTTTAAAAATAACAAATTAAAAAGGGTACAACCATTACAGTTGTACCCTTTTTCGCTTATTTGAATTAAGAATAATTTTATACCACTCCTTGTGCTAACATAGCGTCCGCTACCTTAACAAAACCAGCAATATTTGCTCCTTTTACATAGTTTACGAATCCGTCTTCTTCTTTTCCGTATTCGATACAAGAATCGTGAATATCGGCCATAATTCCTTTTAAACGCTCATCTACTTCTTCACGTGTCCAAGAGATACGTAATGAGTTTTGAGACATTTCTAATCCTGAGGTTGCAACTCCACCAGCATTAGATGCTTTTCCTGGTGCAAATAAGATTTTTGCATCGTGGAATTCGTGAATAGCTTCTGGTGTAGAAGGCATATTTGCTCCTTCTGCTACACAGATACACCCATTTGAAATTAATGTTTTAGCGGAATCACCATTTAATTCATTTTGAGTTGCACAAGGTAAGGCAACATCACATGTAACACTCCATGGTGTTGATCCTGCAACAAATGTAGCGTTTGGATATTTTTCAATGTATTCAGAAACACGAGCGCGTTTCTCGTTTTTCAAATACATAACGTGCGCTAGTTTTTCAGCATCAATTCCGTCAGTATCGTAAATATATCCAGAAGAATCTGATAATGTAACTACTTTTCCGCCTAACTGTGTTGCTTTTTCAGCAGCAAATTGAGCTACGTTTCCAGATCCAGAAATAACTACAGTTTTTCCTTCAAAAGAATCGCCTTTAGTTTTTAACATACTCTCTGCAAAGTATACAGTTCCATATCCAGTTGCTTCTGGTCTAATTAATGAACCACCCCAAGTACGTCCTTTTCCGGTCAATACTCCGGTAAATTCATTTCTCATCTTTTTGTACATACCAAATAAGAATCCAATTTCTCTTGCGCCAACTCCTATATCTCCCGCTGGTACATCTGTATTTGGTCCTATATGGCGACATAATTCAGCCATAAAACTGTGGCAGAATCTCATAATTTCATCATCTGATTTTCCTTTAGGATCAAAATCAGATCCACCTTTACCACCACCCATAGGTAATGTTGTTAATGAGTTTTTAAAGACTTGCTCAAATGCTAAGAACTTTAAAATACTCATGTTTACAGAAGGGTGAAAACGCAAACCACCTTTGTATGGTCCAATTGCAGAATTCATTTGGATACGGTATCCACGATTTACATGAATCTCTCCATTATCTGCTACCCAAGGTACACGGAACGTAATTGCGCGTTCTGGCTCTACCATTCTCAATAAAATATTTTTACCGAAGTAAATGTCCTTATCAATAATATAAGGAATTACCGTTTCGGCAACTTCTTGTACTGCTTGTAAAAATTCTGGCTCGTGTTGATTGCGAACTTTTACAAGATCCATAAAACCTGAAATTACTTTTTCCATAATTTTGAATGTGTTTTTTTTTGCATTTAATAAATTACGATGCAAATATAATTAAATTGATATTTTAACCTCTTTTTTTTATCAATTTATTCTTTTGATGGATTAAAGATTTTTTATTGAAAATTCTATCACCATCTTTATGAATTAGAATCGATAAAAAAATGTAAATTTGCGGTCTAATTTCAAGAACAAATGTTAGATAAGGTAACGGAATTAATTGGTGATGTTCAGGCATTTAAAGCGGTTTCAAAGGAAGAAATTGAAGCCTTTAGAATTAAGTATTTAGGAAATAAAGGTTTGCTAAAAGAGTTGTTTACTGAGTTTAAAACAGTAGATGCCTCAATGAAGAAAGATTTAGGCCAAGCTTTAAACAGGTTAAGAAACGCTGCTACTGATAAAGTAAAGGAATTAAACGATGCCATTGAAGATACAGCAAGTTCAAAGGCTATTTATGGCGATTTAACCCGTCCTTCTGAACCGATTCAATTAGGTTCGCGTCATCCAATATCACTGGTTAGAAATAGAATTATTGAAGTGTTTTCTAAAATTGGTTTTACAGTTTCTGAAGGACCAGAAATAGAAGATGATTGGCATAATTTTACAGCCTTAAATCTTCCGGAATATCACCCGGCTAGAGATATGCAAGACACATTTTTTATTGAACAAGATCCAGATATCTTATTGAGAACGCATACAAGTTCTGTTCAAGTCCGATACATGGAGGAGAATGAACCTCCTATTAGAACAATTTCTCCAGGTCGTGTATTTAGAAATGAAGATATTTCTGCTAGAGCACATTGTATCTTTCATCAGGTAGAAGGTTTATACATAGATACTGATGTTTCGTTTGCAGACTTGAAACAAACCTTATTATACTTTACGAAAGAGATGTTTGGTAAGTCTAAAATTAGATTGCGTCCATCATACTTCCCATTTACAGAGCCAAGTGCTGAGGTAGATATTTATTGGGGATTAGAAACGGAAGTTGATTATAAAATTACCAAAGGAACAGGTTGGCTAGAGATTATGGGTTGCGGAATGGTAGATCCAAACGTTCTTAAAAACGCGAATATAGACCCTGAAAAATATACAGGATATGCATTCGGAATGGGAATTGAACGAATTGCAATGTTGTTATATCAAATTCCGGATATTCGTATGTTTTATGAGAATGATGTGCGTTTTTTAGAGCAGTTTAAATCTGTTTTGTAATTATAAGATTTTATTGCAATGAGAAAAGACATTCAAATACCTGAAGTTACCAATGTAGTTATGGCTGTTGTAAAAGAGTACAACGACATTTATAAAACGGATGATTGGAATGTTTACATTCTCAATAATAAAAAGGTAGCCATTGAAATGGTATTAATTGTTTCTCATGGTTATGACGATAAGGATACCACTTCTAAAATGCGTCATAAAATTCAGAAATTGCCTGCAAACTCCTTTGCTAAAGTAGAATTGATTCAACCTGAGTTGTTCAAATTGAACAATGAATTTAAAGTCTCATTTTTCTTAGACAATCAGTTACAAGAAAAGAACTTTACATTTAAAAAGAACTCTTTAAAAGAAAGTGCCTTGCGTGTTGTTAAGGAACTAGGAGGGAAAAAAGGGATAGTTGAGAAATAAGTCTCTAAATCAATCTAGTAAATCAGTCAATTTTTTAAACTGTTTTTTGGGGTTTTTACCTTCATAAAGGATGCGATAGACGGTATCTATAATTGGAGTTTTTGCACCGTTTTTTTGATTCAATTCAAAGGCACTTTTGGTAGCATAATAACCTTCGGCAACCATAACCATTTCGAATTGTGCTGACTTTACGGTATAGCCTTTTCCAATCATATTCCCGAACATTCTATTTCTACTAAAAGTTGAATACCCGGTTACCAATAAATCACCTAAATAAGCCGAGTTGTTAATATTACGTTTCATTTTATGAACCTTTTTAATAAAACGCTTCATCTCTCTAATTGAATTTGACATCAGTACCGATTGGAAATTATCTCCATATCCTAAACCATGCGCAATTCCTGCGGCAATGGCATAAATATTTTTAAGCATTGCGGCATATTCCGTTCCAATAATGTCATCAGATGTTTTGGTTTTAATATACCTGCTAGCTAAAGAATTTCCGATAATTTCAGCTTTATTTTCATCTCGACAAGCGATCGTTAAGTAAGAAAGCCGTTCTAGAGCAACTTCTTCTGCATGACATGGACCGGTAATTACACCAATATTTTCGAATGGTACTTTTAAAATATCATGAAAATGCTCACCTACAATTAATCCGGATTCTGGAATGATTCCTTTAATGGCAGAAAATAATATTTTACCTTCAAATGAAGTGGTGATTTTTGCCAATTCTTGGTGTACAAAAGCAGATGGAATTACAAAAATTAAATAATCCGCATAGTCAATCATTTCATTGATATCATTCGACAATTTTAACTGATCTATATGGAATTCAACAGATGTTAAATAATTAGGATTGTGCTTGTTTTCCTGAATATATTCTAAAGACTGTTCACTTCTAATATACCAGCCAACGGTTTCCATATTTTCACACAGCATTTTTACAATTGCTGTTGCCCAACTTCCACTTCCAAAAACTGCTATTTTAGGTTTATTGCTCATTTAAAGGAATTTTATCCTTGCCAAAAATACTATTTTTAGATGAAAGTAGTTACGAATTTATATATTTGTAACTACTGAAATCATCCCTTTGAGCGCACTTAAACGTTTTTTTAAAGACACCATTATTTATGGTATTGCAGCTGTTTTACCTCGGGTAATTAACTTTTTATTGGTGCGTATTCATACTGATGCCTTGCCAACTAATAATTATGCCGAAAACACCGATTTTTATATCTGGGCAAGCTTATGGGCAGTATTGTTAACCTTTGGTATGGAGACCGCTTTCTTTAGGTTTTACAATAAAGAAAAGAAAAAGGATTCATTGATTTCAACAGCCTTTATTGCGACGGTTTTGAGTGTAGGAATATTCTTAACCATAATCATCATTTTCTTCGATTCGTTTTTGCATGTATTCGATTTTGAGAACAATCCGTTTAGGTTAAAAGTTTTTGTTGCTATTATGGCTTTGGATACGTTGGCCATGATTCCATTTGCATATTTACGAGCGTCTAATAGACCTTTAAAATACACCTTTATTAAATTGGTAAATGTTGGAATAATTGTAGTTATAAACCTCTTGTTCTTAAAGTATATTCCAACTGCAATAGAGAATGGGAAAAGTGTATCTAGTTTAATTGAAAACAACTATGGGTTGATTCCCAAAGTTGAATATATTTTTATAGCAAACTTATTGGGAAGCGCTGTTTCCTTTATTCTTTTATTACCCTATTTATTACGATTTAAATTTATTTTTGATGGTGTTTTACTTAGAAAAATGCTTTCATACGGGTGGCCAATTGCAGTTGCTGGAGTTGCCTATGTAATAAATGAAAACCTAGATAAATTTTTAATTAAACGATTGATTGGTGATTCTGAAATGGGAATTTATGCTGCTTGTTATAAGTTGGCCATTTTTATGAATCTATATATAATGGCGTTTCGATTGGGAGCGGAACCTTTCTTTTTTAATCATGCAGATAATAAGGATGCAAAGAGAACCTATGCAAGAATATTAAACTATTTTGTAATAGTTGGTGCATTGGTATTTGTCGGAATTGTGGGCTACATTGATATTATAAAAAAATTATTCATAAACGAGGCTTATTGGGATGCTGTTATAATTGTACCAGTAGTTTTATTAGCGTATTTGTTTTTAGGGATATATCATAATTTGGCTGTTTGGTACAAGCTAACGGATAAGACAAGATTCGGAATGTATTTTTCAATTGTTGGAGCAGTTGTAACCATTGCTATAAACTTCTTGTTTTTAGAAAAAATCGGAATAATGGCGGCAGCTTGGGCCACATTAGCGGCCTATGCAATAATGGCTGTTCTATCGTATTTTATAGGTAGAAAGTATTATCCAATAGCCTATAATTTAAAAAAGATGGCAATCTATTTAGTTGTTTCTGTGGGTATTTGTTTTTTGTCATTTACACAGTTCAGAGAAAATTATTGGGTATCAACGGCACTTATAGCCGTATTTGCAAGCATTATATATTGGAATGAAAGAAAAGAAATTCTTCAAATAATAAAATCAAAATGAAAATAAATATAATTAACAAATCAAAACACGACTTACCTAGTTACGAAACAATTGCTTCAGCAGGGATGGACTTAAGGGCTAATTTAAGCGAACCAATTGTTTTAAAACCGTTAGAGCGAACAATTGTAAAAACAGGTTTATTTATTGCTTTGCCAGTGGGAGCGGAAGCACAGGTTAGACCAAGAAGTGGTTTGGCTGCTAAAAAGGGAATTACTGTGCTAAATGCACCTGGAACTGTAGATGCTGATTACCGAGGAGAAATTGGTGTGATATTGGTGAACCTTTCTAATGATGATTTTACCATTAACGATGGAGAACGTATAGCCCAATTAGTTATTGCAAAACACGAAAGAGCAGAGTGGGAAGTAGTTGAAAATTTAGATGAAACTGAACGTGGTGCCGGAGGATTTGGCAGTACTGGAGTATAAAATGAAGTCGTCTGAAAAGTGTCATTCTGAATGAGAATGAAGAATCTTTTAGCATTCAAACGCATTTAAAATTAAAAGTTTGAGATTTTTCGACTTCGCTCAAAATGACAATTATTAAACTTGTCCAACAACCATTATTTTTTAAAGCAAAAAAGCCAGTATTTAAAATACTGACTTTTTGTTTTTCTGATGTCCTAAATTAAATTTCGAAACCTAATTTAACACCTAACTTGCTGGCAATCAACTTTGTGATTCGTGTTTTTAATTCTGGAATTTTAATTTTTTCTACTACTTCATTTCCAAAAGCGTATAATAACAAAGCCTTCGCCTCTTTTTCAGGAATACCACGAGACTGCATATAGAACATAGCACTTTCATCTAATTGCCCAATGGTACATCCATGAGAACATTTAACGTCATCAGCAAATATTTCTAATTGAGGTTTTGCATTGATAGTTGCTTTGTCTCCAATTAAAATGTTGTTGTTTTGTTGAAATGCATTGGTCTTTTGTGCTTCTTGGTCAACAATTACCTTTCCGTTAAAAACACCTGTAGAACTCTCGTCAAAAATACCTTTGTACAATTCAAAACTTTCGCAATTTGGAAATTTGTGATGAATTAAAGTATGATTATCTACGTGTTGTTTTTTATCCAATATAGAAATACCATTGATATGAGACTCAATATGTTCTCCTTCATGGAAAAACTCAACATTGTTTCGAGTCAATTTCCCTCCAAATGAGTAGGTATTTACAGAAACTATACTGTTTGCTTTTTGTTGTACGTACGTACTATCAATCATAGAAGCATTATCATTATCATTCTGAATTTTGTAATGATCTACAATGGCTCTTTTGTTTGCGAAGATTTCTGTAACAGCATTGGTTAATACAACGTTGTCGCTTAAACTTTGGTGGCGCTCAATAATTTGAACATGAGAATTCTCTCCAACAACAACCAAATTTCTCGGTTGTAATAGAATGTCCTTTTCACTTCCTGTGTAAAAGTTTACAATCTGTATCGGTTTAGGAAGCACTTTATTTTTACCAATATTAATATAGGCACCTTCCATTGTAAAGGCTGTATTTAAATTGGTGATACTATTATCTTTATCTGCTATGGTATTGAAATAATTATCTAATACCATTTTATATTTTGGCTTTTTTAAGGCAGCAGACATTAAACAAATGTCATATCCATCATGCGTAGTTTCCGATAAAAACGAACTATAAACACCGTCAATAAAAACAATTTTATAGGTCTCAATTTCGTGAACAAAGTATTTTTTAACTTCTTTAAATTCAACGGCTGCTTCAGATTTTGGAAAAATACTGTAGTCGTGTTTTAATACACTGTTTAATGAGGTGTATTTCCACTCTTCGTCTTTTTTGGTAGGGAACCCTTGAGATTCAAAAGCATTAATTGCTTCAGAGCGCATTTGATGAAATCCAGAATCTAGGTCTACTTTTCCTCGATTCTCCATCACCATAAATGACGATATTAAATTATCTTTTAATGACATAGTTTCTTACTTAATCCAGTCGTATCCTTTTGCTTCTAATTCTAACGCTAATTCTTTTCCTCCCGATTTTACAATTTTACCATCATGTAAAACGTGCACAAAATCTGGTACGATATAATCTAACAAACGTTGGTAGTGTGTAATTACGATTACGGCATTTTCTTTAGTACGTAATTTATTTACACCATTCGCTACAATTTTTAAGGCATCAATATCCAAACCAGAATCTGTTTCATCTAGAATGGCTAATTTTGGCTCTAGCATTGCCATTTGAAAAATTTCATTACGTTTTTTCTCACCACCTGAAAATCCTTCATTTAAGGAACGCGATAAAAATTTACGATCCATTTCTAACAAAGCAGATTTTTCACGAATTAATTTTAACATGTCTTTTGCAGGAAGTTCTTCTTCACCATTGGCTTTTCTTTTTTCATTAATAGCCGTTTTGATAAAGTTTGTAGTACTCACCCCAGGAATTTCAATTGGGTATTGAAAACTCATGAAAACACCTTTATGTGCTCTTTCGTCAGGCGATAATTCTAAAACTGATTCATCTTCTAAAATAACATCTCCGTCGGTTACTTCAAACGCTTCATTTCCAGAAATTACAGATGATAGCGTACTTTTACCAGACCCGTTTGGTCCCATAATAGCATGTACTTCTCCTGCTTTTACCTCAAGGTTAATTCCTTTAAGTATTCCTTTATCTTCTACTCCTGCGTGTAAATTTTCTATTTTAAGCATGTGCTTTAATATTTATGTGTTGGTTCTTAACCAACAGATCCTTCTAAACTAATTTCTAATAATTTTTGTGCTTCTACAGCAAATTCCATAGGTAACTTATTCAATACTTCCTTACTGAATCCATTTACAATTAAGGCGATTGCTTTTTCGGTATCAATACCACGTTGGTTACAATAGAACAATTGATCCTCACCAATTTTACTTGTTGTTGCTTCGTGTTCTATTTGTGCCGACTTATTTTTTGATTCTATGTATGGAAAAGTATGCGCTCCACATTTGTTACCCATCAATAATGAGTCACATTGAGAGAAGTTCCGAGCATTTTCGGCCCTACCATTAATCTGAACAAGTCCTCTATAAGAGTTTTGAGATTTACCTGCGGAAATACCTTTTGATATGATGGTACTCTTGGTGTTTTTTCCAAGGTGTATCATTTTTGTACCAGTATCTGCTTGCTGATAGTTATTTGTAACAGCAATAGAATAAAATTCACCAACTGAATTATCACCTTTTAATACACAACTTGGATATTTCCAAGTTACGGCGCTTCCAGTTTCAACTTGTGTCCAAGAAATTTTTGAATTGGTATGGCAAATTCCTCTTTTAGTCACAAAGTTAAATACACCACCTTTTCCGTCTTTATCACCGGGAAACCAGTTTTGAACTGTAGAATATTTTATTTCCGCATCGTCTAATGCAATTAGTTCTACAACTGCAGCATGCAATTGATTTTCGTCACGTGCTGGTGCTGTACAGCCCTCAAGGTAACTTACATAACTGCTTTCATCTGCTACTACTAAAGTACGTTCGAATTGTCCAGTACCTCCTTCATTAATTCTAAAGTAGGTCGATAATTCCATTGGACATTTTACACCTTTCGGAATGTAACAAAATGAACCATCAGTAAATACTGCAGAATTTAATGCAGCATAAAAATTATCAGTTTTAGGAACTACAGTTCCCATATATTTTTTTACCAATTCTGGGTATTCCTGTATTGCTTCTGAAATTGGCATAAAAATAATGCCTTTTTCAGCCAAGGTTTCTTTAAAAGTTGTTGCTACAGAAACAGAATCTACAACAATGTCAACTGCAACTCCTTGTAATTTCTTTTGCTCATCTATAGAAATCCCTAATTTCTTATACATCTCTAATAATTCAGGATCTACATCATCCAAAGACTTATTAGGATCTGCTTTTTTAGGTGCAGAATAATAACTGATGGCTTGGAAATCTGGTTTTGGATAATTTACATTAGCCCATTCAGGCTCTTCCATTTGTTCCCAAATTCGAAAGGCATCTAAACGCCAATCGGTCATCCATTCGGGTTCATTTTTCTTAGCCGAAATAGCACGAATAATATCTTCATTCAATCCTTTAGGAAAGGTTTCCGCATCTAAATCGGTATAGAAACCATACTCATATTCTTGAGTTTCGAGTTCTTCCCGTAAATCGTCTTCTGTATATTTTGACATGATAATAAATTAAAGTGAAAACGACTCGCCACAGCCACAAGTCCTATTGGCATTAGGGTTTTGAAAAACAAACCCGGTACCATTTAGACCACCTGAATACTCTAATGTGGTTCCAATTAGATATAAAAAACTTTTCTTGTCAACAACAATATGAATACCATTGTCTTCAAAAACCTTATCTTCTTCTAATTGCTCTTTGTCGAATTTTAAATCGTAAGAAAGTCCAGAGCATCCTCCGCTTTTTACACCAACACGAACAAAATCATTTGTTGCATCAAAGCCGTCTTCAGTCATTAATTCAACGACTTTCTTTTTCGCTATGTCTGATACTTTTATCATAATTATTAAAGTATAGATTAATTCTAAATTGGCTGCAAATATAGTGACAAAAAATGATATTTATCATATACTGTCAATCGAATAAATAGATGTACTAATAGACGTTTTTAATAGTAATGTTCTTACATTTTTAAGCAAGAAACTCTGTTTAATTCGGATTTTGAAAGTCTGGGTTGTTAATGAAAGTAGGGTCTGACAGCGAAAGCAGGAAGGCTTTTAAATCTGATTTGTCAGATTCTGATAATTGTACCCCGCCATTTTCAACGGCTTTCATTAAAGGGTCGATGGTAGATGAGTGTTGTAATCCTTCAGAATAATGAATGATAACTTCTTCCAAGGTAGCAAAACGACCATCGTGCATAAATGGTGCGGTAAAGGCTAAATTTCTAAGAGAAGGAGATCTAAATTTCCCGTTGTCTGCAGGGTCTCCAGTTTTGGCTCCTAAGCCTAAATCCGTAAATGTTGCGTCTAAACCGTTGTTGTGAAAAATATTATCGGTCCATAACGGATTATTAGCATTTCCATGACAATGAAAACAGTCTCCTTTCGATTCATCCATAAAAATATTGAAACCATTCAATTCTTGAGGAGTCAAAGTTGTTGTGCCGAGTAAATGTTGATCAAATCTTGAGTTTGCGGAAATTAAAGTTCGTTGAAATTGAGCAATAGCCTTTGTTACTAGAGTCGAGTCTATTTTTACATTGCCAAAGGCTTGGTAAAACAACTCAGTATATTCAGCATGATTCGCTAATTTCTCGGCATTAATTTTCCAATCGCTGTGCATTTCAATAGGGTTTACAACGGGTTCTAATGCTTGGTTTTCTAAACTAAAAGCGCGACCATCCCAAAAAAAGTTTTCGTCGTAATTCCAAGCCAAGTTAAAAATAGGCATGGAGTTTCGTGTACCTAAATCACCGTTTATACCTTCAGAAAAGCGATCGGCATCTGAAAAAGCATTTTCTGGTGCATGACAGTCTGCACAAGATTGACTATTGTCGCCAGATAAAATTGGGTCAAAAAATAATTTTCTACCCAAATTCACTCCTTCAACCGTTTGAGGATTGTCAAAAGGAATTACTGGATCAATAATATTGTCAGAGAATAATTTAGGAATTTCTAAAGGTAATGGAGTCGGTTCGTATGGAGCATAGGTTGTTATTCCGTCTTCATCACAACTCCATAAAAACAGTAAAACAGAAGTAATAAGTAATATGTTTTTAATTGATTTCATCTAAGCTAAACACGGATTTTCCATTTACATTCATTAGTTTTTGCGCATGGTAATTCATCATTAAATCTATATCGTAGGTTTCTAAATCCCAATCGTATGGATTTGTAAACCATTCTGCTATATTCATTCGAATATTTATGGTTGATTCTTGTGTGAAATTGAATCCATCCAGTGCTACATTGAAATAATTTTGTTCAAATTCTCCGGGGTTTTTTCTAGCGGTACCCATGTGATATGCGTACGGGTTTTCTGTTCCTCCACTTTCATATTTTCCTTCTAATTGCATAAAGTGATAACCGCCACCTAACATGGTTGGCCAATTCCAAGATGCTGAATTTAAGTCAGGGTAGGCACCATCTAAATTGTCGTTTTCATCAAATCCAAAAGTAAATGACATACCGGTGTAATTGTTAAATGGAATGTTCGGAGCATAAGCAATTAGGTTTGATTCGTTTAAATCTACTAAAATATATCCGTCAATTGGAATTGAAGTATTATCCGGAAGGTGTAAAACGATATCAGAAATTAGATAGCGCAATTTTGTTATACTCAATTCTTGACCAAAAGCATTTGTACAGTTCTGTTCATTAAATTTTATTTCTTTTCCGTTCCAATTATGATTAAATTGAATTGAAAGTTCACCCGATGTTGGTTGGATTGTATCATCATCACTGCAAGAAATAAAAACGAATAAAAATAATAGGACTATAAGTTTTAAAAATTTCATTCTACGTTGATCTTTATAATTAATACATCAGAAAAACCTTTGTTTTCCATAATATCTCCACTATTACTAAATGTTTCACCGACAGCAATAATGCTGCCATCTTGCAATTGGGAAATTCCGTAAGCAAAATCTATCTCACCACCTCCAATACTTTTTTGCCATTCTAAATTGCCTGATTCGTCAATTTTTAAAATCCAGGCATCATTTTGTCCTTGGTTTAGAATAAGATCACCATCTCTACTTCTAGAACTTCCTGCTAAAAGAAATCCACCATCTTGTGCAGGACTTATATGCCTTCCTACATCGAAACTAGAACCACCGTAGGATTTCTCCCAAAGTAAGTCACCATTTTCTGAAATTTTTACAAGCCAAACATCAGCCGCACCCTTGGGTTTGGATATATCTTGGTCATTACTTCTGCTATCACCTAAAATTAAAACGTCACCTTCTTTAGATTTAGCAATACTTTTAGCTTCATCAATTTGAGTCCCTCCATAGGATTTTTCCCATTCTAAAATGCCATTTGCATCAATTTTTACAACCCAAAAATCATATTCTCCTTTATTGTCGGAAATATCAACGTCATTGCTGTCTGAAGAGCCAATTAGAATGAACCCATTATCGTTTGTTTCAATCGCATCAAAAGCAGTTTCAGTAAAGGTTCCGCCAAAATAGCGCCGCCATTCTTTGTTGCCGTTTGAATCTAATTTTATTGCCCAATAATCTCCACCTGCATGCTTTTTATTTGCGTATTTGTCATTGCCATTACCTCCAGATGCAGACACATCTATTACACCGGAAACAATAAACCCATTATCTGATGATTCAATAATAGATAACGCTTGATCAATTCCTGAAAATCCGTGAGATTTTTCCCATAATATATTTCCTATTGCATCCAGTTTTAATATCCAAATGTCTGATAGTCCGTTGTTTTCTGAAACGTCTCCATCATGACTATCTGTATAACCTGCAATAGCAAAACCATTATCTGAAGTCTGAATTATTTTGAAAGCCTTTTCGGTAGCTGAACCGCCAAATGATTTAGACCATTTTAATTCATCAGAATTGTTAAACTTCAACAACCAAAAATCAAAGTCTGTACCTGTTTTCGCTGAGACATCACCATCGTTGCTTTGTGTAAACCCAGCTACTATATAGCCACCATCATTGGTGTTAATTACGTCATTTGCAACGTCGTTCAAACTTCCTCCATATGTGTTTACAAATTTTATTTGTGGTACAACAGGTTCAGGAGTTAGAGAATCGTCTTTGTCTGAACAATTGAAAAAGAAAAAAGAGATGAATAGTATGAAGCCTATTTTTCTCATTATTACGTGCCGCTTTTTCGAACTATATAAAAACCACCTTCTATATCGTTAACAATAATATTTCCGCTTTCAAAATATGGATAAACATTCCATACACCATTAAAACTTGCGTTATCATTTGCAGGGTAAGTATCAAAAAAGCCCTCTTCTGATATGTTTCCGCTTTCAATATTTGTGATATCAATAAATCTTATGCCTGCAGTATAATTTGCAATATAATAGGTGTTTCCTTTTACATAGCCATTGTGGTCTATTGCCATTGTTGGCCCGATATATGATGCATGTTCAGTCGGGTTGTCTAAGTCGGTTAAATCAAAAATTAATGTTCTTGTATTAAATCCAAAATCAATTTCATCTAATTCGTCTCCGACTATAAAATACTTCATGTCTTCAGTAAACCATCCTTGATGTGTGTATCCTTGTTGTGAATAGGTAATTTTTTTAATAATTGTAGGATTTGATTTGTCTGTAACATCGGCAATAACAACTTCATTTACGCCAAATCGTTCTCCATTACTTCCAATTAATATTTCTTTTCCTGTATAATCTAAATCTGGGCCGTTATAGGTTACAACTTGAGCATCGTGGCTATATCCTCCATCTGAAATTCCTCCGGCTGCAATCGGGTTTTTTGGGCTTTGCACATTGATAAAATGAGCACCACCACCAAATGTCTTAGTACCAACGGCATACGCAAATCCAGATTCTTCATTAATAACAATATTATGCGCGTTTCCAAAACCGGTATAATGAGCATCCACTGCAAATGTTTCCGGAGCGTTTACAACATTTCGTAATCTAGTTAAATCGAATACTTGCATACCATGGTCCTGCGCTTCACTTACAATAAACGCGTGATTATTGAACACTTTAATATCTCTCCAAGAACTATTTACCGTAGCAGTAGGCAATGTTCCTAGTATAATCGGATTCTGAGCATCGGTTATATCAATAAAAACAGTTCCTTTATTAATTCCGACTAAGGCATATTCGTTTCCAGTGGTGCGATCCGTCCATCCCCAAGAATCGTTCCCCTCTGTATTTGGCCCTCCGAGTTCTTCTGTACTAACATGTGCCATTAAATCGTAACCGTTGCAAGGGTATTCTCCAGCCATTCCGTTAATACATTCAAATAATGCTTTTGAAGGAGGATTGGTAGGAGTTTCAATAGAATCATCCGAGCAGGAATTAACAATAAACCCTAAAAGAATTAGCACGCTAAATATACAGTGGTTTAGGGGGGTATTTTTTTTCATAATGTAATTTGATTGAATTGAGCAATAAATCACAAAAATCATGCTAATGTGATAAAAATTATAGAATTTTGCACTCTGAACAAATGTATCAAAATTTAAATCAATAAAATATTTGGACCATGTTAAAAGATAAGAATGAGCAGAGAACGTCTATTTCAGAACTGGGTGAATTCGGTTTGATAAAACATTTAACAAAGTATTTTAAAATTCAGCAAGAATCGACTGAAAAAGCGATTGGCGATGACGCTGCGGTTTTAGAATTTTCTGATAAGCAGACATTGGTTACAACGGATTTATTGGTTGAAGGAGTTCATTTTGATTTGGCTTATATGCCTCTGAAGCATTTGGGATATAAGGCAGTAATGGTAAATTTATCTGATGTGTACGCAATGAATGGAACTGCCACTCAGATTACAGTTTCCATAGCACTATCAAATAGGTTTCCTTTAGAAGCGGTAGAAGAATTATATGCAGGTATACAATTGGCTTGTGATACTTATAAAGTCGATTTGATTGGAGGAGATACGACTTCTTCTACTACAGGTTTGTTAATAAGCGTTACTGCATTAGGAGAAGTGACAGAACAAGATGTTGTGTACAGAAATGGAGCCAAACCAAATGATTTATTAGTTGTTTCAGGAGATATAGGAGGAGCCTATCTTGGATTACAAGTTTTGGAAAGAGAAAAACAAGTTTTTGCGGCGAACCCAAATTCACAGCCAGATTTAGAGCAATATTCTTATATAGTTGAAAGGCAATTAAAGCCTGAAGCAAGAAAGGACATAATAAAATTATTGAAGGACTTAGAAGTGAAACCAACTTCTATGATTGATATCTCGGATGGGTTATCTTCAGAAATTCTACATTTATCGACACAGTCTGAAGTTGGATGTAACTTGTATGAGGATAAAATACCATTAGATCCTCAAGTAATTTCAACTTGCGAAGAGTTTGAAATTGATGCTACTACGATTGCATTAAGTGGGGGTGAGGATTATGAATTGTTATTTACAATTAAACAAGAAGACTTTCCAAAAATTAAAGCAAATCCACATCTAACTGTAATAGGTCACATGACGGATGAAAGTGAAGGAATAAATTTAGTTACGCGCGCAAATCAGAAAATAGAACTTACTGCACAGGGCTGGAATTCGTTCAAAAAGGACTAATTAACCGTTGGTGTTGATTCAATTATTCCATCATAAACCATTCTTGATCTTAGATTACTTACAACCTGTAAATTGGTTCTGCCATTTCTATAGATTGCCATATTAAAAGTGAATGTTTCTGTTTTGTGAACAACTTCAAAATTAATTTTAATTTTTTGCTTATTATCGTTATAGATTACCTCAAATATAGTGTCGTCTGTTGAAAATTCAATATTAGACTTATTACTTGGGGTATAGCCCGCTTGGAAGTTTCCAACAAATGGCAAGTTTACATGTAAAAAATTTTCTTCTATTAAGACTCCATCTCCAACAACTTGAGTATTAGATCCTTTGTAAGGTGTTAAGTTTGCAACTTTAAAAACAACCCTTCCGTCCTCAATCATTTTTTTAGTAGCGTTGTATTCTTCAAGTTTCTGCTTGTTTTTAGTTTCCTTTTTTGATTGTGAAAAACTATTTTGACCAATGAATAAGGTAATTGTCAGAATTAATAAGTACTTGAATTTCATTTTATATAAAGTTTAGTTGGTGATCAATTTAATTCAATGTCTAAAGTTAATTAAATTCTTGAATTAAAAAGATTTAATTGTCTTTTTTGTCTTCCAAGAGAGTAACTTTTCCATTATAAGAAATACTGTTTCTCGAACTACTCGAAATTCGAACAGTTGCGTTTCCATTACTAAACACTTCCATATGAATATCAAATGTTTCCGATTTTTCTGTAGCTTTGAATTTAATAATGATTTTGGATTTTTTATCATTAAATTCGGTACTGAATTCTGTATTAGAGTTTGTAAAAACAATTCCACCATTACCACTATAATGTGCCGTTTGAGAAACACCAAAAAAAGGTAAGTCGGATGTTGACTTTTTTCCTTCAATTTTTAATGTGTTTCCATCTCCGGTAATATTGACTCTTCTTCCTTTTTGCGTATTTACCCAGTCTGGAACAAACACAAAATTCCCACTTTCAATGATTTCTTTCGTTGCGCTGTATTCTTTCTCCTTTTGTTGTTGCTTTAATTCTTTTTTAGATTGCGCATTTATAGTTTGTATTCCAAATACCGAAAAAGATAATAGTATTAAAAAAACTTTTTTCATGATTATTATTTTTTAATTAGTCCTATAAAAGGAAATATACTTGCAAAATTAGCAGAAAGTAGATAATATATTAACGACATCATTGGTCGTCTCTATGTGAGACATATGTCCATCCCTTAGTTCTATAAATTTAGTAGTCGTATTTTTAACTTGATTTTTGTGAATTCTAATGTCTAAAACAGTGTCATTTATACCTAAAATCAGCATTTTTTTAAATGTTTCATTTTGAAGCAATTCAATTCTTTCTTCTCTTATTTTCATCCCCTCTAAAGACGCTATAATTCCTTGCTTCGAAGTTTTTAACGCTTCTGAAGTTACTTCGTTAATTTGTTTTTTTAAATGTCTTCTGTTATGCTTAGAAAACAACATTGGAATAGATACTCTAATAAATGTTTTGTGATTTTCTTTTACAGCTTTAATGGCTCTTTCCCTACTTACTTTTTTTGCGCTAGAATCAGCAAAAGCGGTTGAGTTAAGTAAACAAAATCCTTTTGTGTTTTTTGGATATAAATCTGCAAAAGCCAATGCAATATACCCTCCCATGGAATGGCCAATAAGAGTTGCTTTTCTAATATTTAAACTTTTAAGCAATTCCCTTATAAGTTTTGCATGATCTTCCATAGTGTGTACATAGCCTAAATTACCAGTCTTACCATGTCCTAACAAGTCAATAGAAATTACTTTATTTTTCTTTGAGATTTGTGGAATTAAAAATTCCCACATACCTAGATTTTCTAAAAAGCCATGCAAAAGAACAATTGCTGGTCCTTTACCCGTAGATTCATATTGAACCTGTATGTTGTTGTACTCAAAAAAACGAGACATAATTTAACTTTTTAGTCTCTTAATTACCGAAAAAGCCTTGTCGACTAAGTAGTCTTCTACTAGAATCGTAAATTCATTGGTGGTAGAAACGACTTCGTAAAGAGAGATTCCTTCCCAGGCCAAGCGCTTAAATATTTGATAGTATAAGCCCGTAATTTTTGAGTTGTTTGCAGGTAAACTGATGCTTATGGCGGAAAGGTTTTCTTGAAGGCCTATTTGGGATTCATTCTTAAAGCAATCTGTCACAATTTTCTTTTCGGAACTTGAAATAATAATGTTACTTTCATGAATTCCACGGGTAAAAGCGTAGAATATTGAAGTATTGGTCCCTAAATGTTCTAAGATTTTAGAATGACTGTCAATAATTGTACGTGAATTTTGAAAAGTAAAATCACTTAAATTAGAACGAACAGTTATGTCTCCTAAATTTTGTAGAACGCGTCGAAGTTTTAACGAACTTCCTAAATCTTTCGGAGGGTTATATCTTCTTAAAGCCATCATTATTGCTCCAGATTTTACCGGTTTATGAAGCATTACACTGACAGGACGTTGCAGTTCCTCTGCAAGGGCAGAGTAATTGATAATATTTCTAGATAGGGCTTCCTCTAAAAATGGTTGTGCAACTAAAATTTCTTCAACACAAGATGCTATTGTTCTCATTTGTTAATTATTTAACAATCTGTACAAAAATAGTATAAATATTTTATTTTTATGGGTTTAGACAGCATTAGATATACTTTTGATGGTGAAAATAAAATATAGGATATGTTAGTTTTAAAATTTGGAGGTACTTCTGTTGGTTCTGTAGAGAATATGATTAATGTTAAGAACATTATTAAAGCGGGCGGAAAGAAAGTTGTAGTTCTTTCGGCAATGTCTGGTACCACAAACGCTTTAGTTGCACTTTCAGAAATCATTAAGAATGGCGAAACAAAAGAAGGATTGACGAGTTTGGAAACCCTTTATAAAAAATATGTATCAACTATAGATGAGTTGTTTCATCAATCTGAATTAAAGCAAGAAGTCGGAAATTATATTGATGGTGTTTTTGACTTTTTGAAGGATAGTTTAAATGAGCAGTTTTCAGAATTAGTATATAATCAGGTCGTTTCTCAAGGAGAATTATTGTCAACCTATATTTTTACACATTATTTAACGCAAGAAGGTTTAAGTGCCCGATTATTACCAGCGCTAGATTTTATGAGAATTGACAGAAACAAGGAGCCGGATAACTTTTATATTCGCCAGAATTTAAATAGGGTTATAGACGAAATGATTCCCGCTGAAATATACATAACGCAAGGTTTTATTTGTTTAGATGCTGATGGAAATATTGCAAATTTACAACGTGGGGGTAGCGATTATACAGCCACAATTATTGGTTCTGTAATGAGTGCTGATGAGGTTCAAATTTGGACAGATATAGACGGTTTCCATAACAACGACCCTCGATTTGTTGATAATACGCATGCTATTTCTGATTTATCTTTTGATGAAGCCGCCGAGTTGGCTTATTTCGGTGCAAAAATTTTGCATCCACAAACGGTAATGCCAGTTAGAGAATTTGATATTCCTGTTCGTTTAAAAAATACGATGTCTCCAGCCGCATATGGTACTTTAATTACAAGTGAGATTCACGGAGAAGGAATTAAGGCTATAGCGGCGAAAGATAACATTACTGCAATAAAAATAAAGTCAGCAAGAATGTTAAATGCACATGGGTTTTTAAAGAAAGTTTTTGAAATATTTGAGAAATACGAAACAGCAATTGATATGATTACAACATCTGAAATTGCAGTTTCACTAACAATTGATGACGCTTCAAATCTAGAAGGAATTGTAGAGGAACTTAATAAGTTTGCAATAGTTGAGGTAGATCAAAATCAGAGTATTGTTTGTTTGGTAGGGCATTCGGTTATTTATCATCAAGACACCCATAAACTGTTTCAGGTATTACAAGATGTTAATGTTAGAATGATTTCTTATGGTGGAAGCAACAACAATATTTCATTGTTGGTAAATACTGACGATAAGGTGGAGACTTTAAAACAAGTTCATTCTTACGTTTTTGAATAAAGTATCGTACTTAAATTATGATTTGGTTATATATAAAAAAGGAGCGTTTAAAACGCTCCTTTTTTCTTTATGAATTCATTAATTTCTCAATTTCATCAATTTCTAACGGAATATCTGCCATTAGATTTAGTGGTTCTCCATTTTCTTGAATCACATAATCATCTTCCAATCGAATGCCTAAATTTTCATCAGGAATATAAATTCCAGGCTCAACAGTAAAAACCATTCCGGCTACCATAGGCTCTGTCAAAATTCCATAATCATGTGTATCTAATCCTATATGGTGTGATGTTCCATGCATAAAATATTTTTTATAAGCAGGCCATTTTGGGTCTTCATTTTTTACATCATCTATTGTAATTAGTCCAAGGTCAATTAATTCTTTGGTCATAATTTTTCCAACTTCTACATGGTAATCTGCCCAAATGGTACCAGGTACTAACATTTTTGCCGCTGCTTTTTTAACACGTAATACAGCATTGTAAACATCTTTTTGTCGTTCAGTAAATTTTCCTGATACTGGCACACAACGTGTCATATCACTTGCATAATTACCATAAGAAGCTCCAACATCCATTAAAATAACATCTCCGGTTTTACATTGTTGGTTATTCTCTATATAATGTAGTACATTGGCGTTGAAACCACTTGCAATAATTGGTGTGTAGGCAAAACCTCCAGATCTATTTTTTAAGAATTCATGCGCAAATTCAGCTTCCAATTCAAACTCCCATACGTCGGGTTTGGTAGCTTTTAATATTCTTCTAAACCCTTTATTTGTGATGTCACACGCTTGTTGAATCAAAGTAATTTCTTCAGGTTCTTTTACCGAACGTAATCTTTGCAAAATTGGCTGACTTCTTAAATACGTATGAGCCGAATATTTTTCTTTACACCATTTTACAAAACGTGCTTCGCGAGTTTCTGTTTCTATATTTGCTCTGTAATGTTCATTTGTGTTTATATAAACATTTTGTGTTTGCGTCATTAATTCAAATAATACTTTCTCTAAATCTTGTAGCCAATACACGGTTTTAATACCAGATGTTTCTAATGCTTTTTCTTTTGTAAGTTTTTCACCCTCCCAAATAGCAATATGCTCATTTGTTTCCTTTAGGAATAGGATTTCTTTATGTTCTTCCTTAGGAGCATCAGGAAAAATAACAAGTATGCTTTCTTCTTGGTCAACACCGCTCAAATAGAAAATATCTCTGTGCTGCGCAAAAGGCAAAGTGCTATCTGCACTTATAGGGTAAATATCGTTTGAGTTAAAAATGGCCAAAGAATTAGACTTCATTTTAGAGGCAAATTTTTGACGATTCTTTATAAAAAGATTATTGCTTATTGGATGATATTTCATATTGATTCAAAATTTAATCAGATTGTAAAATTATATAATTGTAATTAAATGAATGGTTTTATGACCAATAAAAAAGTTACTAGAATATTTTATTAATATGAGAAAAACGATAAATCAAAAAATTACATATACATTTCTATTTCTCGTATTAATTACACCTCAAATTATTGCCCAACAATTAATGTATGAGGTTCCGATATCGCAGCAGGTAAAAAACGCTTCGCTAATTATAGAGGGGGAAGTAATTGGTAAAAGATCATATTGGAATGCAGATAATACAAAAATCTTTACGATTAATACCGTTGAGGTATTTAAGGTATTTAAAGGGGAGCCAATGAAATTAGTTGAGGTAATAACCAAAGGAGGAACCATTGGGTTGAATTCGCATAGTGTAAATCCAAGCCTTAAGTTAAGAATAGGAGATGTTGGAGTTTTTATGTTAGAAACGCATTCAGTTTCTTTTAAATCAAGTAAAGGTTTTGGAGTTCCATCGTTTCAACCATATAGTTCTAAGCAAGGTTTTTATAAATATAGTTTAGAGGAGAACTTAGTTGTTAATCCATTTAGAATTCGTAAAAATATTAGTGGGGCCTTTTACAAAGAATTAAAAAATTTAACCAAAACTAACTTTGATGAGGTTAAAAAGTATGATATCGATGTTGAAATTTTTGAAAAAAATTCGAAACCATCAAAAATATTGGCAACTACAATAACAGGTTTTAGTCCTACAATTAGCACAGCAGGAACTAAATCTGTTCTAACAATCACTGGGACAGAGTTTGGTACTGAACAAGGAACAGGTGTTGTTGAGTTTAAAAACTCCGATGATGGAGGTGCTACTTTCATAGAAGCTCTCGCAACAGAAGTTTTAAATTGGAGTGACACTGAAATTACGGTCGAAATACCATCTGATGCTGGTACTGGTGTTATAAGAGTAGATCCTGATGGAAATGCTGGGCCTGTTGCATCTCAATTTACATTAACAATTTCTTACGCTCAGATCAATGTAACTTCGGATGCCGTAGATTCGGAGGTCGAAGTAGCATATCAAACTCAGCACACAAATTTACATGCGCCAACTGGTGGAATAGAGTGGAATATGAATACAGATTTTAATGAAGATGTCAATTTTCCAGGCGCTAAGGCCTCTTTCGAAAAAGCTATGGAAACTTGGCGTTGTGAAACAGGAGTTAATTGGACAATATCTAATAATCCAGTGCCGAATGATTCAGCTGAAAGTGATGACGTTAATATAATAACCTTTAGCAACGGAGATACTGGAAATTTAGGAGCTTGTACAAGTTACTTTTCTGGGTGTTTTATTAATGGGGGAACGGATGTTCAATGGTATGTTAATGAAATAGATATCGTTTTTAATAGTGCGGTAAGTTGGTATACTGGAACAGAAACTCCTGGAGGGTCTGAACATGATTTTGAATCGGTAGCAGTTCATGAGTTAGGACATGGACATCAATTGGGACATGTTATAGCCCCTGGAACTGCAATTATGCATTACGCATTTGATAAAGGAGACGCTTTTCGAATGCTAAGTTCAGATGATATAGATGGAGCTAATGATGTGCATAGTAGAAGTACTTCAATAGATGTTTGCAGTACAATTAGGTCGGAAGGTGTTATGGCTGATTACGCTGGCGTCTGCCCAACAGCAAGTTTAGATAACCATTTATTAGATGAGGGTATTTCAATATACCCAAATCCCACGGAATTAGAATTTAGAATTGAGAATTCGACACAATTGAACTTACAAAACGCTGAAGTATATGATGCCACCGGACGATTATTAATCCAAAAAGAATTGAATGGTTTAAGTGGAAGTGCTCCTTTTGACGTAACTTATTTATCACAAGGGCTCTATTTTGTAAAAATCATTGCAGATGAGGGTTCTACCACAAAAAGATTTTTGAAAAAGTAAGATATAAATTAAATTGAAATGTAAGGATTAGCCGTTTTTTAAATTCAATCTAAATAATTTAAAAAACGGTTATTTATTTTTAAGAGCAGCGCCTAAGTATTATCTTTGTTGTTCTTAATAAACAACTAGATATAAAATGAGCGGATTACTATCTTCCTCGATTGCTAGAAAAGTGTCCATGGCACTTTCAGCATTTTTCTTAATGTTTTTCCTTTTACAACATTTTGCTATTAATATTACTTCTGTTTTTAGTGAAAGTGCTTTTAATGAAATTTCACAATTTATGGGTGCAAACCCAGCAGTACAATTTGTGTTGCAACCAATCTTAATTTTTGGTGTGGTTTTTCATTTTGTCATGGGATTCATTTTAGAAATAAAGAATAAAAAAGCGCAAGGCGTAAAGTATGCGATGAACAATGGAAATGCTAACTCGACATGGGTAAGTAGAAACATGATTTATAGCGGACTTGCAATTTTAATTTTTATCATTATTCACTTTATCGACTTCTGGTTTCCAGAAATAAACACCAAGTTTATTCAAGGAGATTGGTCTGGAATGCATAATGGTGAATTACGTTTTTATCATGAGTTGCAAGAAAAGTTTGTTCCGTTATGGAGAGTGGCTTTATACAGCATTGCATTTGTGTTTTTATCATTACACTTATTACACGGATTCAATTCTGCTTTCCAGTCTATGGGAGCAAATAATAAATACACCAATGGATTAAAAACATTTGGAAAATGGTATGCAATACTTATTCCGGCTGGTTTTATTTTCATTGCAATTTTTCATCACTTAACACATTCATAAGGTATGTCTACATTAAATTCAAAAGTACCTAAAGGCGCCATTGGCGAAAAGTGGTCAAAATATAAAGAACATATTGACTTAGTAAACCCAGCAAATAAGCGTTTGATAGACGTGATTGTTGTTGGAACAGGTTTGGCTGGGGGTTCAGCTGCTGCTACTTTGGCAGAGTTAGGATATAACGTAAAAGCATTTTGCTATCAAGATTCTCCGCGTAGAGCACATTCAATTGCAGCGCAAGGAGGTATTAATGCGGCAAAGAATTATATGGGCGATGGTGATTCTAATTACCGTTTATTTTACGATACCGTAAAAGGAGGTGATTACCGTTCTCGTGAGGCAAACGTACATCGTTTGGCTGAGGTTTCTGGAAACATTATTGATCAATGTGTTGCACAAGGAGTTCCTTTTGCACGCGATTACGGTGGTTTGTTAGATAACCGTTCATTTGGTGGAGTGTTGGTTTCTCGTACGTTTTATGCGAAAGGCCAAACAGGTCAGCAATTATTACTAGGAGCATATTCTGCAATGAATCGTCAGATTGCTCGTGGTAAGATTCAAATGTACAACAGACATGAAATGTTAGATGTTGTAAAAGTTGATGGAAAAGCAAGAGGTATTATTGCGCGTAATTTAATTACTGGTGAAATTGAAAGACATTCTGCACATGCTGTTGTCATTGCAACAGGTGGTTACGGAAATGTTTATTTCTTGTCAACCAATGCAATGGGTTCTAATGCCACTGCAGCATGGAAAATTCATAAGAAGGGAGCTTATTTTGCGAATCCTTGTTATACGCAAATTCATCCAACTTGTATTCCACGCTCAGGAGATTATCAGTCTAAATTAACATTGATGTCTGAGTCTTTGCGTAATGATGGACGAATTTGGGTTCCAAAGAATATGGAAGATGTAATGGCAATTAGAGAAGGGAAATTAAAACCGACCGAAATTGCTGAAGAGAACAGAGATTACTACTTAGAAAGAAGGTATCCAGCCTTTGGTAACTTGGTGCCTCGTGATGTAGCGTCAAGAGCGGCTAAAGAGCGTTGTGATGCTGGTTATGGTGTTAACGCAACAGGAGAAGCGGTATACTTAGATTTTGCTGCAGCTATTGAAAGATATGGAAAAGAGCAAGCCTTAATTCATGGTGTTGAGAATCCATCAAAAGAAAAAATCACGGAATTAGGAACTGGAATAGTGAAAGCCAAATACGGTAATTTATTCCAGATGTATGAGAAAATTGTTGATGACAATCCATATGAAACTCCTATGATGATTTACCCGGCGACGCATTATACAATGGGTGGAGTTTGGGTTGATTATAACTTAATGACAACGGTTGAAGGACTGTATTGTATAGGTGAAGCGAATTTCTCCGATCACGGAGCAAACAGATTAGGAGCGTCGGCATTAATGCAAGGATTAGCCGACGGTTACTTTGTATTGCCTTATACAATTGGAGATTATTTGGCCGATGATATTAGAACTGGACCTATCGCAACAAATTCACCTGAGTTTGATGCAGCGGAGAAAGAAGTAAATGATCGCATCGATTTCTTTATGAATAATGAAGGAACACATTCTGTAGACTATTACCACAAGAAACTTGGTAAGATCATGTGGGATAAATGTGGAATGGCTCGTAATAAAAAAGACTTGGAAGCAGCGATTAAAGAAATAAAAGAGGTTCGTGAAGATTTCTGGAAGAATGTTAAAGTTCCTGGAGAGGCGAATGAATTAAATCCTGAATTAGAGAAAGCGGGTAGAGTTGCCGATTTCTTGGAATTAGGAGAGTTATTTGCTAAAGATGCTTTGAATAGAGAAGAGTCTTGTGGAGGTCATTTTAGAGAAGAGCATGTTACTGAAGACGGAGAAGCAAAACGTGATGATAAGAACTTTGCGTATGTTGCTGCTTGGGAATATAAAGGAGAGCCAAGTGATGCTGTTTTACATAAGGAGCAGTTAGAGTTTAATGATATTGAGTTGAAAACTAGAAGTTATAAATAAGATGAATTTAACACTAAAAATATGGCGTCAGAAAAACGCTAACGATAAAGGAAAAATGGTCGACTATAAAGTGACTGATATTTCTGAACACATGTCTTTTTTAGAAATGTTAGATGTGTTAAATGAACAATTGGTAAATTCTGGTGATGAACCTGTAGCTTTCGATCATGATTGTAGAGAGGGGATTTGTGGTATGTGTTCATTATATATTAATGGAGAAGCACATGGACCAGATAGAGAAATTACGACATGTCAATTACACATGCGTTCGTTTAATGATGGTGACACTATTTATATAGAACCATTTAGAGCGGCAGCGTTTCCTGTAATTAAAGATTTGGTTGTTGATAGAACTTCATTTGATAGAATTCAACAAGCTGGAGGTTATATTTCTGTAAACACTTCTGGTAATACACAAGATGCAAATTCATTACCAATTGCTAAAGCGGATGCAGATGAGGCTATGGATGCGGCAACATGTATTGGATGCGGTGCTTGTGTAGCAACATGTAAGAATTCCAGTGCAATGCTATTTGTTGGTGCTAAAGTATCACAATATGCATTATTACCACAAGGCCAGGTTGAGGCAGCAGATCGTGTTATGAACATGGTTGCGCAAATGGATGCTGAAGGATTTGGTAACTGTACCAATACAGGTGCTTGTGAAGTTGAATGCCCAAAAGGTATTTCATTAGAGAACATTGCAAGAATGAATAGAGAATATTTAAAGGCAACTTCAAAAGGGTAAACCTTTTATAATATTTAATAAAAGCTCATCAGAAATGATGGGCTTTTTTTGTGTATTAATCAATCAGTTATAGTCGTGCTAAGGCTTAGGATTTTCAGTGTTTAAAGAATATTATAGAACTTGCTTATACTGAAAACCTTAATAGATCACTGGAAAATTATGACATAAAAAAACCGCCCAATGGGCGGTTTTAATTTTATAATAGAATAGATTTAGAATACAAATCTTAAAGATGTACTCCAAGTTCTTCCCCAACCATAATAAACACGGTTAGAAGTGTTAATTCCATTCCAAGTAGCGTCATTACCTCTATCACCAACATGGTAGTTAGTATCTGATTCAGAAATATACTTATGGTCACCTAAGTTACTAGCATTAAAACTTAAGAAGATAGAACGAGAGTTTTTCAAGTCAAATCTATAAGAAGCACCAGCATCCATTAAAGAATAACCAGGTAATTGTAATGATCCTTTATGATCTTCATCATTGAAACTAGCAGCATCAATATTTGCATATAAATTATCGAAATACTGTTGACTAAGTCTGAATTTTAAGTTGTCTGTTGCTTTCCAAGTTAAGCCAATTCTAGCCGAAACTTGTGCAGCATCTCCTACTTTTACTCCATCTAAATATAATACTTCGTCATCAGCACCAGGAATTGGGTTTTGATTTTCATCAAAATAACTAGCAGTTACATTTCCATCATATTCCCAGTTACCTACAGATCCCATAATGTCAACAATAAAGTTTCCGAAGTTCATAGAGCCTTCTAATTCAAGTCCAGTATGTACTTGTGTAATTCCGTATAAGTTTGCAACACCTCTTACTTCAACACCACCTACATCAAATGTTTGTGAAGCGCTATCAAATCTATCTTTCCAAGAAGTTCTATATGCATTAAAGTTTAATCTGAATTTTTCAGCTCTAAATCCATATCCAAGTTCAAAAGCAGTTACTTTTTCGTTTTGGATGTCAGGATTTAAGTTGTTACCAAAGTTTAAGTAAACTGCATCAAAGTTTGGTTGTCTAGAATAGTAACCTAAGTTACCAAATACATTGTGTTGTTCGTCAATGTTCCAGTTAATACCACCTTTAATGTTTCCACCAGCAATATTTTCCCAATCAGTTTCTTGATCTCCAGGAACTTCATTAAAGTATTCAATTCTTTTGAAACTTTGGTTAGAGTAAGCCCCTTGAATAAATGCAGAAACGATATCATTACTATATTCTAATTGACCAAATACACCAGCCCAGTTTACTAAACCGTCGTTGTTGTAATCAATTTTTTCTTGATCTGTAATGTTAGCAAATGGATTCCAATCTGGAGATGCTTCAACATAATCAGAAGGATTAATTAAGTTTCCAGATGCAGGCTCATTTCTGTTGTCATAATCAATATAGTTATCTCCTCCTAAGTCATCATTTACAACTCTATAGTGATATCCTTTATATGTTCTTAAATCAACACCAGCATCCATTGTTAATGTTTCGCTTAATTCGTTGTTATAGTTAATTACAGAACCAAACCAGTTGTGAGAGTTCATAGAAGCTCTACGAGAAATTCCATTGTCTCCTCCATATCTTCCTTGCCCACCTTGGCTAGTCGGATGTCCGTTGTTACCAGTATTTGAATAAGCTCCATTAAACATTTGTCTATCACTTCCGAAATCAGCAACAGTTTCTCCTCTGTTCCATCTTTGAATTTCAGCTACACGAACAATTCCTTGTGCGTTTTTGAATTTAGAAGAGTATTGACGAGATCCATTGATACGTCCAATTTCTCCAGTTCCACCTCCACGACCCCAAGAGGCGTAAACTACAGTAGACAAAGATGAGTTATCGTTAATTCTCCAATCCCAGTTTAAAGAAGCAACTGGTTTGTGGTAAAAGTTTCTTCTAAAAGAAAAAGCCTCACCATTTTCATCATAACCCCAATCACTATTGTATCTGATATCTGGTTCACCATCTTCTCCATACTTTAAGTAATCAGAAACTGGGTTTGCCCAACTTCTTTGGTGGTGCCATTGAGGTGCTCCAGTAAAGGTGAACATTAAATCGTGCTTGTCATTAATTTTTTGACCTAAACTTAAAAAGTAGTTGTGTCCTTCAAATTGAGTTCCATCAACATATCCTTCACCTGTAGTTCTACTGAATAAGAAAGATGCAGAAAACCCGCTATCCATTAAACCAGTATTGTAAGAACCTACAAATTTTTGGTATTCGTCGTTTCCAAAAGTAGTAGAAACTGAACCTCCTTCAGATCTATCTGAAGATCTTGTTACAACGTTAATAGTACCTCCTACAGAAGAAATAGCTAATTTAGAAGACCCTAATCCTCTTTGTACTTGCATAGCACTTGTTACGTCAGATAAACCTGCCCAGTTAGACCAGTATACCCATCCGTTTTCCATATCGTTAACTGGCATTCCGTTAATCATAACTGCCACGTTACGTTGGTCGAATCCACGAATGTTAATACGTGCATCTCCCCATCCACCACCTTGCTTAGTAGCATATACAGACGGCGTAGAGTTTAATAATTCAGGAAATTCTTTCGTTCCTAAAGTTTCAATAATTTCAGCAGATCTAATTGTAGATACAGCAACAGGTGTTTGTCTGTCTTTTGCGATATCAACAACTCCGGTAACTACAATCTCGTTTAAAGATTCTGCAGATTCCGTTAACTGAATTGTTCCTAAATCAGTAGTTGCTCCTGCTCCTACAGTATAGGCTAAAGTAACATCGTTAAACCCGATAAAAGAAACAGTTACAGTACCGCTACCAGCATCAACATCGAAAGAGAACTTTCCGTTGAAATCGGTAGATGCACCTTTTGTAGAACCAACTACAATTACATCTGCTCCAGGTAGCGGTGTGTTATCACCATCTACAACTGTACCAGTTAAAGTTTGACCATACATTGCAGCAGATGCTATAAACATTACTGCAAACAATAATTTTGTAATTCTTTTCATAAATAAAAAATTTGTTTTCAAAAGTTATGCAAATATATGTCATATTTTAGGTTCTAAATTAACGAAAAAGTATAATTTTTAACAAAAAATTGTGACTATCTCAAATGTAGAAATATTTACGCTTTATATTGAAAACTAGCACATTAGTTATTAACAAGGTTATGAAAAGGAAAGGAGCAATGTTAAGTAAACATTAACAAATGTTAAAGATTAGCGATTTGCGTAAATTTTATGCGCTAATTCCTTCCCAAGTTCCACTCCAAATTGATCGTAGCTAAAAATATTCCAAATAATTCCTTGAACAAAAATCTTGTGCTCATACATGGAAATTAAACTCCCTAAATTAGAGGGTGTCAATTTTTTAATTAAAATAGTATTGGAAGGTTTATTACCTTCAAAAACTTTAAACGGCATTAGTTTTTCAATGCTATCAAATTTTCCATCAAGTTTTAAGTCTAAGTGGACTTCATCTTTTGTTTTACCTTCCGCTAAAGCTTGTGATTGGGCATAGAAGTTAGCCATCAATTTTTCGTGATGCTCTTGATTTCCGTACAATGATTCTTCAAATCCAATAAAATCAGCAGGAATCATTTTAGTGCCTTGGTGTACTAATTGCATATAGGCGTGTTGTGAGTTGGTCCCTGCACTTCCCCATACAATGCTTCCAGTTTGGTAATCGATTTTATCTCCATTTCTGTCAACCGATTTTCCATTACTTTCCATGATGGCTTGTTGTAAATAAGCTGATAATTTGTTTAGATATTGTGAATACGGAAGAATGACCTCAGTTTCAGAACCAAAGAAGTTATTATACCAAATACCAATTAAAGCCAATTGAACAGGAATATTATTTTCGAAAGCTTCATTTTTGAAGTGTTCATCCATTTCAAAAGCACCGGTAAGTAAACTGTTAAAGTTTTCGAATCCTACGGCTAAACTAATTGATAAACCAACTGTGCTCCAAAGAGAAAAACGACCTCCAACCCAATTCCACATCGGAAAAATATTGCTGTTGTCAATTCCAAATTCAGCAACTGATTTTAAATTGGTAGAAACCGCTACAAAATGTTTTGCGATGGCCGCTTCGTTGGCTGTTTGTAAAAACCATTTTCTAATGGTTTGTGCATTGGTTAATGTTTCTTGTGTTGTAAAAGTTTTAGAAACAATCACAAACAATGTGGTCTCCGGATTAAGGTTTTTAATCACTTCTTGAACATGGTCTCCATCAATATTTGAAACGAAATGTACATTTAAATGATTCTTGTAATATTTTAAGGCATCCACCACCATATCTGGACCTAAATCAGAGCCTCCAATACCAATATTTACGACATCGGTAATAGATTTATTTGTGTAGCCTTTCCAGTTTCCAGAAACTACTTCATTTGTAAAACTTTCAATTTTAGAAAGTGTTTCTCTAATCTCAGGCATTACATTTTGCTCATCAACTAAAACAGGATTGTTAGATTTATTTCTTAAAGCCGTATGTAACACAGCTCGTCCTTCAGTTTCGTTAATTTCGTCTCCTCCGAAATATTTAGAAATAGCATCCTTCAATTCAGTTTCTTCAGCCAAACTAATAAGGTGTGAAATCGTTTCTTTTGTAATTCTGTTCTTAGAAAAATCAACAGAAAAGTCATTAAATTTTAAGGTAAATTCTTCTTTTCTTGAAGGATTGTCGTTAAAAAGTGATCTTAAATGAGTTGCTTGAATATTTTGAAAGTGTGTATCTAATTTTTTCCAAGCCTCGGTTTGAGTAGGATTTATATTTTTTAACGCCATGTTTTTTTTGTTGTGTTTGTTATCGGGCGGCAATTTCGGAAGAATTTTCAGTAAAAACAATTCCATCGAGTGTTGATTTTACGTCTTTAATAGCCTCTAAATAAATTGGCTTCAAATCTTCTTTCATAGGTTTAGCTGCTGGTAATTTTTGTTTTAAGGGATCTACTTGTCTACCGTTTTTCCAGAAACGATAACATACGTGTGGTCCACCAGTGTTACCGGTCATACCAACATAACCAATAATATCACCTTGTTTTACAACTTCACCTTTATTTACCGCTCTTCTACTCATATGCAAGTATTGCGTACTATAGGTTCCGTTGTGTTTTATTTTTACATATTTTCCGTTTCCACCTTTTTGTCTAGACTCCGTTACAATACCATTTGCAGTAGCAATAATCGGGGTTCCAACTCTAGCTGCAAAATCCGTTCCTTTATGTGCTCTTACTTTATTACCGTAATAGGCAATCCGTCTTTTTAGATTATAGCGTGAAGAGATTCTATAATCAAATTGAATCGGAGCTTTTAAGAATTGACGACGGAGAACATTGGTTTCTTCATCGTAATAATCTTCAATCATATTAATTGAGTCTGCTGTAAATTTAAAAGCATAGAATGGTTTTCCTCCATGCTCAAAATAAGCGGCTTTTATTTTTCCAATTCCAGCTGAAATAGTATCGTCGATAAATTTTTCTTCGTAGACAATCTTAAATTTATCATTGGGCATAATTCTAAAGAAATCAATTGTCCAAGCATAAATGGTAGATAACTCTGTAGTTATAACCGAACTTAATCCTTGTTCATCTAGAGTTTCTGATAAGGAACTTGTAATAATACCAGCTGCCGTTTTTTCAACAATCTTGATAGGTTTTCTAACTTTATTAGCCTGAATAGAGTCTGAAAAATCGACTACAGTATATTCAATTTTATTGTGTTGATAAATAAAAACTTGTGCTTGTTCTGTGGAATCTTTTTTTGCTAAAACAGTATACGGTTTTCCTGCACGAAGGTGTCGTACATCCAGAGAGTCTTTTATTTCAGTCGCAATTTTATAAATAGTCGGATATTCAACATGATTTCTGTCTAAAATCTCTCCAAAACTTTCACCATCTTTAAGGGTGTCTTGCACCACGTGGTAATCATCAAAATTGTACCCAAACAGCACGGTTGGTTCTATTTTTTCGACAATACTGGCGGCAATTAAAGAATCGGATGGCTTATCTTCTCCACATGCCACAAATAAAAGTACACCAATAAAAAGTGCAAAATAATTTTTCAAAAGAAATACAGTTTAGGGTTCCCTGTTATACAACGTGGCAAAAGTACAATTTATTTCTCGAAGATTATGTTAAAGGAATTAGCCAAACCTTTAAATTCATCAAGGTCGGCTTTTAATGATCCAACTGCTAAATCGGCTTTAATTCTAATTGGAATCTTATTTAGATCTGCTGTGACCCAAACGGTTAAGCTTTCTTCTGCTTCAAACACACGTCCCGATTGTACCAAAGGTCTAAATTTATGGCACTTTATTTTTCCAAATTTTGAATCGATAACTTCATCACCTAAATAACGCATTCGAAAATCGTAGGTTTCGGAATCGAAGAACATCATTAATTTTAATTCGTCTCCTATTTCAAGATTTGAAATGTCATGATTTCTTAATTTGTAAAATGAAGATATCATATCCTGAACATTATCAATTTCAAAGGTTTTTTCTGTTTTACGTTTGTGATCTTTTACCAAAGCAGTTTTTGCATTTTGGTCAAAATAGATATCTCGTGATTTGTAATGACCGCCCTCGCTAATTCTTCTTCTAAAATGATATGGTAATTCGGTATCTTTATTAAACCATGTTTGGTAATCGTCTTCAACAGGGAAAAAGAATTTTGTAATACCCGTTGTCCATCCCAAACCTGTAACGTGATATGCATTCGCATCTTCATCTACATCTTTGATTTCGATAGATGCATAACCGGCATTAATCAATCCATAATGCATTCGAAATTTTAACCATTCACCACTTTGATATGCTTTTTTTTGTGCTTCAGATTTTAAAAAAACACATAGGAAAATTAATATGAAGAGGGCTTTTTTACTCATAGCGTATTAGTCTGTATGAATTATTTTTGTTTACAACTTTTAGAAGAAACAATTATTGTTCCAAAATTAAGTAAAATGCAAAGGAAATTACGTTAAGTAATGTTTAAAAATGCTCAAATATGAATTAATGCTGGTGGTAAGGTTCAGGATTAAAACTATTAAATTGAACTATAAACTTATAACAACTATATGCCAACCAAATAACCACTATCTTTGCAAAAATTTATAGCAATGAGCACATTTCAAGATTTAAACCTTAGTAAACAATTACATTATGCAATTGATGATTTAGGGTTCAAAAATCCAACACCGATACAAGAGAAATCTTTATCGGTAATTCTTTCAGGAAAGGATATGGTTGGTATTGCCCAAACCGGGACTGGAAAAACGTTTGCTTATATGCTGCCAATATTACGAGAATTAAAATTTTCGAAACAAATAAATCCTAGAGTTTTAATTTTAGTGCCTACGCGTGAATTGGTATTACAAGTTGTTGAGGAGATTGAAAAATTAGCGAAATATATCAATGTTAGGGTACAAGGCGTATACGGAGGTACTAATATTAACACGCAAAAAATGGCCATTGCCCAAGGATGTGATATTGTGGTAGCAACTCCTGGACGCTTATATGATTTGGCCTTGAGCCGCGCCTTAAAAATGAAAGCGATTCAGAAGTTGGTGATCGATGAGGTTGACGTAATGCTAGATTTAGGTTTTCGATTTCAGTTGATGAATATATTTGAATTGTTGCCAGAACGTAGGCAAAACATTATGTTTTCGGCGACTATGACCGATGATGTAGATGCTTTGATATCAGATTACTTCACGGCTCCAAAGAAAATTTCGATTGCTGTAAGTGGAACACCATTAGATAATATTGTACAATCATCTTACAACGTTGTCAATTTTTATACGAAACTAAATCTGCTTAAGCATCTATTAAATGATAGAGAGGAGTTTACCAAAGTTTTAGTTTTTGTTGCGAATAAAAGAAGTGCCGATCGTGTATTTGAGTCGTTAGATGAAAATTTCAACTCGGAATTATGTGTTATTCATTCTAACAAAACACAGAACTATAGAATTAGATCTATCAATCAGTTCGATGAAGGGATTAACAGGATTTTGGTGGCTACCGATGTAATGGCTCGTGGATTGGATTTTGAAGGAGTAAGTCATGTCATCAATTTTGACACCCCAAATTTTCCAGAAAATTATATGCACAGAATTGGTAGAACGGGTAGGGCAGAAAAGAAAGGGAATACGATACTGTTTTCTACGGAAAAAGAACAAGCAGATAAATTAACAATAGAGGTATTAATGGATCAAGAAATTCCTCTTATAGAATTTCCGTCCGAAGTTGAAATTTCAGAACAATTAACTCCAGAGGAAAAGCCAAAAGAAGTAGAAAGAAATAATCCTCATAAACGAAAAAACAGAGAAACTTTTGGTGAAGCTTTTCACGAGAAGAGCGAAAAGAATAGTAAAACCAACCAAGGAGGTTCATATAGAAGAGAGATTGCCAAAAAATACAAGAAACCTAGAACAAAGGGAGATAAAAATTACAACAGAAGAAATAAGAAGAAGTAATATGAGCAGAGAATTGACCAAACAAGAGTTGCATTATTTAGCAATGAATATTGTTGGAAAAGATTTAGAAAAAAGAGGTTTTGAATTTATTGCAATAGAAAGTAATTTAAGAAAGCAGCCTCAGTTTGTTTGTATTGATAAAAAGAATCAGCGTTATTTTGTAATAGCCAAAGCCATTTTATTACCTAATGACCCACATACATTCGATGTAATTAAAATGGAAACATTTAAAGCACATGCTCGCGAACATGATGCTAAAGTATTGTATGCAGGAGTTGGTTTAGGAAATCCAGAAGGAGATCATTTACCAATTATAAAAGACGAGGAATATTTATTAGAATATGCTGGAATTCAGTTTTTGGATGTAGAACATAATTAACTAAATCGGGCAACTGTTTAAAAAACAAATAGTTGTAGAATAAATTTGTATATTTGGAAGACTAACTAAACTTTTAAATTAAATGCATTAGCAGATAAACAGGCATGAAGTTCAACTTTATAGGCTGTTTTTTTTGCATTTTTTTACTAACCAAAATCCAAACTTATGAAATTGAAAAAGTCATTTTTCATAGCCTTGCTCTTGAGTGTAATTGCATTAGGTTATTGGGAATACCATTTACGATCACAGGGTTATATTGCTGTGATAGACGATAACAAAGCTCTTTGGGCAGAGACCTATAAAAAAGTGCAAAAAGCCTCATCTGAAGATGTGGTTTTATTAGGCTCTTCTCGTGTTCATTTTGACATTCAAGTAGATACTTGGGAAAAGAGGGCAGGAATAAAACCTATTATGTTGGCTAGTGATGGTACAACACCAACTCCTGTCTTTAAGGATATTGTAAATAACACAGACTATAATGGTTTGGTAGTAATTGGAATTGCACCTGGATTATTTTTTACACCGAATTCAAGAGATGTGTTTTTTTGGAATAGGGCGGCGGTTAGATTAGAGCATTATTATGAAGGGACTTATGCACAATATTTAAATCATAAAGTTTCGATTCCATTAGAGAATTCATTTGCTTTTTTAAATGGTAATGAAGAGGACTGGAATGATGATGTTGATTTAAAAACGATGTTAGAACAAATTAGAATAGGAGAAAGAGCACAAAGTCCTATACCTCCTTTTTACAATTTTGCGAAAGTAGATTTAGATAGAAATGTTACAATGTTTGAAAAAACAGAAACGGATACTGCATTTGCAAATACTATAATTAAAGTGTGGCATTTTTTAGGAAAAGGAGCACCTCCAGCAATTAAGGAACCAGTGATAGAGTTATACAATGAGCTCATTCCTAGGTTCGAAGCAAGAGGTGGAAGAGTCGTTTTTTTAAGAAATCCGTCAACGGGTGGAACCAGATTTGGAGAAAATATGGCAATTCCACGTAAAGATTTCTACGATGAATTTTTGAAACAGACAAATAGCAAGGGTTATCACTTTGAGGACTATGAGCAATTGAATCAATTCGATTGTCCAGAAGAATCGCATTTGTATACACCTGATGCTAAAACTTTTACTGCTGAGTTGGTAAAAATAATGATGAATGATGGATTATTAACAAATACTAAAACCAACTAATTATGTTATTTAATTCACTCAGTTTTGTTGTGTTTCTTATTTTAGTAATGGCACTATATTATGCACCATTATTTAATTGGAAGAACAAAAAGCGCATGCTTTTGTTAGCAAGTTATACGTTCTATGGGTTATGGAATCCACCATTAATTTTATTACTATGGATTTCGACAGTAGTAGATTGGACTACCGGTAATAAGTTGGTGAAAGAAGAAAACCAAAGGAAAAGAAAAATGTGGTTACTGTTAAGTATGGCAGTTAACCTTGGCTTTTTAGGGTTCTTTAAATATGGAGATTTCTTATTAGAGAACTTTGTTTCTTTAATGAATGTTGTTGGTGTTGATTTTCAGGCCCAACCGATGGATATCATTTTACCAATGGGTATTTCATTTTATACTTTCCAAACGATGTCTTATACCATAGATATTTACAAAAGGAAGATTCGGCCAGCAAATACATTTTTAGATTTTGCATTGTATGTTACGTTTTTCCCGCAATTAGTTGCTGGGCCAATTGTAAGAGCAAAAGATTTAATCACGCAATTTTATGAGCCTAAGCGAGCAACTGTAAATCAATTTTTATTTGGGTTGTTTTCATTAACATTAGGCTTGTTCTTAAAAGTAGTTCTGGCAGATGCTATGATGGCTTCAACATCTGATGCTGTTTATGATTCAAAAGACATACTTCATTTTTGGGATGCTTGGGCAGGTACCTTGGCTTTCTCAGGGCAAATTTTCTTTGACTTTGCAGGATATTCTACCTGTGCAATCGGAATAGCGTTGATGCTTGGAATTGTATTGCCCGATAACTTTATGTATCCCTATGCCTCTATCGGTTTTTCTGATTTTTGGAAACGATGGCATATTTCATTGTCTAGTTGGTTAAGAGATTATTTATACATTCCCTTAGGAGGTAATAGGCATGGAATAACTAGAATGTATGTAGCTTTAATGCTAACTATGTTGCTTGGAGGACTATGGCACGGTGCAGCATGGACCTTTGTGGTTTGGGGTGCTTTACACGGGATTTATTTAGTGATTGAAAAATTATTAAAATCGTCTATTAAAATAAAAATCAATGCATTTAATGGAATAATACTAGCCTTGCTAACCTATACCTGTATAAACTTTACTTGGGTGTTTTTTAGAGCCCGAAGTTTTGAAACTGCAGAGAATGTATTGGCATCGATGTTGTATTTAAACCCGGAAGGAAAGGCAATTATTGGAGGTTTTGATTTGCTAAAAGTTTTCGCGTTAACTGCAATCTTATTTTTCTGTCATTGGTTTATGAGAAATACAAAAGTGGAAACCGTTGCCGGGAAAACACCTACTTGGTTGTTAGGTGTGGTATGGGCAGCAATGTTTGTGTTAATTTGTATTGCACAAGGTACAGGAGAACAGTTTATATATTTTCAGTTTTAATTTATTAATAGTCACAAAAAAACCCGCCATTGGCGGGTTTTTATTTTTTATAGATATTCCTTATTCAGGCTTTTGCTCTAAAATTTCGAAGAATTCTTCTAATCTTGGTAAGATTACGATTCTAGTTCTTCTGTTTGCAGCTCTACCAGAAGCAGTATCATTTGTAGCAATTGGCATGTACTCCGATCTACCAGCAGCAGTTAAACGCTTAGGGTCTACGCCATGATCGTTTTGTAAAACTCTAACTACAGCAGTAGCACGTTTTGTACTTAAATCCCAGTTGTCTTTAATGTCTTTTCTACTAATTGGCACATCATCAGTATAACCTTCAACCATCACTTCCATTTCTGGACGTGTAGAAATTACAGTTGCAACTTTTCCTAAGATTTCTTGCGCTCTGTTTGATACAGTAGAACTTCCGCTGTTAAATAATAATTTATCAGCAATGTTGATGAATACTACTGTTTTTTCAACATCAATAGTAATGTCTTCATCTTGAATTCCATCAGCTAACTCTTTAGTTAAGTGATATTTAATTGCCATGTTAATTGAATCTTTTTGAGTCATCGCCTCACGGATTCCATTAATGTATTTATCTTTTTCACTTAATTGACCAATTACTTCTTTCATACTCTCTGTAGATGTTTGAGTAAGAACAGTTAATCCTTCAACTTGTTTCAATGCAGTTCTTTTGTCTTCTTGTAGGTCTGTTACCTGACTTTCTAAAGTGGCTACCTTGTTAGCATTTACATCTTTGTCGATTAAACATTGTTGTAAATTTGCTTTGGTATCCACCAATTCTTGTTTTGTTTTGTCATGATTGTCAGAAAGCTCAGTATATTTCTTTTGAGATACACATGAAGCCAACAAAACAGACGTTGTTGTTAATAAAATTAATTTTTTCATGTAAAATGTTTTTAGAGTTGCGCAAAGTTATTAAAAAAGAAACGTATAGCATAAGATATTATTATTTTAAAATGATTTTAACAGAGAATTAATAGTAATTTTGATTTTCGATTAAAAATTAAATAAAATGCAAAAAGGACTCTTATTCATTATGATACTGTTGATGGTATCTTGTAAGTCGGAGAAAAAGGATTTTAAAAAATTGCAAGGTTCAGCCTTTGGAACAACATATTCAATCACGTATCATAATAATATTAATCAAGATTTTAGCAAACAAATAGATAGCATTATTTATGTAATGAATAAATCGCTTTCAACTTATATGCCTAATTCTGATATTTCTAAAATAAATGACGGAGATGAATCCATTTTAATTGATGCGAATTTTAATGAAGTTTTTGAGAAATCTGATCGTATTTTTAAGCAGACAAATGGATTTTTTGACCCGACAGTTGGGCCCTTGGTAAATGCGTGGGGTTTTGGTCCGGAGAAAGCAATAAATAATTTATCTACGGAACAAGTTGATTCATTAATGCAGTTTGTTGGATTTGATAAGGTAAAAACTGAAAATGGTGCAATTGTAAAAGCAACTCCAGAAATATATTTTGATTTTAACGCCATTGCAAAAGGATTCGGTATTGATTTAATAGGACGTTTTTTAGAAAGTAAAGGATGCGAACATTATTTGATTGAATTAGGGGGTGAAATTAGAGCGCGGGGAAGTAATAAAGACGGGAATTATTGGAAAGTGGCCATTGAAGATCCTAATTCGGATGGTTCCAGAAGTTTTTCTAAAATTACCGTATTAGAAAATCAATCTATGGCTTCTTCGGGTAATTATAGAAAGTTTAAAATAGACGATAATGGGCGTAAGTTTGTGCATACGATAAATCCTACAACAGGATATGCCGTAGAGAGTGATCTTCTTAGTGCAACAGTCATTTCAAAATTGGATTGTGCAGATGTAGATGCTTATGCTACTGCTTTTATGGCAATGGGTTTAGAGCAGTCTAAGGTGTTTTTAGAGAAACATTCAGAATTGGATGCTCATTTAATTTATACAGATGCTTCTGGTGAAATTAAAACGTTTACCACAAAAAATTTAAGGTTAACATTATTGGACTAATTTTTATCTGAATCCAAGTGCCTTTGTTATTTTAGTTGAAACTGCTTCTGTTAAAAGCATTACTACAATTACGACTATAAATGCTACAATTCCGTGATAAGGACCTTTAAATTGCACTTCGTCTCCAAATGCTCTACTTAGGGCTTCTAGAATTACAAATTTAGACCCGAACAAAACAGCCCAAGCAGAAAATATTCTTAGAAATTTGGCCATAAAACCTTCCTTCTTTTTAAAGTAGTCGCCAATTTTATGCTCAATTTTTAAGGTAATAACCAATAATACTTGAAGCATTATTGCAGCGAAAAGTGAAATTGTAAAAGAGTTTATTTGGACCAAATCCCAATACTCATCAAATAGATTTAAAACAGTTAAATCTATTAGAATCGCTGTAAAATAACGCAGATATAAACGTTGCTTGTTGTTTATGGAACTTACAATGGGAGACTTTTCTTTGCTTTTAGCCATGATTATTAATTTAAAATCAAATATAATTGATTTCTTTTTAAAACTTTAAAAGCTGAAGATAGAATTAGAAGTGGGACATTTATTAAAAGACACTTAACAATAGAAAGAACCAGCCAGCCACCAATAACAACCCTCCTAACGGTGTAATAGGTCCTAAAAAACGCAATTTTTTTCCTTTTGAATCAGATAATACAAGTCCGTAAATACTAAATGAAAATAAGATGATTCCTAATGTAAAACACCAATAAATTGTAGAAGGGATACTACTAAAATTGAAACCGACTACAAATAATACAATAGCATGATACATTTGGTATTTTACACCAACTTCAAAACTATTAAGTTGATCTGTGGATAATATTTTTTTTAAAGCGTGTGCTCCAAAGGCACCAAAAATTACAGAAAACATTGCAAATAGTGCGCCGGTAAAAATTACAATCTGTGGAGTCATTGTTTTGATTTATTTATATACAACGGGTAAAATTTCACCTTTGTTTAAACGATATTTATGTATTTCTTCTGATTTCAGTTTTTTACTGTAATCAATTTCTTCAACCTTAAATCCAATACTTCTTAATTTGCCAAAATAATCCCGTCCATAAATTCTAACATGGTCGTATTGTCCAAAGATTTTAGCACGTTCTTTTTTATCAGTTATAGAATCATCTTCAAAGGTTAATTCGAGAGATAAATCTTGTGGAATTTGTAAAATTGCCATTCCTCCTTTTTTTAACACTCGAAATAGTTCTTGCATTGCTTTGGTATCATCAGGAATATGCTCTAGTACATGATTGCAAAAAATGACATCGTAAGAATTATCTTCAAAAGGCAAATCGCAAATATCTGCCTTAACATCGGCTAAAGGAGATTCTAAATCGGTAGTAGTGTACTCCAAGTTTTTCATTTTTTTGAATCGCTTATAAAAAGCTTGCTCTGGAGCAAAATGCAAAACAGATTTCTTAGAGGTAAAAAAGTCAGTTTCATTTTTTAAATACATCCAAAGTAACCTGTGTCTTTCTAAAGAAAGTGTACTTGGAGATAATACGTTTTCGCGCTGTGTTTCATATCCATAGGGTAAAAATTTGCGAAAACTTTTACCATCTATAGGGTCTGTATATGTATTTCCTTTTAAATAGAATGCGATAAATGGTCTAGCAACATAACTTAACTTAATAAGTAAAGGTCTTGGAATCGTATTTAAAATGGTTTTGAAAATTCTCAACGAACTAAAATTTATAATCCTCTCTTACTGGAGAAAAAATATCTGTGATCTTACAATCTGTTAAGGCTCTTCCTCCATGCGCTACATTTGAAGGAATTTTAAGAACCATACCAGGTTTGTAGATTTTAGTAGTTCCATTACAAGTCATTTCAAACTCACCTTCAATAACTTGCGTAGATTGTTCATGAATGTGACTGTGCATAGGTAATTCAGAACCTGCTTTTACCTCCCAAAATCCAATCGTGTAATTTTCCATGTGTACAAATCTGCCATGGAAACCTTTAACAACCTCAACTTTTTTTAATTCTGAAATTAGCATCTATTTTTTTCTAAACTCGTCTTCTTCGTTACTTTCAATTCCAAGTGCTTCATAAATATAATCGAAAGTAGAAAGTAGTTGTGGCTTACCATCAACAATGGCTACATCGTGCTCGAAATGAGCGCTCATTTTTTTGTCTAGCGTAGTAATAGTCCACCCATCATTATGATGTTTAATTCTATGTGTTCCTGCGTTAATCATTGGCTCAATGGCAACAACCATACCTTCTTTAAACTTTTTACCTCTTCCTCGTTTTCCATAATTAGGCATTTCGGGATCTTCATGCATAACTTTTCCAAGCCCGTGGCCAACTAACTCCCTAACCACACCATAGTCGTGCGCCTCGCAATAATTTTGGATTGCATATCCAACATCACCGACTCTGTTTCCTGCTTTAAATTCACGAATTCCTACATACAGACTTTCTTTAGTAATCTGTAAAAGTTTTTTAGTTTCTGGCAACACTTCACCAACTTCAAAGGTGTATGCATGATCTCCATAAAAGCCATTTTTTAAAGCACCACAATCAATAGAAATTATATCGCCTTCAACTAAAGGGTTTTTATTTGGAAATCCATGAACTACCTGTTCGTTTGGACTCATGCAAAGCGTGTTCGGAAAATCGTACAAGCCTAAAAAACCAGGTTCAGCGCCATGATCACGAATAAATTCCTCTGCCATTTTATCAAGCTGTAAGGTAGTAGCACCTGGTTTTACTTCCTTAGCAAGCATCCCTAATGTTTTTGAAACAATTTGAGCACTTTCGCGCATCAATTCAATTTCTTCTCTAGTTTTAATTACAATCATATCCAAAAAAATATCGGCAAAGATACTCAAAAAACCTAAGTATCAGCATTGCATAAAATCCAGATTTAAATGAATAACACGAACTTAAACAAGAGCGTTTCTTGTCATTGTCTTAGGTTGCTCAACACCAATTAATTTTAATATAGTCGGTGCCATATCTCCTAATACACCGTCTTTAATTTCTTTTAAATCTTTGTCTATTAAAATAACTGGTACCGGATTGGTTGTATGGGCTGTATGCGGTGATCCATCTGGATTTATCATGGTTTCACAGTTTCCATGATCTGCTATTAATAATGTAGTATAGCCATTTTCTAATCCGGTTTCTATAACATCTTTAGCACAGTGGTCTACTGCTTCGCAGGCCTTAATTGCCGCTTCCATATCACCTGTATGACCGACCATATCACCATTTGCAAAATTGAGACATACAAAATCAACATCCCCTTTTTCGAGTTCAGGAACTAAGGCATCACGCAATTCATATGCACTCATCTCAGGTTTTAAATCGTAAGTTGCTACTTTAGGTGAGTTTCTTAAAATTCTAGATTCTCCTTCAAAAGGTTCTTCTTGTCCACCAGAAAAGAAAAATGTAACGTGGGGATATTTTTCAGTTTCAGCAATTCTAATTTGAGTTTTTCCATTTTTTGAAAGTACTTCACCCAAAGTTTCAGTTAAATTGTCTTTATTAAAAATTACATTAATGCCTTTGAAAGACTCATCGTAATTTGTCATGGTAACATAGTGCAATTTTAACTTGTGTGTGTTGTATTCATGAAAATCGTTCTGATTTAACATGTTTGTTAGCTCACGACCTCTATCTGTTCTAAAATTAAAGAAAATAACTACATCATCTTCCTTAATAGTTGCAATAGGAGAATTGTTTTCTTTTAATATAATTGGCTTTATAAATTCATCAGTAATACCATTGTCATAGTTTTCTTGAATTGAAGTGGCCGCATCTTCTGAAGAAGTTCCAATTCCATTTACAATTGCATCGTATGCTAGTTTAACACGCTCCCAACGATTGTCTCTGTCCATGGCATAATATCTACCGGTAACAGAAGCCAATTTTGTGTTTGTATTTGTAATGTGATTTTCTAAATCTTCAACAAAGCCTTTCCCAGATTTAGGGTCTACATCTCTACCATCAGTAAATGCATGAACAAATGAATTTTGAACGCCAGCATTGTTCGCTGCATCAATAAGTCCTTTTATATGATTTACATGTGAATGTACACCACCATTACTTAGCAATCCTAAAAAGTGTACATTTTTATTGTTAGACTTTGCATATTCAAAAGCATCAATCAGTACTTGCTCCTTTTTCAATGTATGCTGTTCAATAGCCAAGTTAATTTTTGCTAAATCTTGGTACACAATTCTTCCGGCACCAAGGTTCATATGACCAACTTCACTGTTCCCCATTTGCCCTTCTGGTAAACCTACATGGAGTCCATCAGTTCTTAAAGACGCGTTGGCATAGGTGTTATATAAATTGTCTATATATGGAGTTTGAGCGTTGTCTATTGCTGATACTTTTGGATCTGGCGAAGTCCCCCATCCGTCTAATATCATTAAAATTACTTTTTTGTTCATAAGTACGAATGCCTTTATTATTTGGATTCCAAAGATACAAAATGCTTGAGCATCGAAAATCTTTTAATAACCTAAAAGGTTTTAGTAGAAACTTTTTATGAATTTGGTAAATTTTTATTGAAGAGATTAATGAGTTGATTATTTGTTAATCCATTTCTTAAGAGTATTAAAATTAACATAACAAAAGTTAATGTTTGTTAAACAATGTTAAACCGTGTAACGAATAAGATAAATGTGTAGTCTATTATATAAACAAACTATCTAAATTTAATTATTATGAAAAAAGTATTATTAGCAACACTATTCTCAGTTGCAATAGGATTCAACTCACAGGCATCAAACGAAGCTTACATTAATCATAAAGAGTCATTAGAAACGTATATTTCTGGAGTAAATACCTTTTGTAAAATGGTTCAGCAAGGAAATGTTGATGCGGTTTTAAACTTAATAAATACAGGCACAAACATTAACCAAAAATCTGGAGGAATGACTCCATTAATGTATGCTGCTAGACAAAACAAGGTCGAAATTGTAAAATTATTAATTGCAAGAGGGGCCAAATTAAAAATTAAATCTGAAAAAGGATTAACGGCTTTAGATTATGCCAAACAATCAAAAGCCAAGGAAAGTTATACATTGATTGCACAAGCAATGAATGCATAGTAGTTAGTAATTATTTGAATTAAGAGGTGTCCATTCTGAGCAAATGGGCACTTTTTTTATGGGTTAAATTTACGGTTATCTCTTTTATAAAGCAATTCAAAAAATGTAACTTTACTGCAACTAAAAAAGTTATGGAAACACATTTTGAATTTAATGAGGTTACTAAAAAGTTGCCTTTTCATCTACATAAATTTATAGTACGCCAACCTTATGAAGAGTATACGGCTCAAAATCATGCTGTATGGCGTTATGTAATGCGATTAAATGTAGATTACTTATCAAAAGTTGCGCATAACTCTTACGTTAAGGGGTTAGATAAAGTAGGCATTACTATTGATGAAATTCCTAGGATGGAAGGAATGAATCGAATATTGTCTGATATTGGTTGGGCTGCCGTTTCTGTAGATGGTTTTATTCCTCCAAATGCTTTTATGGAATTTCAAGCCTATAATGTTTTAGTAGTGGCGAGTGATATGCGAACCATTGAACATATTGAATATACACCTGCACCCGATATCATTCATGAATCTGCAGGGCATGCACCAATCATTGCGAATCCGGAATATGCCGAATATTTAAGAAGATTTGGAGAAATCGGTTCAAAGGCCATTTCATCAAAAGAAGATTATGATTTGTATGAAGCAATTCGATTACTTTCAATTTTAAAGGAGAACCCAAATTCAATTCAGTCAGAAATTGATGATGCCCAAAAAAATGTAATTCATATTCAAAATAATATGGGCGAGCCCTCTGAAATGGCTCAGATTCGTAATTTACATTGGTGGACGGTAGAATATGGATTAATTGGAACAGTTGATGATCCAAAAATTTATGGAGCAGGGCTATTATCGTCTATAGGCGAAAGTGAGTGGTGTCTTCAGGATAAAGTAAAAAAAATGCCTTATAATGTTGAAGTGGCGAATGTTGGATTTGATATTACAAAACCACAACCACAATTATTTGTTACGCCCGATTTTGCGCATTTAAGTTTAGTTTTAAATCAGTTTGCAAATTCAATGGCTATAAGAACTGGTGGTAAAAGCAGTGTTGAAAAGTTAATAAATTCTGAAAATTTAGGAACGATTGAATTGAGTACTGGAATTCAAATTTCAGGAATATTTACAGAAGTAATCGATAATAAAGGAGTACCTGTTTATATTAAAACCTCTGGGCCAACAGCGTTGGCATATAGAGAAAAAGAATTGATTGGGCATGGTATCAAATATCATGCAGATGGATTTGGAAGCCCGGTTGGTAAATTAAAAGGGATGAATTTGGCTATTGAAGATATGTCTCCAAAAGATTTAGAAGTTTATGGTCTGTATGAAGGAAAACAAATTAAGTTAGAATTTGAAGGCGATATAACTGTAGAAGGGGAAATAATTACAGGTCAAAGAAATTTAATGGGTAAGATTATTCTTATCTCATTTAAAAATTGCACTGTAAAACATGGTGACGAATTTTTGTTTAAACCCGAATGGGGCATTTATGATATGGCTATTGGTAAGGAGGTTGTTTCTGGGTTTTCAGGGCCGGCTGCTCTAAATTCATTTGAAGATATTGGAAAGGTTTCAACGGAGAAAACAATTAAGATTAAATATTCTGAAGAAGAAGAGTTATTATTTGATTTGTATCAACAAGTTAGAGATATGAGGCTTTCTAATAATGTTTCATTACAAGAATTAAAGCTGATTTTTCAAAACTTAGAGCAGAATTACGGTAAAGATTGGTTATTGGCTCTAGAAATATATGAACTTCTTTATGAGTTAAGGTCAGAATTTAAAAATGAGGTATTGCGTTATTTAGAAAGTATGACCAAACATCAAAAGTTAATTAATAATGGATTAAGGTTAATTCATTGCTAATGTTTTAAAATTGTATCAAAAGTTACTTATAAACTAAAAAATTCTTTTTTAATTTGCACAAAGAGTAACACAATGAGATTTTTAAATCTATTTAAACGTAAAAGAAATATGGACGAAGTTCAAGAATATTTAGAAAACGGAGCTGTAGTTATAGATGTTAGAACGATAGCTGAATACGAAGAGGGACATGTTCCAGGATCTAAGAACATTGTTTTAGATACTATTCCAGAAAGAGTAGAAGAAATTAAGGCCTTAGGAAAAACATTTATTGCAGTTTGTAGAAGTGGAGGTAGAAGCGGACAAGCAACTCAGTTTTTGTCAGATGAAGGTTTAGATGTTATTAACGGAGGGCCTTGGCAAATGGTTGATCAATTTGTTGATTAATTCTAATTGAGATAAAAAATTTAAAGGTGCGGTTTGCACCTTTTTTTTTGCATAAGATTTTTCAAAAATTAATATTACGGCTTTCTTGTAATTCTTTAATTTTTAGACGTAAGTTCTTCAAAAATTGTTGATGCTGCTCCGAATTTTCATTAAATGGTTTGTGGGCTAAACCTTTTTGAACGGTATCGATTTCATTCATTAAATTATCTGCTGAATCAGAAATCCAGACAGTTTTAAATTGCTCCCAAATATAATCGATAGCCGTTTGATTTGGATGAATCATGTCTGACTTGTAAAATCTGTAATCACGTAAATCATCCATCATAATTTCATATGCAGGAAAATAATAAAGACTGTTTCTAGGTTCTACTACCTGATGAACTGCAGAAAGTAAATGCGCCTTGCTCAAACTGTTTTCAGTAAATCCATCTTTTAAATGTCTAACTGGAGAAACCGTGTAAATGATGTTGACCTTTGGATTGATACTTTTTAAAAGTGTATTTATGCATTCCAATGAAGCATCAATATCTTCAACCGAAAGCAATTCTTTTAAGAACTTTTTTTGAGGAACTTTATGGCAATTGGCTACAAAATTATCAGATGAAATATATCTGTAAGCCCAAGCAGTTCCTAAAGTAATAACGATATGTGTTGCGTTGTTTAAATACTTATATGTTGATTGAATATTGGTATTCAATTCCTCCAATAAATTTTCTTTCGATGGAGCACTTAAATCTGAATGTGCTTCAAAACAATGCCATTGTTCATTATGAAAGAATATGTCCTCTTGGGTATATTCATATTGATTTATAGACTTTGTTATAAGATTTTCTATCGCTTTTGGATGAAATAAAATTCCAAATGGGTTCATCAAATTCTCAAATCGAAAGTAGTCTAATTTAGAGCCAATGTTTTCCGCGAAACAAGAGCCTAATAAAAGGATGTTAGCGTTATAATCTATTTGATGAATAGATACAGGTTTAACAGGTAACGAGGTCCTAAAATTCATGAGTGTAACATTTAGCAACTAAATTATACTAATTAGTATAACTAAAAAAGTTTATCAAAATGAAAGACTATATAATCGTAAAATTAAAAATTTTTAAATCCAAGTTTTTAACGTTTTACTATTGTGAAGTAAAAACGTTTAACAATATGCTCGGAATTAAATAACCTTAGCTTAGATAATCTTTAACTTGTTCTAATGCTTGCGGAATTCCTGCTGGATTTTTTCCACCCGCGGTAGCAAAAAATGGTTGGCCACCGCCACCACCTTGAATTAATTTCCCTAATTCTCTTACTACTTGCCCAGCATTTAAACCTTTATTTGCAACTATGTCTTTTGCAATATAACAGGTTAACATTGCTTTTCCATCTTTTTCTGTGCCTGCAAAGAAAAACAGATTTTCAATTTCTCCACCTAATTCAAATGCTAAATCTTTAATACTTCCTTGATCTAAATCTAATTTTTCAGCAATGAAATTTACACCATTAATTTCCTGAACATTTGCCTTTAAAGTAGCTTTAAGGTTTTTTGCTTTGCCTTTTAATAAAGATTCGATTTGCTTTTTTAATGCAGCGTTTTCATCTTGAATACTTTCTACATATTTTACTGGATTTTGAGGCCCTTTCATTGCTTTCTGAACCGCAGTATATTCTTTTTCTTGATTTAAATAATAATCTGCTACACCATCCAATGTTAAGGCTTCAATTCTTCTAATTCCAGATGCAATTGCACTTTCAGAAGTTATTTTAAACCACCAGATATCTCCAGTATTTTGCACGTGTGTTCCTCCACATAGTTCCATGGACTTTCCAAACTGAATCATACGAACAGTATCTCCATATTTTTCTCCAAACAAAGCCAATGCACCTTTATCTATGGCTTTTTCCATTGGAATGTTTCTGTATTCTTTTAAAGGGAGTTTTCCTTTAATTCTAGCGTTAACAAAATCTTGAACTTCCATGAGTTCTTTTTCCGAAACTTTTGAAAAATGCGAAAAGTCAAAACGCAAATATTTCGAGTGTACTGCAGAGCCTTTTTGCTCTACATGCTTTCCTAACACTTTTCTTAAACCTTGATGAAGTAAGTGTGTTGCGGTGTGATTACAAGCAGTTCTATATCGTTGTTTTTCATCCACTCTTACCGTAAAGAATTCCGTCGGGTCTTTTGGTAAATCTTTAGTTAAGTGGATGATTAGATTGTTCTCTTTTTTTGTATCTAAAATGTATACGGTATCACCGTTACTTTTTTCTAGGTATCCTTTGTCTCCAACTTGGCCGCCTCCTTCTGGGTAAAAAGGTGTCATATTAAATACTAACTGATACATAGTTCCTTCTTTTTTAGAAGTAACCTTTCTGTATCTCGCAATTTTAACTTTTGCTTCTAAGGTGTCATAACCGATAAAGTCTTCGGTTTCATCTTCAAATAAGACTTGCCAATCATCGGTGTCTAGAGCAGAAGCTTTTCTACCTCTTTCTTTCTGTTTTTCTAATTCCTTGGCAAATTCATCAGAATCATAAGACAAACCATTTTCTCTTAGAATTAATTCTGTTAAATCTTCTGGGAATCCATAAGTGTCTTTTAATTCAAAAACTTTAACTCCAGAAATTTTTTCTGAAGTATTGTTTTTGATAACGGCATCTAATAAATTCAATCCTTGATCTAAAGTTCTTAAGAAAGATTGTTCTTCTTCCTTTATTACGTTCTCAATCAACTGCTTTTGAGCCTTTAATTCTGGGAATGCTTTGCTCATTTGTTTGCTTAAAACAAACATCAACCTATATATAAATGCTTCTTTTTGATCTAGGAATGTAAATCCATAACGGATGGCTCTTCGTAATATTCTACGGATAACATAACCCGCTCCATTATTACTTGGCAATTGACCATCTGCAATAGCAAATGCAACGGCTCTAATATGATCTGCAATAACTCTAATGGCAATATCTGTCTTTTCATCTTCGCCATATTTAGAGTTGGTAATGGTAACTATTTCTCTAATTAATGGTGTAAATACATCCGTATCGTAGTTCGATTTTTCACCTTGAACCACCATACAAAGACGTTCAAAGCCCATTCCAGTATCAATATGTTTGTTTGGTAATTCTTCTAAAGAACCATCTGCTTTACGGTTGAATTCCATAAATACCAAGTTCCATATTTCTATAACCAAAGGATGGTCTTCGTTGACTAAATCTTTTCCGGGAACTTTTGCTTTTTCTTCAGCCGAACGAATATCTACATGAATTTCAGAACACGGACCACAAGGACCTTGCGCACCCATTTCCCAAAAATTGTCTTTTTTATTTCCGTTTAAAATTCTGTCTGCTGGTACGATGGCTTTCCAATAGTCATATGCTTCTTGGTCAAATTTTGTTCCGTCATTTTTATCACCTTCAAATACGGTAATATATAGGCTTTCCTTGTCAATTTTATAAACTTCAGTCAATAACTCCCAAGCCCATTCAATTGCTTCTTTCTTAAAGTAATCTCCAAAACTCCAGTTTCCTAACATTTCAAACATGGTATGGTGATACGTATCCATACCAACTTCTTCCAAGTCATTATGTTTCCCAGAAACTCTTAAACATTTTTGTGAATCTGCCACTCTTGCATCCGTCACTTTTTTCTGACCTAAAAAGTACTCTTTAAAGGGTACCATTCCTGCATTGGTAAACATCAATGTAGGGTCATTTTTTAATACCATTGGCGCAGAAGGCACAACTTTATGACTCTTTTCTTTAAAGAAATTTAAGTAGAGTTGTCTAATTTCTTGTGATCTCATAAAAACGTTAATTAATGTTTAAAAAAATACTGCGCTAAAAGCAGTATGAAAACATTTTGTAATTTTGTTTGTTGCGGAAAAACAATATTAAATAAGGTGTTTCCGTTGAAAGTACAAAATTAAGATATTTTAGCGGTATGGCGAAAGTTAAATACTATTACGATGCGGAAACATTATCGTATAAAAAAATAAAGCTTAGAAAGCGATCTGTATTTACCAAGTTGTTTGGTTCTGTAGTTGCTTTTGGTTTAGCTATGATCCTTGGTTTTGGGGTGTTTTCTTATTTTTTCGAAACTCCAAAAGAGAAGGAATTGAAACGTGAATTGGAGTTTTTAAAATTAAGCGAAAACTTACATAAGAAAAGGATTGATCAGTTTGAGAAAGTATTAGAAGACTTACAGGATAGAGATAACAATATTTACCGCACTTTTTTTGAATTAAACCCCATACCAGAAGAGCAAAGAACAGCCGGGTTTGGTGGGGTAAATAGATATAAAAACTTAGAAAATTTTGAAACCTCTGAGTTGGTTATTGATATTACACAAAATATGGATGTGTTATCGAAACAATTAAAAATTCAATCAGAATCTCTAGATGAAATTGTAAAATACGCTAAGAACAAAGAAGATTTATTGGCGGCAATTCCGGCTATACAACCGATTAGAAGCGATGATTTAACTAGAATGGCTTCTGGTTATGGATGGCGTACGGACCCTTTTACAAAGGCTAGAAAGCGTCATTACGGAATGGACTTTACAGCGCCACAAGGAACTCCGGTATATGCTACGGGGCCGGGTAGGGTAACACGGGTAGACTCCAGAGCATCTGGATTTGGAAAGCATATTCGTATTGACCATGGTTTTGGATATTTGACTTTGTATGCACACTTAAGTAAATACAACGTAAAAAGAGGTCAGAAAGTAAAACGTGGAGATTTAATTGGATTTGTTGGAAATACCGGTAGATCAGAAGCACCGCATTTACACTACGAGGTATGGAAAAACAAACATAAAATCAATCCTATTAATTTCTACTACGGAAATTTATCACCTAAAGAATTTGAGCGCATGCAAAAAGCGGCTCAGATTGAAGGGCAATCGTTGGATTAATTTATAGGAAATAGAATCTTTTAACTATCTTCGTAAGAGAAAAACATCACTATATACATGCATATTGATTTACCTGAAAAAAGATACTACAAAATAGGAGAGGTGGCTAAAGCCTTTGAGGTAAACAATTCATTGATACGTTTTTGGGAAAAGGAATTTGATATTTTGAAACCCAAAAAAAACGCTAAAGGAAATCGTCTTTTTACACAAGAAGATTTAAAAAACCTGAAATTGATTTATCATTTGGTTAAGGAGAAGGGATTTACCTTAGACGGAGCCAAAAAGAAAATGAAACAAAACCCAGAAGGAGAAATAAACAGGCAAGAGATTATTTCTCATTTAGAAAACATTAAGCAAGAATTGATTAATATTAAAAATCAATTATCTTAAAATAGATGCGTCAACTTTTTATAATTATTACGTCCTTTTTACTACTGTTATTTCAGTCTGAGAAAGAGGAGGTTTCTAATGCTCCTTATGTTTATGTATTAGGAGTTGCGCAAGATGCAGGATATCCTCAAATAAATTGTGAAAAACAATGTTGTAAACGGGTGTATGAAAATCCCGAATATAGACGAATGGTTTCTTCAATTGCAATTGTTGATCCAATTTCTAAAGAAGAATGGATTTTTGATGCTACTCCAGACTTTTCTGAACAAGTTAAATTGCTGAACGATCATACGAATAGACACGGGGATTTACCTGAAGGTGTTTTTTTAACCCATGCACATATGGGGCATTATACGGGATTGATGTATTTGGGAAGAGAAGCGATGGGTGCAAAAAACATGAATGTTTTTGCCATGCCTAGAATGAAGTCTTACTTGGAAACGAATGGCCCTTGGAGTCAATTGACTTTATTAGGCAATATCGCTTTGAATTCTATAAATAATATGAAAGCAGTTCAGTTAAATGAACGTGTTGCTGTTACACCTATACTAGTACCTCACAGAGATGAATTTTCAGAGACCGTCGGTTATCTAATAAATACAGGTAAAAAACAAATTTTATTTGTTCCAGATATTGATAAATGGCAGTTGTGGGAGCACAGTATTACAGATTTAATTAAGCAAGTTGATGTTGCATTGCTAGACGCTACGTTTTATAAAAATGGTGAGATTAATAGAGACATGAGCGAGGTTCCGCATCCATTTGTTGAGGAGAGTATGGAGTTGTTCGAGAACTTATCAAAAGAGGATAAGGCAAAGGTGCATTTCATTCATTTTAACCATACCAATCCTTTATTAATTGATAACAGTGAAGCAGTTCGAACTGTAGTTAAATACGGGTTTAAAATTGCAAAGCAAGGGGCGGTAATAATCCCTTAATCAAAAAAACAGATGAATAAAAAAGCCCGAACCAATGGTTCGGACTTTTTTATATTTTGAATATAGAGCTACATTTCTAATGCAGTTTTAATATCATTATTCATCAATAATTCAACAGGATTTTCTAAGGCTTCTTTAACCGCTACTAAGAAACCAACAGATTCACGTCCGTCAATAATTCTATGGTCATAAGATAAAGCTACATACATAATAGGTTGAATAACCACTTCTCCATTAACAGCCATTGGTCTGTTTACAATATTGTGCATTCCTAAAATTCCACTTTGTGGAGGGTTGATAATAGGCGTAGACAGCATAGAACCAAATACACCACCATTAGTAATGGTAAATGTTCCGCCAGTCATTTCGTCAACGGTTATTTTTCCGTCTCTAGCTTTTATAGCCAATCGTTTTACTTCGCTTTCTACACCTCTAAAAGATAAGTTTTCAGCATTTCTTATTACCGGAACCATCAATCCTTTAGGGCCTGAAACTGCAATTGAAATATCTTGAAAATCGTGTGAGATTTTAAAATCTCCATCAATCATAGAATTCACATCTGGATACATTTTCAAAGCTCTAACAACCGCCAATGTAAAGAAACTCATAAAACCTAAACCAACACCATGTTTTGCTTTAAAGGCTTCTTTGTACTCGCTTCTTAAATCAAAAATAGGCTGCATGTTTACTTCGTTGAAGGTAGTTAGCATTGCTGTTTCGTTCTTTACAGAAACCAAACGCTGAGCAACTTTTCTACGCAACATTGATAATTTTTTGCGATCACTATTTCTATTTCCATGTGCAGGAGCAGTTCCCATAGACGGCACTGCTTTAATAGCATCATCTTTAGTTACACGTCCATCTTTTCCAGTTCCTTTAACTTCAGATGCAGCAATTCCTTTTTCAGCCAAAATCTTTTTTGCGGCTGGTGATGCACTACCAGTAGCATAAGTATCAGATTTAGGCGCTTCCGTTTTTGGTGCGGCAACTTCTTCTTTTACTTCTTCCTTTTTAGGTGCTTCAGAACCTTCCGGTTTTTTAGCGTCCATATCAATTAAGCAAACTACGGCTCCAACAGCCACAGCATCGCCTTCTTCGGCCTTAAGCGTAATAATTCCACTTTCTTCAGCAGGTAATTCTAAAGTTGCTTTGTCTGAATCTACTTCAGCAATAGCCTGATCTTTCTCTACATAGTCTCCATCTTCAACCAACCAAGTTGCAATTTCTACTTCTGTAATCGATTCTCCCGGAGATGGGACTTTCATTTCTAAAATCATCGTACTATAATTTTACGTTTTGAATTTTTTATTTTTCAGTAGTGTCAAAAACACTATCAATAACTCGTTGTTGTCTTCTTTTATCTCTTGCGCCATTTCCTGGTGCTGGTGCTGCAGCAAAATCTCTAGCAGCCACTTTTAGTGGAGCCAATTCAAATCGCTGTAGCATGTAAGTCCATGCTCCCATATTTTTAGGCTCTTCTTGTGCCCAAGTATATGTTTTTACATTCGGATAGCGATCCATTATTTTTTGAATCTTATCGTGATGTAAAGGGAATAATTGCTCAATTCTAACAAGAGCAACATTTTCGTTTTCTAATTTCTCTCTTTCTGCTAATAAATCATAATAGAATTTACCAGTACAGAAGACCATTTTAGTTACTTTTTCTGGATTTATTGTATCATCAATGACTTCTTGGAATTGACCTCCAGCCAATTCACTTATAGATGAAACGGCTTTTGGATGACGCAATAAACTCTTAGGCGTTAAGACAATTAATGGTTTTCTAAAGTCACGTTTCATTTGACGACGTAACAAGTGGAAGAAGTTTGCAGGTGTTGTACAATCTGCAACAATCATATTGTCTTTAGCGCACAATTGTAAATAACGTTCCATACGGGCAGATGAGTGCTCAGATCCTTGACTTTCGTACCCATGAGGTAATAAGACAACAATTCCGTTTTGCATTTTCCATTTGTCTTCCGCAGCAGAAAGGTATTGGTCAAAAATAATTTGAGCTCCATTACTAAAATCACCAAACTGAGCTTCCCAAATAGTTAAGGTATTTGGGTTGGCCATTGCATAACCATAGTCAAAGCCTAATACGCCATATTCAGATAATAAAGAGTTGTAAATATACATCTCTCCTTTATTGTCTTTGTTTGTGTTTAACAAGTTGATGCGCTCTTCAGAGATCTCATCACGCAATATAGCATGACGGTGACTAAAAGTTCCACGTTCTACATCTTGTCCAGAAATACGAATATCAAAGCCTTCTTCTAATAAACTTCCATAGGCCATAGTTTCTGCCATTCCCCAATCTAAGGCGTCTGTTTCAAAAACCATTTTTGCTCTACCTCCTAAAATTCGTTCTGCTTTACGAACAAACTTTACACCTTCTGGAACTGTAGAAACTACTTTGGCAATATTTTCTAAGTTTTCTTTTGGGTATGCAGTCTTAATAGGACTTAACATGCCATCTAAACGTTGTCTATTAAAATCGGACCAACGTTCTTCCATAAATTCACGAACCTTTGAAGAGTCAGACTCTTTCGCTTTCGTAAATTCCGTTTCCATCATTGCTTTAAAATCTGCAACAATCTTTTTACCATAACCGGTATCGATTGTATTTTCAGCAATTAATTTATCGGTATATATTTTTAAAGGATTGCTATGTTTCGAAATTGCTTTATACAATTTAGGTTGTGTAAATCTTGGTTCATCTCCTTCGTTATGACCATATTTACGGTAACCTAATAAATCTATATAAACATCCTTTTTAAATTTCATTCTATAATCTAGCGCTAGTTCAATAGCATGAACAACCGCTTCCGCATCATCAGCATTTACGTGCAATACTGGCGACAATACAACTTTTGCCACATCTGTACAATAGGTACTTGATCTAGCATCTAAATAGTTGGTTGTAAATCCGATTTGATTATTTACAACAATATGAATCGTACCACCAGTTTTATAACCGTTTAATTGGCTCATTTGAGCAACCTCGTAAGCAATTCCTTGCCCAGCAATCGCAGCATCACCATGGACTATAATTGGTAATATTTTTGAATCATCACCTTTGTAATCCTTATCAATTTTAGCACGTGTAATTCCTTCTGCTACAGAAGCAACGGTTTCTAAATGCGACGGATTTGGCACCAAATTCATTTTGATGGTTTTTCCGTTTTGATAAGTTTTGTCTAACGTAAGACCTAAGTGGTATTTTACATCACCGTCAATATTCGCATCTTCAAAATCTTTTCCTTCAAACTCGCTAAACAACTCGTTCATTGGTTTTCTAAACACATTGACCAAGGTGCTTAATCTACCTCTGTGCGCCATACCAATAACTGCTTCTTTAACACCGTAATCTTCTACGGCATTATATAAAGCAACACTAATAGCCGGAATTAAAGATTCACCTCCTTCTAATGAGAAACGTTTTTGACCAACATATTTTGTTTGTAAAAAACTCTCAAAAGTAACGGCATGGTTTAACTTAGAAAGAATGTATTTTTTTGCTTCTACAGAAAATCGAGGATGATTGTCGTTAAAGTTTAATTTAGACTGCCACCATTTAATCACTTCCGGATTTCTGATATACATATATTCTACACCAATAGAAGCACAATAAATTTGCTCTAAGTGTAAAACAATATTCTTTAGGGAAGTGGTTCCTAATCCTAAAACTTCTCCTGCATCAAAATTAGAATCTAAATCAGCATTTGATAGCCCAAAATTTTCAAGCGCTAACGAAGGGGAGTACTCTCTTCTGTTTCTAACAGGGTTGGTTTTGGTAAATAAATGACCACGAGTTCTATACCCATTAATCAAATCTAAAACTCTAAATTCTTTGCTAACTTGTTCCGGAACTTCAACGGCTATTTCTTCGCCATTAATTGAGTAGTTCTCATTGGCCAAATCGTATCCTTGGAAAAAACTTTTCCAACTTGGTTCAACCGCGTCTGGATTTACCAAGTATTGGTCGTATAAATCAGAAATAAACTCTGAGTGTACGGCATTTAAAAACGAAAATTTATCCATAATTTTTTTCGTACAAAAATGTTTTAATTAAAACAGGGTCAAAAATACAACGATTTCGTAAAACCACCATTTATTCTGTTGATATTTAACGGATCTTTTTAAGATTTTATAATCAATTCTGATTCAATTTAAATTCCTAAAGAAAGGAAGTAATAATTTTTTAAAAATTGTTTGGCAGAAGTATAAAAAGATATATATTTGCACACCGAAATTAAAAATCGGTACATTCCTCCTTAGCTCAGTTGGTTAGAGCATCTGACTGTTAATCAGAGGGTCCTTGGTTCGAGCCCAAGAGGGGGAGCAAAAAATGACAAGCCTTTACAGAAATGTAGAGGCTTTTTTGCGTTATAACATTTCCTGCCTAGGAATTTATTGAATTTCTCAAATTCATTCATTTTCAACTCCTTTTGACAACTTGTCAACTTTTTTTGAGGGAAAAGTACCCCACTTGGTACTCCAATAAAAATTCTAGGTACCCCATTTAAAATAAACCAACTAAAAATTAAAATTATGAATAAGAATAAACTGAATATATTATTATATACGGATAAAAGTAAATTAAGTAAAAAAGGTGAATGCCCTATAAAATGTAGATTAACTTATCTAAAGATTAGAAAACAATTCTCAACAGGACTTTTTGTAAATCCAAAATACTGGAATTCTAAGAAACAGAAGGTTCTAGAAGATTCTGAACAATCTGATTATTTAAACACGCAACTGAGCCTGATAATGAATAAAATTAATCAGGCTTTTTTATTGCTTCAAATTCAAGAATCTAACTTTTCTGTAGAAGACATTTACAGCACATATAAAGGAGAGAAATTAGCCAAAGAATACAATGTAGTTGAATACTTTGAAATGTTCTTAAAGCGTCTTAAAAGACTTATAAACATTGAAATTAAGGCTGTAACATACAAGAAATACAACTATGTAAAGGAAAATGTGAAATCATTCATTAAATGGAAGTACAAACGCTCAGATTATCCATTAAAAAAGTTAAAACAACAGTTTTTGGATGACTTTGATTATTACTTAAAAGTTGAGAGAGGACAAAAGCAAGTTACTATTAATAAGGAGATACAAAGATTTAGGAAACCTATTAAAGTAGCAGTTTCTGAAGGATATCTAGAAAGAGATCCATTTATGTTGCATAAAAATAAGAAGGTGATTAAAAAGATTGTGTTTTTAACTACGGAAGAATTACAGAAATTTGAATCACACGTATTTGAACAATCTACTTTACGATTAGTACAAGACCTATTTATTTTCTCTTGCTATACAGGGTTAGCCTATAATGAATTGAAGCAGTTGTCTAAGAAGCATATTGTGAAAGGTTTTGATGGAATGAATTGGATTGAAATGACTAGGGAAAAAACACAAGGAAATATATCTGTTCCAATACTTTCAAAGGCTTCAGATTTAATTGTTAAATATAGAAATGATGAGGTTGACCAAATATTTCCTGTTATGAGTAATCAACAGTATAACTCTTATTTAAAGGTTGTAGGAAGCATTTTAGGTTTTGACAAAGTATTAACTACTCATATTGCTAGAAAAACCTTTGCTAGTACAGTATTGTTATATAATGATGTTCCAATTGAAATAGTAAGTAAATTATTAGGGCATAGTAGTATTTCCATAACTGAAGAAAGTTATGGTAAAGTGATAAAAAAGAGAGTGAGTGATGAAGTGAAGAGGCTGGGGTCTATTTAGTTAAGTATAAATTTAGTACTTTTGTTATATAATATCTAACTAAACTACAAATTCCACTTCATAGAAATGGTGATTAATTGAAATCTCCTGGTTAGAACATTTTATCGACCTCATTTAAATCGTTATTAAAAAAGTATTTATTCAACCCCTCTGATACATTTTGTTAGACAGTATTTGCTGTTTGTTCAAGTCGATTATTAACTAAAACTAAATAAAATGAAAAGAGTAATTTTAATTTCCATGGCGTTATTGATGTGTAATGTTTTGGTAGGGCAAAGAAATGATAATTCTAAATACTGGATTACATTTGAGTACAAAGCAAAAGAGGGTATGGTGCAAAAGTTTATGGAGGCTGCGGCTGAAAAGACTACTAAGTTTAATAGTAACCCTGATCATTCTATGATGACTTATCGTGTAATTACTGGTAGAAATTCAGGAACATTTGTTAGGGTTCAATCTAGTAAATCACCTGCTGATTTTGATAAAGATCGTTCGGCTGAAGGAGAATATTGGAATGAAAATGTAGGTAAATACATTGGGGAAAATATTGGGAGAAAACACTGGGTACTGCTAGATAGCGGTTCTTACAATAGTGATCCAGAAAATACAACCCCGAAAAAATTTGTAGAATGGAGGTCTTTTGATGTGAAACCCTCTGGAATTCTTCATTTTAGAAGATTTATGTATCGAATTGCAAAAACTCTTGAAAAGAGAGAAGTTGAAGGAACAAGATTTTTATATCGACTAGTAAGTGGTGGAAATAGAAATTTATTTGTTGTTGTAATGCCATTTGACACTTTTAAAAGATCTAATCAACAAGAGTTTGAAAATTCTTTTAGAGATGATTATAACGAACTACATGGCTATGGAACTTTTGATGAAGATCAAGCAAATTTTGATAATTCACTTGAAAATTGGGGAGAAATGATTGAAACACTTCAATTAGAGCCTTCTATGACCACAGGAATGATGAATAAATAGATTCATTATTAAAAAATGGATGACAAAAACCTTACGAATAAATTCTACTAGAATAATAAGGTTGGCTTCAAATAAATTGACCCTATATTTTGTCTCTATTTACGATTTAGAGATTAAGTAAATATGAATTATACTAATTAAAAATTAAATACTATGGACGTTTTTGAAAATGCAACTCAATTTTTTCACAATTGTGAATCCGCTAAAGGATGGGAATTTTGTAAGGAATATGTGGATGATAATGCCATATTTACTTCTCAAAATCAAGCTCTTTCAGAGGTGAATGATGTTAAAACATATGTTGATTGGATTTATAATTTAAGCACAATTACAATGCCTGGCTGCACGTATAAAGTACATGCATCTGCATTTGATGAAAATAAGAATACAGCAATTTTTTTTGGTACTTTTAGTGGTACACATTTAGGAGAAGGTGGTCCTGTACCTCCAACAAATAAATCAACAAACACGGATTACGTATATGCACTTAAAATGAATGAAGCTGGTAAAGTTGAAAAAATGACTAAAATTTGGAATGCACCATATGCTTTGCGTGAACTTGGTTGGATGTGATAAATTAGGCCGTTTAATATAACATTGATTTAATGCGTAACCAATTCTTATATGACAATTGACATTAAAGGAGTTAAGTTTATAAAAAGCATTTGGGTTGTCTATTGTTTAATTGAAATATTTTTAATCGATATAAACCAATTAAATGCTCAGCAAATTCTCGACAGTACTTTTGCTTATAAAGTTGAGAATCCTGTTTATCCGTTAAATTCTGGACCGATTATTCATATTGATGAATATCATAATAATGACATGTCCATTAATGTTAGGATGTTTCCCCTATTAAAATTACTTCGCCATGATGGTTATCGCATTCAATCATATAATGATTCCTTTAGTACAGAATTATTAAATGAAGTAGAAATATTAGTAATTATTGGTGCTCTTCATAAATCAAATATTAATAATTGGAAGTTGCCTACGCCTTCAGCACTTACCGATTCTGAAATGAATGTATTACTTGAATGGATAGATAACGGAGGGAGTTTATTATTAGTTGCAGATCATATGCCGTTTCCAGGAGCCATTCAAAAGTTCTCATCTAAATTAGGGGTTAATTGGTATAATGGTTTTGTTATAGATTCTATAAATTGGGGAATGACCGTATTTTCAAGAAGGGATAATACCTTATTAAAGCACCCTATAATTGAGGGTAAAAACAAGGGAGAAAAGGTAAATTGGGTTGCTACTTATTACGGAAGTGGGTTCAAAATAGAAAATGACTCAATTATTGGTCTATTATCTTTTAATAATCCAAATATTGTATCGTATCAAACAGAACAGGCTTGGAAGATATACCCTGAAACACCTATTGTTTCTTTTAAAAACTTATACCAAGGTGCAATTTTGAAAAAAGGGAAGGGAAGAGTTGCTTTTATAGGTGAGGCAAGTTTATTTTCAGCTCAGTTAGTCGGAGAACAGCAGAACCCGGTTGGATTAAATTTTCAGAATGAAAATCAAAACCTTCAGTTTGTTCTTAACATTTTCCATTGGCTATCTAAGGAAATAGATTGAATATGAATTTTTTTATTTAATAGAGTAAAAGACTTAAATAGCACATTTTCATAGGATGAGAAAGAATAAAAAAACCTGAGTACTGATAACGATACTCAGGTTATAAATAAATCAACCCCAAAGATTCATTTACACTATAAAGATAATAGAATTTATTATTCAAATTGAATTAACTTTGCAGTTGGTGTAAAACGGACATTAAATTGTTGAAAATTAATGACATATGATATTTAAGAGTGTGGAGTTAACATTATATATTTATTGAGAATAGTATTTTTGAAATCTAAATCATGCCCAAATATTTGTAAATTTAATTGAAACTTATATATTTGGAAAAGTAGACATTTACAGTCTACTTCTTTTTCATAGCAATTTTCCCATCTAAGTAATTAGGTGGGTTTTTTATTATCGATTGATTATACATTGTAATTTTTAAGAAATTCTTCAAATGTCATGGGATTTAAATTTCTAGACAACAAGTGATTTTTGTAGGTTGAGTAGTTCTTTTGAGCAACAATTAGAACTTTATTTGAAGAATCAAGTTCTGCCTGAAATAATTTTTGCACTGTGATTGAATTTGAGAATTAATATTAAATACTATTCTCATAACAATTATTAAGGGTTTGAAATTAAGCAAAGTAAGCGGTAATATCAAAAAAAACTTGAACAAAATATAGTAAGATTATAATGTCCAAGTTTTATATTAATCGTCCCCACAACGATTGATTTTATAAAAATAGCAAAAAATATGGGTTCAGATATTAAAAATATATATGCTGTAATAGATTATAAATGTTTGGTTTATAATTTTTAGTACATGGTAAATAAGAATATTTAGGAACTATAATAATTGAAAGAAAAGACTTGTTTTCTATTTAGTTCAGAATTTCCATATTGAGATAGTAAGTGAATTGTTAGGGCATAGTTCTATTTCAATAACAGAAGAGAGTTATGGTAAAGTGATTAAAAAGAAGGTTTGCAATGAGGGTTTTGAGGATTCTACAAATCCTGTCATCCCGACTAAATACTATCTCAAGAATTTCGTGGAAAGTTTAATTTTCAAAGAAATTCTTGCGAATGCTACATGAGAATTCATTAATTTTAAAGTAAAATTAATGCCATGAAAAAAATTATATTCTGTACCGCTCTTTTATGTTCCTTATTAATTAACGCTCAAGATTCCAATATCAATTCAAGCTCTGATGAGAATCAAAGAACATTTTTAGTTGAGCCTTATTTAATGTTTCCCAATATGAGCGGAGTAAATCAAATTAAAAGATTACCAGCCGTGGAAGTTGATGCAAATCCAGGAGATATTTTTGGACAGTTGAAATTTGGTGGGATGTTGTATTTTGAAACTACAAAGAATGATTGGACGTTAAGTTCTGATTTTCTCTATATGCATTTGGCCATGGGTGTAGAAGAAGGATTGCTTGTACAAAGTGGTGAGCTTGTATTGAAAGAGTTGTTGTTTGAAGTTTCCGGTTTAAAGAGAGTAACCAATTGGTTAGAAGTTGGCGTTGGAGTTAGAATGATAAGTTTAAAAGAAGACATGGAGTTACAACTAAAAGTTGGTGCAATTGGTCAAATAACAGGAGGGTTAACTGAAACATGGTTTGATCCTGTCGTTATTTTAAGATCTAATGGGTCATTTAACGAACAATGGTTTTATAAGTTACGGGGAGACTTAGGAGGTTTTGGAATAGGGTCTGATTTTACATGGCAAATTCAAGCGTACGTTGGCTATAATTTTTCAGAGAAATTTCACTTAAGTTTAGGGTATAGAAATATTGATATTGATTACGAAAATGGTGCAGATACGGACTATTTTAAATATGACATGAGCACTTTCGGCCCTAATCTCAGGGCTGGATTTAGTTGGTGATTTTTTTTAATCAACTTTTATCGTAAATTGGTTGCAATCAACTGACAAACGTTTTTAATGAAAAAAAATACCCTCAAAAAAATTGGGATAGTTGGGGCTATATCAATTTTAATTTTCACAGGATATATGTATGTGAAAATTTCTATCAATGATTCTAATAGAGAATCAACCTGTTTTCAATTACTTGCCAATAAAATAGAATCTGGAATTACACCTGAAGAAATAGCTGAAGCAGATTTATCAAGATTGCAATATTTAGTTGAATACAGTTTGGTTGCAAGAATGCAGATGTTGGAAGTTTCGAACCGATTACGCGTAGATAAAGATGCTCCTATTCCGAGTAGAGACTTACTTATTTTAAAGCAAGGAACCGAAGATTATTTAAGTATAAGAGAAGAATTGTTAGAAATAGCAAATTCTTACGAATGTGGGTTGGAAGTTTCCGATAAAACATTAGAGAAATACGGAATAGATGAAGAATTGAAACTAAAAGGTCTTTTGGTTTCTCTTAGTGCAGCACTAACCTTATATGACAACTACTTAATAGGGGTGGTTTTATTTGAGCAAGATGCTAGAATACGCAAACTAATAAATGATCCCGATGCGGGGTTTGGGTTAGTGGCCAACTTGCTAAACGAAATGACGTTAAATGCAAACTCTATAGAATCGAGACATAGAATTAGAAGAGTAATTGAATATTATGAGAGTTCTTTGGATACATTAGATTTTCTCGGTGAAACTGAGGCGGATTTTGCTTATTTGAATCAATTGATAGCATCTAGTCCGTCATATAATTATGTAAAGAAGTTTAGGGCTACAGAAATTGCTTCTAAAAAATTCATTGCGTTTGAAAGAATTGCCCAAGATTTAATATCAAAATCTTCTGATGATGGATTTGATATGGTCAGTGGATTATTCGGAAATACAATGGGGCTTTTTGAATCTAGAAAGGGAAAATTATATAAGAATGATAGTGTCAAAAATCATATTATTGAAAATTTAAAACCATTAGATATTTTATTGGAAAAAACACCTTTTAGGTTAACGGATAAATTAATACCAGGTCATTTTGGGCATGTTGCTATTTGGACTGGAACCAAATCAGAGTTAATAGAATTGGATCTATGGAACAACCCTTATGTAAAGAAGTATAAAGATGAATTAAGTAATTCGAATGATTCCAATTCCAAAAATGAACATCAAATTATTGAAGCATTAAGATCAGGAGTACAATTAAGTACTTTAGAAGAGTTTATGAATATTGACGATTTTGTCATATTAAGACCAATATTTAATGAGAATGAAGGTGAAGAACTAACAAAAGAAGCCTTATTAATGGCCTTTAGACAAGTAGGTAAAAAATATGATTTTAATTTTGATGTAAATACTACTGATAAAATAGTATGTTCCGAATTGGCATACGTGTCTTTTCCTTCAATTGATTGGCCAACTGAAAAAACTTTGGGAAGGCATAATATCAGTCCAGACAATGTTGCCAAATTAGCTTGGAATAGTTTACCGTTAGAACTGGTAATGTTTTATCATGATGGACAATTAATACCTGAAGAGGCCCAGTTGGAAAAAATGAAAGAATTAATGACTAATTAATTTAATTTAGAAACTTCACCAAGGCTATTACTTTTAAACCGTTTATACTTTTTTTTATCTCTTACAAGAAGTAATAATTCAGTGGCAGCATCATTTAAATCTGTCGTTAACAATTTTCCTTTATACCTTTCTGTAATAGTTTCTTGAGGTGTGTGAGCAACCACATGTAATTTTGCTTTATATTTTCTTAACATGGCATTTAGTTGCGGAGCTAAAGTATCTTGATATACATAGCCTCTATACCAAAATGGACTATCTGGATGGTAAAAATGATTTCGAATAGTTTCCCATTCATCAACTTCATATTTCGTACTATCCGCATGTTCCTCCATTAAATCTAAAAAGGCCTCTTTTTGTATATATTCTGCGGTTGTCTTGTTAAAGTCGTTTATAGAAGGATTCCCAAGATCTACGATACCACCATGGGCCAATATTGCATTGTCAATTTTAATAACTGAAGCTTTCTTGCTAAGCCATGTTCCTAAAAGAGATTTATTTGGATGAAATAGATAATCGTAAGTTACACCATGTGCAAAGGGTATTGAAGCTTCCTTTCTGCTGAGATATCTCAAATCTTTACTCATTACCATTATTTCGTGGTTTCCTAGAACTACATGAACTTTTCCGCCTTTTAATCGTGCTTTTTCTTCCAACTCATAAATAAACCATAGCACCTTTGTTACGTCATCTCCTCGATCGAAAAGATCGCCTAAAAATACGAGATGCGCTTTACCTCCAATCCATTCTAAATCGGAATTTATGAGATTCGATTTTTGAAGCAAATTGGTTAGTTGATTGTATCTACCATGTACATCTCCAACGACATAAATTGAATCTACATTTCTATAAATAGCATTTTCTAATTTGCTTTTTGGTCTAAGTTTAATCGTTTGTTTTTCAGAATTTTCACCGCCTATTTCCAAGAATATCGGTTCATCTATGGTGTGGTTTACATTAAATGAATGCGAACGCGAACTTGATGTTTGTCCTTTCTTAATTACCGTATTGTCTAAAGTTCGCAATATAATATGTCCAGAATCTTCTTTGTTGGTTATCCATTTTATTTGAAGCCCGTCTTTATATTCAATAAAAAGACCATTGGTTCCAGAATAGTCGAGTTTATTTTGAATAGGTTTAGTATTTGTAAAACTGATAAGTCCTATCGCTACTAAACAGGTAATTAATAAAACAACTCTCTTTGGGTATTGCATATTTTTTATTTAGAATAGGTGTGTTCGTGCTCTGCTCTGCAGGCTCTAATTATTTCATCTCTAACCCTATTTGGGTCATTTAGTATGTCGTAAAAATTGTTCAAATATTTCGTAATGTAATTTCTACTTTTGTCTGTAAGAAAAGGAACGTCGATTAGTGTTTTTTCTAATTGAGGCCTAATTTTTTTGTAAAATACTAAGGTTTCTGAATAATTATTTATCCTACATAGACCTCTAAAGACTCTTGTTCTTACACTAGAAATTTTAACCACATCTGGTGGTGTAGCATAAGACGTGTTTACCCATCCTGAATAATCGAAATCATACGGAATTCCAATAGGTAATTCCTTTTCTTTACCTGCAAGAACTTTCATATTATGCCTATTGGGAACCGCCCAGTCTAGATTGCCAATTAAATATTGAAAAAAAACCATTTTATCTAATGTTTCTTTTTGTAGGGCTTCTTGATTTACTATTCTGCCGTCAAATTCTTTCAATCCATTTCTTTTGGCCAGATCGTCTATATCTTCTATTAAAAAACCTAATTGATGAGTAGTTCGATTATTTCTTAAAGTATCTATATATGTTATTTCACAAAGTCTAGTTTTGAAACTATATGGGGTAATGACCTCGAATAATTTGTAGGCTAAATATTCCTTTAATGCGTTTTGACTGTAATTGTTAGAGTTGATACAATGGGTTACTAATTTTAGTTTGTCTTGCCCTTCAAAAACTGTATTTTTGGTTTGTTTCTTTTTAAAATTTAGCCGTAACGGAGGGAATTGACATACTTCTTTCTTAGCTCTTGTTACGCCCCGTACTCTAATTTTAATTTGATGTAATTCTTCTGTGCCGTTTTCATTTTTAACAATTAATTGCGCAGGCCTTTGTTCTCTTTCTTTAAGGTCATTGGTTATTTCTCTTAACGAAGTGCTAATGACAATTTTTAGTGGCTCATTAGTTTCAAATAAAGGTGTATCATTCTGTCCAATCAAATCAATAAATGAAATGGAAAATAAAATTAAAATGGTATGAAGTTTAAGTGATTTCACATTATTTATTGGCTTTGTCTACTCCTTTAGATTTGATTATTTCAAAGGAATCGTGATCCATTTTTAAATTTCCCACTAAAGGGTTGCTCATCATAAAAATAAAATAAATTAAAACCGCAACAAATACATTATATAAGGACAAAAAAACCAGAGATACACGGTTTAAATCATATACAGAATAAAATATCCATAAAAATATCATACCAAAACATAATATATAAATAAGATATGGAGTCATTGTTTGTTGCGAATAAATTCTAACCTGCATAAGTTGGGTAATATGATTAATGTCTTTAATAACATCTGTTTTAATATTTGAACTTATCGAATCATTTGCGGGTAATTTATATGCCATTTGAATTGCATCTACCATTGCATCTGAAGATTTCGAATGGAATGGATTGGCTTTTAGTTCTAACCAGTTGTCGTTTAAAGTGTATTTTATATAATCTATTAATTTGGTTTTTATACCCTCCGATTGAACTGAAGGGTTTATATTTAACTTTATGATTACATTGATAATTAGAGATGCCTCTAGTTCCATTGAATCACGTAATTTGTTTTGTTCAATCCGTTCATTTGCATAACTCAGAGAGAGTAACAAAGCAATTAAACCGGCTGTTACTCTGAATAAGAGACGCCCAATTCGCTCGTGTTGTTTGGTTAGTTGTATTGCAATTAGTTTTTTTGAAAAGGTTACTGTTAGTAATCCAATTGCAACTGTTAAAAGTGAAACAATACATATTCCGAACCACGTGGGTAACTGAAATAGAAAATCCATACTTCAAAATTAAATTTTGCTAATTGAAGTAAATATAAGAATAATTGAGAAGATAATATTTTAAAAGCAAATCGGTGCTTTAACTATGATTTTGAATAAAAGAGTTAAATAATGAAGCGGTATTTATTAATACTCCGTTTTTCCTTCCTTTGCATCCCATTCATTAAAAATTTCAATGGCTTCAGATTGTAATATTTGTACAAACTTGATGCGTCTATCTCCAATTTTCTTATCTAATTCTTCATAAATAAATTGATCATCAAAATCTATTTTAGCGGCATCCACCTTATCACAGCCGTAAAATACTGCTTTTGGTCGTGCCCAATAAATAGCACCTAAACACATAGGGCAAGGTTCGCAAGAAGTGTAAATAATACAATCATCTAATTGAAATGATCCAAGTTTGTCACAAGCAGCTCTTATGGCTGTAACTTCAGCATGTGCTGTTGGATCATTTGTAGATGTAACTTTATTAAAGCCTTCTGCAATAATTTCTCCGTTTTTCACAACTACAGCACCAAATGGGCCTCCAGCATTAGAATTCATTCCTTCTTGCGCCAAAGCAATGGCTCTTTTCATAAATTGAATATCATTTGTTGTCATAGCCTTAAATTTATTGCGAAAGCAAAGATAGGAACTAAACCTTTATTATGTTGCAATTAATATATAATTTAGATTTATGAAGTTAACCAAACAGCAACTAGGGCTTTTACTAGGGCCAATTGTCTTTATTTTAACAATTTTATTTTTTAACCCTAAGGGATTGTCACCTGCTGGAGTTGCAGTGTTGGCGGGGGCTTTTTGGGTTGCAATTTGGTGGATTACCGAGGCAGTACCAATTGCGGTAACTGCTTTGTTGCCTATTGTTTTGTTTCCGCTCACAGGAGCTGTTAACCTTAGTAATGTAACTGCGTCATACGGACATAAATATATTTTCTTATTCATTGGAGGGTTTATTCTTGCAATAGCGATTGAAAAATGGAATTTGCACAAAAGAATAGCCTTAACTATTATAAGAATAGTAGGAACCAATGTAAAACAGATCATCCTTGGTTTTATGGTTGCAACCGCTTTTTTATCAATGTGGATATCAAATACGGCAACCGCCGTTATGATTTTACCAGTTGGTTTGGCAATTGTATCTCAGTTAAAAGATAATCCTGAAACTGTAGAAGATGAAAATGAAATATTTGGAAAGGCTCTGATGTTGGCCATAGCCTATAGTGCCTCAATTGGGGGTATTGCAACTTTAATTGGAACCCCTCCAAATCTTGTAATGGCAGGTGTAATGCAAGAAAACTACGGGATAGAAATTTCATTTGCTCAGTGGTTTTCATTTGGTTTTCCGATAAGTATTTTTTTACTCGTGTTATGTTGGGTGTATCTTACCAAGTTTGCATTTAAATTTAAACAGAATGATTTTCCTGGAGGAAAAAAAGAGGTAGAGAAACAAATACATGCTTTAGGTAAAGTGTCATTTGAAGAAAAAATGGTGCTAATTGTTTTTGCCACAACTGCAATATGCTGGATTAGTCGCTCTTTTTTATTAGTAAAAATAACTCCTATAATTGACGATACGATTATTGCCATTATTGCAGCTATAGTGCTTTTTGTAATTCCAACGAAGGACAAGAAACGAGCTTTGTTAAATTGGGAAGACGCCGTTAAACTGCCCTGGGGTATTTTATTGCTTTTTGGGGGAGGCATGGCCTTGGCAAAAGGTTTTGAAACAAGCGGATTGGCTGTGTGGATGGGAGGTAAAATGACTTCTTTAGAGGGTGTCTCTCTATTCGTTTTAATTCTTATTATCGTATTTATAGTCAATTTTTTAACAGAAATAACTTCTAATTTGGCTACTACAGCCATGTTGTTACCTGTGTTGGTTTCGTTAGCGGCCGCAATACAAGTACACCCTTATTTTTTAGTTATATCTGCAACATTGGCAGCTTCTTGTGCCTTTATGCTACCAGTGGCAACACCTCCTAATGCTGTGGTTTTTGGATCGGGATATTTAAAAATAAAGGATATGGTAAAAAAGGGCATTTGGTTTAATTTAATTTCAATTGCGGTTATTACTATTGCAGTGTATGTAAGCCTGCCTTTACTTTGGGACTTGAGTGAATTCTAGTCCCTAGAGAAGCACGATGTTTAGGAAGTCCTATATATTTTTATATATTTGCTGCTCCCAAATACTTTAAAACTTGCTTTTTAGCAGGTTTTTTTACGAATTAATTCCCCGCATTAAATTATCGATTAACTGAATGAAGTATATACTGCTATTAAGTATTCTTGCGCTTAATTTTTCCGGATTTAGTCAGGAAATAGGTTCTATTAAAGACGGAGAACATATCATTAAAATACATAAAACAAACAATCAGTTTTCTTGTTTTTATTCCGATGCCAGCCTTTCTGTTTCTACGGATTTAAAATCATTTCAATTCCCGAATATTGAACAAGTTTACAATATAATAATGGATGGTTTTGAAAACGAGAATAATCATAAAACGTATGTTTTAACCAATAAAGATACGATTGTGAAATTCGAGTTCAATAGAATAAACGGAGAAGTACAATTAAAAATAAAGCATAATAACTTGCTGAATAATACTATTGGTAGCACATCTGCATTGAGTAAAACTCAAATCCATGAACTCTTTGGGAGTTCTATCCCTAATTAAAATAGATTTTAATATTATACGCATTTTGTAATTAGGTGGGATTATTTTCTAATTAATTTGATATTGAATTGAGTATATTTGTGTTTGACACTAAAATAACAATTCTTATGAAAGACTTTTTCAACTTTGATTTTTCAAACTTTAAAGGCGATTTATTTGGCGGGTTTACTGCTGGTATTGTTGCTTTACCTTTGGCATTAGCGTTTGGGGTCAGTTCTGGTTTAGGCCCAGTTGCGGGTCTTTTTGGAGCAATATTTGTTAGTTTTTTTGCGGCAATGTTTGGTGGTACAAATACACAAATATCTGGTCCAACTGCTCCGATGACGGCAGTTAGTATTGTTATGATTGCTGGTTTAGTTGCGGCGAATGATGGAGATTTAAATCGTGCCTTACCCGCTATATTAACCGTGTTTATTTTGGCTGGAATTTTTCAAATACTTTTAGGTATTTCCGGTTTAGGTAAATATATAAAGTATATCCCATATCCGGTAGTGTCAGGGTTTATGACAGCAATTGGGGTTATTATTTTAATCACACAAATATTACCATCGGTTGGTTATTATCCTGATGAGGACCTTAAATATGTGAATGGTTTTAAGCCTCAGGCAGAAGAATTAATTCTTGAAAATATATTAAGAGAAGAAGCAGGAGAAGGTGTATTGGTTTTAGAGCATTTTGAAGGAACGATAAGAAGGTCTAAGGAGGTTAGTCAGGAAAAAATTTTAAAGGAATCAAAAATTTTGGCAAATGCCGAGGCATCTGGAGTTATAGGTGCATTAAAATTGATGCCGAGGGCGTTTAACAATATTAATTGGTTAGAGTTTCTCTTGGCCTTAGGAACAATCATTATTATTTATGGTTTTAAAAAAATTACAACGGCAATTCCAAGTACACTTGTTGCTTTAATTGTCATGTCGCTTGTTGCAGTTGGTTTTGGGTTTGATTATAGACCCATAGATGAAATTCCAAGCGGACTCCCTATTCCTCATTTTGAAGTATTTACTCAGTTTAATTTTGAATCGATAACACCGTATATATTTACTGCTTTTACCTTGGCTCTTTTAGGTGCAATTGACTCGCTTCTTACGTCAGTTGTGGCAGATAATATGACCAAAACAAAGCACAACCCAAACAAAGAATTGGTAGGGCAAGGTGTTGGGAATAGTTTGGCAGGCTTGTTTGGAGGTATTCCTGGTGCGGGAGCAACAATTAGAACAGTAGTTAATATAAATGCTGGTGGAAGAACAAGGTTGTCAGGTATGTTGGCAGGCGTTTTATTGTTGATTGTTTTATTGGCACTAGGTCCAGTGGCTTCAATGATTCCGGCCGCTGTTTTGGCAGGAATTTTAATTACTGTTGGTATCGGAGTAATGGATTATAAAGGGCTAAAAGCCGTTCCATTTACACCAAGGTATGAAGTGGTAATTATGACAATTGTCTTGGTGTTGGCTTCTGTTTGGAATCTAGTATATGCTGTGGGGATTGGGCTGACTATGGCGTCTTTAGGGTTTATGAAAAAAATGGGAGATTTAACAACAGAACATTCAGATGTAAAATCTTTAAAAGAGGAAAAAGCATGGTCTGATGAGAAAAATTTTCCAGAAAATTTGAAATCAGAAGTTTTTGTGAAACATATTAAAGGGCCTTTGTTTTTTGGGTCTACGAGTGAGTTTCAAGAACTTGCAAAGCAAATACCAGAAAAAGCATCAACTGTAATTATTAGAATGGATCGGATGCAATATGTAGATCAGTCCGGACTATATACTTTAGAAGATGTTTTAATTGATTTAGTTAAAAAGGATGTGCAAATACTCTTTGTTGATGTTTTAAAGCAACCGAGATACATGTTAGAAAGCATCGATATTATTCCTGATTTAATTCCTGAGACACAAATTTTTGAATCTTTTGATGAAAGTATCTCTTGGTTAAAAGCGAATTTACCTTAGCGTAAACGTGAAAAATGTAGACTGAATAAACTGTAGTCAAATACGAGTTGTATTGCGTAAAAACTATTAAGAATTTGATTCTATAATTAATTATAGAATTATAATTGGTAACTGTTGAGATATGATTTATTGGATGAAGGTAATTTTTAAAGATTCGTCTCCTTAAAAATTAGTTATATTAGCACCTTAACTAATTAAATATTTTCAAATGCTTACTTTTTTATCCTTCTTAGGTTTCACATTATTGGTTGCCGTAATTGCTTATTTTGCTACTAGAAAAACAGACGAAAAATCATCTGATGGTTATTTCTTAGGAGGAAGGAGTTTAACAGCAGGAGTTATTGCAGGTTCATTATTATTAACGAACTTATCTACTGAACAAATAGTTGGGCTAAATGGCTCTGCATACGCAAACGGACTTTCTGTAATGGCCTGGGAAACTTTAGCAGCCATGGCCATGGTTGTAACAGCGTTATTTTTATTGCCAAGATATTTAAAAGGAGGTTTAACAACTGTACCTCAATTCTTATCACGACGTTTTGATGTTATGACTAAAACCTTAACTTCAGGGTTGTTTTTAACAGGTTATGTTGTGGTTTTGCTTCCAGTAATTTTGTATTCTGGTTCTGTTGCAATTAGCGGGATGTTTGATGTACCAGAGATGCTTGGAGTTACCAAAACACAATCTATTTGGATTTGTGTTTGGGGAATCGGAATCGTGGGGTCAATTTATGCCGTATTTGGTGGTCTGAAAGCGGTTGCGGTATCAGATTCTATCAATGCAATTGGATTGTTAATTGGAGGAATTCTAATTCCAATTTTTGGATTGATAATGATTGGAGATGGAAGTATGTTAGATGGAATTTCAGTTTTAACCAATGACAACCCAGAGATGTTTAAATCAATGGGAACTGAATCAGACCCTGTACCATTCCATACCATATTTACAGGAATGATGCTGGTGCAATTGTTTTATTGGGGTACTAATCAACAAATTATTCAAAGAGCCTTAGCAGCTAAAAATTTAGAAGAAGGCCAAAAAGGTGTGCTTTTGGCATCCTTCATAAAAATATTAGGACCACTTATTGTGGTATTACCTGGTATTATTGCATACCACATGTTTCAAGGAAATTTAGAGGTTGTAGATGATGCGTATCCTATGTTAGTGAAAAAGGTTTTGCCTGCATCGTTTGTTGGATTTTTTGCAGCAGTGCTGTTTGGGGCTATTTTAAGTTCATTTAATAGTGTTTTAAATAGCTCGGTTACCTTGTTTGGAATAGATATCTATAAACAACATATCAACCCTGAAGCAGATGAAAAAACGGTAGTTAAATACGGAAAGCGTTTTGGAGTAATTCTTGCTATTGCTGCGATGTTTATCGCTCCGTTAATTGCAAACGCTGGAAGTTTATTCGATTATTTACAAGAGATCAATGGAATTTATAGTATTCCTATTTTAACCATTATTGTAGTAGGTTACTTAACAAAAAGAGTTCCTGCAATGGCAGCCAAAATTGGATTGTTATCAGGCTCATTATTATATATCCTAAGTCAATTTATAATGCAGCCTTATTTTCAGGAAAAAGCCATTGTGGCTGCAAAGGCTTCTGGAATAACGGATGTGACAGAATTAACATTAATCGAGGCAAGTGCATATCCTCATTACTTAGATGTAATGGCTATCTTATTTGTTTTAAATGTTGTAATTATGTTGGTGATTGGTAAATTAAAACCAAGAGAGACAGACTTTGTTCAAGAATACACAGAGCAAGTAGATATTACGCCATGGAAGTATGTAAAACAGGTAGGGGCAATAATTACTATTATTGTAATTGGTGTCTATGTTTATTTTGCTTAAAGATTAAAGAAAACATTTTAATATTCAAAATTGAATGATTCAATTAAAGGAGGTAAGATTCATATTTTCAATTCTATGTGTATTAGCATCACATATTTTGATAGCGCAAGAATTACCTCCAATAAAGAACTTTTCTCCTGCAGATTATAATTCAGAAAATCAGAATTGGTCGATTTCTCAATCTGCTAATGGTTATATGTATGTAGCTAATAATAGTGGATTATTGGAGTTTAATGGTGCAAATTGGAAACTTTATGGTTCTCCAAATGGTACAATTATTAGATCAGTTAATGTAATTAAGGACCTTATTTTTACTGGCTGTTATATGGAATTTGGTTATTGGAAAAGAGACCAATTTGGCAATCTTAACTATTATTCATTAATAGATAAAATAGGTGTTCCGTTAATAAAGGACGAGCAATTTTGGAGTATTTTAGAATTCGATGGTTGGATTCTATTTCAATCACTAGATAGGATTTATTTGTATAACCTTGAAGAAGAGTCTTTCAATGTTATTTCTGCTAAATCGTCGAGGGCAGGAATTTTTAAAGTTGCAAATAAGATTTATTTTCAGAAAATAAACGAAGGTTTATATAAAATTGAAAATGGCAAGGCGCTTTTGGTTTCTGACAATGAGGTTATTAAAAAAGACGTTTTAATAGGTGCTTTTATAAATCAGAATAAAACACTTCTTCTTACTGAAAATGGGATGTTCTATCATTTAATTGGAGATAAAATTGAAAGATGGCAATTTCCTGCCGAAGATGAACTAGTATCAAAAAATGTGTATTGCAGTATAAAATTACAAGATGAAAGTCTTCTTCTTGGAACTACGTCAAATGGAATTATTCATTTAGAAAGTGATGGGTCTCTTATTAGAAAAATAAATAAAGAACAAGGCCTTTATAATAATACAATTCTATCTGTTTTTGAGGATGGGGAGAAAAATATTTGGCTTGGTTTAGATAATGGAATTAGTGTTTTAAATTTATATTCTCCATTTACTGTGTACAATGATTTAAAAGGATTAATTGGCGATGTTTACGCAACCAAAATATATGCTGGATACTTTTATATTGGGACAAATCAAGGGTTGTTTTATAAAAAACTAGGCTCTAGAGATGAGTTTAACCTTATTGATAATACTAAAGGTCAGGTATGGTGTCTAAAAGAGTTAAAGAACACCTTGTTTTGTGGTCACAATAAGGGCACATTCGCTGTTGAAAAAGATAAGGTTACCCAGGTTTCAGAGTTTGCAGGAACATGGGAAATTAAAGAAATAGGAGTTAATGATTCTTTGTTAATTCAAGGGAATTATAATGGACTAAGCATATTAGAGCGTAAAAACGATAAATGGGCATTTAGGAATAAAATTGAAGGTTTTGATATTTCTAGTCGGTTCTTTGAATTTATTAAGGAAGATGAGATCATTGTTAATCATGAAAATAATGGGACGTTTATTTTAGGCTTAGACAAAGAATTACAAAATATTGAAATTAGGAAAAATGAAGAGGCTTATGGTTTTGGATCTAGTTTGATGAGGTATAATGATGAAATAATTTATTCTACCAATGGAAATAAAAACATTTATTCTTACGACCCTAGTTTAGAAAAATTTGTTTGGAATGAGTTGTTGACTACTATTTTTTATAATGAAGGAAATAGCGCAATAGGGACTCTTATCTCAGATCCAATTTCCAAAAATATTTGGGGCTTCTCTGACAGGAATATAATTTGTTTACTTAGAGGAAAATTTAATGAAGAGCCACGAGAAATAGATATTCCTGTTTCTAATTTATTTAGAAAGAACCTTGGTGTTGTTGGGTTTGAGAATTTAACTTATTTAAAAGAGGATGTTTTTTTAATTGGAGGGTCTAATGGTTATGTGAAATTGGATTTAAATAAATTCGAAACCCAAAAGAAAAAAGTTAGCATAAATTCAATAAGCAAGGAGTTTAGGAATTTACCTATTGAAAATGTTTCTCTTAATGAAGTCCCGGAATTTAAAGCAAATGAAAATAATTTAAGATTTGCATTTAATGTACCAGAATATAATAAATATTCGAATGTTGAATATCAATATCAATTAATCGGAATTTACGATGACTGGAGTTCGTGGTTTGAAGAACCGAATGTTTCATTTGAAAACCTTCCTTATGGAGATTATGTTTTTAATGTTAAAGCGAGGATTGGGAACGTAGAAACTGAAAACATAGAATCTTTTTCTTTTAATATTGAAAAGCCTTGGTATTTTTCGATTTCTATGCTTTTTGTCTATGTATTAACTTTTTCTTTTCTTTTAGTTTTTATACATAAAAATTATAAAAAGCATTATACAATAAAACACCATAGAGAGATTAAGGAAAGGGAACGAAAATTGAAAATTGAAAACTTGAATAGCGAAAAGGAACTAATGAGAGTCAGAAACGAAAATTTAAGACATGACATTGATAATAGGAACAGAGAACTAGGCGCTTCTACAATGAGTTTAATAAAAAAGAATGAATTTCTAAATGCTATTAAGAAGGAACTTTCAAATGTAAGAACAATATCAAGCATAGGAAAGGTGATATCTTTAATTGATGACGATTTAAATAGTTCAGACGATTGGAAGCTATTTGAGAAATCATTCACGAATGTTGAAAAAGATTTTTTCAGAAATTTGAAAGAAATCCATCCGACATTGTCTCCAAATGATCTTAAATTGTGTGCTTACTTGAAATTAAATCTCTCTTCTAAAGAAATTGCACCGCTTTTAAACATTTCCGTTAAAAGTGTTGAGGTGAAAAGATATAGGTTAAGAAAAAAACTAGATTTATCTCAAAAATCTAGTTTAACCAATTATTTATTCGAAATATAAACACTACAAAATATATTTATTCCAATACATTACCACTACAAAATATTTTTTAACTGTTCTTATTTTAAAATTTCTAGTTTTATTATTTTTAGTTAAGTAATTAAAAATCAATAAAATAAATTTATTTTTTACAATGCAAAAACAACATTGTATGTTTTTTGTAGGGGCGAATAATTAACTACAAAATATATTTACTGCTAAATTTACACCTTAACTAATTATCAATTATAAAGGGAAGTATGAATTCGAAAATTTTATTTTTTGGATTTTTTATAACCTCAATTCTTGGGTTTTCTCAAAATGTTTCAGTTAGTGGAGTAGTATCCGATGAATCGACTGGAGAACCATTGCCAGGAGTGAGTGTTATAATTAAAGATTCAAATACAGGAACAAGTACTGATTTTGACGGGTTATTTTATTTAGATGATGTACCTATTAATTCAGTTTTGATTGTGTCATCCATTGGCTTTAAAGAGGTCGAAGTTGTTGTTTTAAACGCTGAACCTCTAAATATAGCCTTAACAGAAGATACAGCAACGTTGGATGAGGTTGTTGTTATCGGTTACGGATCACAAAAGAAAAGAGAACTAACCGGGGCAGTCTCGACTGTTAGTTCTCAAACACTTGATAAGCTAAAGCCAGTTAAGGTAGAACAGGCTTTGCAAGGAACTGTAACAGGTGTTAATGTAACAACTCAGTCAGGAGCTCCAGGAGCGGGATTAGATATAAGGATTAGAGGTATTTCTACAAATGGGTCAGGAGGTCCTTTAGTTATTATCGATGGTTATCAGGGAGATTTAAGTATTTTAAATCCTAATGACATCGAAACAATTACTGTTTTGAAAGATGCACAAGCCGCTATTTATGGAACAGTTGGTGCAAACGGTGTAGTATTAGTAACTACTAAACAAGGTAGGAAAAATGCTAAAACCAAATTTAATTTCAATTCTTCAGTAGGTTTTCAGGAGGCAACGAGAGAAATTTCACTTTTAAATGAAAGAGAATACGCTTTATTACTAAATGAAAGTTATGCCGCTGGCGGTCAGGAAATTCCTTTTGATGATGTGTCAGGTTTATCTGAAGGAACGGATTGGCAAGGAGAAGTTCTTAATTCTGGAGTACCGATTATATCTCATGATATTAGTGTTTCTGGTGGATCTGAAAAAATATCTTATGCCTTAAGTGGTTCTCATGTTTATCAACAAGGGATTATTGCACCAAAGAAATCAGACTTTAGACGAAATACAGCTAGACTCTATTTGGGAGCTGAACTTTTTCCTAAACTACATATGAAAACAAATATAATTTATACTTATCTCGATAGAGATGCTATAAACGACAGTGGTTTAGGGTCAGTATTATTTAATGGTCTAAATTCCCCTCCTAATTTGGATCCTTATGATAGCGAAGGAAACTATTCATTAATTCCGAATACTACAGGTTTAGGTATAGAAATAATAAACCCATTAGCGCAAATTGATAATACCTATAATGATTATGATCTAAATAAATTGAACGGATCATTTACGTTAGATTATGATTTTACAGAAGATTTGAAATTGACTGGAAGAATCGGATTCAACAATGGTAATAGTAAAGGGAAATCCTTTTCGAAGATAGTGGATTATGGTGGAAAAGTTTTTGATGTTACTAAAAGTAGTGTGTCACAGAATAGGATTACGGATAATGATTATTCGTTAGATTTCTTTTTGTCCTATGACAAGTTGATTAAAGAAGATCATAAGTTAAATGCTACTGTAGGTACAACAATTTATAAACAATGGGGTAGTGGTTTGTTCGCAACAGGCTATGATATTCCGAATAATTCATGGGAATTTGCAGATATATCTTTAGCGACCGGAACTGTAGAAGCCAGATCCGTTGGTTCTTATGAATATGATGAAAGAAGATTATCTTATTTCGCAAGAGTGCAATACGATTATAAAGGAAAGTATCTTCTTTCAGCAATGTTTCGAAGAGATGCTTCATCTCGCTTTGGCCCAGAAAATAGAGTAGGTTATTTTCCTTCTGCAACCTTTGGATGGGTAGCCTCTGATGAAAGTTTTTTAGAAGATTCAAAATACATCGACTTCTTTAAGATTAGAGCAAGTTATGGAGTTTTAGGAAATGATAATATTGGGAATAATGGATATGTTGGTTCTTTGGATGGCGAAGGTGTTTATGTTTTTGATGGAAACCTTGTAACAGGAACAGCGATTGGTCAATTGGCTAACCCTGAACTTCAATGGGAAGAAGCGAAGAAGTTTGACGTCGGTATTGATTTAAATTTTTTAGAAAATAAAATATCAATTGTCGCAGATTATTTTATAAATACAAGAGACAATTTATTAATTCAAAATATTCCGGTATCAGGTATCGTAGGAGTAAATGGACCTGGCGGGGCTTCACCAACTATTAACGCCGGTGTGGTTAGAAATTCGGGTTTTGAATTTGCCGTTACTTATAAAGATGACTTTTCGGACGATTTTAGTCTGAATACATCGTTTAATATTACCACTCTAGACAATGAGGTTTTAGAAGTAAATAATAGTACTGGATTTTTAGAAGGTGGTTCATTTGGTGTTGGGCAACCCGCTCCATCTAGAATGGAAGTAGGATATCCAATAGGGTATTTTTACGGATACAAGACCTATGGAATATTTCAGAACGAAGCCGAATTATTTCAACACCCTTCTCAATTATCTCTCGGAGCAGAAGCTGCGCCAGGCGATTTAAGATATGTGGACCTGAATGAGGATGGAGTTATAGATGCTAACGATAGAACATATTTAGGGGACCCTATTCCAGATGTAACTATGGGATTCAATATTAGTTTGAATTATAAAGATTTAGATTTTGTTTCATATGTTTTTGCTTCTGTAGGAAACGAGATGGTAAGAAATTATGAAAGAGCATTATCCGATGTAAATAGACTTAACTATGTATTAGATCGATGGACTGGAGAAGGCACAAGTAATGAGGTGCCAAGAGTAACTACAGCCGCAACTGCAAACAATGTATTTTCAGATTTTTATGTTGAGGATGCATCTTATGTAAGAATTCAGAATATCCAACTTGGTTATACGATTCCTGTTGATTACACTGAAAAAGTGGGAATTGAAAAGTTGAGATTATACGCAGGGGTGAACAACCTATACACATTTACTAAGTATAAGGGATATGATCCAGGGGCCTCAAATGGTGCTCCAATTGGAGGTGGAATAGATTATGGTTTTTATCCAATACCTAGAACATATTTGTTAGGACTTAATTTAACTTTTTAAACGATTAGTATGAAAAATTTAAAAAATATTTTAATGTGTTTGGTTTTGTCGACGCTCGTATTTAGTTGCGGAGATGATTTTGTTGATCGAGAGCCAGTTTATAATATTGATTCAGAGAATTATTTTAACGGTGAAACAGATTACTATAATGCATTAATTGGCGCCTACGATTTATTACAGGCTTCCTATGTAAATGTTATACTTGGGGAAATCGCATCGAATAATTCTCTTTGCGGTGGCGAAAGTGCAAATGATGTAATTGGTTTTCAGCAGGTCGATGATATGATACATACTCCTGTTAATAGTAATGTTAAAGATATCTGGAATTGGATGTTTGCAGGTGTTAATAGAGCAAACTACATTCTAGAATTTCAAGATAAAACAGATTTTGAAGGGAAGCAAATTATACTTGGAGAAGCTCGATTTTTAAGGGCTTACTATAATTTCGAATTGGTTAAGTGGTTTGGAGGTATTCCATTAAAAGAAACTCGCTTTGTAACTGGTGATGAAATCAATATCCCTAGATCTTCAGTCAGCGAAGTATATGCTCTAATCGAAAGTGATTTAGAATTTGCGATTTCAAATTTATCTTATGAAGCTCCTCAAATTGGTAGAGCTACCAAAGGTTCGGCACAAGCACTTTTAGGTAAGGCGTTTTTGTATCAGAAGAAGTATACAGAGGCTGTTGCAGTATTTGAAAGTTTAATTAACAATGGACCGTATGATTTAGTTCAGGATTATGACACTTTATTTGAAGAAATTGGAGAGAATGGAATCGAATCTGTTTTTGAAGTTCAATATACAGATGTAGAAGGTGCCGGATTCGGATGTCTTCAATGTAGTGAAGGAAATGTAGCTGTTGGATTCAACGGGATTAGGAATTATACTGGCCCTGAATTTTCGTCTGGTTTTAGTTTTAATGTACCCACTCAAGAGGCTGCGGATGCATTTGAAGATGGCGACCTAAGAAAGGACGTTGCCATATTAGATATTGAGGAATGGGCACAATCAACTGGGGCAACATATGGAGTTGGTTATGAACATACTGGTTTTTTTAATAGAAAATATATACCTAGAACCAGAAGTTCGGATGCTCAGAATGATTTAAACCTAACAAATCCAAACAATTATAGATCGATACGATTTGCAGATGTGTTATTAATGGCTGCTGAGGCAAATAATGTTGGCGGTATTAATAATGCACGCGCTTTGAGTTATTTAAACAGAGTTAGAAGTCGAGCAGGACTAGATGCCTTAAGTGTAAATGATCAAGAAGAGTTGACAAACTTAATTTATAACGAAAGAAGAGTAGAGTTACTAGGTGAAGGTCATCACTTTTTCGATTTAGTGAGAACGGGAAGAGGTAGTAATATTACTGGATTCACATCAAATAAGAACGAATTATTTCCGATTCCGTTGGAAGAAATTGAATTTTCAAACGGCAATTGGACTCAAAATCAAGGATACTAAAAACAACAATTATGAAAGCAATAAAATATATTTCAACTTTTCTAATCGCTCTTTTTATTTTTTCAAATTGCGAAGATGACAACGAAGATTATTTAATAAAAATAGACGATCCAACTAATGTTACAGCATTGGTTACAATAAGTCAAGATAATTCAGGCTTAGTAACGATAGTGCCTACTGGTGATGGCGTATCAAAATACAATATAGATTTTGGAGACGGTTCCGAAAAATTATTGAATATTTCTCCAGGTAATTATAGCAACCATATTTATAAAGAGGGCAGTTATGAGTTAATACTTACCGCTTTAGGTTTAAGTGGAAATGAAGTTTCGGTAACAATTCCGGTAACTGTTTCATTTAATGCGCCTGAAAACCTTGAGGTCGCTATTGAAAATGATCCGCTAATATCTAAACAAGTAAATGTAACTGCTACAGCAGATTTTGCCATGAATTATGAAGTTTATTTTGGTGAAGATATGGAAGCGGAGCCAGTTGTTGCGAATATTGGAGAAATGGCATCCTACACTTATACTACTGCTGGAACTTATACCATTAAAGTAGTAGCAATGGGTGGGGCAATTCAAACCACAGAATACACAGAGGAATTTGAAGTTACGGAAATATTAAACCCATTAGAATCTGCACCAGAACAACCTGCTCGTATGGAATCAGATTATATAGCAGTTTATAGTGATGATTATACCGTTGTAGATGGTTCTAATTATAACCCAGATTGGGGTCAATCTAGTCAAGGAAGTAGTTTTGAAGAATTTGATTTAGAAGGAGACAAAATGCTTCAATATATAAACTTGAGTTATCAAGGGATTGAATTGGGTGCAAATATTAACGCAAGTATGCAGGAATTCTTGCATATCGATATTTGGACAACTAATGTAAACTCTATTGATATTTATCCTTTGCCAGAGGGAATTGCAGCAGAAGATGAAAAGTTTGTATCTAAAGAATTAGTAAGTCAAGAATGGACCAGTTTTGATATTCCGTTATCAGAATTTACGGATCAAGGGCTGACGTTAGATAATTTGAAACAGTTTAAATTTGTTGGAACTCCTTGGGCAGAAGGAACAGTATTTATAGACAACATATATTTCTATAAAGCACCAGCTGATTGCGAGGCAGAAGTTGCGGAAAATATAGATCCTTCTATGGGTAACATTAATTGGACATTTATGACTGCTGATGCCGCACATGCATTTGAACCATTTGGAAATATTTCATCTGGAATTGTACCAAATCCAATTAGTGATGATATTAACTCAAGTTGCAACGTGCAACAATATTCAAAAACTGCTGGTTGTGAAACTTGGTCTGGAGTTGGGAAAGCACTTTCAAATCCAATTGATTTAATTACCAATGTAGATAGAATATTTACAATGAAAGTTCTTGCCGAAGATCATCCAACTGAAGTTACGTTGAGATTAGAATTTGAACCTTTTCCAAATGTAGATCCTTTTGCAGAGGCGGTTCAAACTATTTCTGCTGTTGGTGTATGGGAAGAGTTAACATTTGATTTTTCTGCCCATAATGATAAAACGTTCAAAAGTATAATTGTTTATTTTGATAGAAATAATGCATGTGATGATGCGGTTTATTATTTCGATGATATTGTTCAAAGCGGAGGAAGTACCCCGCCTCCAATGATGGGAGATATTATGGATTTTGAACCTGGAAGTTCTGAGTTTACTTGGGCCGGATTTGGAGATGCAAATTTTGCAGCTATTCCAGCTTCTGTAATAATGAATCCAGATGCGAGCGGAATAAATACTAGTATGAACGTTGTTGAGATTGAAAAAACGATAGGGGCTCAAACTTGGGCGGGAGCGAGTACCGATTTAAATGGTACTGCAGATTTTTCAACGGCTACTACAATCGATGTTAAAGTTTGGTCACCTAGACCGAACACTCCTATACTATTTAAAATGGAAGATTCGACATCTCCACTTGATGGAAATGGAAATCCAACCGTATTCGTAGAAGTCATTGCGAATTCTACAATGGCAAATACTTGGGAGACTGTTTCTTTTGATTTGACGTCTGATAGTAGTTTTAGCACTTCTATTTCTTATGATAGAGTAATTCTATTCCCAGATTTTGGGAATTCAGGAAATGGAGAGAAATTTTATTTTGATGATATAACTATTATGATAGATGAAGGCGGGGCTACAATATCAACTACGCAAATCGATTTGCCAGTAGATTTCGAAAGTTCAACTATAGATTATACTTTGACCGATTTTGGAGATAATATTTCCTCGATAGTGGTAGACCCAACAAGCGCTAGTAATACCGTAGCACAAGTTATTAAGCCGGTAGTGGCACCGCTTTGGGCCGGAACAACAATTGGAACAGAAGCAGGATTTGCTTCTAACATCCCAATATCTTTAACGAATTCAAAAATGACCGTAAGGGTTTGGTCTCCCGATGCAGGAACACCTATTCGTTTAAAAATTGAGGACGCTAACGATCCTACACATACTTGCGAAACTGAGGTGAATACAACTGTTGCAGGCGGATGGGAAACATTGGAATTTGATTTTACTAATCAAGCTCCAGGTACGGAATCATTAAGTGTAGGATTATCGAACGGTTGGATTTATAATAAGGCGTCTATCTTTTTCAATTTTGGAACGGACGGGGCAACAGCTGGTGAGAAAACCTATTATTTTGATGATGTAATTTTTGTTCAATAAGTAAAAAAATAAAAATGAAGATATTTAGTTTAAGATATATCTGCTCTTTTTTAGTAATGTTAACATTTTTTTCTTGCGAAGAGGATGATGCTATAATTGGAGATATTACGGCAGCAACGAATGTTGTTGTCCAAGCCGAAATTGTTGGGGCATATGATAATTTTCCAGATGGGGATGGTTCAGGCCTAGTGATTTTTACCATCACTGCAGAAGACGCAATTACCTATCAAATAAATTTTGGTGATGGATTGAAAGAATTAGTTCCAACGGGTAAGATTACCCATAGGTATTCAGGTAACCCAGGAGTAAACACATACACTGTTACTGTAAATGCAATAGGTACCGGTGGACTAGCGTCAACAGTTTCGATATCAATAGATGTTTTTAGTTCTTTTGATAATCAAGAAGTTAAAGATCTATTGACTGGGGGGCAAGGAGCATCAAAGACGTGGTATTTAGATGCAGAAAAAGTGGGGCATTTAGGAGTAGGGCCGGCATATGCAGGAATTGACGGTGCATGGTGGTGGCCAAAATGGTACGAGGCACAACCATATGAAAAATGTAATGACGATGCTTCTAGTTGTTTTTGTAATGATGAATTGACTTTTTCTCTAGATGCAGAAAATCAATTGACTTATGTGTTAGATAATATGGGCGCAACGTTTTTTAATAAGGCTCATTCAGGTTTAGGAGGCGATGACGTCTGTCTAGATTATGATTCTTCTGGAACAAGTATAGTATCATTAGCACCGTCTTCAGTTGATTGGTCTACAGTGGAGGATCCTGATTTTGAATCTACAGAGACTGTTATGAATTTTTCAGATGATAAATTTATGGGATATTATGTAAGTTCAAGTTCTTATGAAATAATATCTATTTCAGAGACTGAAATGTATGTGAGAACTATAGATGGATTAGATTCTGCATTGGCTTGGTATTTACGTTATACAACGACACCTGGATCTGGTTCTGAAGAATTGGATGTTATTTATACAGATCTAGTATGGCAAGACGAATTCGAAATGGATGGTTTACCTGATACTGCAAATTGGACATATGATCTTGGCGCAGGTGGCTGGGGTAATAATGAATCTCAATTTTACACCGATAGATCAAATAATTCAAAAGTTGAAAATGGAGCGTTGATTATAACAGCGAAGCGAGAAGATTTTGGAGGAGAAAACTTCACATCAGCAAGGTTAAAATCTCAAGGTTTGCAAGAGTTTCAGTATGGAAGAATAGATATTTCGGCTAAATTGCCAGAAGGAGGGGGTACTTGGCCTGCATTATGGATGTTAGGTGCAAATTTTGAAACAGTTGGATGGCCAACTTGTGGAGAAATTGATATTATGGAACATGTGGGTAATAATCCAGGTTATGTTCAAAGCGCAATTCACACTCCTTCTAGTTTTGGAAATACTGTTAATAAAGGAGGTGCAGATATATTAAATCAGAGTTCGGAGTATCATTTGTATTCAGTGAATTGGTCTCCTAATCAAATATCATTTTTGGTGGATGATGAAATAATTTACACTTATAATCCGGGTATCAAAGATTTGGCTACATGGCCATTTGATGCGCCACAATTTTTAATATTAAATATTGCAATGGGAGGAACCCTTGGAGGAACTATTGATCCTGGGTTCGTAGAATCGACTATGGAAATAGATTATATTCGAGTTTATCAGTAAGATTAGTATTTATTTTAAAAAGGTCGAAATGCTTCGTTGTTTCGACCTTTGTTATTGAAAAATATTAGTTTACCTTAAAGGGTAAAATAGGACCATAATAATTTTAGTAGGTTAATTTAAACTAAAGTTTAAGAATAATTGGAAAGAGAAAAATGAATTCAAACAAAATATATATTGGTAACAGAGAGTTAAATATGGACTCTAAAGAAATTAAAGGCGAATTATTACGATTTGAAAAAGAGAGCTTTTACAAAATAAGTAATTACGACGCCATGAGACCTTTTTTTATGAGTATTGTTAGTGACTCAGACCATTGGATGTTTATTTCGAGTAAGGGAGGGCTATCAGCAGGTAGAAAAAATAGCGAGTCATCTTTATTTCCATATTATACTGATGATAAAATTACAGAATCTTCGGAAGTTACAGGAAGCAAAACGATATTAAGAACCTTAAAAGAAGGCAAAACTTATTTATGGGAGCCTTTCTCAGATTATTATCAAGGCATTTACAAAATTGAAAGAAATTTATACAAGAATAGTTTTGGGAACAAGGTAATTTTTGAAGAGGTAAATCTTGATTTAGGATTAACCTTCAGATACCAATGGAATTCTAGTGATACGTATGGCTTTGTTAAAAAGTCAATGCTAATAAATAACACGGACTCCACAATACAAATAGAAATTTTAGACGGACTTCAAAACATCTTACCTTCGGGTCTATCTTCTGCTTTGCAGAATGCTTCAAGTAATTTGGTGGATGCCTATAAACGAAGTGAATTACAATCGGAAGTTGGGTTGGGTGTTTTTGCACTGAGTGCCATAATTGTTGATAGAGCTGAACCAAGTGAAGCCCTGAAAGCAAGTATAGTTTGGTGCGCAGGCCTTTCTAATGCAAAGTATTTAGTTTCTTCATTACAACTTAATAATTTTAGAAAAGGATTTGCAATTGAACAAGAGGTGGATGTAAAAGCGGAAAAAGGAGGGTATTTTGTTAATGCTCAAATTAATTTGGATGCAGATGAAAATAAGGAGTGGATTACCGTTGCAAATGTAAATCAGTCTGTATCTGAAGTTAATGAAATCATAGCCTTACTGAAATCAGAAACAGATATTGAGGCATTATTGCAAAAAGAAATAGATGAAGGGGCTAAAAAATTAGTAGCCTTAAATGCGGCTTCAGATGGATTACAAATGTCTGCGGATAAAATGCGTGATGCAAGACATTTTTCGAACACTTTATTCAATATCATGCGTGGGGGTATTTTTGATTTCAATTATCAAATAGAAAAAAATGATTTTGTGAAATATCTTTACAATGCCAATATTGAAGTATATCATAACGCGCAGGAAATTCTCAAATCGTTTAATGAATTTTTTGATTTAGGGTTCTTAATTAGCACTGCTAAAGATTCGAATGATTTCGATTTTAAAAGGCTATGCTTTGAATATTTGCCTCTAAAATTTAGTAGAAGACATGGTGATCCAAGTAGGCCTTGGAATCGTTTTTCTATTAACACCAAAAACGAAATTGATGGTTCGAAAATATTAGATTATCAAGGAAATTGGAGGGACATTTTCCAGAATTGGGAAGCGTTGGCTCATTCTTATCCAGATTTTATTGATAGTATGATTCATAAATTTTTAAACGCATCTACATTTGAAGGATACAACCCATACAGAGTAACAAAAGATGGATTTGATTGGGAGGTTGAAGATCCGCATGATCCTTGGGCGTATATTGGGTATTGGGGAGATCATCAAATTATATACCTTTTAAAGTTTTTAGAATTTATAGAGGATCATTATCCTGATAAATTGGCAGCTTATTTTTCAGAGAATATCTTTGTGTATGCCAATGTTCCATATAAAATAAAGTCGTATCAAGAGATTTTAAGAAATCCTAAAGATACCATTGTATTTGATCAAAATTTACACGATAAAATTGCATCATTAAAAGCAGAAAAAGGAGCGGATGGAGCTTTATTATTAAATAAAAAAGGACAGGTTGCTAGAGCAACAATGATGGAGAAGTTATTAGCAACTGTGCTTGCAAAACTGAGTAATTTTATTCCGGAAGCGGGAATATGGATGAACACGCAAAGACCAGAATGGAATGATGCGAATAATGCATTGGTAGGTAATGGTGTTTCTATGGTAACGCTTTATTATTTAAGAAGATTTTTAAGTTTTTTTGAAAATGTAGTGGCGAAATCTGAAACAAATAATTATGAAGTCTCAATAGAATTACAAGAGTTTTTCTTAGCAATTTATAAAACGTTCGAATCTAGTCAAGAATTATTACGAAACGATATTTCTGATTCCGATAGAAAGACCATTTTAGATGGTTTAGGTAACGCAGGTAGTGAGTTTAGGGAGAGTGTTTATTCCAATGGTTTCTCAAATAATAAAATCTCGATTTCTAAAAATGAAATTCTAGATTTCGTTAAAATTTCGAACAGTTTTTTAGAACACAGTATTAGAGCAAACAAAAGAAAGGATAATTTATACCATGCCTATAATTTAATGACTGTTTCAAGTTCTTCAACAGTTACTGTTTCCTATTTAGATGAAATGTTAGAAGGCCAAGTTGCGGTATTGAGTTCTAAATATCTTAAACCAGAAGAAGTCTTAGATGTTTTAAATGGACTTAAGAATAGTGCATTGTTTAGACCAGATCAATACAGTTATATTTTATATCCAAATAAGCAATTACCTGGATTTTTCGAGAAAAATTGCATTCCTGAAAATAGGGTTAAAGATTCAGAATTGTTACAAAAATTATTAGCAGATAAGAACCTACAAATAATTCAAAAAGATGTTGAAGGCAGCTATCATTTTAATGGGTCATTTAACAATGCCAATAGTTTAAAAGAAGCACTAGAACAATTAGATTCTTCTTTATACGGTTCACTTAAATCTAAGGATCAAGAATTATTGTTGGAGATTTTTGAAGAGGTTTTTAATCATAAAGCATTTACCGGTCGTTCGGGTACGTTTTATGGATATGAAGGATTAGGTTCTATCTATTGGCATATGGTTTCTAAATTGGTTTTAGCAATTCAAGAAACCTGTTTAACGGCGATCCAATCGAATGCAGATGAAGTTGTTTTAGGAAAGTTGCTTGAGCATTATTACGAAGCAAATGAAGGTATTGGTGTGCATAAATCTCCAGAATTATATGGAGCATTTCCTACAGATCCATACTCTCATACACCAGGTGGTAAAGGAGCTCAGCAACCAGGAATGACAGGTCAAGTAAAAGAGGATATTTTAAGCCGTTTTGGAGAATTAGGAATAGGTGTAAAAAACGGTCGATTGTATTTTGATCCGAGGTTATTGCGCAGAAGTGAACTATTAAAAGAATCTAAAAAATTCTATTTTTTAAATGTAAAAGGAGAAGAGCAGCAATTAGAATTAGATAAAAAATCACTTTGTTTTACTTATTGTCAGGTACCAATAATTTATAAACAAAGTCAAGACATAGGCGCTAAAGTTTATCTGAATTCAGGAGAAGTAATTTCTTATGAATACCCAGTTATAGATGAATTAGTAACAAAGAAAATGTTTGAAAGAACTGGTGAAGTAGAAAAAATAGAAGTGTCAATTAACTAAATTTAAAAGCGCCTATCATGAAAAAAATACTAGCTGTACCTTATGTTTTACTGTTTATATTTTCGTTGATTGGTTGCTCGAATAATCCTAAAAAAATCAATACTGTGAAAGACAAAACCGCACAGGAAATTCTTGGAAACCCAAATTATTTAGCCATGTCATATGGAGGCTATAGACATTCAGATCATGGAATAGAACCCTCTATTGATGAGTTGAAAGAAGATATGAAATTGTTAAGTGCAATTGGAGTAGGAATTTTAAGAACATATAAACTACACTTGCCTCATGCGAGTAACCTAGTCAAAGCCATCGAACAATTAAAACAAGAAGATCCTTCTTTTGAAATGTACGTAATGCTAGGGATTTGGATAGATTGTAAGAATGCTTGGACGGATCAACCACTTAATCATAACGAGGAAAGCCCACGAAATGCTGTTGAAGTTTCAAAAGCCGTTGAACTAGCAAATGATTATCCTGATATTATTAAAGTATTAGCAGTAGGTAATGAGGCCATGGTTAAATGGCAATCTGGTTATTATGTGGAGCCATGGATTATATTAAAATGGGTTAAACATTTACAATCCTTAAAAAGTAATGGAGAATTATCGAGTGATTTATGGATTACAAGTTCTGATAATTTTGCGTCATGGGGCGGTGGAGAAAATCAATACCATGTGCCAGATTTAGATACTCTAATTAAGGAAGTGGATTTTATATCAATGCATACGTATCCAATGCATGATACGCATTACAATCCGCAATTTTGGGGAGTATTAGAAGAGGAGGGAGGTTTTTCTGAATTAGCAAAGATTGATGCATCAATGCAACGCTCTTTAGAATATGCAAAAAATCAATATGATGGCGTTAAAAACTATATGCAAAAATTAGGAGTTGACAAGCCAATTCATATTGGAGAAACTGGTTGGGCAACTGTGTGTAATAGTTTATATGGTCAAAACGGAGCAAAAGCAACGGATGAATACAAAGAAGCGATTTTTCATGATTTAATGAGAGCATGGACCAATAAAAATAGTATTGGATGTTTTTATTTTGAAGGGTTTGATGAACCTTGGAAAGATGCTAATAATCCCAATGGATCTGAAAATCATTTCGGATTATTTACCGTAGGAGGAAAAGCAAAGTTTGCGTTATGGGATGCTGTTGATAAAGGTGTTTTTGAAGGACTTACTAGAAATGGAAATCCAATAACAAAAACATTTAATGGTGATAAGTACGCGTTATTGGAAACGGTTCAGGTTCCCGGAATTATTCAGTTACATAATCAACATTAAAAATGATTGTTGAAATGAAAAAACAAATATACATAGTAACATTAATTTTGTTTGGACTTTTGTCTTGTGTTCAAAAACAAACAAAAGATAAAATAGAAAGTAATCAAAGTAGGATTTTTCACTACGACAATCAGCCATATTTAATAAAAGGGATTTGTTACCATCCTGTACCAAAAGGTTCAGATCAACGAAGTTTTGAAACAATCGATCAAGATTTAGAATTGATGGTAGAGGCAGGTATAAATACGATAAGGGTTTACGAGCCAATTGATGATACCGTAGTTTTAGATAAAATAAATAGCGCAGGTCTCAAAGTGATAATAGGTTTTGGTTACAATCAAAATGGGAATTATGATATTTTGTCGGGGTCATTTATTGACTATGTAAAGAAATATAAGGATCATCCTTCCATTTTAATGTGGGAATTAGGGAATGAATACAATTATCATCCAGAATGGTTTGATGATGATATTGCAAACTGGTATAAGGCATTAAATGAAAGTACCGATTTAATTCATAAAGTTGATAAAAAGCATAAAGTTACGACTGCTCACGGAGAGTTGCCAGATGAACTAGCCTTAAAAATGACTGACAATATTGATGTTTGGGGATTAAATATTTATAGATGGGACAATCCTTCAGAACTATTTGAGCAATGGGAAAAAGTAAGCGATAAGCCAATGTATCTATCTGAAGCGGGTGGAGATAGTTATATGACAATTACCAAGCAAGGTTATGAAAAAGGATTAAATGAAAAGGCACAGGCAGGTGCAAATGCAAAAATCTTGGAAAGTGTTTTTAATAATAAAGAAGTTTGCTTTGGAGTAACCATGTTCTCTTTTACTGATGGTTGGTGGAAAGCAGGGAACATAAACACCCAAGATATAGGAGGATGGGCTCCGAATAGTTCCGGAGTTCCTTATGACGGAACTCCGAATGAAGAATTTTGGGGAATAGTAGATATAGACAGAAATAAGAAAGAAACATATGTTGTAATTAAGAATAAATACAGACAGACTTTAACGGAATACTAATTAACTAAAAATAGAACTTATGGGTAAACATGTAGTAGAAAAAAATAGTCCGGTGTCATTTGGACAAAAAGTTGCATTCGGAATAGGAATGTTTGCCAACCAAATGTTTCCCGCAATATTGGGTATTTTTATGGTAGTCTTGATACAAGATCTAAAGTTTTCAGGGCTCATGTGGGGAATGATATATCTTTTTCCAAGGTTATTTGACGCCATTTCAGATCCAATCATGGGATTCATTTCAGATAACACGAAATCTAAATGGGGAAGAAGAAGACAATATGTACTCATGGGAGGGATTTTAATGGGTATTGCCTATATTTTTATGTGGCAACTATTTAAAGAAAGTACAGTTCAATACAACTTCTGGTATTTCTTTCTTTGGTCTATCGTTTTTTATTTAGGTTTAACTCTTTTCAGTGTTCCATATGTGGCAATGGGCTATGAAATGAGTGACGATTTTCACGAGCGGACCAGTATTATGGCTATTGCTCAATGGATAGGGCAATGGGCTTGGGTTATTGCTCCATGGTTTTGGGTTATTATGTACGATCCAGAATGGTTTCCATCCGCAGATGTAGCCGTAAGAGAGTTGGCAATATGGGTGGCGATTCCCTGTGCTGTTTGTGCTATTGTCCCTGCCCTTTTTATCAAAAGTAAATCTACTATAAATGAAGATTATGAGCCTTTAAGTTTTGGTAATATTAAAGGAAGTTTGAATAAAATATTTGAAAGCTTTGTAGAAGCATTTAGGATAAAAGAATTTAGAAAATTATGTATTTCAACATTCCTTATTTATAACGCTTTTATGGCGGTTTCATCACTAACACTTTTCGTGATTGTTTATAAATTATTTAATGGTGATACAGAGGCATCTGGTATTTGGGTGTCTTTATTTGGGTGTTTAGGTGCGCTAGGGACTACGTTTATTGTAATTCCAATTGTTGCATGGCTCTCAAAAAAAATAGGAAAGAAAAAAGCGTTTATGCTTTCCCAGGCTATTTCAATAATTGGGTACGCGATGCTATACTTTCTATTCGTCCCAGGAAAACCTTGGATGTACATCATTGCATTACCTTTTTTCTCATTTGGAATAGGAAGTTTATTTACCATCATGATGTCTATGACTGCTGATGTTATAGATATTGACGAATTAAATTCAGGAAAACGTAGAGAAGGAATTTTTGGAGCTATTTATTGGTGGATGGTAAAAGTAGGCTTTGCTATTGCTGGAGCACTAGGAGGAGTTATTATTTGGTTTGTAGGTTTCGAAGCAGGGGTTCCAACTACTGAACAATCAGAAGCTATAAACGGTTTGCATTTATTCTTTTGCTTCTTCCCTGTTCTGGGAACCATTGGAGCAATGTGGGTGATGAAAGATTATGATGTTGATGAAAAACGTAGTTCAGAAGTTAGATCAGCTTTGACAAAGAGAAAAGAGTTAAATAAAAAATAAAAAGATTAATGTCGTACAGAGCAGAAAAGATATTATCCTTATCAGGAATTAAAACGAAAGAAACTTCAGAAGAAGAATTAAAATCAATTTTTCAGAAAGTATTAAATAATGGAATGCATGGTTTATGCTTTAGCCCATATGAAGAAGGGCAAGAGCCAGGAGATCTAATCACGGAAGAGCAGATTAGACGACGCATGGAAATTATAAGCCCATATACTAAATGGATACGCTCATTTTCTTGTACAGATGGAAATGAAATGATACCGGTTATAGCAAAAGAATTTGGTATTAAAACAATGGTAGGAGCTTGGCTAGGAGATGATTTGAGTATAAATAAGAAAGAAATTTCAGGTCTTATTGAACTGGCCAAAGAAGGTTATGTAGATATTGCAGCAGTCGGTAACGAAGTTATGTATAGAGGCGATCTAACAGAAGAAGAATTGCTTGCATATATAAATGGAGTTAAAAAAGAAATACCAGATGTTACAGTTGGATATGTAGATGCTTACTATGAATTCTCTAAAAGACCAAAAATTACAGAAGCTTGCGATGTTGTTTTAGCTAATTGTTATCCATATTGGGAGGGATGTAGTCTTGAATATTCTTTGGTGTATATGAAAGATATGTTCCAACAAGCCAAGAAAGCTGGAAACGGTAAAAAAGTAATTATTACTGAAACCGGTTGGCCTTTTAAAGGTGAAAACTTTGAAGGAGCTATTCCGTCTTATCAAAATGCATTAATTTATTTTATTAATTCGATTAACTGGAGTGCTCAAGATGATATTGATTTATTTTATTTCTCATCTTTTGACGAATCTTGGAAAGTTGGAGATGAAGGAGAGGTCGGTGCTTATTGGGGAATTTGGGATAAAATAGAAAGACTTAAGGCTTAATTTATTTAGACTTATTTCTCTGCAATTAGTTGTGGTTATTCTTACTTTTGAAATTTAACAATTTTTATACTTTTTAAGTTTCATGAAACACTACTTTTTGCTATTTTTTTTATTTCTAGGCAGCACACTTTTTGCTCAAATAATATCAGGTAAGATATTGTCTAAATCGGGAGATCCATTGAAAGGTGCTCATGTAAGTATCTTGGGATCGTCAGTTGCCACTGTATCAGATATTGACGGTAATTTTTCATTAGAAAACTTGAATGTAAATGGGATGTTACAAATTTCTTTTTTAGGATATAAATCATTTACAATTTTGGTGGCTGAAATTGAGGGCGCTCTTCAGATTGTTTTAGATAAAGATTATTTAAATTTAGAAGAGGTTGTCGTTACAGGAACTCTAATTCCTATTTCAAATAAAAATTTGAGCGTCCCTATAAGTACAATTGGACCTAAGGAGATATCAACATTCGGTGTTTCCGGAAGTGCAGCCTTGTTAGAAAGAACACCTGGAGTGTACGTTGATGCTTCAGCAGGAGAAGTATTTACAAGGGTTTACACTCGTGGAATTTCCATTTCGGCAGAAGATGATTTAGGTTGGTATTATGTAGGATTACATGAAGATGGTTTGCCAGTTTCGGCAGTCCAATTTTCATCATTTTCACCAGATTTATTTCATAGAATAGATAACTCTATTAAAAGAGTTGAAGTGGTTCGAGGAGGTTCAGCAGCAATTTCCGGAATGAATACACCTGGAGGGGTCTTTAATTTCATATCAAACCCAATAAGTAAAATTCAGCAAGGAGCAATTTCATTAAATACAGGCGTACATAATAATGGTAATTTTTACAATAAGATTGATGCCACAATTTCAGGACCTTTAAGCGATAAGTTTGGATATAGTGTTGGTGTCTCTCATCGTTTAGATCAGGGAAACAAGAACATTGACTTTAACATGGCTAATGGAGGTCAATTAAAATTACGAACAAGTTATACATTTGAAAAAGGGAAAGTAGAGTTGTACGGAAAATATTTGGATGATCAGGTGAATAGAACGACTGGTGTAACGGCAAATAATTGGGAAAATCCAGAAGCGGCTTATGACCAATATTTTAAATCTACGGCGCAATTAATTTCAAATTCAAATAGTATGATTCCTGATGGAGTTGGAGGATATTACGAATTTGACCCATCAAACGGAATTCATACAAAAGATATTACGGGTGGGTTTTTATTTGAATCTGAGGTTTCAGAAAATTGGAAAGTAGTAAATCATATGCGGTATTCTTCAAAGTCAGCTAATTGGCAAACAAGTTTGTCAAGCGCAAAATTACCTTTAAATGGCTTCCTGCCATATTTTATTAGTGGGGCTGGATTTCCAGTGGGCCAAGTAATTTTTGACAACGCAGAAACAGGCCAAGAAATGGCTAGAGTTAATAATGCTGGTATTTTTGGAGACCCACCAAGTTTTGATTATTTAACCGATGGAACAATAGCTAATGATGCTGTTTTAGGTGTAGGAGCATGGTACAAAGACGATCATAGCGATGAGTTTATGAATCAATTATCGTTTCGAGGAGACCTGAATGACCATATTTTAAACGGAGGTGTTTTTATTGCAAATACTAATATTAGTACATTAACAAGAGCAAGTTTTGCCTATGCTTCATATGCAGCAGAGCCAACAGCCATGACCGCTCGAATTGAAAATCCAGGAGCCCCAATTGTTCAACTTTCGGATGAAAATGGATACAGTAATTATGGAGGATTATTTTATGGAAAAGGAGAAGCAAATGTAAATCAATTGCATTTGTTCGTTCAAGATCAATGGAAAGTAAATGATAAATTGATGATTGATGCAGGTCTTCGTTGGAACTCTATTGTTCATTTTGGTTCTAAGGATAGAGGGGCGCCGTTAATGAAAGATGGAGGTTATGATGGGAATCCGTTAACAGATTATGACAATGGAATTTTAATTCCGACAGGGGAAAAAGATGAGTTCGATTATAATTACAATAATTTTTCCTATTCGTTAGGAGTTAATTATGAGTTTAATCAAAATTTCAATCTTTTTGGAAGATTCTCTAACGGAGAAAAAGCGCCTGAACTCGATTATTATTTCGATAATTTTTCAAATGTTCCAATTAATGAAAAAGGACCAAGTCAACAAGTTACACAAGCAGAAGCAGGAATTAAATTTAATAGTAAGTCACTGACAATAATTCCTACACTTTTTTATAGTGAATTGAGTAATGTAGGGTTTAGTACTTTTGTTTTTGATGAGGATACCAATGGGATATTTTACACACCAATGCAATTTAATAGTACTGAAACTTTTGGACTAGAAATAGAAAGTATCTATCATCCTACAGCCGATTTTAATGTGCGATTCAACGGAACTTTACAAAATGCAAAAGCGAAAGATTTTACAGTGTATAATGCGAACGGAACTGTTGATACTGGTGACGATGAAATTATTGCTTATAACGGAAACAAATTGCCGTTTAACCCAAGTGTTATGTTCAATTTAACTCCTGAGTATACTTGGAACAAAACAGCGGTTTATGCCGATTGGCGTTTTATGGGAGAGCGTGAAGGTAATATTGCCAACGCTTTTCAATTGCCTTCCTATAGTGTTTTTAATTTTGGTGCTGTATATAAATTTACCTCTCAATTTAATGTTGGACTTCATGTTAAAAATGCTTTTGCATCAGAAGGTTTATTAAATTTTTATGGACCTAATTCCTTCGGAGCGAGTAAAGATGATGCAACCAAAGAATATATTAACAATAATCCAAACGCTGATTTTATTGTAACTCCAGTGCAAGCAAGATTGGTTCATTTAAATTTAAACTACACGTTTTAAGATGAAAAAGATAAGTTTAGTTATAGTTGTTTTAATGTTGGGAGTGCTCGGGTTCAGTCAAGAAGCAACCATTTCTGTAATGACGTATAATATTCGATTAGATGTTGCCTCAGATGGTGAAAATGCATGGCCAAATAGAAAAAAAGGATTGGTAAATCAAATACAATTTTATGAACCTTCAATATTCGGAATTCAAGAAGGACTTCCACATCAATCAGCATATTTGGATGAAGAATTAGCCGAGTATGAACATTTTGGTATTGGAAGATATGGTGAAGGAAAAGGAGAGCAGTCGGCGATTTTCTATAAAAAAAATGATTTTGAAGTTTTAGAATCTAGTACCTTCTGGTTGTCTCTAACACCCGATAAACCTTCTAAAAATTGGGACGCTGCATTGCCTAGAATTTGTACCTATGGCTTGTTTAAAGAAAAAGAATCCGGAAAGAAATTTTGGGTGTTCAATACGCATTTTGATCATATAGGAGGGGAGTCTCGTTTAAAAGCAATTGACATGATTGAAGCAAAAATTGAAGAAATGAATTCAGACAACCTACCAGTTGTTTTTATGGGTGATTTAAATGTAGAGCCTAATAGTAAGGTGATTTCAAAATTAAAGAATTTTATGTTAGATTCTTATGAATTGAGTAAAACTCCAGCTTTCGGGTCCTATGGCACTTTTAATGGCTTTAAGTTTAAAGAAGAAGTAGGCCCTAGAATTGATTATATTTTTGTTTCAAATACAGAGAACATAAAAGTTATGAAGCATGCTGTTTTAACGGATTCTAAAGATTTGAAATATTACTCCGATCATTTTGCTGTATTAGCCTTGTTATTAATAAATAACTAATCTTATTGTTATTAGCATTGGTATTATAATTTTATATTTGGGTCGAATAGAAGAATGTATTAGAAAGAATGACCCTAAAAAATAATTTAGAACATATAGCATTACATAAAAAACAAGTAAGTCTTTTTGGCTTACTTGTTTTTTTGCTGGTGTCTTGTGGTTCGAGTGAAAAGACAGAATATACAGAGATTAAAGATGGTAAAATTGTTGAAGCAAGTTTTGTAGGGTCAGAAACCTGTAAATCTTGTCATCAAGAAACATTTAATAAATGGCAAGGATCGCATCATGATTTGGCCATGGATGTAGCAAATGACTCGACCGTTTTAGGGAATTTTGATAATTCTAGAATTACGCATCAAGATATAACCAGTACTTTTTTTAAAAAGGATGATGGCTATTATGTAAATACACAGGGTTTAGATGGTTCTTTTTCAGATTATAAAATTGAGTATGTTTTTGGAGTAACCCCCTTACAGCAATATTTAATAAAGTTCGAAAACGGAGAATACCAATGCTTAAGTACTGCATGGGATTCAGTTAAAAATGAATGGTTTACGCTGAACGATCAAGTAGATATCAATCATGGAGATAGACTACATTGGACGGGTAGTGCTATGAGTTGGAACACCATGTGTGCTGATTGCCATTCCACAAATCTTCAGAAAAATTATTCGAGTAAAACGGATTCTTATAAAACTACTTTTAGCGAAATAGATGTGAGTTGTGAGGCCTGTCATGGCCCTTCAAGTTCGCATGTTTCGTTTTATGAAAATCCGACAGACGAATACCATCCACCGAGTATTTATATGAACTCCGAAATGACTTCAACAGAACTCGTAGATAAATGTGCGCGATGCCATTCTAGAAGAAGTCAGTTAACAAAGTATTTTGATTATAAAGGGAAATTCGAAGACCATTATGCACAAAGTATGTTAATTGACCCTATATATGAATTGGATGGTCAAATACGCGATGAGGATTATGTGTATGGTTCTTTTATTCAAAGTAAAATGTATCACAATGGTGTGTCTTGTAAAGACTGTCATGATGTGCATACTTTAAAATTAAAGAAGGAAGGCAATGATTTATGCATGCAATGCCATACGCCCAATTATAATGAACCATCTCATCATTTTCATGGTGTAGGTTCAAATGGTGCTCAATGTATAAACTGTCATATGCCTGGTAAAACATATATGGGTAATGATTTTAGACGTGATCATAGTTTTAGAGTACCTAGACCAGATCAAACGGTAGCCTATGGTGTGCCAAACTCCTGCACCGGATGTCATGACGATAAAACGGCACAATGGGCAGCAGATGTGGTTATAGAGAAATTTGGGACAGAAAGAGCAGATCATTTTTCAGATTATTTATTAAAAGGAGCGCATGGAGATTTATCTGCGTATGAATATTTAATGGCAAATGATAATTATCCTGATATTGCAAGAGCAACTGCGGTAAATAGGTATGCTAGTTATCCATTAAATACACAGCAAATTCAAAAGTTGGTAGGGTATTTAAATGATTCTTCGTCAACGGTAAGAAATGAAGTAGTTAGAGGAATGGAAGTATTGAATAATTCAGAAATGTCTCCAAATATAGCTGCGATGCTCCAAGATTCAGTAAGGTTGGTTCGTATTTCTACAGCGCAATATTTTAACATGATGGGGATTGATATTAGTGCCAACCCTAATTTTAAAAAGGCAAATAAAGAATTTTTAGAATCGATGAATATTAATGCAGATTTTTCAACGGGTCAGCATCAAATAGGATTGTATTATCAAGCAAAAGGGAAAGAAATAGAAGCGATTAAATCATACGAGAGAGCTGTAAAAATTGACAGGTTTAACAACCGTTCTCGTATGAATTTGGCCTTGCTGTATTACCAACAAGATAAAGTAAAAGAAAGTGAAGCGTTGTATTTAAAAGTGGTTGAGCAAGAACCTGAATTTGGGTACTCTTATTATATGCTTGGCTTATTATATAATGAAACGGGTAATATTCAGAAATCTATGGAATACATGGAACAAAGTTTAGGAAAACAACCTGTAAATCCAAATGCATTTTACAATTACGCCTTGATGTTGCAACAAGAAAATAAGTATAATAAATCTCTAGAAATTGTACGCGACGGCTTGGATTTAATGCCAAATAATGAGCGCTTATTATACGTTAAATTGATTGCCGAAATGAATACGAACAATGCAAACGCAATTAAAACTTGTGAGTTGTTGTTAAGAATTGCTCCTAATAATCAGAATTATCAGCAGATTTATAATAGATTACGAGGAACTAATTAGAGACTTCTTTGGTAATTATTTTACCAGCTCTTAAATATTTTACAGTATAAGAACCTCCTTCTTGCAGTGTCACTATTTTCTCACGTAAAGAGATTATAGCTTCTTCACTATCAAGTTTCACTCCTGCTATTTCTAATAAAATATCTCCACCAACCAATAATGGTTTTCCTTCAATTGTAGCATTTATATAACCCCCGGTCAATCCTAATTTATCTCCCAATCCTTTAGAAGCCACAGTTTGAACTAAGACTCCGGCATCTTGCGGAATATTAAAAATATCGGCCAATTCATTTTGTAATAAAACAAATTCCATCCCAGACCAAATATTTGGTTGGTCCATTAATATTTTTTGCGCTACGTTAGAAGAAGCTCCGAATCCAATACCATCAAAACCACCCGATTGTGACATGATAAAACTAGCAATAGCGATAACCTCACCATTCATATTAAACATAGGCCCACCTGAATTACCAGGGTTAATTGCAGCATCTGTTTGAATAAATTCTACTGGTAAAAAATCATCATTTAATCCTTCCTTTGCCATTTTACCACTTACGATTCCTCTAGAAAGTGTTTGTTCAATCCCTAATGGAGTTCCTATAACAAAAACATCTTCGCCAATTTTCACATCATCAGAATTTCCAATTTGGGCGATGTGCTTTTTCTTTAAATCGAATAAAGAATTAATTTTAATCAATGCCACATCTGCCATAGGACTTGAACTTAATACATCTGCTTCGTAAACATCTCCATCTGGAAACTTTACCATCACCTTTTCAGCATTGTGTACTACGTGCGATGCAGTCCAAATAAGTCCATTATAAGAAACCAAAACTCCTGAACCTAATCCTTCAGATGTTTTTACTTTTTGCTTATCTCCTAATCCTGCACTTTCTGAACTAATTGTTTTTATAACAACAACAGATGAATGAACTAAATCATACAATTCTGTTAATGATTGAGAATAAGTATGTGTGCCTATAAGAAAGGCAATAAATAGGATGGTGATTTTTTTCATAATAATGTTGTTGATTTTGAAGGAGCAAAATTAAAATTTATTTACCTAAGCCAAAAATTAAACCGCCTGTAAAATTTAGTTGTAATAAACTTCCACCAGTCGAAACTGCACCCCCTCCTGGACCAATATAAATACTACCCCATTGAATAGGCATAAGCAACTGTCCTTGTAATCTAAATCCAAGTCTTTTTGAGAAATAATAACGCAACCCACCAGAAATACCAATAGTAAATTTGGTATTAGAACTATAAGACGAGTCATCTGGATTGAAAGATGTCCATCCCAATGATGCTCCGGCAAATGGCTTAGCATCTCCGTAGCCAAAGGAATGTATAGCACCTAGTTGAAAGTGATTTGCTTGGATATCTGTAATATGAACTTCTATTGGAAAATATTGATAATCTTCAGTTCTAATACTTGCATTTTGCTGCGCCCAAAAGAATTCAGCTTCAACATCTGGACTTATTTCCATATTTACCGTAATTCCATATTGATCTGAATCAGTCATCTTCACATAACCTCCATAGTAATGGTATTTGGCTCCAACCTGATACCCATACTGCGGTGTAATTTCAAATTTTTGTGCTTGTACAGAAAAAGAAATTAGAAATAGACCGGCGATAAATAAGTAGATTGATTTTTTCATAGTTTTAGTTTTTAGTAGTACAAAAATATTGATTTTAAAATTGGTTATTCCAAATCATGCGGATATATCACTTTCCAATCATTTTTCATATCAATAATTGTCCATCCTTTTTCTTGAGCCTCATCCAAACCTTTGTCTAAACGACCAATGTGCGAATCTCTATCATAGGCCCATTCGCGTTCGGCATCGGTGTGATGTAGATATAATTGGAAACTTTTATAAGAATTAGAATCCGTCCATTGTAGCATTTGTAAATCACCATCAGAGTTACCCGAAGCAAAAACAGGTTTACGACCAATATATCTGTTTATACCAACTGGTTTCCCTCCTTTGTCATCAATAAAGTTCATTTTTGGCAAACGTCTAATTACAGGGTTTCCGTTGTTGTAATCAAACTCGGTTACAATGCTAGATCCCACAACCTGATCTTGTGGTATGCCATACACTTCTTCCGACCAAGGACGCATAAATTCAATACCACCTCCAGAAACGATAAAACATTTAAAATCATTGGCACGCAAATAATCTAACAATTCGAGCATTGGTTGATATACCAATGCATTGTAAGGTTTGTCAAATCTCGGATGCTTGGCAGTTGCCAACCATTGTTTTACATCTTCTTCAAATTCATCTGTGGTAATTCCTCCATGAGTTGCCATAACCAATTCAATCAATCCATGTTCACCCTGTTTTAATAAAGCAGGCATATCATCTTCCAAAACGGCTTTAAATGGTTGTTGATCTTTCCATTCTGGATGTTCGGAAGCCAAAGCTTTCACTCTGTCTATTGCAAAGAACAATTGGAAATAGGCAGGTTGCTCTGACCAAAGATTTCCATCATTATCAAATGTAGCAATTCTATCTACAACTGGAATAAAGTTCTTACTTTCTTTATTGGTAATATCATTAACATAATTAAGGATGGCTTTTTTTGAAGCCACATCGTTCCAACTTGGTAATGGAGTTGTTGTTTTTGAATCAATATCAGCATTTACACTTGTTGTGCAAGAAGTGAAACTAATAAAAAGGATGGCGAATGATGAGTAAATTATATTTTTCATATCAATTGAAATTAAAAACCAGTTATCTAAATTAATAAATAACTGGTTTTGATAAAATTATAATGGAATTAATTCTTTTTAGCACTTTGCATTTGCTCTAAAACTTTATCTAAACTGAAACTTCCTACTTCTTGTCGTTGTGGGAACTCCTTAAATGTTGATAAAAACTCAGCAATTTTTGCTTGAGCAGGAACTAACATAAACATACGTTCTGCCAACCAATGATTATAATCTTCAGAATCATGTTGTGCTCTTTCAAAAGGGTCACCATATAAATCCATAAGCATTGGGAACCTTAATTCGGTATATTTTTTTTGCCATACATTAAATCCATGGTTTTCTTGAATTTTAAAGTGCATTTTCCATCTTTTATATCTGAATGCATTTAAACTTCCATCATCGTCAAAATAGAAAATTTCATTTCTGGGACTTTCATCAGTTTCTCCTGTTAAATACGGTAAGAAATTATAACCATCTAAATGTACTTTATAGTCTCTTCCCATTGCAGAATGTCCTGTTAATAATTTCTCTTTCACATCAGATTCTCCAGCTGCGGCTAAAAAAGTAGGTAGCCAATCTTCTCCAGAAATAATAGCATTACTAACTTGTCCTGGTTTAATTTTTGCTGGCCATTTAATTAAACAAGGAGCTCTAAATCCACCTTCCCAAGTAGTCGCTTTTTCACCTCTAAAAGGTGTCATCCCTCCATCCGGCCAAAAAATAATTTCTGCACCATTGTCTGTTCCGAAAATTACTATGGTATTTTCTTCAATGCCTAATTCATCTAAAGTAGCGGTTAATTCTCCTACGATATCATCCAATTCGACCATACCGTCAGCATATACACCTAGTCCAGTTTTTTCTTTATACTTATCTTGTAAATGTGTCCAAACATGCATTCTTGTAGAATTATACCATGTAAAAAACGGTTTTCCTTCTCCAGCAGATTTTTTCATAAAGGCAATGGCAGCATCTTTTGTTTCATGATCTACAGTTTCCATTCTTTTCTTAGTCAATGGCCCTGTATCTTCAATTTTACCATCTGATGACGATTTAATCACGCCCCTCGGACCGAATTTTTTCTTAAATTCAGCACCTTCAGGGTAATCAGGATGCTCAGGTTCTTCTTCTGCATTTAAATGGTAGAGGTTCCCTAAAAACTCATCAAAACCATGATTGGTAGGTAAATGCTCGTCCAAATCACCTAAATGATTTTTTCCAAATTGACCCGTTGCATAACCGTGATTTTTAAGTAGCCCCGCAATTGTCGGGTCTAAAATATTTAATCCCTCTTTAGCACCAGGTAAACCAACTTTGGTTAATCCAGTTCTATAAGGAGATTGTCCCGTTATAAATGCAGACCTACCTGCGGTACAAGATTGTTGGGAATAGTAATCGGTAAATACAATACCGTCTTTTCCAATTTTATCAATGTTTGGAGTTTTATAACCCATCATTCCCATATTGTAAATACTTGGGTTAGACCATCCAATATCATCTCCCCATATCACAAGGATGTTTGGTTTGTCTTGTGCAAAGACAGAGATGCTTAATAAAAGAAGCATTCCTAAAATTGATATTTGTTTTATATGTTTCATAGTTTTTGATTTATATTTTAATGTTCACCGGGGCTAGCTAATTTTTCCATTACTTTTTCCAAACTAAAACTTGCCGCCTTCATTCTTGGAGGGTAGTCTTTAAAAGTCATTAAAAATTGACCAACAATATCTTGTGCCGGTACTAATAAATAGGCCCTGTCCAACAACCAGTCATAATAGGTGTTAGAAGTTATAGGTGCAATTTCATAAGGGTCTCTTCTTAAATTAAGAATTAAAGGAATTCTTAAAGGAGTAAATGGGTTAGCCCATAACCCTAGGGTTCCATCCATTCTTTGCTCCATGAAAATTAATTTCCAATCGTCATATCGCATAGCAGTTAAATCACCATCATCAGAAAAATAAAAGATTTCGTGTCTTCTGCCTTCTTTTTCTTTACCCGTAATATGCGGTAACATATTGTAACCGTCTAAATGTACTTTAAATGTTTTCCCATCAATCGTTTTTCCTTTAAGCAATTCATCCTTTACATTTTCATTTCCGGCGGCAGCCAAAAATGTTGGCAACCAATCCATACCAGATATGATAGTGTTAGAAACTGATCCCGCCTCAATTTGTCCAGGCCAACGAATCATAGATGGCGTTCTCCAGCCACCTTCCCAGTTGGTGTTTTTTTCACTTCTAAAAGGAGAAGATGCAGCATCTGGCCAAGTGTTTTTATGTGGCCCGTTATCTGTTCCGTACTGTACAATTGTATTATCGGTAACACCTAATTCATCTAATAAATCCAATAATTCTCCAACATGCATGTCATGCTCAACCATCCCGTCTCCATAAACGTCTTGACCAGATATTCCCTTATGTTCTTCTTTTACATGTGTTCTAAAATGCATTCTAGTTCCGTTCCACCAAACAAAAAATGGCTCTCCAGATTTAACAGCATTTCTTATAAATACTTTTGCTGCAGCAATAGTTTCATCATCTACAGTTTCCATTCTCTTTTTAGTCAAAGGTCCTGTATCTTCAATTTTTCCATCCGAATAAGAGTGAATTACCCCTCTTGGTCCATATTTTTTTCTGAAGTCTGGATATTTTGCTGGATCTGGATAATCTTCATTTTCTGGCTCCTCTTCAGCATTTAAGTGGTATAGATTTCCAAAGAACTCATCAAATCCATGATTGGTTGGTAAGTGCTCATCACGATCACCTAAATGGTTTTTTCCGAATTGTCCTGTTCTATAGCCTAATGGTTTTAGTAATTCTGCAATAGTTGGGTCCTCAGAAGAAATACCTTCTTTTGCTCCTGGTAAACCAACTTTGCTTAATCCTGTTCTAAAAACACTTTGACCCATAATAAATGAAGAACGACCTGCAGTACAAGATTGCTCAGAATAATAATCTGTAAATATCATACCTTCTTTAGCAACACGATCAATATTTGGAGTTTGGTACCCCATCAACCCCATTGTGTAGGCACTGATATTAGACTGCCCAATATCGTCTCCCCATATGACGAGGATGTTAGGTTTGTCTTGTGCAAAAATTGAAATACTCATTAAAAAAAGTACTCCCAGAATAGATGTTTGTTTCATAGTAGTTTGTTTTAATTAGAAAAAAGAAGTCGCAGTCTGCGACTTCTTAAGTTACAATTTATTTTTTAATTCTGTGGTTTAACACTTAGAGATTGAACGACTTTGTCCACTCCAAGAGAACTTCCTTGAACAGGAGGGAATTCTTTAAAGGTTTCTAAGAATTTCCCAACATAAGCTTGTGCGGGAACAAATGTCCACATATTATCTGCAAACCAACGAATGTATAAGGCAGACTCCATAGATACTTCAAACGGATCGGCTCTTAAGTTAATCAAGATTGGCCAAGATGGTGTTTTTCTATAAGCTTCGTTAATGGCGCCTTCCATTATAGTAAAGTGTAATTTCCAATCTTTATAACGCAAGGCATTTAAGTTACCACCAGCATCGAAGTAGAAAATTTCATTTCTTGGCGATTCAGCAACATCTCCCTTTAAATAAGGCATCATATTGTAACCATCTAAATGTACTTTGAAGTCTTTTCCATTAGCAGAATGACCATTTAATAATTTTTCTTTGATATTAGAATCACCAGCAGCAGCTAAAATTGTAGGTAGCATATCTTCGTGAGAGAAAATACCATTTTCTTTTGTTCCTGGTTTGATAACTCCTGGCCAACGGATAGCACATGGTGCTCTAAATCCACCTTCCCAAGTAGTTCCTTTTTCCCCTTTAAACGGAGTTGTTCCGCCATCAGGCCAAGTGAATTTCTCAGCACCATTATCTGTAGAATACATGATGATGGTGTTGTCAATAATTCCTAGTTCCTCTAGTCTTGTAAGAACACGTCCAATTGATTTGTCATGTTCTACCATTCCATCAGGATACAATCCAATTCCAGTTACACCTTGGCTCTCTTCCTTTAAATGCGTCCAAACGTGCATACGTGTTGCGCTCAACCAAACAAAGAAAGGTTGCTTGTTTGCATGTGCTTTCTCTATAAAGGCAATTGCAGCATCTGTAAATTCATCATCTGCAGTCTCCATACGCTTTCTTGTTAAAGGTCCCGTATCTTCAATTTTACCATCAGAGTAAGAATGAATCACACCTCTTGGTCCAAATTTCTTATGGAACTCTGGGTCTTTTGGGTAATAATATGTTTCTGGCTCTTCCTCAGCATTTAAGTGGTATAAGTTTCCGAAGAATTCATCAAAACCATGATTTGTTGGTAAGTGCTCATCTCTATCACCCAAGTGATTTTTTCCAAACTGCCCAGAAGTATAACCGTGTGGTTTTAATAATTCTGCTATTGTAGGTTGATTGTCTTGGATTCCTTGTTTTGCACCTGGCATACCAATGGTTAACAACCCCGTTCTAAAAGGATGTTGCCCTAAAATAAATGCGGCTCTACCAGCAGTACAGGATTGTTGCGAATACCAATCTGTAAACATGGCGCCTTCATTAGCTATACGGTCAATGTTTGGTGTTTGATAACCCATCATTCCGTGGTTATAAGCACTAATATTGTCCCAACCAATATCATCTCCCCAAATCACCAAGACATTTGGTTTTTCTGTTTGGGCATTTGCAATTGCTCCGACTAAAAAGAGTAAGGAAGCAAATACAATAGATTTAAAATTCTGTGTAGATTTTGTTTTCATAAATAAGCATTAAAGTTAATAATCTGCAATACTCAATAACCTCATAACAGGAAATTGATCTAAGTAAAAGTCATAGAGGGTTGCAATTTTTTTCTAACTCAAAAATAATGAAAATTAAATGGAACTACAATTTGTGGATTTTAATTTATAGTTATAGAAAAGTTATGGATTGATCCAGTTGGGTTGTATTACTTTTTCGTTCGTAGAACTTTTGTCTAAAACCTGCTTTCTTATTTGCCTCCAAAGTGTTTTATTTAAGTTTAGACTGACAGTAGTAATTCCAACCTTATCAATTTCTGAAGTCAAATTTGAACTTTGTATATGCCCTCTTAAATTCGATGTTGTAGAATTTTCTAGAGGTAGTTCATCAATCCATCTATATAGTTTTGGTAAAATTTCTTTTGCTGACTTTGATGGAATTGACTTTATGAATACATCGAAATAATACTTTTCAGATTGTAAATAGTCCGCTTTTCTTTTGTTGTGAATCTTGAGTGAAACTTTGATTAGTTTTATTAAAACGTACACTAAAATAATTCCAATGAGCAGATACAAAGAGAATTGTTTCAATGATAATCCCAAAACAGTAATAGCGCTCTGCTCTTCTGATTCTGCGGTGGATTTATCCTTTTCTAATTGCTCTTTTACCGAAGCCAACATGCCTAAATCTGGATTTGCTTGCACGTTTATAACAACTTCTGGTAGCGTTTTTTTATAAAGTTTCTTTTTATACGGATTGTACCAAGTCAATTCCTTTTTTGGAATTATAATTTCACCTTCTTTTTCAAATAGATATCGAACACCTTCAGTTCGAGTTGCGCTGATAGCTGTTTTTGTTTTATTATTTGCTACTTCAGACCGGGTTGGATACAAACTCACGTTTGCGATGGTATCCCATTTTACTGGCGGAATCAATTCTGAAACCGTATTTGAGGCATTTCTATAAATGGAGCGCTCCAATACATCTCCTACCTTTACGTTTTTTAAATCTCCTTTCCAATTTTCAGTTGCTGACATCCATGTTGTGACCAACCAACTATCTGCATCAAAATTTGGAGGGATTGATTTTACGTTAATCGTTCTTGGATTTGTTCTAACGATATGTTTTACTCCTTTATATCCTCCAGGGTCTGGAGTTTCAACTTCAATTTCTAACGATGGAAATTCGATCGGTTCATTTTCATGAGGAAATACGTTGAAATACAACTGAACACCAGCATAAGTTTTTCCATTTACTTGTTTAGAAGTACTTAAAGATCTGAAATAAACTGTAAAGGCACCATTTACTTTTATATTCCCAGGGTTTACCCCTTTTGTAAACCAAGTAGAAGTAAAAACCGAAACAGTTACTTGAACGGGTTCGCCAACATACACTGAGTTTTTACTTAATGAAACAGAACTAGATAAATGCCCTTGAGCAAAAGTGCCGATTCCAATTAAGAAGATTAATAACGCCGTATATTTTCTAAAACCTTTTACCATTGTTTTATGTTTTTAGTTTGTTTTAGATTTTTCTCTTTGGCTTGATGTTTAAATTTTCGCTTTAAGAAAAGAGAAGGATCATCATCTACTTTTCGCATCAATACTTTTTGTGAATTGTCTTGTTTTCCTGTTTCAAAATTATCCGGTACTTCGTCTAATTCCTTTCCTTTTCTAACATCTGTATTTACGGTTTCCTCTAAGCGTTCTTTTTCCATTTGCTCTTTGGTGGCTTCTTGTCCGCCGCCGCTCAAATCTTCAGGGCTTTTATTTTGCTCATTTTGCGCTTGCCCTTTTTCAGTGGCTTCTTCTGCATCTTCTGGATTTACCTCATTTTCACCCCCTGACAAATGTTGAGAAACCTGCATATTACTTTTTGCATTCTCCATATCAGGATCTAATTCAACGGCATTTCCAAAAGCAATTTCTGCAGCAGCATAATCGCCATTGGCAAAATAGGCAACACCTAAATTATAAGCACCCATAGCGGTGGTATCCTTACTAAACGCGGTAATGGCAGCGTCGTAATCATTCGCTTTATAGTACGCAACTCCTTTTTGGAGAGGGTCGTCAAAAGTGTCTCCCGCCAAGGCGTATTCTTCTTTGTCGATTAATTGCTGACCTTGATAGTCCTTCGTAAACCAAAAGTCTTTAAAAGAAGTATCTGAGGAACAAGAAGAAAATGTCATCATAAATACTAAGGAATAAAGTACCCATCCTTTTCTGAAAGAGAGAAAGACCATAAAAACAAAAGGAATGATCAATACCAATCCATGGTCTTCCCAGTCGTCTTCTTTTTCTTCGTCTTGTTCTTTAAATTCTATGTTGTCGGCAATTTTTTTCGCTAACAATTCCATATCAGAATTATCTAAAGTTAAAGCATGCACCGTAATGTTTTCAATGGCATCCAATCTATTTAGAATATCAGTATTTAAGGAGGAATGCACGTTTTTACCTTGCTCTTTCAGAAATCCGCGACCATTAAAATTAGGAACATCAGCCCCTGTTGTTGTATTAAAAGGTACAATTTCTATCTGTGTATTTCCGGTTGTAGCGAAATTTTGTAAAAGATTAAAGGTTTCTTCATCAAAGTCGTCAGAAAATAAAATCAGCGTTGCAGGCGCAGTAGTTACATTTATAATAGTGTCTGTTACCTCCAAGGCTGCTTGTAAATTGGAGCCTCTAAACGGCATTACATTAGGAGATAATGTACTGATATGAGATTTTATAATTCTGTAATCGTTGGTTAACGGAACAATGGTGTGTGCCGATCCAGCATAACCAACTAAGGAGATTCTCGCTCGTGGATTTGCATCTATTAAATCTGATATTTTAAATTTAGCGCGTTCCAATCTGTTGGGTTGAATGTCCGTAGCCAACATGCTTTGCGATAAGTCCAAGGCAATTACCACAGGAGTTTCTAATATTTTACCCGGAACTTCAACTTCTTTCCAAGTTGGACCTGCCAAACCTAGAATTGCCAAAGCCAAAGTGAGCATGGTGAAAAACTGCATCCATTTTTTAAGATGTTCACTCCCTTTTTGAATTACATATTTTCTAAGATGAGGAGCAATGGTACTTTTCCATTTAATACTATTTCTATTGGTGATTAAATTCAATATAAGAATGATGACAACTGGAATTAGAAGCCACAAAAATAGCGGTCTCAAAAAATGAAACTGACCCCAATCGATATGTGTAAATTCCTTAATTGAGTTCATCTTTTTTGAATTGTTTTCCAAATGCAAAGGCACTTGCTAAGAAGGAATGTATCAGCGCCAAGCCAATGGCTAACCCTAACGGGTAATGATATAAAAACGTCGTGGGTTTGTATGATTCCTCTTCGTATTCTATAGGTTCTAATTTGTCTAATTCTTCATAAATTTCATTCAATCTATCCGTATCTATAGCTCTGAAATATTGCGCATCGGTGAGTTCTGATATTTCTTCTAGTGTTTTTTCATCTAAATCGGAACCTGGAGCATTTGGATCTCCAATTCCGATAGTGTATACTTTAATGGAATCTTTTTTAGCCATATCCGCGGCGTCTAACGGAAGTATATCCGTACCGGCATCTACACCGTCAGAAAGTAAGAGCATTACTTTAGATTGAATGGTGTCTTGTTCAAATAAGTCAATTCCTTTTACAATTGCTTTTCCAATATTGGTCATTTGGCCTGCCATACCAACATCGGCTTCTTCTAATAATTGATCAACGGTTGCCAATTCTGATGTAAATGGTGCTTGTACATAAGCGCTTGATCCAAAGAAAATAAGACCCATTCGGTCACCTTCTCTTTTTTTGATAAAATCGTGCATTACATGTTTAACAGCTTCCCAGCGTCGTACACGCTTACCATCAATTTGCCAATCGGTTTGTGCCATGCTAAACGAGATGTCAGCAACGACTAAAAAACTGCGAGAGGTTTTTACTTTTAATTCTGGTTTACCTACAATTTGTGGTGATGACAAGGCCGCTAATAGTGAAACCCAAATCAATATTAAAAATAGCCAAGAAATAATATTTCGTCTTTTTATTTCAGCCGATTTTCGCGCTTTTTCACCTGTGTATTTTTGAGCCTTATCAAAATCTGGAAGCAATAATGAAGCGCTTTTAAGGCGTAATGGTGGTAATAACCAATACAGTAAAAATGGCAATGGAAAGAGCCAAAAAACAAACTTGTATGCTATTTCAAAATTTTCAGGCATGCGTTTTAATCCATTTTTTTGAAAAGGTTAAAAATTGTTTGGTTTGCGCTGAATCAGTATTGTTTTTATATAAGCACTCCATTAAAAAAGAATCTAGTTCCTCAAATTGTGTATGCTTTGTTTTGGACTGTAAAAATGATGTCCAATCCTTACCTGATAAATGCGCAACTGTACCTCGGCCATAGGACTGAATTGCTACTATTTTTAATTGGGTGGCAATTTGTTGATTGATATCTGATGAATCAGGAGCCAGCTTTTTTAATTTTTTCAAAGCGGTTCTTTTGTATTTGTTTTTACGATACAGTAGCATACCGCGAATTGCAATTACAAGAATTGAAATTATTAGAACCCATAACAAAACAGTCCATCCGACCGTTTCAAAAGAAAATTCAATCGGATCTGGTTCCATAATTGGTTTCAATTCTGGAGTTTCTTGCGTAAGTTTCGATATGGATTTTGTCAATATCATTTTTTGCTAGAAAGCATGTTTTTTAGTTGGTCATCTACCGGCTGAACAGTATCAAACTTTAAAACTGGAATGCGATGCTTTTTCATTTCATTCTCAAAATTTTGAAAATCTGTATCAAACCCTTCACTAAACTCTTGTTGAATACTTCGGTTCTTACCGTCAACATTTAATTGTTTTTTAGTATCTCCAATAACCATTTTAGTTTTAGGGATATCACGCTCCATTGGGTCGAATACCTTTGCTAAAATCACGTCGTTGTTTTGAGCCATCTGCGCTATGTTTTTTATGACATCCTTAGAGTATCTTCTAAAGTCACTAATCACCACAATTAGAAAATCATGCGTAACAATATTTCTAATTTTTTTGAATACAACAGAAGATGCTTCTGCGTGATTCACAGGTGTGGAATCTAACAACTCGTGATTACGTTGAACGATATGTTCAAAAAATCGAAGTATGTTTTTTCTATTTCTTTTAGGAGAAATAATGTCAATACCGTTATCTGCAAAAACGACACCGCCAACTCTGTCTCCTTCTTTTAAAATTCTAAAAGCAGTCAACGCGGCTAATTCGGCCGCAACTACAGATTTCATTTTATTTTGTGTACCAAAGAACATAGACTTAGATTGATCAACGACAATCAATGTTGGTTTTTCTTTTTCTTCACTATAAACTCTTGAGTGTGTTTTTTGAGTTCTTGCTGTCACCTTCCAATCAATATTTCTGATATCATCACCAGCCACATAGTTTCTTACTTCTTCAAAATCCAATCCTCGACCGCGTAATTTAGAAGCGTGTTTACCCCCTAAAACACTGCGTACTTTTTGCTTTTTCGCTAAAAAACTAAACCCTTGGGCGCTGTGTTCTTTCGACAATAAGTCTTGTAGTGATACAAAAATAGGATTGCTATTTTCAAGTGATCTTTTCATAAACAAATTATAGAATTAAGCAATTACCGCCACTTGTTTCAATAGTGCATCAATCACTTCATCGGCAGAAATTCCTTCGGCATTTGCTTCATAACTCAACATAATTCTATGGCGCAAACAATCATGTACAACTGCTCTAACATCATCTGGGCTCACAAAATCATTTCCGCTCATCCAAGCATGGGTTCTAGAGGCCCTATCAATGGCTATTGTAGCTCTAGGACTGCCTCCAAAATCTAACCAACTATCTAATTGCTCGTTGTATTTAGATGGATAACGTGTTGCAGAGATAATATCTACAATGTACTTCTCCATATTTTCTGAGATAGTCACGTTGTTAATTTCTTCTCGGGCATCAAAAATAATTTGAGGAGATAATTTTTCTTTTTTCTCCTTGTTCTTTTTAGATTGCATTTGCTCTCCACGATTCAATCGCATGATAGCTAATTCAGAAGCGTCATCTGGATAATCAATTGTAACGTGCATTAAGAATCGATCCATTTGCGCTTCCGGTAAAGGATAAGTTCCTTCTTGTTCTACTGGGTTTTGAGTTGCCATTACCATAAATAAAGGCTCCATTTTATAGGTCTTCCCAGCAACAGAAACTTGTCGTTCTTCCATGGCTTCTAGCAAAGCAGATTGTACCTTAGCAGGAGAACGATTGATCTCATCTGCTAAAATTAAATTGTTAAAAATAGGCCCTTGTTGAAAGATGAATTTATCTTCAGTTTCAGGTTGGTAAATTTCTGTTCCGGTAATATCGGATGGTAATAAATCTGGTGTAAATTGAATTCTACTTAGTCCGCAATCTAATTCTTTCGCCAAGGATTTGATGGCCCTTGTTTTGGCTAATCCTGGTAACCCCTCTAGCAATACATTTCCATTCGCTAAAAGAATTAATATTAATCTGCTTACTAATTTATCTTGTCCGATAATGGATTGAGACATACGCTCTTTGAGTGTATTTATTTGTTGAAGTGTATTCATTACAATTGTTTTAGTGCATTAAATATAGGTAAATTAATCTTACTTTTTTATAGTAAAATTTCCATTTCAAAGGTTAAATAGAAAACTCCCTTTTCAATCAGATAAATACCTAATTGTAATAATTAGGTAATTAACCTAGAAAACATTGATCGTTAAAATACTAATGACAAAGTTGTTTTATTAAAAGTTGATGAAATAAACTATATTAGCATTTATAACTACCTAAATTTAAAATTATGAAAAAGAAGGTATTACTCCTTTGTTTTGTATTGTTTGGTATTACAATGCACTCTCAAGTTCTTATCTCCTTGTTATTAGGGGATAAATTAAATTCTGACGGACTTGAGTTTGGATTAGAGGGTGGATTTAATTTTTCTTCGATAAGTGGTTTAGAGACCAAACAAATGACTTCGGATTTGAATCTTGGTTTCTACTTTGATATTAGGGTTAAGAATAATTGGTATTTAGATACTGGAGTTTTGGTAAAATCACAAATTGGAGTAGAAGATTTATCGACCAATGATTTGAATTTTATTGGGGCAACAATTCATGAAGATTTGGAAGGGCAATATGATCAAGTTGTTCGTGGATTTTTGGTTCCTGCACAAATGAAATATGAATTTGAAGATCATATTTATGTTGAAGGGGGATTGCAATTTGGGTTAGTAACTAAAGCTTATGTGGAATTTAATGGAATACAAGATGAGTTGGAGGTTCGAATTCAAGAAGACAATAGAGACGCAATGAATAGAATTGATGTTGGAGCCATTGCAGGATTTGGATATCAGTTAAAGAAGGGAGAAGGAATGACTATTGGGGCAAAATACTCCTATGGATTTGTGAATGCTTATAAAGAAAAAGATGGAACCAAGCACAATTCTATTTTTGTGAAAGTGAATATTCCAATAGGAAAAAATAAGGGAAAGGAAAAACGTGCAGAAAAGGAAAGATTGGAAAAAGAAGAAGAAAAGAACTTAAAAGAAAAGAATGAAAAAGATTCCATTTAAATTATTAGTATTTGGTTTATTGTTATTCTTTGCAACGTATTCGTCTGTTGCACAATATTCATCAATTGATGTTGGAAAAAAACACCAAGAATATAGAGATAGTATAAAGAACACGAAATATGATTATATCTTTCCTATATGGGGTCAGAAGGTCTATGAAAAAGGGTTCGATATTCCATTCCCTGCCGGTTTAATGGCCAATTTTGTTTGGATGGATCAGAATATTACTATTGATAACATGCAATTAGGGTTTAAAAGCGACAATTATGATGTCCCTTTAACTCCTGTTGATTTTATCGAGTTTGGAGAAAACTCGAATACGTCTTATGCTTATAACGTAAGACCTGATTTATGGGTATTGCCATTTTTTAATGTATATGGTTTGTTCGGTGGAGGTTCTTCAAATACAAAAGTGAATTTAGTAGCCCCCATTGAATTAGGTTCTGAAGTTGAACAGAATATTACTACAAAAGGGTTTGGAGTAATGTTTGCTGGAGGTGTTCGGAAAATGTGGTTTTCTGTAGATGCAAATTGGACTTGGAATAAACCGGAATTATTAGACGACCCTGTTCGAGTAAAAGTTTTAGGAGTGCGTGTTGGTAAAACGTTTAAGTTTAAAAACAGACCCCAAAGTAATTTTGCCTTTTGGATTGGAGGAATGCGTACTAAAATGGACGCTGAAACAAGAGGTCAAATTTCGCTAGGAGAGGCATTGCCAGGATTAGAAGATAGGGCAGACCAAATTGTTTCTGATTATAATGATTGGTACGCCGCCAATTATGATGATTTAAACTTTGCTCAGAAAAAAGTAGTAGACGAGGTCTTTGACCCAATAGTTGATGCTATTGATCAGGTGGATGGTACCAGTATTATTCGTTATGGAATGGATAAACAAGTACAACAACTTTGGAATGGTGTTGTTGGTGGACAGTATCAATTGAATAAAAGATGGCAATTTAGAGCAGAAGGTGGAATTATTGGAAATAGAAAATCATTCTTAGTATCTGCAAACTATAGGTTTTTATTGTAATCAATTCACTACTTATTTTCTTCCAATTAAATTAATAATATAGCATATTGCGAAAAAAGTAAAAGCAACTAAACTAATTGGAGGCATTCCTCCATGCCAATCTGATGGTTTCAACCATCCCTCATACCCCATAAAGAATATATGAGCCAACGAGAATAACAAGGCTACAAGCAAGAATTTTCTAGAGGTAATAAACCGCATGAATTTTGCATCTTCTTTCATAGTTGTTTTAAAGGATAAATTATACGCCCACAATACCACAAAAGCAAAAATACCACCTAACATACTTAATCCTGCAAACAACGTAAGGCTACCATCTTCTTCAAAAAATTTTCCGAAAATCTCAGGTTTAAAAATCATAAAACTCATAAGTACATGAACTAGTACATATAAGAAACCTGTCATTCCAAGTGTCTGCCGAGCGTTTAACCAACCTTCGCTAACATTTAGGCCTAAATTTTTTAAAGGCCCAATGGAAAAATTAAAGGTTAACATGATAAATGCAGCTAAAGAAATTGCTTTATTTAGAATGAAAAAAGGAAAGTCATTCCAAGGAACATTGCCAAAAACATGATAACGCGTAATTGCATAAAGCAATGAAAAAATACTTGTAGTTAGAATTATTTTTCCAGCGAAATTCTGTTCTTGAGGTAGCGAAGTTTTCATAAATTATCGAATTCGTAGTCGTTTTTCGAACTTAATTTTAATTACGGATAATCTTTTCATAATTGCCATTAATTTTTCATCTCTATTTTTTTTATATACTTCATTGATAGCAAGGATCATTCTCTTAGCTTCTCTTACCGCAATAATTCTTTCATTTCTAGATTTGAATTGGCTTTCATTTTTTTCAAATTCTAATGCTTGTGTAATTAATTCTAATGTACTCATATAGTTCTATTTGCAATTTTGTTCAATAAAAATATCAAAAAAAATGAACAAAAAAAAATATTGCTCTAAAAATAACAATTTATTAATGTACTATATGCGTATAAGAACCTAACCCCAAAAACCAACAACGCGCTCAATCAACCAAAAAGCAGCAACGCTTCCTATGGCATAAGGCGTAACTTGTTGGATCCAACTAGGCCAAGATTTTTTTAATCTTTTCATGAGAAAAATAAATCCAAGAACGGCTAGGATAAATAGTATTTGCCCTACTTCGACACCTACATTAAAGAATAAAAGCGCTAACGGAATTTCTGCCTGAGGAAGACCAATATCGGCTAAGGCGCCAGCAAATCCAAATCCATGTAGTAAGCCAAAAGTGAAGGCAACAACCCAAGGATATTTCATAGTTAATCCTGTTTCACCTTTATAATGTTTCGTTAACTCTACGGCTAGAAAAACGATACTTAAGGCAATTACTGCTTCAACAGGCGGTCCAGGCAATCCTACGACTCCCAATGCAGATAATGATAACGTAATACTATGCGCAATTGTAAACGCCGTCACTGTTTTTATCAGTTTTCTAAATCCAACAGTAATTAGTAATAATGCTAAAACAAAAAATAGATGGTCTATACCTATTAAAATATGTTCAACACCTAATACTAAGTAAGTTTTAACCACTTCATATTTTGAAGGTTCTTTAGGGATGGTATACCTCGGGTTAGAAGGTTTGATCATGACAGAATATTGATTGCCATTTTGCAGTCGAATTGTCAATAAAATATCAATCAAGGTTTTTTCTTGCCCATCAAATCGAATAAGTCCACCTTCTATAGGTTCTGTAATTTTAAAATCAAAAGTTCTTCTAAGATTACCGGACATTAAGTTCTGTTGCTCCCCTAATTTTTCCCAAGTTTCTGGAACTCTAGGATAAATTTTTGGAATAGCATCTCCCATCGCTGGTACTTTCCAAGTAACCTGATATATGGAATCGTTTACCTGAAGTACGCTAAAATAACCTGGTCTAACTTCATGTGCACTTACCGTCAAGCCAATGAATAGGAAAAGAAATAATAATCTAGTTTTCATCCATCAACTCTTTTGATTCCAAATCATAAACAACCTCATAATTTTCCAATAGGGAGTTTAATAATTGATTTTTGAATTTATTATTCGCTTCAAAGTTATAATCCAATACTACATTACGCTGTGTTTCTTTAAATGAATAATATCCTGCAGGTATTTTTTCATGGACTTTTACCAGGTGTACTCCAAAACCTGAATTAATTGGTCCTTGCCAAGTTCCAATTTTTAAGGTGTCTATTGTATTTGCAAATCGAGTTCCAAAATCGATGGCAATTTTAGTACCTGAAGTGTTCTCATATTTTTTTGGCAGAGAAAGCCCATCTGCTTTTTCAGGAATATTATTAGATGAAATTATTTTTTTAGCGTCCGCAGTTGCATCATCTCGTTTATCGGGACTAAAATAGAGTTGTTCTAGCGTGAAGATTGCAGGTTTTTTATAATCATCTTTGTTTTCTTCATAGTAATCTTTTAGCATTTTTTCGGTAGGTTGAAGGGTCTCAGCCAATTCATCCGAAATAAATTGCATTTTCTGAGCCAAACGTCTCTTTACAATTTCATCATTATGATCTAGATTCATTTTTAAAGCCTCTCTATAAAAAATCTCCTGCTCTAAATATTCACTTATCAATCCTTGTACTTCATTCAATGAAGGTTCTCGATTTCTCTTTTGGCCCCATTTAGCAACCAATTCATTTACTAAATCATTGTCTATTAGAATTTCTTCTTTGTCTTCAGAAGGATTGATAACATAAAACAAGGCAAATAATAAGGTGCCAATTAATAAAAAATGGAATAAAGGTTCTTTGATTAATTTCTTCATGAAAAGGGAGATTATAAGTCAAAATTATAGGGACAATTTACAAGAAATTATCCCTAGTATAAAAGTAGTTTATTTTTTTATTTAGGCGTATACCAAATTGGAGAAGTATAGGCTCTTTCTTGCGCCATCATTTCAACCGTGTCTGGCATATCCGTTGAGAATCGTTTAGCGTCAAATGCTTGCCATGTAGGAGTTGGAATTTCTAGAACACGTACATAGTAAAAGGCTCTTAGATTTGAATCAAAATCTGGATCTGTCCAAAGCGTTTCAAACTGAGTACTTCCTATTGAGTTTGTGTAACTTGCGTTTTCTATATTAACTGTGTTTCCTACAGGAGTCTTACATCTACCGTCTTCACCAATTTTTCTGCCATCCGATACAGCCAAATCATAAATTCGCTCTTGTCGTTTACCTTCGGAATCAATCCATCCTTTTATCATCTGTAGACGATCTAAGTTTGCCCCATCGACATCTTTAGATGTTTTGACTAAAAATATCGGTGCTTTTCCGTCAGGTGCATTTGAAATATCACCACCCATAGGAACTCCTTTACTGTAACCTTTTTCTATATAGTCTTTACTTGATAAGTCGTCATTTGTAAAATCCCATCCACCGAACATTCTAACAATGATTCTTGTTCCGGTGGTTGCGTAGGTTTCTTTGTTTTGCATGGCGTCATAAATACCTTCACGTGTGTTTTCTCGAGCCCAAACGGCCGCTAATCCTGCTCCAATAGTCTCATACGAATAACTTGATAAACTATCGTCACCACTTAAAGATCCAATCAAAACATGTTCCCATCTATCCGCTTCTGGTTCTAAATGTGAAGCTTTTCCGAAAAAATTTTCTTCTCTGGTGGTTGCAAGTGACGTATGTGCATCGGTACTTCCAATCATACCAAATTTATAAGGATTCGTTCCTAATTTTTCTTCAAGTTGTAATCCTATTTGTAATGCAGATCTGGCGTATTCCATTGGTAGCATCCAATCTTCTTTTGGATTCAGGCCAGCAATATCCGACTTATCCCAATTGCCGTAATTTGAAAACTCGTCGTTTGGAGACATAAAAGGATGTGCTTCACCATCTCCTTTTATTTGTGTTACTTCGTATAGTGGTTCAAGTCTTGCTCTTGTTTCGACGTAATTTTTGTCAATTGGCATGCCATTCAATCGTTTTTCTTCAGGAAACATGACACCATTAGATAAATTACCATTGTGTGCAATAGCTAGGATAGATCCCCCTGTATTTTTTTCGTATTCATCCATATAATTCCAAAGATCTTCTGGGTCAACTGAATCAAACGCACTAAATGGAAGAACTTTACTTGCTTTATCTGCATCATCTTTAAAAACCACAACTCTATGTAAATTGCCAGGCGTTTCTCTAGTTGCAATTGAAGTCCACTCAAATCCTATCATTGCCGTAAATACGCCTGGTTCATTGTATTGATCGGCAAAATTTAATTCTCTTTTCCAAGCAGTCTCCATCATTTCGGGGCTATCAATACTATCTGTATTCATAGCAACAGTTGCCACCCACTTTTGAAACGCATCATGGCCTTTTCCTTCTTTTACTAAATCGTGTAATGCCTTTCCAAATGGGTATTTCATTAATATTGGGTCTGATTCGGAAATCATTGGCGCCAAACCTAAGTTTTCTGCGTGATCTGAAATAACAAGAAAATCTAAAGGTCGAATTAGTTTAATAGGAAATCCGTGAGATGCTACTACTTCTTCTCCTTTAGCCACTCTGTAGGCTTCCTCTGGACCCAATCTATTACCAATCATTCCAGCATCTGTGGAATACGAAGTATGTAAATGCGTATCTCCCCAAAGCGGTTTGTCATAATTTTTTGGTAAAGGTTCTGCTTTGAATTCGCCCACATAAGGTGAATAATTTTCACCATTTATAGTTCGTGGTTCCTCAGAATGATGACCATCATCGCTATGTTTAGGTTCTGTTTTACATCCTAAAACTAGCAGAGAGCAGCAAATTAGTATAAGTAAATTTTTCATAAGATTAAAGGTTAAAGATTAAAAAAAGGGTAGCAATTAATATTGCTACCCTTCAAATTTTATTTAGGTGTGTACCATATTGGCGAACTGTAGGCTCGCTCAGTAGAGGTTAACTTAGCCTTATCGCTAAATTCTGCTCCATATTTTACTTTATCATATAAAGTCCAACGCGGTGTTGGAATTTCAATAACTCTAACATAATAGAAAGATTCTTGAGCAGCATTAAAATCGGGGTCAGTCCATACCGTGCTTAATTCAGCAGACCCAATACTGTTATCCCAAGTGGCGTTTTCAAGATTTACAGAATTTCCAACCGATGGTACTTTTCCATTGGCATCAACTTTTCTATCACCACTCCATGTAACATCGTATACTTTTTCGCCCATAGAACCATCAGCATTTACCCAACCTTTTACAACTTGAATTCTATCTAAACTTCCAGATTCTGGATCCATCATAGAATGAACCATAAACGAAGGGGCTTTGCTTGATGCATTTCCTAAATCACCTCCCATGGCAACTCCTTTATCGTATCCTGCTTGTACATAATTATCATTCATATCAGCATCAGAAAAATCCCATCCGCCGAAGAAACGTAGTTTAATTCTAGAACCCGTTGTTGCATACGTTTCTTTCTTCACCATGGCATCGTAAATATCTTCACGTGTATTTGACTTTGCCCAAACAGCAGCGTATCCAGAGGCTACTGTTTCGTAGGCTTTAATGATTGAATTATCTTTACTTGCAAATTTTTCTGGAACAACAGACGTGACAAAATCATGCTCTGCTCTTTCAGCATTAGGCTCTACATTCGAGGCTTTTCCAAAGAAATTATTTTCATCTGCAGTTGCTAAAGACGTATGGGAATCAGTGCTTCCAATAAAACCAAATTTAAACGGGTTTACGCCTAAATTACGTTGGTGCTTCAACCCTAACTTTAAGGCAGAACGTCCATATTCATATTGTAACATTTCATTTGTTTTAGGCTCACTCAAATCTAAGTTTCCTTTGTCCCAATTTTCATAGTCTGCAAATTCATCATTTGGTGATAAGAATGGATGTGCTTCCCCATCTCCTTTAATTTGCGTAATCTCATATAATGGCTCTCTAAGAATACGTTCTTTAGCATAAGAAGCACTCAACGGTTCACCACTAATAGTTGTTTCGGCGAACATCATTCCATTACTTAAGTTTCCGTTATGCGCGATAGCCAATACGTTACCTCCTTTTTCCGCTTCATATTTTGCCATATACTTCCATAAATCTTCTGGGTCAGTACTATCTCCAGCAGTATAAGGTAAAAAATCTCGTACTTTATCTCCATTATCTCTATAAACTACAACTCTGTGTAAATTATTACCTTTCATCAAAGAAGTCCATTCATATCCTAATAAAGCTGTAAATTTTCCTGGTTCATTGTATTTTTCACCAGCATCAACAACTTTAGACCAAAGAGGGGTCATTATTTCAGGATCATTGGTTGAGAAGGAAAAATTATCTTGGCTAAAATTTTGAATTATATCGAGAGCTAATTCTCCTGTTTTTCCTGCATCATACAACTTTTTCCACCTTGGTCCCTCTGGGGTTTTCATAAGCCATTCTACATTATCTTGTATAGCAGAAAAAAGACCCATACCATCTGTATGATCAGCAACTACCAAAAAGTCAAGTGGTCTAGATAATTTTGCTTTTTGCCCACTACTTGCCATCACTTCTTCACCACGAGCAAAACGGTAGGCTTCATCCATTCCAATGCGGTTACCAAATGCTCCGGCATCCATAGAAAGGTTTGTGTGTAGGTGGGTATCTCCCCAATAGACATCATTTAATGGATTTTGTTTTACTGCAACACCATTACTGGTAATAGAATTAGAAGTGTCAGATTTTTCAGGTTTGTTAGTAGTGTCTTTACATCCCACAAAGGATAGTAGTATTGCACAAAGTACACTAAAGGAAAATAGATTTTTCATGATAGTTTTATTAGGTTCAATTTTTTTAGTGTATCAAATATACGAAAAGATTAGTTGATTTTTAAAGACCGATTAATTTCTCTACCAAATCCTTTAATTAAGATGCTGTCTTTTGTAAATGTAGCAGTTGCAAAAGCAGATTCATTTTCTGTATCTACCATGCCTTTAAAAGTGATGTAATGAATACCATCTTTTTCTAAGTAACTGCCTGCATGATTGTGACCGTTCATAAACACCTTTACATTAGGATAATTTTTAGTGAGTTGGTTGAATTCATTTACATTCCAAAAATTATGATTATCGATTGGGTTCGCAGGAAAGTGGCAATAGAAACCAACATTTTGATTGTTATTTTTAGAAAGTTCTAATTCCGATTTCACCCATTTTATTTGTTCTGAACTTAAACCACCATTATAAAACATAGCATAAGGCAAAGAGTCTTTTTCTTTTACTAGAAGCATATTATCAGCTTCTTTTTGCTTAGAGACTTCCGATCCGTACGTACTTAAATCTGTACCATCTAAAACAATGAATTTCCAATTTCCAACTTCAAAACTATAGTATCGTTTTTTTAGACCCATTTTTTCAGCAATAAATGGCTTTAAACTATCGGCTACATCAAAATCGTGGTTTCCTAAAACGTGATATGATTTTGATTTTAATAGATTCCAAGTAGGTAGTATGCTATCAAAACTTTTGAACTCTTTATCGATAAAATCACCCAGATGAATAGTGTATTCTAAATCATGTTTATTTAATTCCTCAACAGCCTGTCTTAATCTTTCTGGAGATTTTTTAAAATAGCGATCCCATTTTATTTCACAATCGCAATATTGGCAGTCAGAAACGATTCCGATTGAAAATTCTTTAGAGGATGAAGGATTTTGAATATTGCAATTCGTTAACAATAAAACTAGTAGGAAAAAGATTGTTATGTGTTTTACAGTTTTCATTTGGTTTTTTGGTAAAAATGGACTCACAAAGTTAAAAAATATGTTAAAAAGTAGGTAGTACTTATCGAAAACGTTTTCGTATGGTGTAATTTATACACAATAAGTTTGGTGGTTTAAAATGTCATTGTATATTTGCAGCTGTAGGAGTTAAATCCTACTTTCTTTTTCATAGCAATTTTCCCATCTAATTTATTAGGTGGTTTTTTTTTTACGATTAATTGTGTTTATTATATAGGTTTTATAGGGTATTAAAAATGACACAAATTTGATACTATTATTTTTCATTTGACAGAATAGTATTAATCTGAGTTAAAATAGTATTATAATTTTAATAGTCAGTTTGTATCTTTGTTACGTAGGATTTATCCTACATTCTTTTTCATAGCAATTTTCCCACTTAAGTAATTGAGTGGGTTTTTTTATCCAATTTTCAACAGCTTTAAAAACAGAATAGAACTGTGATAAGGCCAGATTCTTTTTTTATTTTAAGTAAAAATTAAAACGCTCTGTAATCAGGAGCCTTATGTCCTTTTGCTCTTAAATATACAATTGCTTGCCCTCTATGATGCGTGACATGATCTCTTATAAATAGGAATCCTTCTATTTTAGTAAATTCAGGTTTTTCAGGTAAAAAGAATACTGAAAACTTCTCATGTAGTTGTTCATGACTCATTCCTTCCAAAGATGAAATCATTGAGTTGAACGACATGTTTAGCATTTTAATAGTTTGTTCTTTTGAGGCTCCAATAGAGGCTTCAGTCATTTCACTTTGTGGTAATTCTTCACCTAAAATTAATTTTTTGTGGATAAACATACTAGACATTGCAATATGTGCCATTTGCTCTCCAAATGTCTTTACTGAATCTGCTGTTTTAAAGGTGTAGTCTTTAGCAGGCATTGCTTCTGCTACTTCAATAGTGTACGTCTTGGCATTTTTTAGGATAGATACAACAGAAGCTTTAAAGTCAAAGGGCCCCTTTGTTGGCGTATCATTTTCTGAAGCACGTAAATTGGTTACACCGAAACCAATTGCCATAAAGGCAAATAATAGTATAGTTTTTTTCATGGTTAGTAAGTTTAGTTTTACCAGAAAATATTTTCTGATAATATCAATGGTCGTAATAAAATCAAGAACTAACAGAATATGGAATGATTAAATAAAACATACTTACTATAAGATTGAAAAAAAAACACCTTAAAGCAATGCTGCTTTAAGGTGTTTTTATAATTAGTAAATTTTAAAAATCTATCCTTTAATTTGTAGGTTAGTGAACTCTTTTGAAACCACTAAAGAGTTGTTTTTAAACTGTACATCTTTTAATTCAACATACTCATTGTCTACTTTTATAGTTTTAACTTTAAACGGAAGACCAATTAAGTTAATCTTAAACGTATCATAAGAAGTAATAAATTTTCCTCTTTTATGAATTCTAACGATCAATTTGTTTTTTGTTCCGGCTAGATTAAATTTCTTTAAACTATAACGACGTTTCTTATAATCATAGCCGTCGTTTGCATCTTCATATAATTCGGAATCTTCTTTGCCATCTTTATGATAAACATCTAAAGTAAGTTGATCAATGTTCTTTTCACCAACATATTGTTGAATCGGGTACTTAGGAATGATCGCTCCAGCCTTAATAAAGATTGGCATGCTATCTAAATCAGCATCAACCCATGTTTCAATACCACCTGTCATGATTTCTTTTGTCCAGAAATTGTACCAAATACCTTTAGGAATATACATTCTTCTTCCTTTTGCGTTTGGCTCATTAATTGGGCAAATTAAAATTTGCTCACCGCAAATAAATTCATCGGTTCTATAATGTGTTTGATGATCTTCTTGATCGAATAGAACCAACGATTTTAACATTGGAACTTTATTTTGTGAATATTGATAGAACGATGTATATAAATAAGGTAATAATTGATATCTAATTTCAATAAACTTACGTACTACATTTGTGATTTCGTCATCAAATGCCCATGGTTCTTGATCTCCATGATCACCAGATGAATGTGTTCTACAGAATGGGTGAAACGCACCTAATTGGATCCAACGTGCATACAATTCGCCATTAGGTTGTTCTGCAAATCCACCGATATCCGATCCGGCAAATGAGAATCCAGATAAAGCCAAGCGCTGTGCTTGTATATTTGCTATTTGTAAATGCTCCCATGTGGCAACATTATCTCCCATCCAGGTAGAAGTGTAACGCTGAGTACCCGCATAGGCAGATCTTGTAATCACAAACGGACGTTTAGGGTAATTATACCTCTTTAAACCATGATAGGTTGCACGTGCCATTTGCATTCCGTAAATATTGTGCGCTTTTTGATGGCTACATGGATTGCCGTCATAATCATGTCGTACATCATTTGGAAAAGTTTTTCCAGGAACGTCCATTACGGCAGGTTCATTCATGTCATTCCAAACACCTTTTACGCCAATATCTTCTATTAATTCTTTAAACAAACCAGCCCACCATTCTCTTACTTCTGGACGGGTAAAATCTGGAAAATAACATTCTCCAGGCCAAACTTTTCCTTTCATATAAGGTCCATCTGCACGCTTACAGAAGTAATCCTTATCCAATCCTTCTTTAAAGACACTGTATTCGTTATCAATTTTAATACCCGGATCAATAATAACGACAGTTTTAAATCCGTCATCTGCTAATTCCTTAACCATTCTTTTTGGATCTGGAAAGTGATCTTTGCTCCATGTAAAGCATCTAAAACCTTCCATATAATCAATGTCTAGATAAATGGCGTCACACGGTATTTTTAAATCTCTAAATTTTTGAGTGATTTCTTTTACATTGGATTCTGGATAATAACTCCATTTACATTGATGATATCCTAAAGCCCATAAAGGTGGTAACTCTGGTGTTCCAGTTAAATCTGTGTAGGCCGTTACAACATCTTGCATTTTTGGGCCATAGAAGAAATAGTAGTTCATTTCTCCACCTTGTGCCCAAAAACTTGTAACATTTCTACGTTCATGACAGAAATCGAAATAGGTTCTAAACGTGTTGTCGAAAAATATGCCGTATGCTTTGTTATGGTGAATTCCTGTGTAAAAAGGAATGGCTTTGTAAATAGGATCAGTGTCTTTACCGAAAGCATACGAATCCGTTGCCCAGTTTTCAAAACGTCTACCTTTAAGGTTGAGGTGTTGAGGTTTGTCTCCAAGCCCATAATAGCTTTCACCATTTTGAGCGGTTTTACTCATTTTAACAATATCACCTCCCAATTCGTAACTTTCTTCCCAATGAAACCCTAATTCATCTTCGCAAATTACGGAACCATCCTTGACATCATAAATAGACTTTCTTAAGTCAGATTTAAATATATTACAGATGAGTTTAGCAGTAGTAATAATGTATTTTTCTTCATCTTCTTCAATTTCTAAATGATTATAGCCCCTGGTAGATTCATCATCAATTGCATAAGAAAAATCATTGTCAAATTTACCTACTGTTGTATATCTAAATCTAAGTATACTATCTCGTAAAACGGTTAATTCCAGAATTACATTATTAGCAGTGCTGAAATGAAGTACATCAACTTCTTTAGAGTAGGATTTTATGTTAGTTGGGAATAGGTTTCCCTTGTATTCTAATTGTGTATTTAAAATCATAAATTGTCATTTTATGCAAGTTGTAAACTTACTGAAATTTAATAGTTTGAGATGTGAAAATTCGTCAAAAAGGACCTCTTTTTTTTGACGAAATCGCAACGAAAACGTTCTAGAATTTGAAATTAAGTTAAAGTTATTTTGCGTATTGAAATACAACAACGGCTAGGGGAGGGATTGTAATTTCTGCGCTAAATTTTTGATTGTTCCAAGGTGTTTTAATAGTTGTGATTAATTTTGAATTTCCCTGTCCGCTTCCACCGAATGCCTTTTCATCCGAATTAAATAGTTCTTTCAACTTTCCTTTTAATGGAACTCCAATTTTGTATTTTTCATGTAGGTTCGGAGTAAAGTTACAAACTACAATCACGTCACTTTTTATACCTTTTCTGATATACGAAATAACAGAATTCTCGGCATCGTCATAAGCAACCCATTCAAAGCCATCTTGCTCGAATGCTTTTTCAAATAAAGCAGGCGTACTTCTGTAAAATGAATTGAGCGATTTAAAATAATGTAAGGTGTTTTTATGAGAATCGTGTTCTAATAAATCCCAGTCTAAACTCTGCTGAAAATTCCATTCAGAATATTGCCCAAATTCACTACCCATGAATAATAGGTTTGCTCCAGGATGGGTAAACATATACCCATAGAGCAATCTAAGATTTGCAAAGCGTTGCCATTCATCACCCGGCATTCTATCTAAAATTGATCCTTTTCCATAAACTACCTCATCATGAGAAAGTGGCAACATGAAATTTTCAGTAAATGCATACGTTAAACTGAAAGAAATATCATTTTGATGGTATTTTCTATGAATTGGATCTTTCTTAAAATAATTCAAGGTATCATGCATCCAACCCATCATCCATTTCATTCCAAAACCTAACCCACTTTGATAAGTTGGTCTTGATACATTTGGAAAGGCTGTTGATTCTTCAGCAATAGTTTGTACATCGGGAAAAGATTGGTATACTTCAGAATTTAATTCTTGAAGTAGGGAAATCACGTCTAAGTTTTCTCTTCCTCCAAATTCGTTTGGTTCCCATTCACCATCTTCTCTAGAATAATCCAAGAAAAGCATTGATGCAACGGCATCTACTCTTAGACCATCTGCGTGGTATTGTTCTAGCCAAAATATGGCATTGGAAATTAGAAATGAACGAACTTCATTACGTTCATAATTAAAGATTAAACTTTTCCAATCTTGATGGTAGCCTTTTCTTTTATCCGGGTGCTCGTACAAATGAGTTCCGTCGAAATTTCCTAATCCATGTGCATCTTCTGGAAAGTGTGATGGCACCCAATCTAAAATAATTCCGATGTCATTTTGATGTAATTTATCTACGAGGTATTTAAATTCCTCTGGATAACCAAAACGGGATGTTGGTGCGAAATATCCTGTTATTTGATAACCCCAAGAAGGATCATACGGAAATTCCATTATAGGCATTAACTCTACATGTGTAAAGTTCATTTCTTTAACATAGTTCACCAATTCATCTGCCAATTCGAAATAAGACATAAATCTGTCTTCCTCAACTTTTCGTTTCCAAGAACCTAAATGAACTTCATAAACAGAATATGGAGCATCCAAAGCATTGTGCTTTTTTCGCTTTTTCATCCATTTAGAGTCCTTCCATTTATATGTATCGTCCCAAACAATGGATGCCGTTTTAGGTGGATGCTCACATCTACGAGCATAAGGGTCCGCTTTTTCAGTAACAATACTATTGTTGGTAGATTCAATCTTGTATTTGTATACGTTCCCTTTGCCAACATGTGGAATAAAGCCTTCCCAAATACCAGATGAATCCCAGCGGACATTCAATTGGTGCTCCTCATCGTTCCAGAAATTAAAATCTCCAATAACGGAAACGGATTTTGCACTTGGAGCCCAAATAGCAAAATAAGTACCTTGAATTCCGTTTAACTTAATAGGGTGCGAGCCAAATTTTTTGTAGAGCCTAAAGTGTTTTCCAGCTTTAAAAAGGTTGATGTCAAAATCGGTAAAAAAACTATGTGAAATTACTTCTGCCATCTTTTAAATTACAGTACCGTTAGGAATGGTAACAGCTTTTTTAAGCACTACAATTCCGTCTTTAACTACGTGCGTATCTGTTTCTACATCTTCTAGGTGATCACCTCCATTTATTCTAACATCGTCTCCAATACAGCAGTTCATATCAATGATGGCATTTTTGATAAAGCAACGTTTTCCGATTCCAATTGGAATGGAATTTGGATCATTTATTTCATCTAGGTTTTGATAAAAATCACTACCCATCATATACGTATTAATAATGGTTGATTCATCTCCAATACGTGAACGAATCCCAATTACTGAATGGTCTATTTTTGCTGCACTAACAATACAACCCTCCGCAATTACTGTTTTATTTAAACTTGTTCCAGAAATTTTTGTTGTTGGAAGCATTCGGGCTCTAGTGTAAATTCGTTTTGATTTGTCATATAAATCAAATTTTGGAATATCATCGGTTAAGCCAAGATTTGCCTCAAAAAAGGAATCTATATTTCCGATATCTGTCCAATATCCTTCATATTGATAACTCAATGTTTTGTGGTTGTTTATTGCTTGTGGAATAATTTCTTTTCCAAAATCAATCGTGTCTGGATTGCTCATTAATTCAATTAGCAATTCACGATTGAAAATATAAATTCCCATCGACGCCAAATAATTTCTTCCTTCACCTTTCATTTCATCACTTACTTCAGATGTCCAATCTGGTAATAATGAAGCATCAGGTTTTTCAATAAATGAAGTAATTTGATTCTTGTCATCTGATTTTAATATTCCAAATGAAGTAGCATCCTTAGCGTTTACTGGAATGGTTGCAATAGATATTTTTGCCTTTGCTTTTTTATGAGCTTTCACCATTTCGTTAAAATCCATTTGGTATAATTGATCGCCAGATAGAATAAGTGCATAATCAAAATCGTGTCGTAAAAAATGATGCATACTTTGTCTTACGGCATCAGCAGTTCCTTGGAACCACCCTTTATTATCAGGAGTTTGTTCGGCTGCCAACACGTCAACAAAGGCAGAACTAAAAAAACTAAACGAATAGGTGTTTTTAATGTGTCTGTTCAAAGATGCAGAATTAAACTGCGTTAAAACATACATCCGTTTGATGTCAGAATTGATACAGTTTGAAATAGGAATATCTACCAATCGATATTTTCCAGCAATTGGTACAGCTGGTTTAGAACGAGCATGGGTTAATGGATAGAGTCTTGAACCTTGTCCGCCTCCTAAAATAATCGATAATACTTTGTCTCCTGCCATGTTTTATTTTTTTAAAGATTGATATAGTTTTAAATATGCTTCTGCTGAGGCATCCCAAGAATGATCTATCCCCATAATATATTTTCTGTTTTTTGTAAACTCTTTAGAATCTTCGAAGAGTTTAGTTGCTCTATTCATTGTTGATACAATTTGATCTATGTCAACATCGTCATGTGTAAATCCAAAACCATCATTTTCAACATCAATTATTGTGTCTTTTAGACCTCCAATTTTCCGAACTATTGGTATTAAGCCATAACGTAAAGAGTATAACTGATTCAAACCGCAGGGTTCTACTCTCGACGGCATTAATAAAAAATCGGCTCCAGCATAAATAATATGTGATAACTTTTCATCATACCCAATATAGGCATTATAAGACCCTTTATGTTTTACTTTTAAGAGGTTTAATTCTTCTTCAATTTCATCATGCCCTGAACCCAATAAAAGTACTGAAATATTTTTATTTTCCAAGGCTTTATCAAAGACACTTGGTAATAATTCGGCGCCCTTTTCGCCAACCAATCTTCCTATAAATGCAAACAATGGTTTTTTTGGGTCTAGATTAAACTCGTTACATAACCAAGTTTTGTTCCCTTTTCTTCCAGATACTACGGTTGTCTTTTTAAAGTTCTTTACAATATAAGAATCTGTTTCTGGATTCCAAACGTCCGTGTCAATACCATTTAAAATACCACTGCATTTTGCGCTTTCACTTGCTAGTAAACTCTCCAAACCATTTGCATTCTCTTTCAATTCTTCCATATAACTCGGTGAGACCGTAGTGACAGCCCAAGCACATTTTATGGCCGCTGCAAGAGGGTTTATGGATTCACCCCAATCTAGCAACCCGACGTTATCAAAATTAAAATCTGGAATCGTCCCTACTTTATCATGAGAGAACCAACCTTGGTATTGCGCATTGTGAATAGTTAAAATCACTGGTATAGCATTTAAAGATTCATACTTGTATGATTCTTGTAACATAAAAGGTGTTAATCCTGTATGATGATCGTGGCAATGAAAAATGGTTGGTTTTTCATTCCAAGTTAAAATCCAATCTAAAATGGCTATTTGAAAAGCCAAGAATCGATTTGCATCATCGAAAGAATACACATAATCAACTGTTAATAAATTTGGAATTTTAACGAAGTATATGTTAAATCCTAAAGAGTTGTTGTCTAGAGTTAGTATTTCAAAATTGCATTGTTCTTCTCCTAATTTTAAGGTAGAGTTAAATACTGATGAAAAAGCGTGTTCCTGTGTGAATTTGTTGTCATAAAATGGCATGATAACTTCAGATGTTACATTTTCAGAACTTTGATATTTAGGCAAAGCCCCAACAACATCTGCTAAACCTCCAACTTTTGCAACAGGGTAACATTCCGCACTTAAATGAATAATTTTCATCGTTTAATTTTAGTTTTAAAAATACGACTATTAGTAAAAAGAAAAGGGTGTTTTTTATTAAAAAACACCCTTTAGTATTAAGATATTGTAAATTTATTCTTTTCTGAACCGTATAAAATTCAATAAAACTTACGAAAACGTTATTAATCGTTCAATTTTAAAACGGCCATAAACGCTTGTTGTGGAATTTCTACGTTCCCAACTTGACGCATACGTTTCTTTCCTTTCTTCTGTTTTTCTAATAATTTACGTTTACGAGAAATATCACCTCCATAACATTTTGCCGTTACATCTTTACGCAAGGCTTTTACCGTTTCTCTAGAAATAATTTTTGAGCCAATGGCAGATTGAATGGGAATATCGAACTGCTGACGTGGAATTAATTCTTTTAATTTTTCACACATTTTACGCCCAATATGCTGTGCGTTGTCTGTATGAATTAAAGCAGAAAGTGCATCTACCGGTTGCCCGTTTAATAAGATATCTAGTCGAACTAATTTAGAAACACGCATTCCGATTGGTGAATAATCAAAAGATGCATATCCTTTAGAAACAGTTTTTAATCTGTCGTAAAAATCAAATACAATTTCTGCTAAAGGCATGTCAAAAGTCAATTCAACTCTTTCAGGTGTTAAATAGGTTTGATTGGTAATCATACCTCTTTTTTCAATACACAACGACATTACATTACCAACAAAATCGGCTTTTGTAATAATTGAAGCTTTTATATAGGGTTCTTCAATTCTATTAATTGTTGAAGGGTCAGGTAAATCTGATGGATTGTTTAAGACAAATGCATCATCAGGTTTTCTGTTTGTAAAAGCGTGATAAGAAACGTTAGGCACCGTAGTAATCACAGTCATATTAAATTCACGTTCTAAACGCTCTTGGATAATCTCCATATGTAACATTCCTAAGAATCCACAACGGAAACCGAAACCTAAGGCTGCAGAACTCTCTGGTTGGAATACTAACGAAGCATCATTCAATTGCAATTTTTCCATTGAGTTTCTTAACTCTTCGTAATCTTCAGTATCTACTGGGTAAATACCAGCAAATACCATCGGTTTTACATCTTCGAAACCTTCAACAATATTTGTTGTAGGTTTTACAGCGTCGGTAATAGTATCACCTACTTTTACTTCCTTGGCAGTTTTAATACCAGTAATTAAGTACCCAACATCACCAGTCTTTACAGATTTTTTTACAACCTGTTCCAATTTTAAGGTTCCTACTTCATCAGCAAAATATTCTTGATCTGTAGCGACAAATTTTATCTTTTGCCCTTTTTTAATTTCTCCATTAAAAACTCTAAAATACGTTTCAATTCCTCTAAATGTATTGTAAACAGAGTCAAAAATCAAGGCTTGCAATGGTGCTTCTGGATCTCCTTTTGGAGCAGGAACACGTTCAATAATAGCCTGTAAAATATTATCTACACCAAATCCAGTTTTACCACTGGCATGAATTACTTCTTCAGGGTCGCAACCTAACAATTCAACGATGTCATCGGTAACTTCTTCTGGATTGGCACTTGGTAAATCTACTTTATTAAGAACGGGAATAATCTCTAAATCATTCTCTAATGCTAAATATAAATTAGAGATAGTCTGGGCTTGAATACTCTGTGCAGCATCTACAATTAGTAAGGCACCTTCACAAGCAGCAATAGATCTCGAAACTTCATAGGAGAAATCTACGTGACCAGGAGTGTCAATTAGATTCAACACATACTCTTGTCCTTCAAACGTGTATTCCATTTGAATAGCGTGCGACTTAATGGTAATTCCACGTTCACGCTCCAAGTCCATACTATCTAACAGTTGGTCTTGTTTTTCACGTTCAGTTACGGCTCCAGTATGGTCTAAAAGTCTATCCGCAAGAGTACTTTTTCCGTGGTCAATATGTGCAATTATGCAAAAATTTCTAATGTGCTTCATTTTCGTAATCCTTCTTTCAGGGTGCAAATATACGCTATTCAATGGTTTTATATAGGCTAAAACCAACAACTATAAACTGTCAACTAGCAATTAATCAACCCACTCTGCCATAAACAAGTTTGTATCGTGCCCACCTCCATTATTTCTATTCGATGAAAATAAAATTCTTGTTCCATCATTAGAGAAAACAGGGAAAGCATTGAACGATCCTCCATGGGTTACCTTCTCTAAGTTTTTACCATCGATATCGATCATGTATAGGTCGAATGGAAATCCACCAGCATTTTCAAAGTTTGATGAAAAGATAATCTTGTCGCCTTTAGGTAAGAAAAAAGGACTCCAGTTTGCGTTTCCTAAATGCGTTAACTGCTTTAAATCAGATCCATCTGCATTACAGATGTACAATTCCATTTCTGTTGGTTGTACCAATCCATCAGCTAATAAACCTTTATATTCTGCAATTTCTTCTTCTGTTTTTGGTCTCGACGAGCGGAAGATAATTTTAGTTCCATCAGGTGAGAAAAATGCCCCGCCATCATATCCATATTCAAAAGTGATTTGTTTTACATCACTTCCGTCAATATTCATAGTATATAAATCGATGTCTCCATTACGAGTTGAAGTGAATACGATTTTGTCACCTTTTGGCGATACTGTAGGTTCAGCGTCATAGCCTTTTTCATTGGTTAACTGCTTTAATACATTTCCTTGCTGATCTGCTAAATAGATATCATACGTATCATAAATAGGCCAAATGTATTTTCCGTTTTTACGCAATACGGCTTCAGGACATTCGTGGTGTCCTTCATGCGTAGATGAATATATGATATTGCCATCAGGTAAGAAATAAGAGCAGGTAGTTCTACCTTTTCCAGTACTTACCATTGGCGGAATTTTATCTTCAAAGGTCTCTCCAACATTCATTAAAAACATTTGATCACATTCTACACCCCATTCTTTATTGTTCGATTGAAAAATAATTTGTTTATCATCAAAACTCCAATAAGCCTCAGCATTGTCACCGCCAAATGTTATTTGTTGAATGTCTTTAAAATGCTTTTCTCCTTTAAAATATAAGGAGTCCGTTGTAGTGGCACCGCTCATTGCATCTTTGGTCCCTTTTTTTGAATTGTTGCAAGAAATGGCAACTATAGAGATTAATACCAATAAAATTCGTTTCATTTGAATGTGTATTTTTGTGTTAATAAATATCCAATTTAGAATAGATATAATTAGTTTTGCAAAAATAATCCGATAATACTATGAAACAATATTTTATACTGATAATTTTAATTGCATTGGGAGCATGTACTACTGAAAAATTTGACAATCGCATGCAAGAAGATGTCCTTTTTCTTGCAGATGACAAATTAGAAGGTAGGCAAACAGGAAGTGAAGGAGAGCAATTAGCAGCTGATTATATTATAGAAAGATTCAAGAAGATTGGGTTAGATCCAAAAGGGACTGAGGGTTATTTTCAGGCGTTTACATTTAAGCCAAAAAAGGATCCGCATTCGCAAGCATCGTTTTCAGAAAAAAAATCTGATAGCACAATTACAGGAAAAAACGTAATCGGATATATCGATAATGGCGCAGAAAACACCATTATTATTGGTGCACATTATGATCATTTAGGTTTTGGAGAAGATGGTGGTTCATTGCATGCAGGTGAAAAAGCAATTCACAATGGTGCGGATGACAATGCAAGTGGTGTTTCTGTAATGATGAATTTGGCAGCAAAGTTGAAAAAATCTGAAATCAAGGGTAACAACTATTTATTCATGGCATTTTCTGGAGAAGAAATGGGCTTATTAGGATCAAATTATTTTGTGAAGAACGGTACTATAGATATTTCTAAAACTAACTACATGATTAACATGGATATGGTTGGAAGAATGAAGCAAGATAGTACGTTGGCTATTTATGGAACAGGTACTTCTCCTTTATGGGGTCAAATAATTCATTCATTAAATTCGAACTTTAAAATAGTTGAAGAAAAATCTGGAGTAGGACCATCAGATCACACTTCATTTTATTTAAATGATATTCCTGTATTGCACTTTTTTACAGGGCAGCACGAGAATTATCACAAGCCTTCTGATGACGCCGAATTGCTAAACTATGAAGGGATGTATGCTATTTCTGATTATATTTTTAGCATTATTGAAGAGTTGGATGACAATGGGAAATTAAAGTTTGCAAAAACAAAAGACGCTAAAAAAGACAGTCCAAGATTTAAGGTAACATTAGGAGTGATGCCTGATTATTTATATGATGGAAAAGGAATGCGAATTGATGGTGTTACTGAAGACAGGCCAGCACATAAAGCCGGAATTTTAAAAGGAGATGTTGTCGTAAAAATGGGCGATATTGAAATTGCTGATATGATGGGGTATATGACCGGATTATCTAAATTTAAAAAAGGAGACTCAACAACTGTTATTATGTTGAGAGACGGAAAAGAAATTACAACAGAAGTTACGTTTTAAGGATGGTTAAAATAGGAGATATAGAATTGCCAGATTTCCCACTATTGCTGGCACCCATGGAAGATGTAAGTGACCCTCCGTTCAGAGCTTTATGCAAAGAACAAGGGGCAGATGTGGTATACACCGAATTTATTTCGTCTGAAGGATTAATTCGTGATGCAGCAAAGAGTGTTAAGAAATTGGATATATACGAAAAAGAACGTCCAGTTGGAATTCAAATTTTTGGCGCCAATTTAGATTCGATGCTGCGTACCGTGGAAATTGTAGAAAAATCGAAACCAGATATTATAGATATCAATTTTGGATGTCCGGTTAAAAAAGTGGTTTCTAAAGGAGCCGGTGCGGGAATTTTAAAAGATATTGATTTAATGGTAAAATTAACGGATGCTATGGTTAAGCATACCGATTTACCAATAACCGTTAAAACACGTTTAGGTTGGGATCATGACTCTATTAAAATTGTAGAGGTTGCGGAACGATTACAAGATGTTGGTTGTAAATCTATAGCAATTCATGGTAGAACGCGTGCTCAAATGTATAAGGGCGATGCAAATTGGAAACCGATTGCAGAGGTAAAAAATAATCAACGTATGCATATTCCTGTATTTGGAAATGGTGATATTTCTTCTCCAGAGCGCGCTATGGAAATGCGTGATGATTATGGTTTAGATGGAGCTATGATTGGTAGAGCAACTATTGGGAATCCTTGGTTTTTTAAGCAAGTAAAGCATTATTTTGAAACTGGAGAGCATTTACCTGAAATTACAATTTCAGAACGAGTTGCCATGGCAAAGCGTCATTTAGAAATGGAGATTGCTTGGAAAGAAGTTGAGATAGTAGGTGTAATGGAAACAAGAAGGCACTATACAAATTACTTTAAAGGAATTCCAAATTTTAAACCTTATAGATTACGAATGGTTACTTCAGATTCTGCACAAGAAGTTTATGATGTGCTAGATGAGGTTGAGCAGAAATTTGGTTAAATTTAAAAGGTGAAAAGTTTATTTATTTTTTGGTTAATTATAGTGAGTGTTATGTTTTGTTCACCCTCTTTCTACTCACAAACATCTCTAAAGAAAATAAACTCTTTTAAGTTGGATATTAAAGAGCCTTCAGGAATAGCGGTGTACAACGATCATTTGTATATTGTTTGCGATCACAGCGGAACTATTTATAAAACAACTTTATCGGGAGAAATTAAAAAAAAAATAAAAACTGATTATCTAGATTTAGAAGGGATTACAATTCATCCTAAAACCGGAAATATTTTTATAGTTAGTGAATCTAAACGACTTTTAATTGAGCTAAATTCTAAAGGTGATTTGATTTGTAAAACAAAGGTGAAAGGAAAACAGAAACATAAGAACGGTGGTTTGGAAGGTCTTTGTTTTGACGTATCAACTGGATTTTTATATGCTGTTAATGAAAAGTCTCCAAAAAAATTATTGAAATTAACACAGCAAGGAGAACTTGAAGAAACGTTTAAGTTAGATGTTTCAAAAGATGTGTCAGGAATTGGTGTCGATGAAAAGGCGAAAAGTTTATGGCTAATTAGTGATGAATCTAAAGCCATCATAAATATTTCAAAAAGAGGTGTATTTCTCAAGAAATATTTAATTCCTGTTGAAAAAGGGGAAGGGATTGCTATGTATGATGGAAAATTTTATGTGGTGAGCGATAACACGCAAGAATTATTTGTTTTAGAACTCACTAATTAGAATTATTCAATCACTTTCTTAGTAATTCTACTACTTGCAATTTTCGCAGCTACATAACCTAGGATAGTTATTGTAATAAAAACTACAATTACATTGGTGAATTTGAATTCAACTGGAAATGCTAAAGAAGGTGTAATCATAAACCAACCATACGTTTGTTGCCCTAAAATTAGAAGAATTGCTATTGTTAAGCCAATCAGTAATCCAAAAAAGGACAATAGAAATCCTTGAAGTACAAATATTTTGCGAATCTCTTTAACTGATGCTCCGAGATTATATAATGTCTTAAGGTTTGATTTTTTATCAAAAATCATCATAATTAATGCGCCAATTACATTGAATAAAGCAATGACCAAAATTAAGGTGAATATTAAATAAGACGCTAAATTTTCTGTGTTTAGCATTTTATAAAAAGTAGCATTTAATTGTTCTCTATTCTTAATTTCAAAATCCGAACCTAATTTAGATGCTACCGAAGCAATTATAGAGGCTCTATCTTTTAAGTTTGAAACTTTTACCTCGATGGCAGAGACTTGATTTGGAGTATAGCCCAATAATCTTTTTGCTAATTGAATTGGAATATAAACGAATTTTCTATCCAGTTCTTCAGTCAATGCAAATATGCCTATGGGTTGCACTTTTATACTGCTAATATCGGATTGCGCACTGCTTATATACCCTAGTCCAGGTTTTGGCACATAAATAGTTAATGGTTGTAAATAGTCATTAATTCCCATTGAAAGTTTATTGGAAATTCCATTTCCAACAATGGCTTGATTAGAACCATCAAAATCTAGCCATCGACCTACTACAATGGCTGTGTCAATATTGTTAATTTGTATGAAATTTTCTTCGATCCCTTTTATATAGGCAACTTCTGTCTTTCCTTTAAACTCAAAAAATGCACGCTCTTCTACAACCTGAGTTAAATGCTCAATTCCTTCAGTTGCAGCTAAAATGTTAAGAATGTTAGAATCAAATTCAAATGACTTTCCTTTTGTCGCAGTTATCTTAAAATCGGGATCAGATGTTTGTAAAAAACCTACGCTAAAAGCCTTTAATCCGGAAAAGCCAGAAAGGACTACAAAAAGCGCTATGGTACCAATTATAACACCAAGGGCAGCTATAATTGTAATGATATTGATGGTGTTGTTACTGCTCTTTGAAAACAGATAGCGTTTTGCAATGTACAGCGGAAAATTCAATATTATGATTTTTTGCGTTTGTCTAAAATTTCGGGATTTTCAATTGGATTGTCTTCCTTTCCTTTTAGTGCATTGTCAATTCCGTCTATATAATCTAAAGAGTCATCGCCGTAAAAAGCAAGTTGTGGCATTCTTCTTAATTGATTTCTTGTTCTACGTGCCATTTCATGTCGAATTGCAGCAGTGTTAGAAACAATTCCTTTTAATAATTCATCTCTTTTATCAGAAGGGAAAACGCTTAAAAAAATCTTTGCTTCACCTAAATCGCTCGTTACTCTTACTTTCGTAACCGATATTAATACCCCCTTCATTCCATCGCGTGCAGCACTTTGTAAAACATCTACCATGTCTTTTTGCAATACACCTGCAATTTTTTTCTGTCTGTTTGTTTCCATACGGCAAAAGTACGGTATATTTGAAAAAGGATAAGAAAATTACCATGAAAAAAATAGAGCATATAGGTATTGCTGTCAAGGACTTGGAAGTTTCTAATAACTTGTTTGGAAAACTTTTTGGAAAACCACATTACAAAATTGAAGAGGTGGAGAGCGAAGGAGTTCGAACTTCTTTTTTTGATATTGGGCCTAATAAAATAGAATTGCTCGAAGCAACAAATCCAGAAAGTCCTATTGCAAAGTTTTTGGAGCGTAAAGGAGAAGGGGTTCATCATATTGCGTATGCTGTAGATGATATTATAGCTGAAATTAAGCGATTAAAAGAAGAAGGATTTACAGTTTTAAATGAAACTCCAAAAAAAGGAGCAGATAACAAGTTGGTGGCATTTTTACATCCAAAAACAACCAATGGAGTTTTGGTTGAATTATGTCAAGAAATAGAAAGTTAAATTGTTCAAAACAATGATTTTGAGAAAATATCGTTATTACATCTGAAAACTTTTATCTTCACAAGATAGATTAGTATCTTGCACCGAATTCAAAATTAACTATGTCCAAATCATTTGAAAAATACCAAAACCGACGCTTAAGATCTTCCTATTTATCTGTTATTGTAAGTGTTGGACTTGTGCTTTTTTTGATGGGTCTTTTAGGGTTGATGATTGTGAAGACTAAAACAATTTCCGATCATTTTAAAGAGCAAGTGGCAATGACTGTTTTTTTAAATGATGATGTAAAGCAAAAGGATATTGAAAAAATGCGCACCTCTTATGAAAAAGAGGAATATGTAAAATCGGTAGTTTATATTTCTAAAGAATTTGCCGCCGAGCAATACAGTAAGGATATTGGAGAAGATTTTATAGAATATTTAGGAGCAAATCCACTTAAAAATGCAATTGATATTTATATTAAATCGGATTTTGTTACTCCTGAAAAAATGAATGAAATTGAAGTTGGATTGATTAAAAATAAAAATGTTTTTGAGGTTTCTTATGATAAACCTTTGATAGATTTACTAACTAAAAATATACAACGCATTAGTTTTTGGGTACTCATTTTTAGTGGTGTATTTACATTAATTGCGGTAGTGTTAATTAACAGTGCAATTCGTTTATCCGTTTATTCAAAACGATTTACAATTAAGACAATGCAAATGGTTGGAGCAACCAAAGGGTTTATTAGAAGGCCCTTTATTTGGAAAGGAGTTCAATTAGGAATAATAGGTTCATTTGTAGCAATTTTAGGAATAATTACAGTCATTTATTATTTGAACAAAAATATTCCAGAAATTCAATTGTTAGCAGATAAGCAATTACTAGTTATGCTTTTTGGAGTTGTTATGTTAATTGGAATTGTAATTACATTTTTAAGTACTTATTTTGCAACACAGCGATTTCTTAATTTAAGAACTGAAGAGTTGTATTATTAAATTATAAAAGAAGGACACATGGGGTCAAAAAAGAATAAAGATAAAGCCAAGTCAACATTTCTCTTCGGGAAAAAGAATTACAAAATTATGCTCCTAGGTTTAGGCGTAATTGCGTTAGGGTTTGCCTTAATGGCTGGTGGAGGGTCTGACGATCCAAATGTTTTTAATGAAGAGATTTATAATTTTCAGCGAATTCGATTGGCACCGACTTTAATCTTAATTGGTTTCGCCATAGAAGTATATGCCATTCTAGCCAAGTCTGATAGTTAATGAATTTTATTGAAGCAATTATCCTTGGAATTATTCAAGGACTTACAGAGTTTTTACCGGTATCGTCAAGTGGACATATTGAAATATTTGAAGCCATTTTGGGTGATAATTCTCTGCCAGAAGAAAGTTTAACATTTACAGTTATTTTACATTTTGCAACTGCGTTAAGTACTGTTGTAGTATTTAGAAAAGAAGTTGTTGAAATATTTAAAGGATTATTTCAATTTAAATGGAATGAAGAAACGCAATTTTCTTTTAAAATAATTGCCTCTATGATTCCAGCGGCATTTATTGGTTTTTATTTTGAAGATGAACTTGAGACATTGTTTGGAGAGCAAATTTTACTAGTTGGATTTATGTTATTGATTACAGCAATGTTATTGTTGTTTGCTGATAAAGCCAAGAATACAGATAAGAAAGTTAGTTTTGGTAGTGCAATTGTAATCGGTTTTGCGCAAGCTATTGCAATGTTGCCCGGTATTTCAAGATCTGGAGCAACCATATCGGCGGCAGTGCTGTTGGGAATAGATAGGACAAAAGCGGCGCGTTTTTCGTTTTTAATGGTGGTACCATTAATTATAGGTAAAGTGTGTAAAGATATTTTAGGAGGTGAAATCAGTATTGAAAGTTCACAGTTTGGAATTTATGTTGCCGGATTTTTAGCAGCCTTTATTTCTGGACTATTTGCTTGTACTTGGATGATTTCATTAGTGAAAAGAAGTAAACTTTCTTATTTTGCGTTGTATTGTGCAATTGTTGGAATGATTGCTATTGCGGTTACTTTGATGAATTAGTATGACTCTTGAAGATTACAAAAACGGACAAGTTTTATTAATTGACAAACCTCTGAATTGGACTTCATTTCAAGTGGTGAATAAATTACGTTGGGAAATCCGTCAAAAATATAAGATCAAAAAAATAAAAGTTGGCCATGCCGGAACATTAGATCCACTGGCCACGGGATTACTTATTCTTTGTACGGGTAAGTTTACGAAGAGAATTGAAACTTTTCAAGCCCAAGAAAAAGAGTATACCGGTACAATTACTGTTGGAGGTAGCACACCTAGTTATGATCTAGAAACAGAAATTGATAAACAGTTTCCAACAGACCATATTTCGGAAAAATTGATTCACAATACAACGAAACAATTTTTGGGTCAGATAGATCAAAAGCCACCAATATTTTCAGCATTGAAAAAAGATGGTAAAAAACTTTATGAAATTGCGAGGGCAGGTGAAACCACAGAAATTAAATCTAGAAAAATCACCATTTCAGAATTTGAAATCACCAATATTAACCTTCCAAATATTGAGTTTAGAGTAGTTTGTAGTAAAGGAACTTATATTCGTTCTTTAGCCTATGATTTTGGTTTGGCATTAAATTCAGGGGCGCATTTATCGGCATTGCGAAGAACAAAAATTGGCACGTATGCTGTTGATGATTCTGAAACTGTTGATGAGTTTATTGAGAAAATAAGGGCTTAAAGAAACCTATTGTGCCAACTCTCAGTTATTCGAATTTCCCAATTATCTTCAAATTCTTCTTTAGTATTTATAAGGTTGTTAAAAACAATGGTCTTTGCAGAAATAGATTTGTTTTTGATCAATTTTTGAAAAGATTTTAAATCTTTGTACTGCACAAATTCTCCTTGTTTAAAACAAACATTTAGTTTATCTAAAAGTTCAATTTTGTAAGTTCCTTGTAGGTCTATAATCAAGCCAACAGAGGAATCTATCGCTTCAATTGATAATGGATTTTCCTTGTCATTCGCTCCAATAATTATAAAGCGGTCATAACGCATAAGAAACGAAGCCTCAATAGGTTTGCCTTTGTTGGTCCAACCTTTTAAAAAGAGGGTTATCTTTTCTACAATCTCAGGCAACTCTTCGGGGTAAAATTTTCGATCCGATTGGTAGATCCAAATTTTAGAAGAGTCAGGCAGTTTATCAAATTCGACTAGCATAGAATTTATTGAGATTTAATCCGTTACAAAAATAGAGAATAGCAAATGATTTTGTTGTTTTAATAATTGGTATTTTTACCGACCTATTTTAATATGAATGAAAAATAAAATATTCCTTTGTGTTTGTATTTCAATGCTTCTATTTTCTTGTAAAAAGAAAGAAGAAGCCGGTGTTACAAATGATGAGGTAGAGGTGATAGAACAAGATTTAATTGTAAGTAATATTGGGGTGCAACTATCTAAAGATGCCGCCAAAGAGTTGGAATCTTGGGGCGAATATCAAATGGCAAAATCTATATTGGACAGCTATACATCTACTACCAAGGGTAGAGCATTAGAAAATGCTAAAAATCTATCTGACCTTGTAAGAGGAATGAAAGATTCTGAATATCCAGAAATAATAAATAGAGACGATGTAATTATACGAATAAGCGTTCTTTTAAATCACGCACTTCGTTTACATGATATGAGAACAATTTCGTCTATATCAGATGAAGAAGTTGAGACTGAAATAGGTAAATTATTGGCCGCATATTCTTCTTTAAACGATAAGATTAACGCAGTGTTCCAAATTGAGCAGTACGAGCAAAAATATCAATAGAAATAGTCTCTATAAATTCTGTTTTTAATACTAAATCGTTGTTTTAAATCACGTATTTTATCCTTTTCTTAAGGAAATGTTAATTTTACTATTAACTTTTTAATTTCTACTATATTAGCGGGCATAAATAACAAAACCATAAATTTTATGAAAATTAATAGAGCAAAGTCAATGTTGTTCGTCGCAACTATTGGCTTAGGAGTTTCATTAAACTCATGCAAAAAAGAAGCTACTGAACCTGTAATTCCGGGTATTGATGTTGCCGCCATGGATAAAACGGCAAGTCCAAATGACAATTTTTACAATTATGTTAACGGAGGCTGGGATGCCAACAATGAAATTCCTGCGGACAGATCTAGTTGGGGAAGTTTTCATGAATTATTAAAAAAGACTGATGGAGACGCACTTGCAATTTTAAAAGAAGCCATTGAAAATCAAGAGTCGAATTTAAAAGATGTGCAAACATCAACGGTTACTTCAGATCAGCAAAAAGCAATTAATTATTATGAAACCATTATGGATACGGTTTCTAGGGATGCACAAGGGGTTGACCCTTTAAAGCCATATTTAGCAAAAATTGATGCTATAAAAAATGTAAATGATTTACAGAAGTTATTAATTGAGTTAGAGCCTTATGGAGGAATTGGCTTCATAGGAGTTGGAGTAGGTTCTCATCCTGAAAACAGCGATTTAAATACCGCATTTTTGGGTGCTGCGGGTCTTGGTTTATCAAGAGACTATTACATAGATGAAGACGATGATACCAAAGCAAAAATGGTAAAGTATGAAGCACATGTTGCTCGTATGTTACAATTTATTGGTGAGTCGGAAGAGGAGGCTAAAAAAAATGCAAAAAGAGTTGTTGAATTTGAAAGAAGTTTAGCCGTTCCAAGAATGAATAAAGTTGATCGAAGAGATGCTCGTAAGAGAAATAATCCTAGGTCTGTTCAAGATTTAAATAAAATGGCGTCGTCTATTGATTGGGCATCTTATTTTGAAGGAGTTGGAATGAGTAATATTGATACTATTATTGTTTCTGACCCTAACTATATCATCGCGATGGATAAAATTTTAAAACAGAAGAATGTCTCTGATTGGAAAAATTACTTGCGTTGGTCTACTATTGATAAGTCTGCAGGAAATTTATCTACTGAGATTGATAAAGCAAATTGGGAGTTTTATTCAAAGGAGTTAAGAGGTGCTAAAGTAATGCGAAATAGAGAAGAGAGAGCTTTAAATGCGTTAAATGGATCTATAGGTGAGGCATTAGGTAAGTTATATGTGGAGAAAAAATTTCCACCTGAGGCTAAAGAAAAAGCAAAGAAAATGATCGACAATATCATGTTGGCATTTGAAAATAGAATTGAGAATTTAGAGTGGATGACACCTGACACTAAGAAAAAAGCAATTGAAAAATTGCGAAAAATGAATGTGAAAATTGCTTATCCTGACGAATGGAAAGATTATTCTGCATTAGTTATGGAAGGGAAAAATGAAGGTGGTTCATACTTTAGTAATAGTAAAAACTTGGCTAAATGGAGTCATTTAGAGGCAATGGCAAAACTTGGAAAACCTGTTGATAAAAGTGAGTGGATGATGCCTCCTCAAATGGTGAACGCTTATTTTATGCCACCTTATAATGAAATTGTTTTTCCAGCCGCAATATTGCAACCTCCATTCTACAATTATCAGGCCGATGAGGCAGTAAATTATGGTGGAATAGGAGCTGTAATTGGTCATGAAATTTCGCACTCATTTGATGATTCAGGTTCTAGATATGACGGAGATGGTAATTTGAAGAATTGGTGGACAGATGAAGATTTAGAGAATTTTACAAAATTAGGAAAAGAATTATCTGCTCAATATGATGCTGCAGAAGTATTGCCTGGAGTTAATATTAATGGAGCATTTACCTTAGGCGAGAATATTGGAGATTTAGGTGGAATAAACGCTGCTTATGATGGATTACAATTATACTTTGCGGAAAATGGAAGACCTGACGATATTGATGGGTTTACAGCAGAGCAACGTTTCTTCATGTCTTGGGGAACTATTTGGAGAACTAAAACAAGAGAAGATGCTTTAAGAAATCAGATAAAAAATGATACACACTCTCCAGGAAAGCAAAGAGCTGTAATGCCATTGCAAAATGTTGATGAGTTTTATGAAGCATTCAATATTAAAGATGGTGATGCTATGTATTTAAAGCCTGAAGATAGAGTTAAAATTTGGTAATATTTACCTATTATAATTATAGAAGCGTTCATCTTTGATGAACGCTTTTTTTATTCAAAAAAATAAGTATTTTTACTCTTGTAATTGCAACCAACATGAAACTGAACTTACAGGAAATTGATCGTGTAAAAATGATTTCTAAAGAGGATTTTATTCAGAATTATTTTAAGCCTCAAAAGCCATTGGTCATAGAAAATTTGGTTGGTGATTGGCCTGCAATGCAAAGATGGAGTTTGGAGTATATGAAAGAGATAGCGGGTGATAAAGTCGTACCCTTATATGATGATAGACCTGTAGATTATAAGGATGGATTTAATGAACCACATGCTATCATGAAAATGAGTGAGTATGTAGATTTGTTAAAAAAAGAACCAACAAAATTTAGAATATTTCTTTGGAATATTTTAAAAGAAATCCCTTCATTACAAAAAGATTTTTCATACCCGGATATTGGATTAAAATTGATGAAAAAATTACCAATGTTGTTTTTTGGAGGGAGAGATTCTTTTACATTTATGCATTATGATATTGATTTAGCAGACATTTTACATTTTCATTTTGAAGGTGAAAAGCAATGTATTCTATTTTCACAATCAGAGAATAAGTATTTGTATAAGATCCCACATTCTTTAATTACAAGAGAGGATATAGATTTTGCAAACCCCGATTTTGAAAAATGGCCTGCACTTAAAAAGGCTAAGGGGTATACCGCCAAATTGGAACATGGAAACATGCTTTATATGCCCGAAGGATATTGGCATTACATGCGTTATATGACGCCAGGTTTTTCAATGAGTTTAAGGGCCATTGCTAGAAAACCTAGAAATTTAGGAAAGGCAGTTTACAATGTATTTGTTATGCGCAACATAGATAATGTTATGCGTAGTATAAAGGGGCAAAAATGGATTGATTGGAAAAATGAACAAGCAATTATTAGAACTAATAAGGTAAATAACTTATAGTTCTTTTAGGTTATTAGTAAAAATGGTTTGGTGTTCAAAAAGCTATGAACTATTTTTAGCATCTTAACCTAACCAATCATTTCATAATGTATTTAAATCATTCAAAACTTATAGTAGGAATTGTTATTCTTTCAATTATAAGTTGTACCTCTAATAAAAAAGAAAAGAAGCAAGAAGAAACATTGGAAAAGAAGCAAGAAAGTTACACTATGTTAGTAGGTACTTATACTTCAGAGAGTAGTGAAGGAATTTATAAAGTTCAATTCAATCCGAACACTGCGGAATTAAGTGAGGCATCTTTAGTGGCCTCATCTGAAAACCCATCATTTTTAACACAGAGTAAGGATGGAAAGTTTGTATATGCAGTTAATGAAAATGACCCAGGAACACTTTCAACCTTTCAATGGAATAAAGAGAAAACACAACTAGAATTACAAAGTAAATTTTCTGATGGAGGAAAACATCCATGTTTTGTGGGAATAAATCCAAGTCAGGACCAAGTTGCTATTGCCAATTACTCTTCTGGAAATGTCTCTGTTTATTCTATAAAAGATGGTGTTGTGAGTGAGAAGCCACAAACTAAAAATCATTCGGGTAGTAGTATAATTAAACCAAATCAAGATGCTCCGCATGCACATAGTTCAAAATATAGTAAAGACGGAAAATTTTTATTTGTTGCAGATTTAGGGATTGATAAAGTCATGGGCTATGCAGTTTCGGAAAAAGGGGAGTTACAAGATCAATTTATAGCCTTAGAAATGGATGCTGGAGATGGTCCAAGGCATTTTATTTTCCATCCAACAGATGATATAGTCTATATCATAAGTGAGTTTTCGAATACAATTACGGTAGCAAATCTAAATGCAGAAACCGGTAAAATGACGAAAATAGATAAGGTTTCAACCTTGCCTGATGATTTTAAAGATGCTAGTTATTGTGCCGATATTCAAATATCATCAGATGGTAAATTTGTATATGGATCTAATCGTGGCCATAATTCTATAGCTGTTTTTGAGGTAAAGAATGACGGTAAATTGAACTTGATTCAAACCGAGTCTGTTCAGGGAGATTGGCCGAGAAATTTTACACTTGCCCCAAACGATACGCATGTGATTGTGGCAAATCAAAAATCGGATAATATTGCCGTATTTAAAAGAGATGCAAATAGCGGTTTTATAAATTATACAGGAAATGAGTTAAAAATGTCCATGCCTGTTTGCTTAAAATTCGACTAAATATGACAATTACAGTTGAAGATTTTGGAGAATTGAATGACCATAAAATTGAGTTGTTTACGCTAACCAACGCTAACAATATTGAAGTTAAAATCACTAATTATGGAGGAATAATAACTTCCATAAAAACACCTAATAAGGATGGTGAATTTGGAAATATTGTGTTAGGATTTGACTCATTTGAAGAGTATATTTCAGAACAATATTTAAATTCCTACCCCTATTTTGGCGCTATAATAGGAAGAGTAGGGAATAGAACAGCAAAGGGATCTTTTGAAATTGATGGTGTAAAACATCAAGTTTCATTAAATAAAGGAACTTTTCAATTACATGGTGGTCATGAAGGCTTTGATAAAAAAGTTTGGAATACTGAACTTATAGAAAACAAAAATGAAGTTGGTGTTCGTTTAAGTTATTTAAGTGTTGACGGAGAAGAAGGTTATCCAGGTAATTTGAATGTCATAGTAGAATACACCTTAAATGACCAAAATGAATTAAAGGTGCAATATTTTGCAGAGACTGATAAAACGACATCGGTAAATTTAACGCAACATACTTATTTTAATTTAGGTGATGAAACTACAATTGAAAATCATTATTTGCAATTAAACAGTTCGGAAGTAATGGAAGTAGATTCAGATATTTTGCCGACCGGGAACTTGCTTCCTATTGAAAATACATTGTTCGATTTTAGGAAAGGAAAACGAATTGGAGATGATATACATAAATTAGAACATGGTTATGATCATACGTACAACCTACATAATCATAAGGAAGAATTAATTAAAATTGCCGAATTGTCAGAGAAAAAGCAGGGCCGTACAATGGAGGTGTATTCTACCGAGGTGAGTACACAAATTTATACAGGATTTTGGAACCCTGAGTTACAAGTTAATGGAACTAAAAAACTTGGAAAGTTTTCAGGCGTAGCCATAGAAACGCAACATTTTCCGGATGCCATCAATCAGCCAAATTTTAAAACAACTGTTTTAAAACCAGATGAGAAATATGAGCAAACAACTATTTTTAAATTCTCTTCGATTTAATGATTTCGAAATTGTTAAAAGAGATAAGATTATTTCATCAACTCAATATTAAAAACGCATCAAATAGTATTAATTTGTATTTCTTTAGGTAAAGTGTTGGAAATTTGATTTTTATTTTTAGATTTGCTGCTCAATTAGAAACAATGAAAGTAACACGCACTTGGTTTTTTAACTTCTTCTATTTTTATTTTTACAATAAGAAGTAGAGGCGCTGTGTGTTTATAATATAAAATTTAAATATTAAAGTCTCGAAATAAACATCGGGACTTTTTTTTTGATACAACATGAAAGTAGCAATACAAGGTATAAAAGGGTCATTCCATCACATCGTAGCTAAGAGTTATTTCTCTGAAGAAATTGAATTGGTCGAGTGCATGACATTTTCTGAAATGCCTAAACTTTTGGTTAGTGGAAAAGTAGATGCTTTAATAATGGCTATCGAAAATTCTATTGCAGCATCAATTCTACCAAATTATGCTTTAATAGATCAATATCAATTAAATATTATTGGTGAATACCATTTAAATATTGCGCAAAATTTGATGTGCCTAAAAGGGCAAAATATTGAGGATATAAAAGAAGTATATTCTCACCCTATGGCTTTATTGCAGTGTGCTAAATTCTTTGAAAATTATCCTCATATCAAATTAATTGAAGATAAGGATACCGCTGAGGTAGCAAGGAGAATTCATGAGAATAAATTAAGTGGAGTAGGAGCAATTGCAAGTTCATTGGCTGCTAACATTTATGATTTGGAAATAATAGGAGAAGGGATACAGACTATTAAAAATAACGCGACTCGTTTTTTTGTGTTGGATAGAAATGAAGAGGTTCGTTTTGAGGAAGGCAATAAGGCCTCTATCAGATTTACAGCGTCTCACGAAGCTGGAAGTCTAGGAGGTATTTTAACGGCTTTTGGAAATAATAATGTCAGTTTGTCTAAAATACAATCGATGCCAGTAATAGAAACTCCATGGAGATATGCATTTTTTGCTGATTTGATTTTTGATAAATATGAAGACTATGAAAACAGTTTAAATGATATTGCTCCATTGGTGCAATCCATAAAAATAATTGGAGAATATAAAAAAAGTAAAAGGTAATGATCACCAAAGCAAATAGATTACAAAATGTAAAAGAATACTATTTCTCAACAAAGTTGAGAGAGGTTGCTGGTTTGGTGAACCAAGGGAAACCGATTATAAATATCGCTATCGGAAATCCAGATTTGTCCCCATCAGAAGAAGTGCTGGATGCAATCAAGAGTTCTTTAAGTCATGAGAAAGCACATGGGTATCAAAGTTACCAAGGATTACCATTGTTAAGAGGGGCTGTAAGTAAGTTTTATCAAAAAAACTATAATGTTGCTTTGGATTCTAGTTCCGAAGTCCTGCCTTTAATGGGGTCGAAAGAAGGAATTATGCATATTTCCATGGCTTTTTTAAATAAAGGAGATAAAGTATTAATTCCGAATCCAGGATACCCTACATATACTTCTGTCACTAATTTATTAGGAGCAGAACCAATCTTTTACGATTTAAAAGGAGTAACGAATTGGCAGCCAGATTTTGAAGCTTTAGAAAAAGAAGATTTAGAAGGTGTAAAAATTATGTGGTTAAATTATCCGCACATGCCTACGGGTGCTCCGGCAACTACAGAATTATATAAAAAGTTTGTTGACTTTGCTGTAAAACATAATATTTTATTAGTAAATGACAATCCATATAGTTTTATTTTAAATGACAATCCACTTAGTATTCTTGGAGTTGATGGGGCGAAAGAAGTGGCTCTAGAATTAAACTCTTTGAGTAAAACATTTAACATGGCTGGTTGGCGTGTTGGAATGTTATTGGGAAATCCGGAATTGATAAAAACTGTATTACAAGTAAAAAGCAATATGGATTCTGGAATGTTTTTCGGAATTCAACAAGGGGCTATAGTAGCGTTAAACTCATCAGATGATTGGTATGATAAAATTAATTCCATTTATTCAGAACGTAGAAAGATAGTTTGGGCAATTTTAGATAAATTGAATTGCAGTTATGATAAAAACAGTGGCGGGATGTTTGTTTGGGCAAAATTGCCAGAAGGAATTTCGACCAATGAATGTGTAGATGATTTATTGTACAATAAAAACATTTTTATAACACCGGGGAATATATTTGGATCAAATGGAGAAGGATATATCCGTTTGTCTTTGTGTGTAAATGAAAATCAATTAACCCAAGCCTTAGAAAGATTATAAGATGAAAAATGTAGCAGTTATAGGTTTAGGATTAATCGGAGGGTCTTTGGCAGTTGATATTAAAAAGGCATTCGATTGTACAATTGTTGGAATTGATGCAAGTGAAGTAAATGCGAAAAGAGCTTTAGAGATTGGGTTTATAGATGAAATAGGGACTTTGAAAAATGTAAAGCAGGTCGATGTAGTTGTGATAGCGACCCCCGTAAATACGATCGGATCTATTTCTAATGAAGTATTAGATTTAATTGGTGATGATACCTTGGTTTTTGATGCTGGATCTGTAAAAGGGAGTATCTGTTCTTCAATTGCAAAGCATAAAAACAGGAAAAACTATTTGGCAGCGCATCCGATTGCAGGGACCGAATATTCTGGCCCAAATGCGGCCATTTCTGATTTGTTCAGAGGGAAGGTAAATATCATTTGTGAATTGGAAAAAACAGATCGTAAAATTGCCAACAAGGCATTTGAAATATTTGATGCTTTGGGAATGGAATATAAGTATATGAGTGCCGTAGAACACGACAGACATATTGCATATGTTTCGCATTTATCACACGTAAGTTCGTTTATGTTGGGTAAAACTGTATTGGAGATTGAAAAAGACGAGCAGAATATTTTTGATATGGCAGGAAGTGGATTTGAATCTACGGTACGTTTAGCAAAAAGTGCTGCGAGCACTTGGACTCCGATATTTACAGAAAACAAAAAGAACTTGTTAAGTTCGTTAGAGCAATACATTAAAAACTTAAACGAGTTTAAAACATATATTGAAGAAGAGAATACGAATGAATTGAATCGAATTATGACAGAGACAAATCATTTAAGAGAAATATTAAACAATAAAATTTAGTCATAACATTAAATAAAAGGTCGAATGAATTTCGACGCAAACAAGTAAAATTAGAACAATGGAAAACAAAAAAGAAATGAGAACATGGTTGGATGCATTAAACTTGGATCATCCACTCGTCGTAGCAGGGCCATGTAGTGCGGAAACTGAAGAACAAGTATTAAGAATCGCTCACGAGCTAAAAGACACGGATGTGAATTATTTTCGTGCAGGGATTTGGAAACCAAGAACTAGACCTGGAAATTTTGAGGGTGTAGGAGCACTTGGATTAAAATGGTTGCAAAAGGTAAAGGCAGAGACAGGTATGAAAACTGCTACTGAGGTTGCCAATGCTGCCCATGTAAAATTGGCTTTAGAGCACGATATTGATTTATTGTGGATTGGAGCGCGTTCAACAGTAAGCCCTTTTATTGTTCAAGAAATTGCTGACGCTTTAGAAGGAACTGATAAAGTTGTTTTGGTAAAGAATCCAGTTAATCCGGATTTAGCTTTATGGTTAGGTGGAATTGAGCGTTTGTACACTGCAAACATTAAAAATTTAGGTGTTATTCATAGAGGATTCTCAACGTACGAGAAATCAAAATACCGTAACATTCCAGAATGGCAGTTGGCTATTGAATTGCAAAATAAATTTCCAGATTTACCATTAATCTGTGACCCATCACATATTACTGGTAAAAGAGATATGATTTTAGATGTTTCTCAAACTGCATTAGATCTAAATTTTGACGGTTTAATGATTGAAACACATTTCGACCCTGATAATGCATGGAGTGATGCTGCGCAACAGGTAACGCCAGAATCTTTAGTTCAGATTATGAAAGATTTGAGAATTAGAAAAGAAGATAGTTCAGAGGTTGGGTACAATAGCGAATTAACTAATTTACGTGCTCAGATTGATGTTATTGACAATGGATTAATAGAAACCTTAGGAAAGCGTATGAAGATTTCGGATCAAATTGGAGCGTTAAAGAAAACAGGGAATGTTTCTGTTTTACAAACGTCAAGATGGAATGAAATTTTAGGAAAAATGATCTTGGAAGGGGAATCAAAAGGATTGAGTGAAGAGTTTGTATTAAGAATGTTTAAAGCAATTCACCAAGAATCAATCAATCACCAAGAAAAGATTTTGAAATCTTAATTTTTGAATGAATTGATACTAAAAAAGGCTCGCATTGCGAGCCTTTTTTAATAATAACCAACCAGTCAAACTGAGCCTGTCGAAGTTTAGAGAATCAAATTCTAAAAAGTCTTCGACAGGCTCAGACTGACAATTAGAAGGTAGATAAATAAGATTTACTTATTCCTCTTAAAAGTATATCGCGTAATAAAAATAGCATTTCCATCACCTTTACCGGCATCACTTTCTACTCCTGTGTTTACAAAGGCTAATTCCCAACCTTCGGCAGTTAATTTGTTTATTTTAGAAGTTATTACAGCATCGTTTGCGGCAATATTTTGGAATCGAATCCCGGCAATATTATAAAAGTTCAAAAGTTTTGTTTCTTCGTAATTTTTAATTCTAATCTCTCCGCGGTCTGACTTATTCTTTTTGTCAGAGTTTTTATCATCGCTTCTTACTGTAGTATAGTCTTCATAATTTTTTGGCTCTGTGCCGTCAATGATTCTAGACCTACCAGCTCCACTGGTTACTAATGATTCAACTGCGGTAACAACTTTGTACTCTACTTGTGCATTGGCATCTAAAAATGATACAAAGGCAATGGCAACAATTAATAAGATTTTTTTCATGTTTTGGTTTTTTAAAATTATATGTAAAGTTAGGCTTTTAGCTTGATTTAAAATTTGTTAATTTGTAATACCTTAAAAAAGGAGAGCTTTAATGACAGGATTAGTTACAAAATCTACGGGAAGTTGGTATTATGTTAGAACTGAAAACGGGAATCGTTATCAATGTCGAATTCGTGGTAAGTTCCGGATGGAAGGAATTAAAAGTACCAATCCAATTTCTGTTGGTGATATTGTAGATTTTGAGTTAGAAGAGCAAAAGGATACCGGTGTAATTACCGCTATTCATGATCGTAAAAATTATATCGTTCGAAAATCGGTTAACCTTTCTAAACAAACCCATATAATTGCGGCAAATATAGATGTTGCCTTTTTGCTTATTACTATTGATAATCCACCAACGTTCCCTGGGTTTATAGATCGATTCTTAGCATCTGCAGAGGCCTATAATATTCCAACCGTGTTACTGTTTAATAAAATGGATGCTTATGAAGATAAGCAATTAGAATATGTAGAGGAGTTGACACAAATTTATTCAGATATTGGGTATTTATGTGTAGAGATTTCGGCAACAACTAATTTTAATATTGACGTAGTAAAAGAATTAATGCAAGATAAAGTAACGATGTTTTCAGGACATTCTGGGGTTGGTAAGAGTACATTAATTAATGCCATAGAACCCTCGTTAAATATTAAGACTTCTGAAATATCATTGCAGCATAAACAAGGGCAGCATACCACTACATTTGCAGAAATGTATGAACTTTCTTTTGGAGGATTTATAATAGATACACCAGGTATTAAAGGATTTGGAGTTGTGGATTTTGAACCCCAAGAAATTACAGATTATTTTCCTGAATTTTTTGCATTGAAACAAGATTGCAAGTTCAATAATTGTTTGCATCAAAAAGAGCCACATTGTGCCATCAAAAAAGCCTTAAAAGAAGACAAGATTGCACCATCTAGATATTATAGTTATTTGCAAATGTTGAATAAGGAAGAAGAACACTTCCGTCAAAATGTTCGTGGAGAATTATGAAGGTAGTCATTCAAAGGGTGTCGGAGGCCTCTGTGACTGTTGAAGGCAAGGTTGTGAATAGCATAGATAATGGGTTGCTGATTCTTGTTGGTATAGAAAATGCGGACGATATAGGAGATATTGAATGGTTGTGTAAAAAAATCTCAGGCCTCAGAATATTTAATGATAAGAACGGAGTAATGAATAACTCCATAATTCAAGAAGAAGGTGATATTATTGTGGTAAGTCAATTTACCCTCCAAGCAAGCACTAAAAAAGGAAACAGACCTTCATATATAAATGCAGCCAAACCGGAAATTTCAATTCCATTATACGAGCAATTTGTTGCACAGTTAGAATTAGAAACGGGTAAAAAAGTAGGGACTGGTGTGTTTGGTGCTGATATGAAAGTGGCATTGATTAATGATGGTCCAGTTACGATTCAAATGGATTCAAAGAATAGAAAATAATATTATATTTAACCAAATTCAAATTTTTAAAACATGAAAAAAGTATTACCATTTATAGCAGTAGCTCTATTATTAGTGGCGTTCACTCCAGCTAAGAAAACCTACAAAACAGTTACAGAAAAATCTACACTAGAATGGAAGGGACATAAACCAACCGGGGAACATTTCGGAACAGTTCAAATTTCTGAAGGTATGTTGCAGACCAATAATGGTCAGATAGTTACTGGAAATTTTACAATGGATTTAAAAACCATTAAAGTGTTGGATTCAGAAAGTCCTAGATTAGAAAAGCACCTTAAAAGTGCCGATTTCTTTGAAGTTGAGGCTTTTCCAACAGCTAATTTCGTAGTTTCTAAGAGTAATGTAGTTGACGGTAAAACTAAGATTACCGGCTTTTTAACGATTAAAGGAATTACAAAGGAAATTAATTTTATGGCGCAAGTTTCGCATAACGAGGCAGGACAATTGGTATTAGAAAGTGATTCATTTAAAGTGAATAGAGCAGACTATAATGTTAAGTACAAGTCTAAAACGTTTTATGCCAATCTTGCAGACAAGTTTATTTACGATGAATTCGAAATAAAAGTAAAGGTGGTTTCTAGTCCAGAATAAAAACTATATTCCATGGAAAATAAAATATATTTTCCTAGGTAAATAAAAATACTTGTAATATATTTGCAGCATTAATATTTAAACCATCATAAAATGAAAAAATTAATGTTAGCAGTTGCAGTTGTATTTGCAGCAGTATCATGTAAAACAGAAAGTAAAAATAAAGTAGAAGTATCGGAAGCGAAGGAAGTTAAAGCGACGAAAGTAACACCTACAAATTTAGATCTTACAGCCTCTACAATAGAATGGAAAGGTTTTAAGCCTACCGGAGAGCATTTCGGAACTATTGCTATGTCTGAAGGACAATTGGAATTAAATGAAGGAAAATTAGTTGGAGGTTCTGTTGTAATAGATATGAATTCAATTCTTGTAAAGGATATGCCAGCGGATAATGAGTACAATGCGAAACTTGTAGGGCATTTAAAATCGGCTGATTTCTTTGAAGTGGAAAAATTCCCAGCAGCAAAATTTGAATTTACTGAAGTCACAGAAGCGAATGGTAAATTGAGCATAAGCGGAAATTTAACGATCAAAGAAAACACAAAGAACATCACGATTCCGGCAACTTTAAATACTGAAAATGGCGTGTCTATTTTAAAAAGTGAGGTATTCACAATTGATAGAACTGATTTTGATGTACGTTATGGTTCTAAGAAGTTTTTCGACGATTTAAAGGATAAATTTATCAATGACGAATTCGAATTATCGTTTGAAGTGAAGTCTGCAGCCTAAAGAAATTGTCTTATACAATTAATAAAAAACCCGTGATTATGATCACGGGTTTTTTTTATGTGTCTATTAATCAAATTAGTATAAAAATTATTCGTGAAAATTTTGTATATTTAGAACAAAACACATGGTTATGAAAAAAGTAATTTTAGTATTTGCAGTGTTGTTCGGAGTAATGGCATGTAAAAAAGATACCGTAAATAAAGTTGAAGTAACCGAGGCAAGAGATGTGATTGAAGTGGAAGAATCAGAGGCGGTTTTAGTAGACGCCGAGCATTCTATGGTAGTTTGGAAAGGATTTAAGCCCGGTAAAGAACATTATGGATTAATAGGTATTTCAGAAGGAACTATAAGTTTAAAGAATGGGCATATTATTGGAGGTTCGTTTAAATTCGATATGAATTCAATTAGTAATACCGATATGCCTAAAGATGACCCTTATAATGAGAAGTTAGTGAGGCACTTAAAATCGTCTGATTTTTTCGATGCAAGAAAATATCCTGTGGCTACATTTGAAATTACAGATATTAATGAAGAAGGAGGAGATTTAAATATTGGTGGTAATTTAACCATAAAAGAAACGACTAAGAACATAAACATTCCTGTAGCCATGGTTGAAAATAATGGCGTTGTAACATTAAAAAGTGAAGTATTTACTGTAGATAGAACTGATTTTGATGTAAGATATGGCTCCGGTAAGTTCTTTGATAATCTAAAAGATAATTTAATCAATGATGAGTTTGAACTGTCTTTTGAAGTAAAAGCGACTAAACATTAGGGTTTTAACCCCAAAATTGGAGGTCTGTTACTGAAAAGTAACAGACCTTTTTTTGTACCCAAAAAAGCTGTAATTTGGAGCGTTTTTAAATCTAACAAACTTATGGGAAAGCAAACAAATGCACCAAAACTTGATAGCGAGCAACCTATTATAGAAAATGAATCTTTAACTATTTGGGAAGCCTTTTTTCCAGTCTTTGCGTTGGTGGCAATGTTGGCGTATAATGTGTTTGTTTATGGAGATGATGCTTTAAGTGGATCCAATCAGTTTGTATTATTACTTGGAGCCGCTGTTGCCGCTATTGTTGGTTTTAAAAACAAAGTATCTTACAAAGACATGATAGACGAGGTGGCCGAGAATATTAAATCTACTGGAGGTGCTATTCTTATCTTATTAATGGTGGGTGCATTGGCTGGTACTTGGCTTATCAGTGGTATTATCCCTTCAATGATTTATTATGGATTACAAATTTTAAATCCAACTATATTTTTAGCAGCTTGTTTGGTTATTTGTGCTATTATTTCAATAGCAACAGGTAGTTCATGGACTACTTCTGCAACGGTAGGTATCGCTTTAATTGGTATTGGAGATGCTCTGGGTATATCTCTTGGTATGACAGCAGGGGCTGTATTGTCTGGTGCTTATTTCGGAGATAAAATGTCGCCAATGTCCGATACAACAAATTTAGCACCTGCCATGGCTGGTGGCGAATTGTTTGCACATATAAAATACATGACTTATACCACGGTACCGACCATATTGGTAACCTTGGTGTTCTTTTTAATTTTGGGCTTTTCATTAGATACTTCTGGTACAGCAGATACAGCGCAGTTGTTAGTGGATATAGAGAAAGCATTTAATGTAAATATTTGGGTCTTTATTGTTCCGGCAGTAGTTATATTTTTAATTATAAAAAAGACGCCACCTTTGGTTGCATTATTAGTTGGTACACTATTAGGGGGTGTATTTGCTCTCGTTTTTCAACCGCATGTTGTAGCTCAAGTAGCAGGTGTAGATAGTCTTACCGTAAATTCTGCTTATAAAGGCGTTATGGATGCTATGACTGTAGATGTTGCTGTTGCAACCGAGAACGAAGCCTTGGCTGATTTGTTTACCGCTGGCGGAATGAGCAAAATGCTAGGAACAATTTGGTTGATCTTGTGTGCCATGACCTTTGGAGGTATTATGGATGCTATTGGAGCTTTAACAAAGATTAGTGCCTTTATGCTAAGTCTTTTCGATTCCATTTTTGGGTTATTTGCAAGTACAGTGTTAACATGTTTAGGTTTAAATATTGCCGCTTCAGACCAATATCTAGCCATTGTAGTGCCAGGTAAAATGTATGCACAGGCATATAGAGATAAAGGTTTAGCACCAGAAAATTTAAGTAGAACCTTAGAAGATTCAGGTACAGTTACTTCAGTTCTGATTCCGTGGAATACTTGTGGTGCATACCAAAGTGGAGTGCTAGGCGTACCTGTAGTAGATTATGCCTTCTTTGCAATGTTTAACTGGTTAAGTCCATTTATGACGCTGTTGTTCGCAGCCTTTAAAATTAAGATCAAGCAATTGGCAAAGTAATTGGATAAAACAGATAAAATGTTGTGTTATCCGGAATCAATTAAGGGATAAACATGTATTTTATTATATAACAAGTTGTGTTTAATTAAAGAAAATGTATAGTTTAAAAATAAAGAGAGGAATCTTAATAATGGTCGGAATAATTCTGATCAGTAATATTCTTCCAATCAGGGTATATACTGAAGGTGTAATTATCCCCTATCATTTTGAAACTAAGCATTCAGAATTTGAATTTATAGCTTATCCGAGTAAAGGAAGAGGAACAGAAGAGATGGATAAAAAATTTAAAAAATTCATTAAAGAAAATCCACAGACTAAAGACACAACAATTTATAGATCTTTCTCAAGAAACGCTCTGAAATTTTGGAATTGGAGATTCTACTTTACTAGTGATCTGTACAACTATGAATTAAAAAACTAACCACAACAACGTGTATAATTAATTGCGGCGGAATTTCCTTGGCGGAAATTCACTCGAATTAATTACCTTAGTGCTACGGCGGAAAAATCTTGCTGATTTTCCCGCAACTAATCATACACAAGACCGTTGGGTTTAATACGAATGAAATATATAAACTATATTTTAATAATTCTCATTTTAGTTGGTTTCTCATCTGCAAAAAGACTGACTGAAAGCAATTCTAAACCGACAAAGTTTGTTTTCAAAAAATCTATGGCTTCATCCCAAAGTGGAATATCTGAATTGAATTCAAAAACGGATTCTTTAATTAATGTTGCCTACAATCCGAAAGGGAAAGATTCTGCGATAAATAAAGAACTTAAGGAAATGCAGATGACTGAATTCCTTACTCGAACGCCAGAAACAGAAATTTATGTTGAAGTTGAAAACGACTCTATTTGGCGTTATACGAAGCAAAACGGAAAAATGATTGGAGATTATTTTATGATTCAAAAAAATAGCGGAATATTAAACTATTACGACAAATCAAAATCTGTGAACTATAGAAAATATGACCTTTTTGAGAAAAACTACAAATATGAAATAATTGAAAACAAAAAAGATAGAAAAGAAATTAAAGGTTTTGATTGTTTCAAATTGACTTTGATTAAACAAAATGCAGAGAGTGATTTGGGAAATACGGTTTACGAAATGTATGTGACTGACCAAATTGAATTACCCATTCATTCTGTTATAAATCTTAGCAAACTCGTTCCGAATACTTTTCCATTGGAAATAAGAATTTCAGAAGAAAATCTATCTGGATTAGAAGAACAATATGAAATAATAAAAATTGAATAAAAAAGTTTTAAACCGTTGAACAACATTGTCTTGCATGAGAATTTTAATTGTAATCCTTTTATTTTTTGGTTTTAGTTGTAAGCAAGCATCTAAAAGTAATTCGGAGAAAATCCAAGTTGAAGTTGATTCAACTGGACTAATGGTTAAAGTACTCAAAAATAAAAATTCAATTACTGAAGGACGATGGATAAATATGAAAGATTCACTGTCAACAGTGAAAATTGAAGGAAATCAATGGATTTTTCAGTACGGAAAAGATAAAACTGAACCCAAAGATTATCACAAATATGTAATAACGGAAAGTGTTTTTGATAAGGATAATGCAATTGTTGATGGTTGTTTATTTTTAATTCAGGAAAGTGACACTTTGAAATATGGAATTGCTTATCTATCTGAAAAAAGTATGACCCTAGTGTATTTGCCAAGAGGGAATTTCCACCATTATAAAAAAATGGAATAAAAAACGTTGCACAACAATGACTATAATTCATTGTTATAATTAAACAAAAATTAATAAATTTTTAACTATAACATCCTTTTAATAATTAGCCATTTAACATTAAAACAAAATAATTAATATGAACCCATTTCACCTTGCAATACCGGTAGAGAATTTAGAAAAATGTAGGACTTTTTATAGAGATGTGTTACAATGTACGGAAGGTAGAAGTGATACCCATTGGGTCGATTTTGATTTTTTCGGGCATCAATTGGTAATTCATCAAAAAGAAGGATTTAAGGCCAAAAAAAGACAAATTTCAAATTCTGTTGATGGGTATGATGTGCCTGTACCACATTTTGGAGTGGTATTAGAGTGGGAAGTTTGGGAGACTTTGGCGGAAAAGTTAAAGGCTATGAATACCGAATTTGTAATTGAGCCATATGTTCGATTTCAAGGAAAAGTTGGAGAGCAAGCAACGTTGTTTTTTTTAGACCCGGAGAACAACGCATTAGAATTTAAAGCCTTCAAAAATATAGACCGACTATTTGCCAAGTAAAACTATTGAAGCAAAAATAAAAGCCGTAACACGAATTATTAATATTTAGAGAATAACACTTATAAAAATGAGAATAAATGCAATCTTAATCTTTTTGGTTAGTATAACTATTGGAATTCATACTCAAACCCTTTCTAGCCAAACAACCCAAGACTATTTTGATACAATAAGACCTGAATATTCAGGAGGTTTAGCCTTTGAAACCACTGCTTTTGTAGAAAAATACTGGAGAGTTGCAGGGAATACAGGTTTTAATGAAACGGTTTATTTTATTGAAAAACATTTAAAATCAGCCGGATATGTATTGGAGGTAGATGCCAAAGATTCGGACCGATTTGTCTATCGTATTGAAGAGCGCCCGATGCAAAGACCTACCTGGGAACCGGTCTCGGCAGCGTTGGCATTTGCAGGATCAAATGAGCTAATTTTAAATCAAGAAACAAACCGAAATATGGTGTACTTAAATTCAACTTCTACGCCAGTCGGAGGGATTGAAGCAGAGGTGGTTCATATTGGAGACGTCAAAGATTTGGAGCAAATAGAAGTAAAAGGTAAAATTGTTTTTGCAGAAATGAGTGCCCGAGAATTGTATCAAACCGCAATAGTAGAGGATGGAGCAATTGGGTTAATTACCTACAATAACCCAAGTTATTTACAACCAGAAAAAAACAAAACCTCAATTCAATTTAGAAGTTTAAGATACAATAAGGAATTTCCTGTTTGGGGTATCGCGTTATCATTCGAAGCGAAAGAGAGATTGTTATCGGAGTTGGAAAAAGGGAAAGTTGATGTAAAGGTTGACATTCAAACAAAAATATACCCATCTACAGAATTAACGGTTGTTGCTAATATAAGAGGTGATAAATTGCCAAAAGAAAGTTTAGTGTTCTCTGCGCATATTCAAGAACCAGGAGCCAATGATAATGCAACAGGAGTTGGTGCACAATTAGAAATGGCCGTTTTGGCGGCGAAGCTGGTAAAATCAAAAAAAATAGTGGCGAATAGAACACTCACATTTTTATGGGGAGACGAAATTATCTCAACTAGACGCTATGTAGAGGAAAAAGAGAAGCGGACTTCTGATATTAATTGGGGAATTAGTTTAGATATGGTGGGTGAAAATACTGCCGTAACTGGAGGTTCTTTTTTAATTGAAAAAATGCCAGATCCTAGTGCAATTTGGACTAGAGGAAATGACAAACACAGTGAATGGGGTGGACGTGTTTTAAAAGAAAAAGACATGAAGCCACATTATTTAAATGATTTTATAATTAATGTTTTTATGCAGCAAGGGAAACACGCCAATTGGGAGGTAAACACCAACCCGTTTGAAGGCGGTAGTGACCACACACCATTTTTAAGAGCAGACATTCCTGGTTTATTATTGTGGCATTTTACAGATCAGTTTTATCACACCGATAACGACCGAATAGACAAGGTATCTCAAGAAACATTAAAAAATGTTGGTATTGGGGCTTTGGTTAGTGGCTTTACATTAATTAATGGCGATGTGCATTTTGCAGAGGAATTAAAAGGAACAATTTTAAAAGCGGCAGAAGAGAGGCTAAAGGCAGAGTTTGAATTGAGTACAGCGTCTATAAAAAAAGGAAATAGCAAAGCGGATGAAATTAAAATTTTAACCACTTGGGCCAATTGGTACCAAGATGCTATTGCCTCTTTATCTGATTTAATTTCTGAAAGTGATGTAGAGTTTCAATATGAAATAAGAAAAGGACAAAAGTTAGTAGGAGAAATAGCGTCAGATTATAGTGAGCAATTAAAATCTTTGTAAATAGAATCTATTTTAAACTCCAAGCAATTTGCTCGGCACATTTTTCGCCGTCAATTGCCGCTGAGATAATTCCACCGGCATATCCTGCACCTTCACCACATGGGTATAAGCCTTTTATTTGAGGATGTTCTAATGTTTTGTAATCTCTTGGTATTCTAATAGGAGAAGAGGTTCTAGATTCCGGTGCATGAACTACGGCTTCGTTGGTTAAATAACCACGCATCGACTTATTAAATTGTTTAAACCCTTCTTGTAAGGTTTTATAAATGAATGGAGGAAGCACTTCCCCTAATTCAGTCGAAGTGGTTCCTGGCATGTACGAGGTTTGTGGAATGTCATTTGAAAGTTTTCCTTTAGTAAAATCAACCAAACGCTGAGCAGGAACTTTTTGTGTTTCCCCTGCAATTTGCCATGCTTTTTGTTCAATCTGCTTTTGAAATTCTACGCCTGCCAAAGGGCCTTTATCTGCAAAAGGTTTAAAATCTTCTAACTTCAACTCCACCACAATTCCAGAATTTGAAGTAGGTTGATCTCTTTTAGAAGGCGACCATCCGTTGGTAACAACTTCTCCAGGAGCGGTTGCGCATGGTGCAATGACACCACCAGGGCACATGCAAAAGGAATATACACCTCTGTGATCTACTTGTTTTACTACACTATACGGAGCAGGAGGTAAATAGTCTCCTCTTGTTTCGCAATGGTACTGAATGGAATCTATCAGTTTTTGAGAATGCTCTACACGAACACCCAAGGCAAAAGGCTTGGCCTCGATTAAAATTCCCTTTCGATGCAATAATTCAAATATATCTCTAGCCGAATGTCCTGTGGCTAAAATTATTTTAGATGCATTGATATTGGTTCCATTTTGAGTTTCAACGCCAGTGATTTCACTGTTTTTAATTAAAATATCTGTTACTCTGGTATTGAATAAAACTTCACCGCCATACGCAATTATGGTTTCTCGTATGGCCTGTATTATTTTGGGTAGTTTATTTGTTCCAATATGAGGATGTGCATCAATTCCGATGTTTTTAGTTGCGCCATGAGCAATGAGTAATTCTAAAATTCGGTTTACGTCTCCTCTTTTCTTTGATCGCGTGTATAGTTTTCCATCAGAATAGGTTCCAGCACCTCCTTCACCAAAGCAGTAGTTAGAATCCTCATCAACAAGATGAAACTTGGTAATAGCAGCTAAATCTCGTCTGCGCTCTTTTACATCTTTTCCACGTTCTAACACAATTGGTTTCAGTCCTTTTTCAATCAATTTTAACGCTGCAAATAAGCCCGCTGGACCAGCACCAATTACAATAACTTCTTGGGCTTTTGAAACATCTGAATAATTTGGAAGTTCAATTGCTTGTTGAACAAACGCTTCATTTAAAAAGACATTAATTCGGAGATTTATTTTAACATTTTTTTGTCGCGCATCAATAGAACGTTTTAGAATCTCAACATGTGTAATGTTTTTTGCATTTAGACGTTTGGTTTTTGCAACGAACAATTTTAATTGCTCAGGATCTTGAGCAATTTTTGGACTTGTCTGAATTTGAAATTCTTGTTGCATAAACTCAAAAGTACTATTAATAGTAGCTATTAGCTGATTTTAAATAAAGAAGTTCCACACCAATCCAAATCGGATAACAAAATCTCTATACGGGTGTAATGGTGCACTGTAATAATCTCTTCCAGTAAAGGCGGCCGTTATGTTTTCGAACTTAAAGTAAATTCTCGTTCTTCTAACTCTGGCATTTGCAAAAAAGTCAAACATCGGAAATCCACCAAACTCTTCCGTATTCTGAATATGAAATTCAGATAATAACGGACTATAATCGTTCATGAAGTATTTTGTGAAATACTTAAAAGTGATTCCCGTTTGGAGGAAAAGAGGTTTGTTTTTAAATAAACTGTTCGTGTAAAAGAATGAGTTCCTAGTAACAAATTCTGGCGCTCTAAAGTAGTCTTCTCCACTAGAAATGTTTTGATACATTAAGGTGTTTTCTAAGGTGAAATGACCTAAGGTAAACGCCTTGTTCACTTTTAATTTTAAATAACTAATAGATTCAGCAGTTTGCTGCGGCAAGGCATTTTCATCAAAATAGGTGTAGTTATCTATATTGGCAATACTTGCGGAGGCATTGAACCATTTGTCCGAAATAAAATCGAACGATAATTGTTGCGTTTGTACATTTCTATAATCTTCACGTTGCCAATTATAAGCAATATAATCACTTTGAAAGTGTAAAAAGTTAAAATTGGGTGATTTCGAAACAGATGATATTCCCGCTTTTACAGCGAACAAACTATCTTTAGCATAAGTTGCAACTGCGGCCAATTTATTCCCATCTAAATCACCTGATATAATTGAAGAAACATCCGCCTTTAAATTGAATTCACCTATGGTTGCATCCCAATCGGCTCCAGCAGAAAACGTAGAACCCTGAAGGTTTTGATCGATTGTTTGACCCGGTAAAAAAGTTACACCTTTAAAATAATGATCGTATTTGTAGTAATTCCCTTTTGCTCTTAATTTCCCTAAAACTATCGGAGAATTAACTTCTAGATACAGTTGATTATCCATTGTTTTTAATCCGGTGTCATCGCTAACATCACTTTGAAAAGCATCACCGATCAAATCATTTTGAGTCATAGAAAACAAATAATGATTTGTTTGATAAGAGTATATATGACCCGCTGTTAGATTAGATAAAAATGTCTTAGTAGAGTCGTTTTCTTCCAATATTTTATATTGATGTTCAAGATGATAACGTTTGCTCTCTAAGGTATTTTCTGCATCGTCAAAGTTTACATCCATTCGTCCACGATCTTTGTAATTCGAATCATCTGTTCTAAAGGCTACATCTGATTCAGGTGTTAACCCTCCACTTTCTTCATTAAGAAAATTATGAATGACATAATGCCCTCTAGCATAATAACGGTCGTTTTTAGATCGATAGTTAAAAGTGGCTCTTAAGTTTTTATTACTTGCTAAACTTCTCCGATATTTACCTAGCGATCGAAGCCCCTTATAGGCTACAGAAAAATTGAAATTTGGCGAAGTATTCATGGTTAGCAAGGCATTTAATACTTGCCCTTGTTCTAATCCCGTTCTATACGTTAATACTGTTGTAGGTGTAGGCACGCGATAGTAAACAATGTCTTCGACTTGTTTAAAATTGAAATATTTTCCATCCATTCCCATTTCAGGTAAAAAAGATGTAGAATTAAAATCATAAGCCAATTTATTAAAGGTCTGTCCTTGGTTATGAAATGCCATTAATTCAAAATTATCTTTCCCGGTAAAATTGAATTTATAGTATTTTTTTATACTTAAGGTAGTATCTATAAAAGTGGTGTCATATTTTTGAGAAATGATTTTATAATCTTTCCAATGTGTTTCTCCGTCTAGTTGAACATTGATTCTTTTTTCATTTGCATTTTTTATAGAATCTCTAAATTCTTCTGGAGTTAAGTTTGAATTATTAAATGCATTAGATTCGAATTCGCTCTGAGTTTGAGAATAATTGCAAACACTAAAGAAAATAAAAAAGACTAAAAGATAAAACCTCATAATTTTATTTGAAGCGACAAAGATAAAGTATTTAAACGAAAATAAATGCAGCTAATTGTTGCTTAAAAAGATGTATTTTTAATGCTTTTAAAATGGATAAATGTTAGCCTTAAAATACCAAGAAAAATTAATTGAAGTAGGTACTGATGAAGCAGGAAGAGGTTGTTTATCAGGGCCTGTCGTTGCAGCGGCGGTAATTTTACCGGATGATTTTTCACATCCCCTGTTAAATGATTCAAAACAACTGACAGAAAAGCAACGATTGGAGTTGCGACCATTTATTGAAGAACATGCAATAGCAACATCAGTAGGTTATGTTTATCAGGAAAAAATTGATGAAATTAATATTCTGCAAGCATCAATTTTGGCCATGCATACATCAATTGATCAACTTTCTGCAACACCAGAATTTATAATTGTTGACGGTAATAAATTTAAACCATATAAAGACATTCCGTATAAAACCATTGTGAAAGGAGATGCGAAATTTATGAGTATTGCTGCAGCTTCTGTTTTGGCTAAAACCTATCGTGATGACTATATGGTAAAAATTCATAATGAGTTTCCGCAATATGCTTGGAACAAAAATAAAGGGTATCCAACCAAGCAACACCGCAATGCCATAAGAGAATTCGGAATAACAAAACACCATAGAATGTCTTTTAGATTATTACCTGACCAGTTGTCTTTGTTTTAGGTTAAAAAATCACTCCCATTGACTTGCTTTTTCCTGATTGAAAATAGTATTTTAGCAACCCTAAATTTTATAAAATGATTAAACGAAGTAGAGCTGTTATTAAGAAATTTATCATTCATAAAGTGGCCAATAAATTTAATAGCGGCGAGAATGTTTTCTCAGAAAATGCCGTAACATTTGACCAAGAAAGTTATGAGTTGATGTTGCCGTTTTTGTTAAAACCTTATGCCAACATTGCAGAAAGCTATCGTTTTAATCATCATGCAAATATTGATTTAAACGAGATAAATAACTATGCTACAGAAGTTTTTAAAGATGAAGAATCTTTTGTGGAATTGTCTAAACATATTGTAAACCATTTATACGAGCAATCCAATTCTGCACAGATAAAAACAGGAGACGTAATTATTGCGTTGTTTGAAGATGTAGAGTATAAAGATGCAGTTACGAATGCTCTTGGAATTTTTAAAATTGAAAATAAAATTGATTTCTTTCAAACCTATTTAGAAGAAGATAATTTTGACATTTTTGTACAAAAAGGAATAAGCACCAAGAAATTAGACAAAGGATGTTTGATTATCAATTACACCGATGATGAAGGTAAAACGGTATTAAGTGTTGATAATAATAATTATGATGCACAATATTGGATTAAGAATTTCTTGAATATCAAATTTGCTGATGACAGCAATCAACATACCCAGAATTACATAGAAATGTGTAAAGATTTTTCTGAAGAAATTATTAAGGAAGATTTAGGTTTGCAAGAAAAAAGCAAGTTTTTGGCACAAACAGTAGATTTCTTTAAGGAGAACGAGAACGTCAATATCCATGATTTTAAGGATGAGGTTTTTGTTGAGCACGAAGAGCATAAGGCCAAGTTTGACGATTATAAAAAACACTACGAAGATATAAATGATGTATTAATTCGTAATGATTTTGCAGTTTCTCCGGTGGTTTTAAAAAAGCAAAAAGCAAAGATTAAAACAGAAATAAAGTTAGACACCAATATTCAGATTAAATTAGATGTTGATGCTCCAGATGCTGCTTCAGAATACGTAGAAAGAGGATATGATGAGGAGAAAAAAATGAAATACTACAAGGTGTATTTTAACGAAGAAAGTTAGAATTGTTATTTGCTCAATTTTTTAGCAATTGAATCATAGTATTCTTGGCTAAGGACTTCGGTCCAAATGGTTGGTTGTTTTCCATACAATGCTAAATAAGTGACATCGCTATTTTTAGTTGAAGAGTGCCAGTGCTCTGTGTTTTTATTGCATTTAATTACATCACCAACTTGCATAATTATTGGGTTTTTCCCCCTTTCTTGATAGTATCCTTCTCCCTCTACAACGATGAGAATTTGTGTCGATTCATGTTTATGCCAGTCTAAAGTAGAATTGGCTTTAAATGTGGCTTTTGTAATGTTATAATTGGCATTTTCATCAGCACGAAATAATGAGTTTAACCATGCCTCTCCGATATAGTGAGTATTTGGAGCCTTTCTCCCATCTTCCAAATATGAATTTATTAAATAATTTGAATCTTGTCCGAAAAAACTTAATGGTAAAATAATTAGAATTAAAAGGCTAAGGTTTTTCATAAGATAAAATTTAATAAATAAATTTACTAAAACTTATTCTATTTGTCTTGCTTAGGCTCAATAATTAAACAAACTCAGCCTCAAACAAAGCGCAAAAATGCTTTTTAATTTTCGTTTTCACCTCTTCTAAAGGGACTTCACGTCCTAATTCTAGTTGTAAAGAAGTAACGGCTTTCCCTTTAATTCCACATGGAATAATATGATCGAAATACCCAAGATTTGTATTCACATTTAATGCAAATCCATGCATGGTTACCCAGCGAGAAGCACGAACGCCCAAGGCGCAAATTTTACGTGCAAAGGGAGTTCCGACATCGAGCCAAACACCTGTTTCCCCTTCGCTTCGAGTGGTTTTAAGGCCATATTCAGCCAAAGTTAAAATGATTGTTTCTTCTAGTAAACGAAGGTATTTATGAATATCAGTAAAGAAATTTTCCAAATCAAGAATAGGATAGCCAACTATTTGCTCTGGACCGTGATAGGTAATGTCTCCACCACGATTAATCTTATAAAACTCAATTCTCTTTTGTTTTAATTGTTCCTCATTGAGTAATAAATTATCTAAAGATCCACTTTTACCTAGTGTGTAAACATGCGGGTGTTCTACAAAAAGAAAATGATTTTTTGTTGGATTGTTTGTTCCATTTTGACGATTATCAAACTTTGTTTTTACGGTTTCCTGTAAAAGTTCGGTTTGATAATCCCAGGTTTCTTGGTAGGCTTTTTTGCCTAAATCTTGCAAGATTACTTTTTGCATTACCTCTCTGGATTGTTAAGGATAATCAGTGCAGCAATTACACCAGGTATCCAACCGCATAATGTAAGTAAAAAAACAATAATAATGGAGCCACATCCTTTGTCAAACACCGCTAACGGTGGAAATAATATGGCACATAATACTCGTAAACAACTCATAATTTATTTGTGTTTAAAGTATTTTAAAAGTCATGATTCTACTTACTAAACGATTCTGTTTATTTATTGTTACAAAGGTCTTGAAAAAAAGGTGAATACCAACTATATTTTTTTAATATGGTTTTATACGGTAAAAATTATTAATACGTTATCTCCTAAGAACTTCTATATTTGCATTTATGTCAATTTCACTTCAAAATATTTCTAAGAATTACGGTTCGCAAAAAGCATTAGACAACATTAACTTTTCTATAGACAAAGGTCAAATTGTGGGGTTTTTAGGTCCTAATGGAGCAGGGAAGTCTACAACGATGAAAATCATTAATGGATATTTAAATCCAGATGCGGGAGAAGTACAAGTTAATAATGTTTCTGTGGCAGAAAATCCATTGACAACTAAAGCCATGATTGGTTATTTACCAGAGCATAATCCGTTGTATTTAGATATGTACATAAAAGAGTATTTACTTTTTTGTGCTAAAGTGCATAAAGTATCGAAAACTTCGGTTGAAGTTATTATTGATAAAATTGGTTTGAAACCAGAAATATCTAAACGAATTAAGGAGTTATCAAAAGGATACCGACAAAGGGTTGGGTTGGCGGCAGCCATGTTGCATAACCCAGAAGTTTTAATATTAGATGAGCCTACTACAGGACTAGATCCAAATCAATTGGTAGAAATTAGAAATTTAATAAAGGAGGTAGGAAAAGATAAAACGGTATTGTTTTCTACACACATTATGCAAGAGGTAGAAGCTATTTGCGATAGAGTTATAATTCTAAACAAAGGAAAAATAGTTGCTGATATGTTAATGGATGAATTAAAGGGTAAGAATTTAGAAGAAATGTTCAGGTCTTTAACAAATTGATTCTCGTTGTTATTTTGAATGAGTAAAAGTGAAATGAAGAGCCTTATTATAAGATTCTTCGACAGGCTCAGAATGACAAGTTAATTAAAAATCAACTTCCCTTTATAGTGCTCGACAACATCAACAATTGGGGGCTCGTAATATGCAATTACATCGCCTAAGGAAAAAATAGCGCCTTCAATTTTATCCTGTGGATTCACCAACATATCATTGGAACTTTTATTCGTGAATTTCACATTAGTTGCAATTAAGGTTTGAGCTTCCAATCTAGAGTCTCCTGCAGCGAAAAAAGCATTTAAATTAGTGGTAATCCCAGATAAATAGAAATTTGAAATACCATTCGAAGTAATTGAAATTGAAGTTGTATTTACTTCTAAATTAAAATCACCAACATTTAAATAGTCGCTTTGATAATCTTCAGAGAGTAAACGAAGATTTGGGTAATTTAAAACACCATCTGAAGTAACAGTTTGTTCCGAAGAATTTCTAATTTCAGTAATGTTTGGTGAGGTTACAATAACTTTAGTCAAACCGTAATCTCTAACAAAATTACATTTGTTATTATCTGATGCAATTAACTGGCCATCTATTACTTCCAAAGTTACATCTGGCAATAAATTTTTGCCTGTTTCAATGAAAACCTTTTGTATTGGTCCTTCTTTAATTAACAATGAAACACGTTCATTTATTAATATTTTATCAAAATCATCTAAAGAAATTTCTTCTTGAATAATATTTCCCGCTGTTTGAAAGCAATCTCCGGCATCTTCTGAATTACATGAAGTAATCAAAAGAAATAATACTAAATATGAAACAATTTTTTTCATGTGATGTTGTAAAATTATCATTTTAAAATTTATAACCAATACCAAATTCCACCCCTTCGGCTCTAAACATGTTTATTTTTAACGTTAAGTCAGCAAACAAATGTTCACCAAATTTCTTCCTAAAGCCAAAACGCTCATATATTACACTTTCATATTCGTAAGGATAATATACATGTGCGCCAATTTCTGTTAGCAAAGAAAATTTATTTAAGTTCAGTTCATGACCTATAAAAATCCCGACTCTTTTCCAATCTGCAGAACTATCAGCGTTATATATCGAATTTTCATATTCGATATAATCTTTCATATAAGTTGGAAAGAATAGGTCAGTTCCAAAAGAGATTGTCGAAACATAATTCAACTTTTTTGTTCCGAATAAAGAAACGGTATAAAAAGGTTTTAAACCGCTATTGTTAATTTTGGATTCATTGAATCCAAATCTAAATGCACTATTAAACTTAATAGGATATTTTAAGGTGTCCTTTGCAACTTTCCTTTCTGGTATTTGCAATTCATCATCTAAATCATAATTGACACCTACAAAAATATTCAACGTATTAATTCCCAAATTTGGAGTATTAAAACTGCCGTTTGAATAATGAATTAATCCCAACCCAGCATTTAAACCTATTCGATCTAATATATATGCTCGAGCATAATTCAGTCTAACATATAGTGCGGCATTTATATGAGAGCCGAGCGCCCAGTTTTTACTATTGGACACCTTGTCAAAAGGACTCGTGCTATAGGCTAACCCAATAGCTGTTGTTAATTTCACCTGGTTTTTAGAAGTTCGATTTGTTAGGTGAAAATTGTAATGCGTATATACTCCGTAAACCTCACCAAGTGTTTCGGTCTTAAAATCTTGATAACTGGCAGAAAAACCAACATCGGGAAAATTATATGTTTGGTTGAACTGGGTGTTTTCAATATTTTTTTTATTCCAACTAAAAATAAAACCACTCGGGTGCGATTGAATAATAGGTTTTAATTGAGGGGCGTGCTCAATAATGTTTCCATAAAAATAATCAAGCTGAAAATATGAAGACTGCTCCTTTTCTTGTGCTTCGGCAAATAAGCCGCAACTAATTATTAGTATGAGAATAAATCTTTTCATAATTGACTACAAGCGAATTCCAACTCCAAATTCTACTGTTTCTGCGTTAGCTCCATGAGCCTTTAAACTAGCCGCAGCATACCATTTATCTCCAAAATAGCGCTTGATACCCAATCGTTCATAATACTGAGTTTCATATGGAAACGGATAATGCACGTAATAACCTAACTGAGCAATGATCGATATTTTGTTTACAAATAATTCGTGTCCAAGAAAAAGACCAATTCTAGTAATGTCAGAAGTTTCAACCGCTCTGTCAGGAAAGTTTATATTCCAATATTCTATATAATCTTTCATAAACGGAGAAATAAATACGTCAGTTCCGAATTGGAAGGCAGACTTTCGTCCAATACGTTTATCAACATAGCCAGAAAAAATAAAGAACGGAAATAAACCACTTCCAATAATTTCAGATTCGTTTACACCACCTCTAAAAACTATATTAAATTTTATAGGTTCTTTATAATCTTCAGTTATTTCTCTTTCAATAATTTCATAATCTTCACCTTCTAAATTATAATTTAATCCTACGGTTGCTCCCCATGTGTTCAGTCCCGTATTTGGTGATTTAAAATTAGAATTAGATGCATGGATAAAAGTTAATCCTGCCTCAACACCTAGGTTTTTAAAAATCCGTTCGCGTTGGTAAAAAAGTTTAAAATAGGTACTAGAGTTTAAATGCGTTCCAAAGGAGATGTTCTTATTGTTGGTCTCTTTATCATATGGATTTGTATTCCAGGCCAAACCAATCCCTGCTCGAAGCATTAATTGGTTTTTATTTTTTCGGTTCAATAGGTAAAAATTGTAATGACCATATAATGAATATAATTCACCAACAATATCACTGTTGTAATCTTGATAAGCAAAAGAAAATCCAACATCGGGATAATTGTAATGTTGTTCCCATTCCTCAGCACCGAAATTTTTGCGATTCCAACTTAGGATAATTCCTTGTGGATGACCTTGAATAATAGGGGCAATATTAGGCTGATGTTTTAAAGTATTACCGTAAAAATATTCAGCCTGAATAGAGTTCTGCGTATATTTTTCTTTTTTAGCATCAGAGTCTTGAGCCCAAATTATTCCACAACTAATTAGAAGAAAGAATAGCAAGATTTTTTTCATGAAGACAAAAATAGTATTAATTCAATTTAAAATTGAAATCTTCTTTCTTTAATGAGTTTAAAGACTCATTGCTAATGTCTATTTTATATGACCTACTCGCCATACTTAGTTTTACTTTTTCTGAAACATCTATAACATTAAAGTAAACAGGTTTGCCACCTTTATATGTGTTTAATATGCTCGTAATTTTACTTAGTTTTTCAGAAGTTATTTCAGAAATGTCAAGACTAATTGTAATCTTCTTAGAAAGTTTCTCCATTACGCCATGCAGTAACTCTATTTCTGTAAACTTCAGCCGAACATCATCATTGTAAAAGTTTTTTCTTGCTGAAATTCTCAAGAATAAAAAAGAATTTGGAACTAGAAAGTGTTTAAACTTTAAATAGTCTTCTTTAAATAATCTGAATTCATACGAAGAATAATAGTCCTCTATTACAAAACTAGCCCAACCTTGTCCTTGTTTAGAAACGCGATGTTCTACACTAGATACTATACCCGCAATAGAAACATCCTTGTTCATGAGTTGTTTTAAGTCTTGAAATGCTGTTAAATCTGCATTGCAAAAAGAATCCAATTCAGATTTAAAGTCATCTAACGGATGACCCGAAATATAAATGCCAACAACTTCTCTTTCTTTGGATAGTTTTTCCATCATTCCCCACTCTTCACAAGTTGGAATAATGGGTTCATCTAGTTGAATTTCAGAAGCCTCTCCAAATAGTGATACCTGAGATGAATTTTTGTTTTCTTGGTATCGGTTTCCGTATTTAATTGCTTTTTCTAAAAAGGTTTGTCCTTTTTCGTCTAAAGAAAAATACTGCGCACGGTGTTGATTAAAACTATCAAATCCACCCGCAAACACCATTCCTTCGAATGTTCGTTTATTGGCGGCGCGTAAATCTACCCGTTTGGCAACATCAAAAATGGATTTGAAATGACCATTCTCTTTTCGCTCATTTATAAAGGTTTCTACAGCACCTTCTCCAACTCCTTTAATGGCACCCATTCCAAAACGAATAGCGCCTTCATTATTTACTGCAAACTTGTAGTATGATTCATTAATATCGGGCCCTAAAACAGGTAGTCCTGCACGTTTACATTCCTCCATAAAGAAGGTGATTTGCTTAATGTCTCTCATGTTATTTGAGAGTACTGCAGCCATATATTCTGCAGGATAATGTGCTTTTAAATAGGCTGTTTGGTACGCAATATAGGCGTAACAAGTAGAGTGTGATTTGTTAAAGGCGTAGGCAGCAAATGCTTCCCAATCTTTCCAAATCTTTTCCAAGGTCTCTTCAGGGTGGCCATTCTTTTTACCGCCATTCATAAAGAGTGGCTTTAATTTTTCTAGAAGGGCAAAAATCTTTTTACCCATAGCCTTACGGAGCATATCAGCTTCACCCTTTGTAAAATCTGCAAGTTTTTGTGATAGCAACATTACTTGCTCTTGGTAAACTGTAATTCCGTAAGTTTCCTTTAAATACTCTTCCATTTCTGGAAGGTCGTAAGTGATTTCTTCTCTTCCGTGCTTTCGATCAATAAACGAAGGAATGTATTCCATTGGTCCTGGTCTATACAAAGCATTCATTGCAATTAAATCCGCAAAAGTTGTCGGCTTTAAATTTTTCATGTGCTTCTGCATTCCAGGTGATTCATATTGGAAAATACCAATGGTTTCTCCTCGTTGGAAAAGTTCATATGTAGGGACATCATCCAAAGGGAAATCATCCGGAATCAGTTCAATTCCGTGTTTAGCCTTTACAATTCTAACCGTATCCTTAATCAAGGTTAGGGTTTTCAATCCCAAGAAATCCATTTTTAATAAGCCGGCACTCTCCACAACATTGTTGTCGAATTGCGTAACGAACATATCCGAATCTTTCGCCGTAGAAACTGGAATTAAATTGGTGATATCTTCTGGAGTAATAATAACTCCACAGGCATGAATCCCTGTATTTCTAACAGAACCTTCTAAAGAAACCGCTTGATTTATAGTCTTTGCTGTTAAATCATGTCCTTCGGCCATTGTAACCAACTCGGCGACTTGCTCTTTTTCTTCACTTCGTAAACCGGCAATTTTTCCTTTACTTTTATCGTCCGTTCCAAAAATATGATTCAGTTTTGTATTTGGAATTAATTTGGCAATTCTATCCGCTTCATGCAACGGTAAATCAAGTACTCTGGCTGTATCTCGAATTGAAGATTTTGCAGCCATAGTTCCGTAGGTAATGATTTGAGCAACATTGCTGGCACCGTACTTATCAATAACAAAATCAATAACGCTTTGCCTTCCTTCATCATCAAAATCAATATCGATATCAGGTAAGGATACACGATCAGGGTTTAAGAAACGCTCAAAAAGTAAGTCGTATGCTATAGGGTCTATATTGGTAATCCATAAACAATAGGCCACGGCTGAACCTGCTGCCGACCCACGTCCGGGCCCAACAGAAACACCCATTTTACGCGCTTCATCAATTAAATCCCATACAATTAGGAAATATCCTGGGTAACCTGTTTTTTGAATAATAGACAACTCAAAATCTAAACGTTCTATAGTATCTTCATCTAATTCTTTACCCCAACGTTTATAGGCACCTTCATAAGTTAAAAAGCGAAGATATGCGTTCTCACCACGAACACCGCCATCTTCAGCGTCCTCTTCATGGACAAATCGCTCTGGAATATCGAATTTAGGTAAGAGTACATCTCTCGCTAACGGATAAGGTTCTACCTTATCAATAATTTCTTTAATATTTAAAATGGCCTCGGGAGTGTTTTTAAACTTCTCCTTCATTTCATCGGCCGACTTGAAATAATATTCCTCGTTTGGTAAACCGTAGCGAAAACCTCGACCACGCCCTTTTGGTGTGTCGAATTTTTCTCCGTCTTTTACACACAATAAAATATCATGAGGTGTGGCGTCTTCTTGCGAGATGTAAAACGTATCATTAGTAGCGACTAATTTTACAGTATGCTTTTTAGAAAACTCTTTAACAATGCTGTTTACGTGTTGTTCATTTTCTTGTCCGTGATCCGTAATTTCTAAATAGAAATCTTCGCCAAAAGTTTCTTTCCACCACAACAAGGCATCTTCAGCTTGTTGCTCTCCTATATTTAGAATTTTAGAAGAAATTTCGCCATAGATATTACCGCTCAAAACAATAATATCCTCTTTGTGTTGCTCAATTACTTCTTTATCTATTCTCGGAACGTAATAGAATCCTTTCGTGTGCGATATAGAAGACATTTTTGCCAAATTATGATAGCCGTTTTTGTTTTTGGCAAGCATTACAATTTGGTACCCATTGTCTTTATGAGATCGGTCTAGATGATTTTCACACACATTGAATTGACTTCCAACAATTGGAGTTATTTTTTGTTTGGGCTGTTCTCCTTCTTTTAAGTTTTCGTTGTGCTCATCTACCGATTTGTTGTGTGCTAGAATTTCTTTAACAAAATAAAAGGCACCCATCATATTACCGGTATCTGTAAGAGCAACAGCTGGCATTTTGTGTTTTATTGTCGATTTTACAATATCTGAAATACTTGCTGTAGATTGTAATATTGAAAACTGAGAATGATTATGTAAATGTGCAAATGGAGCATCTTTAAGTAAGGAGGTGTCTGAACCTGAAGTCTTAGAAGGGCCGTCAGTTTCTTGCGCTTCTTTTTTTGATTTTAGTTTTGCACTTGCCTTTTTTAGATTGATGTGTTTTAACCCTATTAATTTAATAGTTCTAGGGTTCTTTTCATCATATTTTTCAAAGAAATCATCTGCTACATCTAATTCTTCTTTGGTATAAACTCTTTTTCTGATGAGTTCTAAAAAACATCTTGTAGTTGCTTCAACATCGGCAGTGGCATTGTGTGCCTCTCCAAAAGCGGTACCGAATAAATATTGATGCAACTCAGTTAATGTTGGGAGTTTAAATTTACCTCCTCTACCACCTGGAATTTGACAAAGCGAGGCCGTAGTTTCGGTACAAGTATCTAAAATTGGTAAATCGTTTAGACTCGTTTCAATCCCTAAACGGTGATACTCACAACCCATAATATTTAAATCAAATCCAACATTTTGTCCAACTACAAATTTAGATTTGTCTAGCGCTTCGTTAAATTTTATCAAGACCTCTTTTAACGGGATACCATCAGTGTCTGCTAGTAAAGTAGAAATACCATGAATTTGTTCCGCATCATACGGAATGTTGAATCCATTTGTTTGTATTAAATAGTCTTGGCTTTCAATCAATTGACCTAATTCATCATGTAATTGCCAAGCAATTTGAATACACCTTGGCCAATTGTCTGTATCGGTAATTGGAGCATTCCATTTCTTGGGTAAACCAGTGGTTTCGGTATCAAAAATTAGGTACATGTAAGGATGAAATTTGAAGATTTAAAAGTAGTATAATTCAGTCTTTTTTTGTGGTTGAAATATCGAATACTTATCAACAAAAAGATTGAAGATTAACTTGCTTTAAATCATGTAATTACTATGATGTGATAATTTTTTAATTTCTATTGAAAAATTGAATTTTTAACGAATTAAATTTTGTACATTTGCAGCCTTAATTCCCAAAATAAATTTGGGACCAATTAATAACCAAGGTCGCGTACCTTAAAATTTTAAAAAAATGTCAGTAAAAATTAGATTACAAAGACACGGTAAAAAAGGAAAACCATTTTATTGGATCGTAGCAGCAGATGCTCGTGCAAAAAGAGATGGTAAATTCTTAGAAAAATTAGGAACTTATAACCCTAATACAAACCCTGCAACAGTTGACTTAGATGTTGATGGTTCAGTAAAGTGGTTACAAAATGGAGCACAACCTACAGACACTGCGAGAGCATTATTGTCTTACAAAGGAGCTTTATTAAAGCATCACTTAATGGGAGGAGTTAATAAAGGAGCATTTTCTGAAGAAGAGGCTGAAAAGAAATTCCAAGCATGGTTAGATGAAAAAGCAGGTTTAGTTACGGCAAAGGTTGATGGTTTAGCAAAAGCACAAGCAGATGCAAAAGCAGCAGCATTAGCAGCAGAAAAAGAAGTAAACGAGGCTCGTAAGAACGCAGTAGCGGAAGCAGAAGCAGCGGCTAAGGCTGAGGCAGAAGCGGCAGCAGCAGAAGCAGCAGGTGAAGAAAGTGCTGAGGCTCCGGCTGAAGGTGCTGAGGAAGCAACTGAAGAAACTGCAGAGTAATTTATTTTTCTAACCACCATGAAAAAAGACGATTGTTTTTATCTTGGTAAAATTGTTAGAAAACACAGTTTTAAGGGTGAAGTAGTTATCAAATTAGATACAGACGAACCCGAACTATACGAAAATTTGGAATCAGTATTTGTGCAACATGGCTCAAATCTGATTCCTTTTTTTATGGAGAAAACCTTACTCCAAAAAGGAAATCAATTACGTGTAAAATTTGAAGGAGTAGATTCTGAAGCGGATGCAGACGGAATTATGAAATCTGGAATATATCTGCCTTTAAATATGCTTCCCAAACTTGAGGGGAATAAATTTTATTTTCATGAAGTTATCGGATTTTCTTTAGAAGATGTAAATCACGGTATTGTTGGAGAAATTTCTGCAATAAACGATACCACAGCACAACCACTTTTTGAAGTTGATAGAGATGGAGTAGAGTTGTTAATTCCGATGATTGATCATTTTATAAAAAAAATTGATCGAGAAAATAAGACAATCCTCGTTGAGACTCCTGATGGGTTGATTGATCTTTATCTAGAATAAATGTCTTCAGAATTTAGATTCAAACAATTTACCATTCGTCAAGAACACACTGCAATGAAAGTGGGTACAGATGGTGTGTTATTAGGTGCTTGGGCCCAACCAAAAGAAGCCTTTTCTATTTTAGATATTGGGACAGGAACCGGTTTAATTGCTTTACAATTAGCGCAAAAAACGTACGCCGAAGTTGTTGATGCGCTAGAAATTGAAGGTTCTGCATATGAGCAGGCCGTTGAAAATTTTGAGCAATCCGACTGGGGAGATCGTTTGTTTTGTTATCACGCTTCATTCAATGAGTTTGTTTCAGAAATGGAAGGTGAAGAGTATGATTTTATTATTTCTAATCCTCCGTTTTATACATCAACAGTAAAAGAAGATACTGTGGAATCTGCACGAGTTAAGGCACGTCATGTAGAGAGTCTATCGTATGAAGAACTGATAGAAGGCACGACTAAATTACTTTCAGAAAAAGGAGAATGTGCCTTTATAATTCCGTTTAAAGAAGAAGTGTCGTTTTTAGAAATTGCGTCGAATTATAATTTATTTCCAAACAGAATTACTAGAGTTAAAGGAACAGAAAAGGCTGAAATTAAGAGAAGTTTATTACAGTTATCTTTTCAGGAAGTAAAGCGAGAACTTTCGGAATTGGTTATTGAAATTGAGAGACATGTTTATACTAAAGAATATATAGACTTAGTTGAAGATTTCTATTTAAAGATGTAATCCACATTCTGTTTTTGGAGAGTTATTCCATCTCCCAGACCTTCCATCACCTGGAACCGTACAATGTTTACAACCTACAGAACTATAACCTTTTGAAGCCAAAGGATGGAATGGCAATTCATGTGCTTTTATATATTGTTCTCGTTTTTCTTTAGTGACATCGAGCAACGGGTAAAATTTTAAAATACCATTTCTTAATTCAAATATATCGAGTGTTGCTCGATGGTCACTTTGCCATTCCATTAATCCTGAGACCCATACGTTAAAACGTTCATTTATTTGTTGCAATGGTCTTACTTTATTGACATCGCAACAAAATTCGGGCATGGTTTTCCAAGTTTCATTTCTAGTTGTAAAGTCATTATCTATTGGGTTGCCACTTATTGATTCTACTTTTAAGCCGTATAACTCTGTAAGTTGTTTTTTATAAGTTAAAGTTTCTTCGAAATGATAAGTTGTATCAATAAAATAAATGATTTGGTTATTATTTACTTTCGAAAATTCATGTAAAAGAAACGCTGAACTTGTAGCAAATGAACTTGTAAGCATTACTTCATTTACATCAAAATCTTTGTACAATTGTTCGATACGCTCTGTAACCGAGAGGGCTCTATACTTTTGGTTTAATTCTGATATATACTTTTCTGTAAAAGTTCTTTTCTCGACTGTAATTGTGCTCATCAAAAGGTTGATTATAATAACCTACCAAATATATAGAGTTTATATGATACTAACTAATATTTTCAGAATTATATCCTAAAAAAGGGACTTTCCTTTCTTTAAAAACAACTCCGTAGTCTTTTAATTCAGATAGGATTGGAGCGTAAACCTCTTTATCAATTGGAATAATAACACCTTTTTTAGTGATTTCATTATTCAATATTTTTAAACATGCAATTGCAACAGGTAGCCCTACTGTTTTGGCCATGGCTGTATATGTTTGGTCATCTCCCATTACCACTAATTGAGAGTCAATTTGTTCTTTTTTGCCATTTAGTTCGTATCCAAATTTATGATACATTACTATCATATCTTTATCATCTGGTTTCAAGGTCCAGCTATCCATTAAAATCTTTTGGAGCATTTGGGCTGGTGTAGCATTTTTAATGCCAATTAGTTTTGAACTGTTGAAAATGTCTAATTCTTCTAACTTACTCCAAAGAATGTCGTCTTGGTCAATCTTCAAATAATGACGTAACTTCAACTCAATAGAATCCGTTGGATGATATGCTAAAAATGAATTGATAAATTCACGATTGGTCATATTTTCAGATCCTTCTAACTCATAACTATCATCGGTCATTCCTAGTTGCACAAAAATATTCCATGCTCTCGAGAATCCAACACGTCTAATAGTTCCTCTATACAAAGTAGGGATTGCATCTAAGCCATAGACACTTCTATATTTTAACGAATCTCGGTTGGCATAAGCTTCAAACTTTCCATAACCGTCAATATTTAGAAACTCTGTACGTCTGAATAATTTTTGATATGGAATGTATTTGTATTTTCCTTCTTGAATAAATTTAGCGGCTCCTCCTTGTCCAGAAACTACAACATTTCTTGGATTCCAAGTGAATTTATAATTCCATAAATTATCATCGCAATCGGGAGATACCAATCCGCCTGTAAACGACTCAAAAAGTAACAGTTTACCACCTCTATCTCTAATGGAATCTAGAACCTCCATTGCGCTCATATGATCTATTCCTGGGTCTACCCCAATTTCATTCATAAAGGTTAAACCGTTTTCAACTACATTGTCGTGTAATGCTTTCATCTCAGGAGAAACATAAGAGGCAGTAACTAAACTTTTCTTAAAAGAAATACAATCTTTTGCAACTTCGATATGAAATCTCGCCGGCAGCATAGAAATCACAATGGCAGCATTTTTTATGGCTGCTCTTCTTTGATCAACTTCAAAAATGTCTAATTGTAAAGCACTAGCATTTGGATGGTTGTTTAGTTTACCCTCAGCAGATGCTAAATCAAGATCACCTAATATAATATGTAAGTTTTCATCTTCAGATTTGTCAAGTAAATATTTTATAAGTGAAGATGATGATCTTCCTGCTCCGATTATTAAGATGTTTCTCATTAAAGAATTGATTTTAGAATTGATTTGGCCTTGATGGCATCAAATGATCGTATTTGAAGTCGATAATCCGTAACAAAACCGATGGTTGTTAAATGCTCATCTGGAATAAAACTTTCTATACCTTCACTTTTTAATTTTTCCCTTGCAATTTGAACTTCATGTAAAAAAGGTGAATCGAAAATTGTTACAATTTTATTTGAGGATGAAGCATCTTGTTGGTTTGAAATCATATTTTTGTTTTAAACTTTTAATAATGAAAAATAGAAATTTAATAGTTACTTCAATTCTTGGCATGCTCACAGTTGTATTTGGTGCATTTGGAGTTCATTCTTTAAAAGAAATTTTAAGCCATGAAGCCCTAAATAGTTTTGAAACAGCAGTTCGTTACCAAATGTATCATGTAATTGTTTTATTACTAGTAAATATGTATGGTAATTTTAGTGCAAAAACTAAAAACAATATCAGTTTACTTTTCTTCATAGGAATTCTATTTTTCTCTGGCTCCATTTATGCTATTTCAATGGCAAACATACCTGCTAAATCAATTTGGTTTATTACTCCGCTTGGAGGATTGATTCTAATATTAGGCTGGATAAAATTATCGATTTCATTTTTCAAAGACAAGTAAAATATTGGTATTGTAAAATAATGTTTAAAAAATGCCGATTTAGCAATTTTAATTAAAAAACTTAACTTAGTTTTGCCTCATTAACAACGTTTAATCAAAAAAACTAATGGTAACTAACGACATAATTTCGAAATCGATTTCGTTAACCGACTATGGTATTGAAAATGCTACAATTAAGTACAATCTTTCAGCCGATGAATTACATCAAATTTGTATCGACAAAGGACTTGGTAAAGAGGCTTCTTCTGGCGCTTTAGCAGTTAATACAGGAGAGTTCACAGGGCGCTCACCTAAAGACAGATTTATTGTTAAAGATGAATTGACAAAAGACAAAGTTTGGTGGGGAGATATCAACCTTCCTTTTGAAGAAGATACTTTTGATAAATTGTATCAAAAAATTACAAAGCACTTGTCAGGAAAAGAATTGTATGTACGTGAAGCATATGCATGTGCTGACGACAGGTACAGAATGAATTTACGTGTAATTACAGAATTGCCTTGGGTAAATTTATTTGCGTATAATATGTTTTTGCGTCCAACTTCTAAAGATTTGGAATCTTTTACTCCAGAATGGACAGTAATGCAAGCGCCTAGTTTTATGGCGGTCGCTGCCGAAGACGGAACACGTCAGCATAATTTTGCGGTATTAAGTTTTAAACGTAAAACCATTTTAATTGGTGGTACCGGTTATACAGGTGAGGTGAAAAAAGGAATTTTTTCAGCCTTGAATTTTATTTTACCAGTGGAAAAGAACACCATGCCAATGCACTGTTCTGCTAATGTTGGTAAAAATGGAGAAACTGCAATTTTCTTTGGATTGTCAGGGACGGGAAAAACAACCTTGTCGGCAGATCCAAATAGAAAATTAATTGGTGATGATGAACACGGTTGGACTGCGGATAACTCTGTTTTCAATTTTGAAGGTGGATGCTATGCTAAAGCCATCGATTTAAAAGAAGAGAATGAGCCTGAAATTTTTGGGGCTATTAAAAAAGGAGCCTTGTTAGAAAATATTGTTTTTAAAGAAGGTACGAATGAAGTTGATTACGCGGATGTTTCAAAAACTCAAAATACCCGTGTTAGTTATCCAATTCACCATATAGAAAATATACGAGTGCCATCGGTAGCAGGTAACCCAAAGAATATTTTCTTTTTAACCTGTGATGCATTTGGGGTATTACCTCCAATTTCTAAGTTATTGCCAAATCAAGCGGCATATCATTTCATTTCTGGGTACACGGCGAAAGTAGCAGGTACTGAGGCAGGAATAAATGAGCCAACACCGTCGTTTTCGGCATGTTTTGGAGCACCATTTATGCCATTACATCCTGCAAAATATGCTGAGATGTTAAGTGCTAAAATGAAAGAATCTGGTGTAAATGTTTGGCTGGTTAACACTGGTTGGATTGGTGGACCTTACGGAATTGGAAAACGTATCAGTTTAAAATATACACGTGCCATGATTAACGCAGCCTTAAATGGTGATTTAGGCGCGTATTGTTATGAAGATTACCATGTACATTCTGTATTTGGATTGGCTCAGCCAAGAACTTGTCCTGGAGTACCAGATGCTGTTTTAAGCCCTAGAGCAACTTGGAATGACGATGAGGCCTATTATAAAATGGCTTTTAAATTATCAAATGCATTTAGAGAAAACTTCAACGAATTTGAAATGGAATCGGATGAAGAAATTCGTAGAGGAGGTCCAGTTAGATTTACTAATTAATAAGGATTAACTAATAAATATTTAAAACCACCAATTGAGAGATTGGTGGTTTTTTTATCGCGTAGATCTAAATCGAATCCCGTATTTATACTCACAAAATTTGAAATAATTATAGAGTTTGTAGTTTACATCTAGTCCATAATCAATACTCTGTTGGTAGTCAATTCTGGTTTCATAGAAACCCCCATATCTAGTAGGGTTATCATGTCTTATATTCCATTCTGTAACATAAAAAATATTCTTAATTTCATAATATTCTTGAGAATAAAAATTAGCAGGTCTAGCAATTGAGTTTAGATAGGTATTAAAACCAAGATCTAAAATAATAATCTCATATTCTAAACTGTCGTTTGATATTACCACGGCTTCTTCCTCAGATAATTGTCTTTTTGAAGTTGTATTTTTAGAATTTCCGCAACTATAAGCAATAACAGATATAAGTAATATGTAAAATAATTGTTTCATTTACTTCAAATTTAGAAATAAGCCTTTTATAAAGTGTCGTAGTTTCTGTTAAATTTGTACAAAACAAAATTTTATGGAAAGAATAAGGTGTAAGTGGGCAGGAACAGATCCGTTGTATGTAGCCTATCATGATACAGAATGGGGAGTGCCGATATATGACGACGCTAGTTTGTTCGAATTTTTAATTCTTGAAACGATGCAGGCTGGTTTAAGTTGGATTACTGTGCTTAAAAAACGTGAAAACTTTAGAAAAGCCTTTGATAATTTTGATTATAGAAAAATCGCAAAATATGATAACAAAAAGTATGAGTCATTGCTACTTGATGCAGGTATAATCAGAAACAAATTAAAGCTTAAAGCGACCATTTCCAATGCAATAGCTTTTATGAATGTACAAAAAGAATTTGGGTCCTTTTCTACATATATTTGGGGGTTTGTAGATGGAAAGCCAATCAAGAATAAGTGGGATTCAAATAATCAAGTTCCGGCAAATACGGAACTTTCAGATAAAATATCAAAAGATTTAAAAAAGCGAGGTTTTAAATTTGTTGGAACTACTGTAATATACGCTCATATGCAGGCTACAGGTATGGTGAATGACCATACTACAGAATGTTTTCGATATAATGAGGTTTAAAATCTATTTGTCATTCTGAGCATAACTTAATGTAGCAAAGAATCTCAAATCTTAAACCGAACTTTTAACTTCCTTTTAATGCATCGAAAAGGTAATAAGAGTAAATACAGCAATAACAGCAAAAATTGCAATTAGGACCAGATAACTGTTTTTATAATATTTTTTATGCAGTTTTAAATCTTTTCTATAAGTCCATATCATAACTGCTGTAAAAGCGATTACAAAAAAAATGGCGAAGATTTTCTGGCCAGGAGTAAACATATTCTGTTATATTTATAAACACAAAATTACATAAAATTTAAAGAGGATGAAGCAAAAAATAGGAGCTGTTCAACAATTTCATGAAGCGTTTAAGTTGGGAATTAAACAAGAGCCAACAGCCAATTTAGGAGAGGCGAAAAACAAGTTAAGATTTAATTTGATGGCGGAGGAGAATGAAGAGTATTTTGAAGCTGCTCAAAATAATGACTTGGTTGAAGTGGCAGATGCATTAGGTGATATGTTGTATATACTATGTGGAACTATATTAGAGCACGGAATGCAGTATAAAATAGAAGAAGTATTTAATGAAATTCAACGTAGTAATATGAGTAAATTAGGCGCAGATGGCAAACCAATTTATAGAGAAGATGGAAAGGTGTTAAAAGGACCATCTTATTTTAAACCGAACATTAAAGAGATATTGGATAAATAAAATTTTATGAGAAAGACAATTGCTATGGTTTTGTTTTCTTGTGCTATAAATACTATCGCTCAAGATTTAACGGTAATGAAGAAAAGTTGGGAATACAAGGTTGTTGAAAAATCTGATAATTCAAAGGTGTATGATAGAAATACTGGAGAGCATATTAAAGAGTCAGAGGTCAAAAAAATTTTTAAAAAGTATAAGAAAATATATTTAGAAAAGATAATAGATGAGAATGGTGATGTCGAGAAAAAGTTAATAGATAGTTCTGATCCAACTAAAATATATAAATGGGATATTTCCAAAAGATCCGAAAGTGGTGAGAAGTTCCCAAATTTGAATTTTCAATCTATAAATGGTGAAAATTTTAGGTTAAAGGATTTAAAGGGCAATTTAATTATTCTTAGGTTTGAGTTATTCTCGGATAATTTTAGATTTAAGAAATATGAAATCGAAGAATTAGATGCAAGGATTAATTCTTTAAATGAAAATTCAAATAAAGTCAAATCTTTTATATTTTTTATTACACCACCTGATGAAATTAGAAAGGGTTTTGATTTGGAAGGTTCGAACTTTGTTCCTGTTGCCAATAGTGGAAATATAAACTTACGATATATTATAAAGGAATTTCCGACGAATATAGTTGTTGACAGAGAAGGAAACTTAATTGGGTATTATTCAGATATTTATGAATTTAATATTGAAGAGTTATTAAGTGATAATTAAAAAAATAAAACTATGAAAACAATGAAGTTAATTAAAGCACATTTACTTGTAGTCGCAGTCGTGCTATTTGGGGTGCAAAAAGGGTATAGTCAATCGGAAACAATTAAAGTACAATCCTTTAATAAGGTAATTATAAGTCCGCACGTTCAGGTTAGATTTGAAAAGGGAATTGAAGAATCGGTAACTATTTTATCAAATTCAGAAGGAAAGGACAAATTGAATATAGAAGTAAATGGAAAGGTCCTGAGGATATTTCTTGATGATGCTAAAATGACTACAAAATCTGAAAAAGTAGATTATGAAGGATGGAAGCAGAAAGTGCCAATATACGATGGTACAGTAGTTACAGCAGTTGTAACTTTTAAGGATATTGAAGAATTGTCTTTAAGAGGAGAGGAAGACTATGATGTTATTGGTTTGTTAAAACAAGACAAGTTTGTGCTGTCTATTTACGGTGATTCTGAGGTTGAATTTGAGGAGGTCGATTTTATGAGGTTGAAAACAACAATTTATGGCGAAAGTGAATTGAAATTAAAAAAAGGTACTATTGAAGATCAAAAATATACGGTATATGGAGAAGGAGAGGTAAATGCTAAGAATATTTCTAATAAGACCACAAAAGTTATTGCTTATGGAGAAGGTGAATTTAAACTAAATGTAACGGAGCGCCTAAAAGTAACGGCCTATGGAGAAGCTGAGATAGAATACTCTGGAAATCCAACGCTAAAAAAGGGGATCGTTATAGGTGAAGCGACAATTGAGTCTAGAGATTAGATTAAACCCGTTATGAAATAAAATAATCAATTATAATAGTGTTTTACGAAGGTGAAACTGTAATTAATTTACAATGAATAAAACACGAACTCATATTGTACTTGAACTATCATCTCCTATGCGTCTTCAAGAATATGGAGTTGGTATTTTTGACGAAATTGGGACAAAATCTGCATTGAAGAAAATATTAAAAAAACAATACATTAAGGTAAATGATATTGTTGCAACTTCTGCTACTTTTATTCAAGAAGGAGATCGGATATCTTTGGAAATTTCAAATGAAGTAAAATTCAAAAGAAAACTAATTTTTCCACTTAAAGTATTGTTCGAAGATGATTATTTGGCTGTAATTCATAAGCCAGCCGGAATTTTAGTTAGTGGTAATTCATTTAAAACAATTACCAATGCGCTTGTTCAAAATTTAGAAGAAAGTAAATTGTCTGATGAAATTACGCCACAACCTGTTCATCGATTAGATTACGCCACAACGGGTCTTCTGTTGATCGGTAAAACAAGTAGTAGTATTCGTAGATTAAATAAGTTATTTGAAAATAAGGAAGTAGCTAAAACCTATTACGCAGTTACAATTGGTGAGATGGACACTAAAGGAATCATTAATTCAGAAATTGATGGTAAAAAAGCTTGTTCAAATTTTATTCTTCAAAAAACAGTTCCATCTAAAAGGTTTGGAAAATTAAATTTAGTAAAGTTAGAACCTAAGACAGGGAGAAGGCATCAACTCAGAAAACATTTATCAGGTATTGGTACTCCTATTTTAGGTGATAAGGACTATGGAATTAAAGATTTAATTCTAAATGGAAAAGGAATGTATTTACACGCTTTCTCATTAAAGTTTATGCATCCTTTTACAAAGGAAGCGATGCATGTCGTCGATGATTTTCCATATCGATTTAAAAAAATATTTAATCACTTATAGTACTAAGAATAAATTCAATAAAAAATCCTGCCTATGGCAGGATTTTTTAATTGTATGTTAAATGAATTTACTTCACTTCAAACCTCCATCCATAAGGATCTTCTGATTTATTCGTTTGGATGTCTGTAATTGTCTTTTTTAATTGCGCCGCATAAGGGTTTTCCAATTCCGGTAAATCAAAATCTTCATTTTTATAACCAAATCCTGCAATTGGAGAAATTACTGCTGCAGTTCCTGCACCGAACATTTCTTTTAAATCGCCACTTTTCGCCGCTGCAACAACTTCCGCTACCGTAACTTTGCGTTCTTTCACTTCAATACCTGCATCTTTAGCAATTTGGATAATACTCTTACGGGTAATTCCGTCTAAAATTCTGTCACTTGTTGGGCTTGTTAGCAAAGTGTCACCAATTCTTACAAAGATGTTCATGGCTCCAGCTTCTTCAATATACTCATGTGTATTGTCATCTGTCCATATAACTTGGTTGTAGCCTCTGTCTATAGCAAGTTGAGTTGGGTAAAATTGAGCAGCATAATTACCACCCGCTTTTGCATATCCGACACCGCCGTTTGCCGCACGCGCATATTTTTCTTCGATGAGTACTTTTACTTTTCCTGAGAAGTAAGCACCTGAAGGTGCTGTACAAATAACAAATTTATATTCATCAGCCGGTGATGCGTGGAATCCATTTCCTGATGCAAACATAAAAGGCCTGATATATAAGGAACTACCTTCATTAGTTGGAATCCAATCGCCATCAACGTCTAATAGCTTTGTCAATCCATCCATAAAAATAGCTTCAGGGATTTCAGGAATAACCATTCGCTCTGCGGATTTGTTTAATCTAATCCAGTTGTCTTTTGGTCTAAAAAGTAGTGTTGACCCCTTTTCATCTTTATAGGCTTTCATTCCTTCAAAAATAGATTGACCATAGTGAAAAATCTTTGCTGCAGGATCTAGTTGAATTGGTGCATAAGGTTCTATGGTAGGTGCTTGCCATTCACCATTTTTAAAATTACATACCAACATGTGGTCAGAAAAAATACTGCCAAATGCCAAGTTGCTAAAATCTACTTGATCTATTTTCGATTTTTCAACTTTGTTCACTACAATGTTTTGTGTCGCTGTACTCATCATTCAATTTTTAAATTTTCACAAACCAATTCTGTCAAAATTCTATTTTTTTGACCTTAAATATGGGTTTGTATTGTCTTAAAACCCAATATGGCTTAGTGCTTGTTTAACAGTGTAAAGGTATAAAAATAGCGCTAGCAATAATTATTCTTGAATTATTTTTTAATTGACTATATCGAATGCTTAAATTTGTAACAATCTTTAAAAATAAATTGATGAAAAGAATAGGTATTCTTATTGTAATTGCAATTTTATTAGTGAATTGTAAAAAGGAAGAGGTAAAAGTGAATTATGCATCTTTTGGAGCAAAAATTTCAACTGAAAATGCCCTCTCAAAAGAAGAAATGATGAAGCAATTTTCTTCGTTAAAATCAGGCGATACAATTGATGTTAAATTTGCTTCTAAGGTGAATAAGGTCTGTAAGGCAAAAGGATGTTGGATGAAAATTGATTTAGGTGATGCTGAATCTACCGTAAAGTTTAAGGATTATGGGTTTTTTGTGCCAATGAATTCTGAAGAACGCAAAGTTATTGTTAATGGTAAGGCTTATGTTGCCGAAGTATCTGTTGCAGAATTAAAACATTTAGCACAAGATGCTGGGAAGAGTGAAGAAGAGATTGCTGAAATAACTGAGCCAAAACGTACATATTCATTTATGGCTGATGGCGTGTTAATGGAAGAATAATAAGATGCGGTTAAAACACTTTTTAATACTTATTGGAGCAATACTTATAATTTTTTCTTGTGCCAAAGAGAAAAAAAATCAAGAAAAGGAACCTCTTATGATGCGTGAGGCATCTGAATTGGCCATAATGATGGAGCAGATGTATGCGTTTAATGATTCTGTGAAGCGACAAATATTGAGAGGTGAAGAAATTTCAAAGTTGCCTTTTGAATTGCAAGAGATGCATACCTTAGAAATGACGGATCGGTTTAGTAGAGATGATAATTTTAACAAGTTTTCAGTCGTTTTTGAAAAGTATCAAAAGCAATTATATACAACTACATCTGATTCTTTAAGAACTGTTTATAACAATGTAATTCAGACATGTATTGCTTGTCATCAAACTTCATGTACAGGCCCGATTCCAAGAATCAAAAAATTATTGATTGACTAAATTAAAACGGGAAATTATAACGACTTCTGATGGCTCTACTACCATTCATATTCCTGAATGGGATGAACAATACCATTCGAAACACGGGGCAATTCAAGAAGCTTATCATGTATTTATAAAGCATGGATTGGATTTGTTTCAGAACCAAAATATTTCAATATTAGAAATAGGATTTGGTACAGGATTAAACACATTTATAACATATATAGAAAGTGAACAAAGAAATTTAGAAATTAAGTATGTCGGTGTAGAGGCGTATCCAATTGCATTGGAGGAGGTTTCAAAATTAAATTATGTTTCTGAGCTGCAGGCGAATGATTTGAAAAACGTATTTGATCAAATGCATCAAACAAAATGGGGTGTTAAAGATTATTTGAGAAAGGGATTTAGTTTGTTAAAGAGAAAACAGTTTTTTCAAGATATTGAAGATTCAAAAAGTTTTGATTTGATTTATTTTGATGCCTTTGGTGCAAGAGTTCAACCAGAACTATGGTCTGTAGAAATTTTTCAAAAAATGATAAATGCACTTAAAGTCGGTGGTGTTTTAGTAACTTACGCAGCAAAAGGAAGTGTTCGTAGGGCGATGTTAGAGGTTGGTTTTTCAGTAGAAAAGTTACCGGGACCTCCAGGAAAAAGAGAAATGTTACGAGCTATGAAAGTGTCGAGTGACATTCAATGAAGTTAAATGTTTCGAGCAATAAAAATGAAGTAAAATGGAAAATAGTAGATTTAAAAAAAGAAAAAAACCTAACAAGAAAAAGCTAGTAATACTTCTTATAATCTTATTAGGAATTTTGTTTTTCTGGTCAAACGCAGAAAGCGTTTTGAGTAGTTTTTTCGGTTAGTTAATAACCATTTTTTTCATTAATCGAATCGCTTCTACATATACCCAAACTAGGGTAACAAGTAAGCCCCATGTAGCTACCCATTCCATATAGCGTGGTACATGATTTTTCTTCCTTTCAATAAAGTCAAAATCTAATAATAATGTAAATGCCGCAACTCCGGCTGCCAATGCGTTAAAAGCAATTGCCAAATAGGAAGAACTATCTAAAATTGCAAAAGGGGTTTCAATATTAAAGAAATGTAGCGTCCAACTACAAGCATAAATGGTCATGATGATGGCAATCGAAACAAAGATGACACTTTTAAAACGTTGGGTAACTTTAACGATTCTGCTTTTATATAAGAATAGCATTAAAAAGAAAGTACTTATGGTTACTCCAATGGCCTGCATCGCAATACCGCTAAATTTACTTTCTGCATAAATTGTAACACCTCCAATAAATAAGCCTTGAGCCAATGCATAAAGAGGAACAAGAATAGGTGCTAACCTATGAATAAATGCTGTGAGGAGGCTAAAAAATAGTGCTGCTACTAATCCACCATACATTAAAATATTAATGTTGAAACCGAATTCTTGCATTTTCCATGTGAAAATGGCACTTGTTAATAATAAAAATATGCAGAACAGAGATTTTAGAATAATTCCGTTTACTGTCATTTTGTTAGATGTAGATGCGTAGCCTTTCCATACATCTTTACTGAACGCAGGGTTCGCTGTCTTGTAATTGTATAAAGCCATAGTTGTGGGGTTTGGGGGTTGACTTGGCTCAAATATATAAATAAATTGTTGATAACTAATAATAAATTACCATTTATTTATAAAATCATACCATTTATATGTAAAATCATACCATTTATTTTATATTAGGAAAATATAAGATGTTTCTATTAACCCCTTATTTACTTGAAAATGTTCGATTTTTCCAATTGTATTTACTTGAAAATATGGCGAATATGGCAATGCTAACTATAAAAATGGGATGCAATAATACTATTATTGGGTGCCACAGAATGGATTTTTCATTTTTACCAAGACTTAATGTGATCCATATTATGATAAAATCTACTATTATTTTTGAAATTACCAATGCGAAGTAAATCGGAGAGAAATTTTTCGAAAGAAATAAAAATAGTAGACAATATGCAAATATTAAATTTGATAAGAAGACAATAAAACTAACCAATTTTGAAAAAGGGTTAGAATAAGAAGTGGCTTTGGAGGCCCATCGGATTCGTTGTTGAATTAATTTAGAGATGGATTTTTCAGCTGAAGTATAAACCAAGGCATCGTAAGATTTTAAGTATGAAACCTTATTTGGGAAATGCTCATGAGTTTTCTCCAATAAGAAAACATCATCTCCGCTTGCTAAATGATTATTACCTACGAACCCATTTAATTGAAGAAATAGATCTTTTCGATAGCAAAGATTGGCACCACTGCACATAAATGGTTTTTTAATTCCGAATCCACCAATGGTAGACCCAATTAATGCACTTAGGTCCAATTGCTGAAAGTGATCTAAAAAAGATGCAGGTTTTGAAAACGCAACTGGGCCTGCCATGAAATAAGGTTCGTTCTTTAAAATGAATGCATTGTATGTTCGGAGCCAGAAAATTGGTACGATACAATCCGCATCAGTAGTTAAAATCCACTCAAATTTTGAATGTTGAATACCCGTTTCAATAGCATCTTTTTTAGGAGAACTAGATTTTCTGTTATTCTCAATTATCTTAATATTTAAATGTGAATGTTCTTTGATAAATGCATTTAAAATCAATCTAAACCCATCTCGAGAATTATCGTTTATAAGAAGAATTTCAAATTTTTCACTTGGATAGTTCAACTTTGAGATGCTTTTTAACAAACAGGCTAAATTATCGGCTTCATTTCTGAATGGAATAATTATAGAAAATGAGTTTGAAGCAATTTCTGAATGGTAGTTGAATTCCTTCACTTTAAAAAATCCAATAATTAGTACTCCTATTAATAGGGTGTACAAAGCAATAATTAGAATGGCAATTATGGTCATTTAAAGTATAAGATATGCACTTGCTTATGAAATGCTTTATTGTATTTTTACACAAAGTAACAAATATAATGTCGTCAGAAAAAATCATACTCGGAATTGATCCAGGAACTACAATAATGGGTTTTGGTTTGATAAAAGTTGCCAATAAAAAAATGGAATTTATTCAAATGAATGAATTGGTTTTGAAAAAGTATGATGACCATTATGTAAAGCTAAAATTAATTTTTGAACGAACAATTGAGTTAATCGAGTCGTATCATCCAGACGAAATTGCAATTGAAGCACCATTTTTTGGAAAAAATGTGCAATCAATGTTAAAATTAGGAAGAGCGCAGGGTGTTGCTATGGCTGCCGGTTTATCGCGACAAGTTCCAATTACTGAATATTCTCCTAAAAAAATTAAAATGGCCATAACGGGTAATGGTAATGCTAGTAAAGAACAAGTTGCGGGGATGCTTCAGAATACTTTAAAATTGAAATCTTTGCCAAAAAATTTAGACGCTACAGATGGTTTGGCCGCGGCAGTATGTCATTTTTACAATCAGGGTCGTATAGATGTGGGAAAGAACTACACAGGTTGGAAAGCATTTGTTACGCAGAACCCGAGCAAAGTAAAATAAGAAATCCAAATTATAGTATATTTGGGTATGTCCAAAACAAAAATTGCTGAATTAAAACCATCTAAACTAACTATTGCAATCAATAGATTCATACGGTTCGTATTTGTTAGTTCTGCTTTACAGATTATTGTAGGCTTAAGTGTTTGGTTGTTTGTGGTTGGTGTGCGAGAGTTATTGCAGTATCAAGGTCTGGCATGGGATCTTTACTTTTATAAATGGGCTTTTTTAACTTGGATAGGAATGGCAATTCCTTTATTTGCCGAGATGGATGCTTTTGGGAGGTATCAAAATTATAAAATGGTAAAGGATAAACTACATCTTATGGGATTTGATCCTAGATTAGTACGTCCCTTTATGTATTCAAATTGTCAACGAATTGCCATATTAGTGGCGGCCAATGATTTGGGTTGTGAAGATGATGTGAAAAAATATTTTTATCAACAAGGATATCGTTGGTATCATATATTCCCAGACACTTGGATTAAAAAACCGCTGATTTTATTCACGAAACTATTTTGGGAGAAGATTTTGTTTACCAAATATTATCAACTTAAATATTTTTATTGGTGATGAATATTCTTGAAGTTGAAAACTTGTCGTTAGCTTATGGTAAACAACAAGTGTTAGATCACATTTCTTTTGAGTTTAAAAAGGGAAAGATAATCGGGTTGTTAGGGCCAAATGGAGCAGGAAAAAGTTCTATTTTAAAAGTGTTGGCCGGGTTGGTTTTCGCCGATAGCGGAAAATTGAAAATAAACAATCAATCTCAAACGGAGTTTCATAAGGTGAAGTCAATTACAGGTTTTCATATAGATTCTCCCTCTTTTTATCCCTTCTTGTCTGCAAAAGAAAATTTGTATTTGTTAATGAAAATGAATCAGAAACAAATTGACATCGATGTTTTGTTGAGAAAAGTGGGATTAGAAAATGTTGGTTCTAAAAAGGTGCGTTTTTTTTCAACCGGAATGAAACAACGATTGGCAATTGCACAAACTTTATTGCGATCACCCGAATTACTCATTTTGGATGAGCCGTTTAATGGTTTGGATCCAAACGGATTTCAAGATTTAATTGATTTGATTCAAAAATTGAATGCAGAAGGTATCACAATAGTCGTTTCATCGCATTTATTGAATGAATTAGAGCAATTGGCAGAGCATTTTATTTTATTGCATCACGGTAAAATAGCCTTGGACATTTCGAAAAAAGAATTACAAAAGTCGAAAAATAAGGTCGAATTTAATTTTATATCAGAGTTAACAGAGGCGTCGATTCAATTATTAATTGATAAAAAAGCAGAGTTCATATCAGAGAATAGATTGATTTTGAAATTGAATCCAAAGGAAGTTGAACAATTGGTGCTGGCTTTAGTGCATAACGGAAATAGTCCAGTGAAGGTTGAAACCTTGACCTTGTTACAAGAAAAATATCTCGAAATAACAGTGTGATTCGATTGGTTCAAATAGAGTTGATTAAGTTATTTCGTTCTAAAAGAACGTATTTAACTTTTGGAATTACCTTAGTTCTGATGTTAATCATAGACTTAGGATTGTACAGCGATGGAGATGAATTATTTAATTATTTACTACAATCTATAAATGACTATTTTTATTTAGAAGGTAATCTAGTAAACGGTTATTTAATTTCTTATTTGGCCTTAAACACTTTGTGGGTTCATATACCAACCTTAATTGTAATCGTTACGGCGCATATTTTTTCAAGCGAATTTGAGCAAGGAACAATTCGGTTATTACTTACCCAATCAGCTTCTCGTGGAGAATGTTTAATGGCTAAGTTCATTTGCATGATTTTATATGTAATTTGCTTTATGATAGTGGTGGCGTTATCAGCATTAATTCCTTCTGTAATGATATTTGGCACAGGAGATGTGCCGGTATTTATTGATGGAATTCAATTTATTCAAGAAAGTTCATTTCTATCCAGATTTTGGAAAACGCTCATGTTTTCGACCTTAGCAATGGTTGCATTTTCTAGTTTAGCAATGGCCTTTGCTATTTGGTTTAGGAATACACTAACCGCTGTTTTGGTAGTTTTAGGATTATTGATTGTTTTAACCCTATTGCAGACCTTTGTTTTTGGAATCTTTAGTAGTTGGCAGCCATTTATATTTAGTTACCATATTGCTAAATGGCAATTATTTTTTATGAGTGATATTCCAATGCCTAGTATTTGGAATTCAGTTTATTATTTAATTGGAATGACATTTATTTGTTATGTTGTAACGTGTATAAAATTTAATAAAATGAATATTTCAGAATGAGAAAAGTGATCTTTTTTTTATTGGTGTTATCTGTCTTTCAGTCCTATTCTCAGCAATTATTGGATGAAAATATTCAGGATTTAATTGAAGTCTATGCTGAGAAAAAAGAGATTAATTGTGAAATAACAATTGATATTGAAATTGAAGGAATGCAAATTCCACAAAAGGTGATTACTGTTAATTTTGAAGAAGGGAAAAAGCCCAAAGTAAAGGGTAAAGGATTGGCATTAGTGCCTAAAAAGGGGTTGATAAATCAGTTTAATGAATTGTTTAATACACCACTTCAAGCAATAAAAATGGACGATAATGGAGAAGAATTGGATTATAAACTAGTATCTCTAATTAATTCGAGTGAATGGGTTACGGCTGATATTAGATTTAATTCCATAACGAATCAAATTTTTGAATCCACCATTAATACGCGTAAGCACGGAACAATTAAGGCAATACATTCCTATAAAGATTATGAATATCCGATAAAATCGGTTGTAACTTTCGATGTAAAGAAATTTAAAGTTCCTTTACGTTTTATTGGAAGACAAAATCAAAATATAGATTTGCCAAAAGTTGATGAGCAAGTTCAAGGTAAAATTGTATTGCAATACAAATATTTAGATGAATAATGGCTGGAATTTATTTACATATACCGTTTTGTAAGCAAGCCTGTTTTTATTGCGATTTTCACTTTTCTACATCCGTAAAACGAAAGTCTGAAATGGTTGATGCTATTTGTAAGGAAATAGCATTACGAAAGAGAGAGATTGATGATGTTATTGAAACGATTTATTTTGGAGGAGGAACACCATCATTACTTTCTGAGCAAGAATTAGAGCAGATTTTAAACACAATTTGGGCAAATTTTGAAGTAAATGAAAGTCCAGAAATTACTTTAGAGGCGAATCCAGATGATTTAACAGAAGAACGAATTATTCAATTGTCTAATAGTCCAATCAACCGGTTAAGCATCGGAATCCAGTCTTTTTTTGAAGAGGAATTAAAATCGATGAACCGTGTCCATACAGCCACCGAATCCTTAAACTGCTTGTCAGTGGCGACTGGCTATTTTGAGAATATTACAGTTGATTTAATTTACGGTATTCCCAATATGAGTAGTGAGAAATGGAAACAGAACTTACAAAAGGTTTTTGATTTGGGGATTTCACATATTTCTAGTTATGCCTTAACTGTAGAATCTAAAACAGCACTAGAATCCTTTATTAAAAAAGGAATCTATCCACCCTTAGATGAGCAATTGGCTTCCGAGCATTTTAATATATTAGTAGAAGAAACAGCCAATAACGGTTTCGTGCATTATGAAACCTCAAACTTTGGTAAAGATGGTTTTTTCTCAAAACATAATACCTCTTATTGGAAAGGAGTGTCTTACTTAGGTATAGGGCCTTCAGCTCATTCATTTATTGGAAATACGAGAAGTTGGAATGTGGCCAATAATGCCAAATATATCAATGCAATAGAGCAAGGAGAATTACCATCGGAAAATGAAGTACTTTCGGAAAAAGATCAATTCAACGAATATATAATGACCGGTTTGCGAACCATTTGGGGCGTAGACTTGCAAAAAATAAAAATGGATTTTGGGAATGCCTATTTTGATTACTTAAAAACAACATCGGAAAAATTTATTACTCAAGGTTTACTCGAAATTAGCAATTGTCATTCTGAGCCAGTCGAAGAATCTTTAAATAGTAATGTATTAAGAACTACTCAAAAAGGCAAATTCTTGGTAGATGGAATCGCATCAGATTTGTTTATGATTTAGTATTTTTGAGAGGTGATTGCTAACATAAAACATAACGGAGAGGAATATTCAATTGATTTGTCAAAACCATTAGATATTTCAATTCCTTTGGTCAATTCAGAAAAAAACCCAATTGCATGGTATCAGGAGCAACCTGAAATAAATCCTGTAAAAGGTGAAGGATTTGTTGGCAGTGTTGCTGAAGGATTTTCGGTGAATTTTAATAATATCCATTTCAACCCACATGCACATGGAACGCATACGGAGTGTATTGGACATATAACCAAAGAGTTTTATAGTGTCAATGATTCGTTAAGTACTTATTTTTACAAGGCACAATTGATTACCGTATCTCCAGAACTACAGCCCAATGGAGATTTGGTAATAACCAAAGATCAGATTTTTTCATTGTTGAAAAATGACTTAGAAGCTATTGTTATTCGTACTACTCCAAATGAGATCTCAAAAAAATCTAGAAAATATTCAAATACCAATCCACCTTATTTAAGTGAAGAGGCTGCTGATTTTTTTAGAGAAATTGGTGTCAAACATTTATTAATTGATTTACCATCAGTTGATAAAGAAAAGGATGAAGGTGCACTGTTAGCACATAAAGTTTTTTGGAATTACGATGGAAAACAGCGACTAGATGCAACTATTACTGAGTTTATTTATGTTTCTGATTCAATTGTTGATGGATTATATATGTTAAATCTTCAAGTCGCGCCAATTGAGAATGATGCAAGTCCGAGCAGGCCAGTATTATACAAAATTGAAAAGACGTAATAATTTATGAACATCGAAGTTTACAGAGATTATTGTTTAGCCAAAAAAGGCGTTACAGAACATTTTCCTTTTGATGAGGTGACGTTGGTTTTCAAAGTGATGGGAAAAATGTTTGCACTTTGTGGCTTAGAGCGTATTCCTTTTCAGGTCAATTTAAAGTGTGACCCAGAACGGTCATTGGAGTTAAGAGAGGAATATAGTGAGGCTATTATTGGTGCTTGGCATATGAGTAAGAAGCACTGGAATACGGTCATTCCTGAAGGTAATATTTCAAATGATTTTTTCTTTGAACTAATAGATCATTCCTATGAAATGGTTGTAAAAGGGTTGACCAAGAAAATGCAACAAGAATTAGAAGGTCTTTAAAAACTAATATCCCATTGCAATCGATATCGACTTCCGGTTTGATTCGAAACCATGTCTATAGATTCATAATCTAAATAGGAGTATTCTGCAGTAATTTTATTGTTATGTCCAAAAATAAACCAGTTCAGTCCTACGGTATATTCAAATTGTAAATCATCTTTTAGTTCTCTATTCGGATTAAAGACAGAATGCCTTCCATAAACTTCAAAATCTTTTGGCAAAAAGTTGATTTTCTGCCCAATTAAATAACCCAATTGCGCATAATGACCGGTTAGGTGTGTCATTGGCGTATCATAAATTTTATCTTCAATTTCTTTCCAATGATATTCCTGCTGATAATACCAACCCTTGTATCGAAAGTTCGCCTCAATTAAATATTGATTCACTCGGTATTGGCCATCTTCAGCGTCTTCAAAGCCTTCTAAAAAACCTCCTCCGGATGTAGAAAAACGTGTGTATTTACTTTTATTAGTTACTGTTGCTGTCGCAATATAAGTGGTGAATTTATCTGAATAGTTCAAATCAGAGCCCGTAAATTTCACTTCTTCGCCACTAATATTCCATTGCAAACGACCCATATACATCATATGCTTGTCGTCGTTACTTCGATTTCCTCTACCAGTACCAGTAAAAACAGAAGCCCAATAACTGATATTAGCAGCTCCTTTTCCTTCTAAATTCCCATAAACAGAGGCACCTCTTTGCCTATCTATTGTAAAGGCTCTATTGATAAGTGACCTTTCTAATGTCTGCTGTTTACCGGAAGAAATCATGCGTTCAACACTGTACCTAGATTTCCATTGACCAACCCTAAATTTTAAGAACTTCCATCGTTCAATCATAAACTCAAAGTTTAATAGATTGCTGCCTTCTAAATCATACTCAAAATAATATTTAAGCCAAGACTTGTAGGCATTTCCTCCAACTTTCATCCGCGCTCTGTTCACATTTATCCCATTGTCAAAATTTTGAAAATCGTCAATAGTAGTTGGGTCAGCATCAAAATTTAAATAGCCTCGGAATTGAACTCGAAAGTTCAATTTCATTTTGTAGTCACCATCCATCGTCTGGAATTGAACACCAGGTTTGGCGTAAAATACTTTTAGTTTTTTATCAGATTCCTTATCTGGAATACTGTCTTTTTGTTGCCCATAAAAGATGGTTGTGAAAATTAAAAACAGAAAGTAAATTCGTTTCATGCAATTTTTTTGATAAGTAAATATAGGAAGTTGTGAATTAATGGAAACGAAGCGTAAATTCTTTTCGAATGAATATTATCTGTTTTTATACGATGTGGGCGTCATTTGTTTAACCGATTTAAACTTTCTATTAAAATTAGAAATGTTTTGAAACCCAGACTGCAAAGCAATTTCTGCAATAGACAAATCTCTATCCTTGGTTAATAGTTTACAGGAGTGCTCTATCCGAACTTCGGTTAATAGTTGAAAATAAGTTTTGTTTGTACGTTGTTTAAAGTACTTGCAAAAAGCATTTGTAGTCATATTGGCAACTGATGCAATTTGGGGCAAGGTAATCGGTTCACTAAAATGTTGAAAGGTAAAATCATAAATGTCTCCCATACGCTTTCCTTCATCGTCTTTGTAATTTTTCTGGTAAACGAACGAAGATATTTGATCGCAATCAGATTTTATAATAACCTGCATAATTTCAAAAAGCAATATGAATCGTTGCAATTTGGTTGATTTTGGAAGGTTTAGAAACAACTCTTTTAATCGGTCCTTGTTCGATGTAAGTTTGACTCCGTATTCACTTTGTTTAAAGAACTTTTTTAATGACCTAAATTCATTCAATTCAAAGAATAGATTTCCAAATGAGAATTTAGAAAAGAATAATGTCATCATAAAACTAGGTACTTCACTTTCTAAATCAGAATTAAAAACATGAGGTAAATTACTCCCAATAACAATGATATCATCTGTTTTGTAATCGGTAATGGTATCTCCAATTATCAAGGAACCTTCTCCACTTTTAATAAAACTAATTTGAATTTCTTCGTGTTGATGCAGTTTGTTGTAAAAGGCTATTTCCTTGTCTTCTTGATAGATAAAAGCTTCATTTTCTGGTTTTGATATTTTAAATGGAAGGACTTTCATGAATAGAATTTAACGACTTATTAGTGCAATATTAGTCAAAATATTATATTTACAAATAATTATGGATAAAAAAGTATTATTAGTGGATATTTTGTATGTATTGATTTTTACTGATTCGGTATACCTTTACAAAAAAATATTATTACAATGAGTTTAGAATGGAATGGGGTAATGCCAGCCGTATTTACATGGTTGAAAGAGTCAAAATCCGGCTCTCTTGAAATTGACTTTGGAGCAACACAAAAACAGGCTGCAGGTATTTTAAAAGTTCAAGGAAAGGGTGGGAGCAGAATGAGCGGACTTGTCGGTTCTGGAACTCTGGGTGAGAATAGTTACCTGAGCACCAAGCAGCGTCTTTCCTTACTTAAATCTCTTTCTGAGGTTGCTAAAGAATATAATGTGCCGTTAATTAGCGGAGCAGCAGCAGAAACTAAGGAAGAACTTGCCAAAATTGTTGAAGGACTTGCAACAGTTGGAGTTGATACCGTCATGGTCATGCCGCCAAAAACTAAGGCGATACCGTCTGAAAAAGAAATGTATGAGTACTATGCACTTTCTGAAGCAACTGCGAAAGATGTAGGCGTAACAATAATGCCTTATAACAATCCTGATGCAGCCGGTTATCATGCGCTCTCAACAGACCTTCTTAAAAGACTTTCCGTACTTCCTAAGGTAACTGCTCTTAAAATATCGACGATTGATGTTTCAATAATTGAAACACTGATGTTAGAGAACAAAGATTTAAAAGTTTTGGCAGGAGTAGACACGGTCACTGTACATGCAGGACTTGCTGGAGCAAGTGGTGGAATTACTGGTGTAGGTTGTATCTTCCCAAAAGCAAGTGTTACTATGCAAGAGCATGTTGTAAATGGAGAATGGGCTAAGGCAAACAAAATTTCTCAGGCTTTGAATTCATTGTCGTATCTAGATGCTCAGCCGTTGCTTTTGGAATATCTTAAACTTGCTATGGGGATTCATCATAATGATATTGCTGGAGGACTTCGTACTTTTGGTAAGAAATTAACTCAACAGGAAATTGATGATGTCCAAGCAAGATATATTTTGGCAAAAGAAAGACTTGAAGTCCTAGACTTAATTTAGGCGTTTCAAATATTCAAACTAGTAAATTTGAAAAAAAAGACATATAAAAAATAAGTGAAGATGATTACAGGAAAAAACCAGATAGGAAACACGGTATCCGCCATCGGAACCAAAACATATAGAACCTTTAATCCGCAAACCAATCAGGAGAATTTGTATTTATTTACTGAGGCGGCAGCAGAAGAAATCGATACGGCTGTTTCTCTAGCTGCGGATGCTTATAAAGTATTCAGTAAAAAATCGGGAAAAGAAAAGGCTGCTTTTTTAAGAGCAATAGCAGAGGAAATAGAAAACCTTGGCGATGATTTAGTTAAGGTATATACTTCAGAATCTGGATTGCCAGAGGGAAGAGCAATGGGAGAGCGAGGAAGAACAGTTGGGCAGTTAAGAGCCTTTGCGGCGCATATAGAAGAAGGTTCATGGGTTGATGCTCGTATTGACACTGCACAACCAGATCGTCAACCAATTCCTAAAATTGACCTTAGAAAAATGAATGTAGCCATTGGTCCAATTGTGGTTTTTGGAGCATCTAACTTTCCATTAGCATTTTCAACGGCCGGAGGAGATACTGCAGCGGCATTTGCAGCGGGCTGTCCGGTTATTGTAAAGTCACACCCAATGCATTCAGGTACTGGAGAATTGGTTGCTTCGGCAATTATAAAAGCAGTTGAAAAAACCGGAATGCCAAATGGTGTTTTTTCAAACTTAAATAGTAGCGGAATTGAAGTTGGACAGGCTTTGGTGCAACACCCACAAGTTAAGGGGGTTGGGTTTACAGGTAGTATCCGCGGAGGTAGAGCCCTGTTAGATACTGCAGCAAAAAGACAAGAGCCAATTCCGGTTTTTGCAGAAATGGGAAGTATAAATCCTGTAGTGCTTTTACCAGAGGCACTGAGTAATAAGGCAACGGATTGGTCTAAAACATATGCCGGATCTATTACTTTAGGTGCAGGTCAGTTTTGTACAAACCCAGGACTTTTAGTTGGTGTCAAGGGAGAAGGATTAGATAATTTTGCACAAACCTTAGCAGAAGAAATAGTAAAAATTGAACCAACTTGTATGTTGCATCCGAACATTATTGGAGCGTATGAGCATAATAAATCTACGGCAATAACGCAGGAGGGTGTTGCAGTTTTGGCAGCATATGATAATGACGCTAAACCAAATTATGGTCGTCAGGCGGTATCTAAGGTTACTGGATCTACGTTTTTAGAAAACCCAACATTACATCACGAAGTATTTGGTCCTTTCTCTTTAATTGTAGAATGTGAAAGCCATACACAGTTAGAAGAGGTTTTAAATAATTTAGAAGGACAGTTAACGGGAACTATTGTTGCAACTGATAGCGAATTAGAGAACAATTCGTCAATCATAAGCGCACTACAAAACAAGGTTGGTAGAATTATATTTAATGGAGTTCCAACTGGTGTAGAGGTGTGTCCGTCTATGCAACACGGAGGTCCATACCCTGCATCTACAGATTCAAGATTTACAGCGGTTGGTGTAGATTCAATTAAAAGATGGGTAAGACCATTTAGTTTCCAAGCATGGCCAAACACATTGTTGCCAGAAGAATTACAAGATGAAAATCCAATGGGAATCTCTAGAATTATAAATGGATTACAATCAACAGATAAAATTTAAAAATTAGCCTATGAGTTTTGTAAAGCAACTTAAGTATCTAATCGTTTCAATGTTTGGGTTTACGATGGTAGCTCAACAAAATTCTGTTGAATTAGATTCAATTATTAGCAAATATGAAAACCACGAAGGGTACGATTATAGATCGTACCCTTTGGGGTTATATACAAAACAACATTATAAATCGGAGGCAGATTTTGCCCGTTCTGCATTGAGTGAGCTGACATCAATATCATCAGAAGGGTTGTCTGAAACGGATAAGATTTCATATCAATTACTCGAATTTGTTCTTAATGATAAAATTGCTTATTTCGAATTTGAACGCTATTTAAATCCCTTGTTATCAGATTCAGGGTTTCATGCTAGTTTAGGTTTTAATATTCGATCAATAAATAGTTTTGAAGGGGCTAAGAATTATTTAAATAAATTAAATGCCATCCCAGAATTTGTGAATCAACATTTTGTAAACCTAAGAGAAGGATTAGAAAAAGGAGTATCACAACCTTTGGTTATTTTTAAAGGATATGAGTCAACTTATAATGATTATATAGTTGATAACTTTGAAGAAAGTCGTTTTTATGCACCATTTAAAAAGTTGCCGTCAACATTTACAGACCATCAAAAGGATTCAGTATTAGTTGCTGCTAAAATTGCTATAGAAAAAAATGTTACCCCACAATTTAAACGAATCAAACAGTTTTTTGAAGAGGAGTATTTTACTAAAACTAGAGAAACTTTAGGTGCTTCAGAAACACCAAATGGGGAGGCCTATTACCAAGATAGAATCAATTTTTACACAACAAGCACGCAATATACAGCAGATGACATTCATCAAATTGGATTGAAAGAAGTCGCTAGAATTCGTGCTGAAATGAAGCAAATTATTACTGATTTGGAATTTGAAGGCACTTTCGAAGACTTTTTTGAATTCCTAAGAACGGATGAGCAATTTTTTGCTAAAACACCGAAAGAAATTTTGATGATTGCAAGAGATATGGCAAAACGTGCGGATGCTCAGTTACCCAAATTCTTTAAAACCTTACCTCGAAAACCATATGGTGTAGCCCCGGTTCCTGATGCAATTGCTCCTAAATACACAAGCGGACGTTATGTTGGCACTTCTAAAAACAGTACAAATCCAGGTTATTATTGGGTAAATACCTACGATTTACCGAGTAGGACATTATATACTTTGCCGGCCTTAACTGTTCATGAAGCTGTACCAGGTCATCATTTACAAATGAGTTTAAATAATGAATTGGGAGATAATATTCCACAATTTAGAAGAAATTTATATCTGTCTGCTTACGGAGAAGGATGGGGATTGTATTCTGAATTTTTAGCTGAAGAAATGGGAATGTATTCAACACCTTATGAAAAATTCGGACAGCTAACCTATGAAATGTGGCGCGCTTGTAGGTTGGTAGTAGATACGGGTATTCATGCAAAAGGATGGACAAGAGATCAAGTTGTAGATTATATGGCGTCGAATACAGCCTTGTCTTTACATGAAATAAATACTGAAACGGATAGATATATCTCATGGCCGGGTCAAGCACTTTCATACAAAATTGGAGAAATAAAAATTCGAGAAATGCGTGTTAAAGCCGAGAGTCAATTAGGAGCGAAGTTTAATATTAGAGATTTTCATGAAGTGATATTGGAAGAAGGAACAGTAACGCTTTCAATTCTGGAAGACCGTATTAATAATTATATAGAGAAAACAAAGAATGAGTAGAAAAACATTTTTTTGTGTTGATGCACACACATGCGGAAATCCGGTAAGAGTAGTTGCAGGAGGCGGTCCAAATTTGGAAGGGACTAATATGAGTGAAAAGCGTCAACATTTTTTAAAGGAATATGATTGGATTCGAAAGGGCTTGATGTTTGAGCCAAGAGGACATGATATGATGAGTGGAAGTATTTTATATCCCCCTCATAATCCTGAGAATGATTTTGGAATTTTGTTTATAGAAACTTCTGGTTGTTTGCCAATGTGTGGACATGGAACTATTGGAACCATAACTATTGCTGTTGAAGAAGGATTGGTTACTCCAAAAGTGCCAGGTAAAATAAAAATGGAAGCCCCTGCAGGATTGGTGCAAATTGAATATCAACAAACTGGTAAGAAGGTCGATTGGGTTAGATTAACAAATGTAAAAAGTTATTTAGCTGCCAAAAACTTAACAATAGAATTAGATGATTTAGGTGAAGTTACTTTTGATGTGTCCTATGGTGGTAATTATTATGCAATTGTAGATCCACAACAAAATTTTGCTGGAGTTCATGAATATACAGCATCAGATATTGTTCGTTTTTCTCAGGAAGCAAGACGAAAAATAAATGAAAAATATCCAGATATGTTTATACATTCTGAAAACGAAACCATTAGAGATGTAAGTCATATGTTATGGACAGGAGACCCGATAGATCCAACATCATCTGGACGAAATGCTGTTTTTTATGGAGATAAGGCCATAGATAGAAGTCCTTGTGGAACTGGAACTTCTGCTCGAATTGCTCAATTACATGCAAAAGGAAAACTGAAAAAGGGTGAGGAGTATGTCCATGAAAGTTTTATTGGATCAAAATTTATTGGCCGTATTGAAGAGGAAACAACTTTAGATGGTAAAGTAGCAGTTGTCCCAAGCATTCAAGGATGGGCTAAGGTGTATGGTTACAATAACATCATTATAGATGATCAAGATGATCCATACGCACATGGTTTTCAGGTAATTTAAAGTATCAATAACAATTTTATCACTTCGAGCGGAGTTCAGACATACTTCGTTTTTTAAAATTTAGTAAAATGAACAAATTTTTAAAACTTTCATTCTTAGTACTATTCATTTCTAGTTCACTTTTTTCACAACAAATTTCGAAAGAAGATTATAAAAGAGCCGTGAGTTATATGTATGCAAATTACAATAACAAAACAGCCTTCAATTTAACAACAAACGTCAATTGGTTTGAGGACAAAAGCGGAATTTGGTTTATAGATTATTCAAAGAATGCTAAAACATACAAAACGGTTAATTTTAAAAATGGAAAGGTTACAGAATTGTTCGATCATGCTAAGTTCTCACAAGAATTTTCAAAGTTTACAAAAGATACAATTGCATTTAATGATATATCCATTAGTGATGTTGAGTCATCAAAAGATGGAATTCAGTTCAAATACAAAAACAAAAAATATCAATTAGATACTAAGAAGTTTGAGTTTTCGAAAGTTGAAGAAGAAAAAAAAGAAGAGCGAAATGAGTTTGAAACAAAATCACCTGATGGTAAATGGATTGCTTTTGTAAGAGATTACAATCTTTTTATAAAATCTGTTGATGACAAAGAAGAACATCAATTAACCACCGACGGTAAAAAAGATTATGAATATGCCACTTGGTACGGTTGGTATGATAAGATGGAAGGTGAAAATGGCGATCGTCCAAAACATTTTTATGTAGATTGGAGTCCAGATTCAAAATTTCTAAAAACGGATGTATTAGACTTTAGAAATGCGGAGAAAATGTACTTGTTAGATTGGAGTATTGATTCTTTATACAAGCCAAAGTTAATGACTTATTTCCGTGGATCTCCCGGAGATACTAGCATGGTTCATGTACAGCCTGTGGTATTTAATGTAGAGAAAAAGAAGCAACTAGATGTTAATTTGCCTAAACAAACGCATATCAATTCTGTTACTACGCAATGGACAGAAAAATCAAGTGAATTGATAGCGAGAATTCCTGAACGTGGATATCAAAAGGAAGAAGTGAATTTAATTGATTTGAACTCAAATACTTCCAAAAATTTAATTTCAGAAATTTCTAAAACGAATATTGATGATTTTAGATTTGTGCAATTCGAAGGACAGAACAAGTTAGTTTTTCTGTCGCAAAGAAGCGGTTGGCGACAATTATACGAATGTGATTTTGTTGGTAATATTAAAGCAATTACCAAAGGTGATTTTGTAATTAATGATGTGAAGTATCTCGATGAAGAGAATGGGGATGTTTACTTTATGGCATCGGGTGTAGACGCTCAGATGAATCCATATCATCAGCAATTGTATAAGGTAGATGTCAAAGGTAAAATGGAACTATTAACTCCAGAAAAAACACATCATGAGGTTAATTTTTCTGAAGATGGAGCTCATTTTGTAGATGCGTATTCAACCATTTCAATTCCAACTAAAACTGTCTTAAGAAAATCAAAATCAGGTAGAATAGTTGTACAATTAACACAGGCAGATATTTCACATTTTACAAGCCAAGGATTTGAATCACCCGAAGTGTTTCATTTAATTGCTAAGGATAAAAAGACCAAGATTTATGGAGCCTTTTGGAAGCCTTCAAATTTTGATGCTACTAAATCATATCCAATTATTGATGCAACCTACACGGGTCCGCATACGCAACGTTTTCCTAAATCATTCAATCTAAGTTTTAGTGAACAATCTTTAGCGGAACTAGGCTTTATTGTTGTAAGAATTGATGGTTTAGGTACTAGCGGAAGGTCAAAAGAGTTTTTAGGCCACTCCTATAAAAATATGGGTAAAAATTTAGAAGATCATGTCTTAGCCATCGAGCACTTGGCAAATAAACACTCCTTTATCAATAAAGATAAGGTCGGTATTTATGGCCATTCGGCTGGTGGTTTTGATACCGGTAGAGCGTTACTGGCTTTTCCAGATTTTTATAAAGTTGGTGTAGCTAGTAGCGCAGATCATGACTTTAGAATGGAAAAAGCATGGTGGCCGGAAATGTATATGGGTTGGCCTGTTGATGAAAGTTATGAAGCGGCGTCTAATATTACCAATGCTAAAAACCTTAAAGGTAAATTGTTGTTGGTGCATGGTGGAATAGATGAGAATGTAAATCCATCCGCAACCTTTAAATTAGCTGAAGCATTTGTAAACGCAGATAAAGAGTTTGATTTGTTAATTTTACCAAGTCAGCGTCATGGATATACTGGTAAGGCGAGAAATTACTTTATCAAAAAACGATGGAATTATTTTGTAGAACATTTAAAAAATGAAAATCCTGTTTGGGATTTTAGTTGGGAATAAAAATGAGTAAAAGAATTGTAATTATTGGTGGTGGAATTGTAGGTTTAAGTTCTGCGTATTATCTGCAAAAAGAAGGGCATCAAGTAACTGTAGTAGATCAGTCTAAGATGGATAGCGGTGCATCACATGTTAATGCTGGATACATAACACCAAGTCATATTATTTCATTGGCGCATCCAGGCATCATTACCCAAGGAATTAAATGGATGTTTAATTCATCTAGTCCGTTTTATGTGAAGCCTAGATTAGATCCTGAGTTTTTAAAATGGTCTTGGGCTTTTAAAAAATCTGCAACTGAATCAAAGGTTGAAAAGTCGATAAAAGTACTAAAGGATATCAATCTTTTAAGTAGATCATTGTTTGAAGATATGAAATCTTCGAACGAATTTAACTTCCATTACGAGCGAAAAGGTTTGTTAATGGCGTATCAAACCGATAAGGCAGGTGAAGGAGAATGGAAAGTTGGGCGACGTGCCATAGAAGAAGGCTTAGACGTGGTACATTTATCAAAAACCGAAGTAGAGAATTTAGAGCCGAATGCCAAAATAAATGTAAAAGGAGCAGTTTATTATCATTGTGATGCGCATTCAACTCCTTCGGATTTTATGCCAGAAATGATTCATTATTTAAAGGAGAAGGGTGTAGAAATTTTGATAGAAGAAAAAGTAGAAGATGTTGAATTATCTAACAATTCAATTTCAAGAGTAATTACAGATAAACGAAGTATTGACGCTGGTGATGTAGTTTTGGCAGCTGGAAGTTGGAGTCCGTTATTATCTCAGAAATTAGGGTTGAATTTATTGATTCAAGCGGGGAAGGGTTATCGAATAAATGTTAAAAGAGATACTGGAATAACTATTCCAACCATTTTAATGGAAGCAAAAGTTGCAGTAACACCTATGGATGGGTTTACGCGTTTTGCAGGTACTATGGAAATAGGAGGTATAAATCACAACATCAATCCGGTAAGGGTAGATGCTATAGCAAAAGCAGGTAAAAGATATTACCGAGGATTAAAAATTTCCGAAGAAGAAAAACAAGAGGCTCAATGTGGATTGCGTCCATGTTCTCCTGATGGTGTTCCTTTTATTGGTAAATCGTCAAAATGTTCAAATTTAACTGTGGCTTCAGGTCATGCAATGATGGGGTGGAGTTTAGGACCAGCAACAGGTAAATTAGTTTCAGAAATCATTTCAGATAAAAAGACTTCATTGGATTTAATTCCGTTTCACCCAGATAGAAAATTTTAATATGAGATATACACCACTTCCAAACTCAGTTTATATAAAAAATAGGGCGTCTTTTTGTGAGCAAATGCAATCAAATACAATTGCAATTTTAACTTCGAATGATGTAAAACATACCAATGCAGATGATGTGATGGGTTTTGCGCAAAACAACGATTTGTTTTATTTAAGTGGTATAGATCAGTTTGAAACGATATTAGTTTTATATCCGGAAGCTGTTAAAGAAGAAAACAAAGAGATATTATTTATAAAACAACGAAGTGAATTAGAGAAAATTTGGGATGGTGATGTGCTTACAAAAGAACAAGCAATTGAACTATCAGGAATTGAAAGAGTTGAATGGGTTGATGATTTTGAACGTTTGTTACAGTATATGGCTTTTGAAGCCGATGGACTTTGTTTAGGTCATAATGAGCACCTTAAAAGAGTTACTAATAATCAGCAGACCAGACAGGATAGAATGATTAATTGGTGTAAGAAAAAGTATCCATTGCATAATTACTATCGCGCTGCAAAAATTACCAGAGCATTAAGAACTGTAAAATCAAATGAAGAGATAGCGCAAATTCGAACGGCTGCTTCAATAGCCACGGCTGCTTTTAAAAGAATGCTTGGAAAGGCAAATTCTGAAATGATGGAATATGAGTTAGAGGCAGAATTATCCTATATCTTAGCAAAAAAGGGAGCAACAAGACATGCATTTAAACCAATAGTCGCTTCAGGTAAAAACGCCTGTGCTTTACATTATAATACCAACGATGCTCCATGTAAAGATGGAGATATGGTTTTGATTGATTTTGGCGCTTGTTATGGAAATTACAATAGCGATACAACACGCTGTATACCTGCTAATGGAAAGTTTTCTGCGCGACAAAAAGAAGTGTACAACGCCGTTTTACGATGCTTGCAAGAGGGAAGTCAGTTATTAGAGCCAGGAATACTTCCAGCGGATTACGAAGCAAAAATGGCTAAGTTGGTAGAGGTAGAAATTATAAACTTAGGATTATTAACACAGGATGCGGTCGATAATCAAGACCCTAAAAATCCGTTGTATAAAAAATACTTTATGCATGGAACAGCGCACCATTTAGGATTAGATGTCCATGATGTTGGTTTGTATTCTAAACCTTTTGACGTAGGGAATGTAGTTACTTGTGAACCGGGTATATACATACCAGAAGAGAATATTGGTTGTAGGTTAGAGGATGATTTTTTAATAACCGATGAAGGTCCAGTAAATCTAACTCCAGACCTGCCAATAACAATAGAAGAAATAGAGTCACTAATGAGTCAAAACAACTAAGATGATAGGAATAGGAGGTTCAACGGCAGCAGAAGAGTTAGCAAAAATTCAGCCTAGAATAAATCAAGTAAAGCCCATTCAAAAAGAAGAGTTTCAGGAAAGAATTCAACGAGCTGCAAAACTTATGAATGATGAGAATATAGTTTCCACTTATGTGCATTCAGGGACAAACTTGTTTTATTTTACGGGAATGCGTTGGAATGCTAGTGAGCGTATGGTTGGAGCCTTAATTCTACCAAATGGAACCATTCATTATATCGCTCCACAATTTGAAAAGGGGACCATATTCGATTTTATGTTGTTGAATGGAGAGGTGCATTGTTGGGAAGAGCATGAGAGTCCATTTGAACTATTACTAGCTATTTTAAAGCAAAATGGAATTGAATCTGGGCAACTTGCCATGGATGAAATGACACCGTTTTTTATGACAAATAGTTTGTCTAAAGTGAATACTTCTTTTTCTATTATAGATGCAACTCCGGTTACTGCTGGGTGCCGTATGCAAAAATCTAAAAATGAAATAGCCATAATGCAAGCGGCTATGGATATTACCTTAGAAGTTCAAAAAGCAGCAGCGAGAATTTTATATGTCGGAATATCAGCAAAGGAAGTGGTCGATTTTATCAATGAGGCTCATATTAGATACGGTATTCCTTCTGGATCTTACTTTTGTATTGTGTTGTTTGGAGTTGATTCTGCTTTTCCACATGGTGTAAAATCTCCAAAGAATTTAGAAGCAAATGAAATGGTCCTTATTGATACAGGTTGTGTCTTACATGATTACATTTCTGACATTACAAGAACCTATGTTTTTGGAACTCCAACGGATGAACAAAAGCGAATATGGAATGTAGAGAAAGCAACTCAATTAGCCGCTTTTGATAAAGCCAAATTGGGAACGACATGTGGCGCTATTGATGATGCTTCGCGCGTTGAACTTTCTAAAAACGGGTTGAGTAAAGACTATGATTTACCAGGGTTACCGCATAGAACAGGGCATGGAATCGGATTAAATATTCATGAGCATCCCTATATAGTTCGAAACAATGCAGTAACTTTAAAAGAAGGGATGACTTTTAGTAATGAACCGATGATTGTAATTCCTGATGCATTCGGAATTCGCCTAGAAGATCATGTTTATATGACCACTGAAGGGTCTAAGTGGTTTACAGAACCTGCACATAGTATTGAGAATCCCTTCGGATATTAAGAAAACGTTCAAAATAGGTGTACCTTTGCAACATCGTAAAGAAAATCTATGTCATTTAAATCCTTAGGGTTAATTCCAGAACTTTTAAAAGCAGTAAAGCAACAAGGTTACGAAACGCCTTCTCCTATTCAAGAGAAAACAATACCTACTATTTTAGAAAAGAGAGATGTATTGGCTTCTGCGCAAACAGGAACTGGAAAAACAGCGGGGTTTACCTTGCCGTTATTACAAACATTAGATGCGACTCGTAAAAAGCGTCATCGCCCAATTAGAGCACTAATTTTAACCCCAACGCGAGAACTAGCAGCTCAGGTTCATGATAATGTAAGAAGTTACAGCAAGTTTTTAGACATAAGATCTACTGTAATTTTTGGAGGTGTAAATGCCAAACCACAAATACGTACTATCCGTGGAGGAATTGATGTACTTGTTGCAACGCCTGGAAGACTGCTAGATTTAGAAAATCAAAAAGCCTTGTCATTGGGTCGTATCGAAATTTTGGTATTGGATGAAGCAGACCGTATGCTAGATATGGGCTTTTTAAGAGATATCAAAAAGATTATTTCTTTAATGCCAAAGCATAGGCAAAACTTAATGTTCTCGGCAACCTACTCAAAAGATATTAAGAAATTGGCTGAAGGAATATTAAACAAGCCTGTCCTAATCGAAGCAACTCCTGAAAATACGACTGCAGAGCGCGTAAATCAAAAAGCTTTTAGAATTGACAAGGGGCAAAAAATTGCTTTTATAACAAAATTGATTGATGATGGAAACTGGAAGCAAGTACTGGTTTTTACTAGAACAAAGCATAGAGCAAATAAACTAAGCGAGAAGTTAGTAAAGGCTGGAATTTCTTCTGCTGCAATTCATGGAAATAAGAGTCAGGGCGCTAGAGAAAAGGCTTTAGGAGGTTTTAAAGCACAAAAGATTCGAGTATTAGTTGCCACCGATATTGCCGCACGTGGATTGGATATTCCATTACTTCCTCATGTTATCAATTTTGAATTACCAAATGTACCAGAAGATTATGTACATAGAATTGGTAGAACGGGTAGAGCAGGAGCAGAAGGTGAGGCTATATCTTTGGTTGATATTGATGAAATTCCTTATGTGAAGGCAATTGAAAAGTTGTTGGGTGAACCAATTGAAACCGAAGAAGTAGAAGGATTTGAACCATCTAATGAGCCTTCAGAAAGCAAGCCTAAACAGCAGCAAAAAAGAAAAAAGCCTAGAAGGCCATCAGACAGAAAACAACCTAGAAAAGAGGGGCAGAATAAATCACACAATTCTTCTGGAGACGCTAAAAAAGACGGTTCTAAAAATAGAAGAAGAAATAATAGGAGGAGAAGAAATAGAAACTCTTCTAAACAATAAGAGATGCCAAATTTAATGACATCTCTTATTAGGGGTGGGATTGAATTAATTAATTTAATACTGCAAATTTTCCAGCTTCAACTTTAGGAAAATCAATTTCCGTTTCTGCTAAATGATTTACGTAATTCGTTAAGGTATTCGAAACTACGTTTAGAACAATTTCTAGTGCATCGCCATCCGAATGTCCTGCTGCTTTAAAGTTATTAATAGTATCGGAAGTTACTTGTCCTCTTGTACGTGTAATTTCTTGAGCAAATTTTAATGCCGCTTGTACTTTAGTATCATCGGCTAATCCTTGTCTATTTTGTTCGGTTTGCTCGTCAGTTAATCCATTCATTTTTCCAATTGCAGTATGCGCAGATAGGCAATAGTTACAACTGTTTTCTTCGGCGATGGCCAAGGCCAATTGCTCTCTAAATTTGTTATTGAAGTTGCCTGAAGCCGTTAATTGACCTAAAGAAAGATAGGTTTCTAAAAGTGCAGGAGAATTACCCATAACCTTAATCAGGTTTGGAATAAAGCCTAACTTTTTTTGTACGGCGTTAAACAATTCTTTTGCTTTTCCGGTAGTTGTATCCGGGTTTAAAGTTTCAATTCTAGTACTCATAATTTTTGTTTTTAGTGTTTAATTAATTTTTAGGACAATTACATAAAATATTGTCTGGTTGTTTTTCATCGTATTGTTGATATCCCCAACAATTTGGGCATTGATTTTCTTGTACTACATGTTTCATAATTTTTACTATTAATTATTTACACTGCAAAGATGCGGTAGAATTGAAGGTGAAAAAATGGACAAAAGTTCCTTGTACTTGGACAAATTACTTTTTAACCTCTTTTTTGAATGAATTAGGGGATTGAGTCGTTGCTTTTGCGAAGAACCTAGAAAAATATGCAGGGTCGTTAAAACCTAAATTGTATGCAATTGTTTTGATTGAGTCATTAGAATAAAGTAATTGTCTTTTCGCCTCAAGAATTATTCTATTTTTAATGAATTGACTAGGAGAAGTGGTTCCAATTTTTTGAAAATGTTTTGTGAGTGATTTAGGCGAAAGCCCTAATCTAGATGCATATTCATTTACTGCATGAATTGATTTAAAATTCATTTCTACCAGGACACTAAAATCTTTAAATAATTTTGAGGCAACGTCCTCTTTTATTTGTGATTGCCCTTTTTTTATTCGAACAGATGATACTATAAATTGCTTTAAGTAAGATTGTAGCATATCATATTGTGCCGTTTCATTAAGTTGAAACTCCTCAATAAGGTTGTTTAAAATAAAATCTAGTTTTTTGATATCATTTGTTTCTGGAAGAACAAAAGGGGATTCATATATATTGTTGAAGAGCAATCCATTGCATGATACTTCCTTGTCATGAGTTTGGATACAATAGAAATCTTGTGCAAATGAAATTTTATAGGCTTCTTGTATTTTTTCTGAATCTACGGCAAAGACCTGACCAGGAGATAGAAAAAATAAGGTGTTATCTTCAAAATTGTATTTCTCAAAATCGATGTGATATTGTCCTTTCCCTTTTTTAATCCAAAAGATATTGTAACCACTAACTTGCTCGGGTTTATTTACAACGCATGCTTTTTCAAATTGAACGGAACTGACCGAGAAAATATTTTTAAACGAGTATGTAGATATATCTTGAACTGCCATTGTAGTTTCTTATCCGAAAATTGGTCGTAAAAAGAAAGAATTCATTTCTTATAAATCTTTTAATGGTTTTTTTCGATTTGATTTTTTGTCTGATTGCTTCTTTTTAGATTCCATTCTTTTTTTAACAACACTTCTAGGTACTTTAGTTGGTCTTCTAGTTTTTTGAACCTTTAATCCATTTTTTAGAATTTCTAGAAATCGAGAAATAACCAACTCTTTATTTCTATGCTGACTTCGAGTTTCGTCACAATTCAGAATTAAGATATAATCCGAATTTAGTTTTGATGAGATTGATTTTCGTAAGCGTTCTTTCTCTAGATCGGATAATCCTTTTGAAGTATTAAGATTAAAGAATAAAACAACTTTTGATGAAACTTTGTTTACATGTTGCCCTCCGGCACCACCGCTTCTAACTGCTTTAAAATTAAGCTCCGATACAATTTTTTCAATGTTCATTACAACGATGATGAGAATCGATCCAAATTTGACCTACTAGCTATAATCTTATCAATGGCAGTAACGGCCGTTTCAAGTCTAGTTTTTTTATCACCTTTTAATAATAAATGCGGTCGGTTGTATTGATTTAAGGCCGTTTCAAAGGCATTAAACATTTTTTCTCGTTCATGAGGTTTGTCTCGTAAGTCGTCCGCTTCCCAGGGAGTATCTATGTAAGTAAGTAGGTATAGATCATATTGATTTTCAATTGCGTATTTGTCTAAAGTCGGATCACATGTGCCTGCATAATACGCTTCCGAATATACCTTAGTTTCTAATAAATCAGTATCGCAAATAAGAACTCGGTCTGCTTTTTTAGACAATTTATTTTCTAATTTCATTTGCCCTTTGGCAATTGGAATTAAATCAGAAGTCTCACAAGTCTTTCTTTCATTATTCCATTTTTTTTGCAAATATTCTCTGGCATATTCTGGGGCCCAAACGGTATTATAATATACCGCAAGTTGGCGAGACAAAGTCGTTTTACCAGTAGATTCCGGTCCGAACAAGACTATTTTTACAATGTTTGCGGGTTTTTGTTTAAGTGTTTTTTCCATGCTAAATAACCAGAAATTGCTATAAATGTAAAGATTAAATATTGAAAACTAGTAAATGTAAAGCCTTTGTAAAAATACAACGGAGCCGAAATTATATCGCCAATGATCCAATAAATCCAGTTTTCAATTTTTCTTCGTGCCATTAACCACATTCCAACAAAGAAAATTGCCGTAGTTACCGTATCTACATAAGCAACCCAACTGGTCCATTTGTCAAAAGTTTCATAAACGAAATAGACAAAAATTAGCGTAGCAATAAAGATGGCTACCGATAATTTTTTTTCTTTTGATGTCGTTCTAGAAATGGGTGTTACGTGTGTAGAATCTACTTTTCGAGTCCAAATGTACCATCCATAAACACTCATTATGAAATAGTATCCATTAATCATCATGTCGCCTAAAAGTTCCCATTTAAACAGTAGGTAAACGAAAATAGAGGTGCTAATCATTCCGGTAGGGAAAACCCAAATTTTATTTTGTTTGGAATACCAAACAGATAAAAACCCGAAAATAACAGCAATAATTTCTAAAACAATATCAATGGTTTCATATCCGGAATACTGTCCGAATAGAAAATCAAAAATGTGGCTCATAGTTGCGTCTATCAGACTTTACAATTTTTAGTAATAAAATTCCTCTTTCTGTCATTTCCAAAGCCGCTTTACCTTCTTCATTTAAGACCTTCATTACGGTGTCAAAATCACCATATACTTGCGTACTTAATGGATTTTCCAAAACTTTTAGCCCACTTGCTCTTAGTTTCTTAATAAAGGCAATAATCGGCGTTTCGTAATCGTCTTGTAATGGAGTTAAAGTAAGTTCTACAGAAATATTCATTGTATTTATTTTAATGATTGTAAAATGTTTAAATTTTCTTCAAAGGCAGTGCCGATAACTACAACATCTGCACCGTTTTTATAGGCGTTTTCTAATTGTTCTTTTGTTCTGATACCACCTCCAACTATTAGCGGAATGTCTAATTGCATTGATACGGTTTTAATAATAATTACCTCCATGGGTTCCGTGGCGCCGCTACCAGCCTCCAAATATACCAAGTCTTTACCCATATATTGAGCCGCCAATGCCGTGTTTATTATTTTTTCGATTTCATTTTGAGGAATTGGGAGTGTTTTACTTACCCTTTGCACCGCTGTTTCTTTGCCTCCATCAATTAAAATATATCCGGTTGGAATAATTTCTAAAGTTGAGTTTTTTAAAAACGGAGCAGATTTAACCTGTTGATGTACCAAATATTCTGGGTTGTTTCCAGAGAGTAAAGAAAGAAAAAGAACCGCATCTCCTTCATCCGTAAGTTGGGTGTAATCTCCAGGAAATATTAAAACTGGAATATTAGAATATTTTTTAATTTCTTTAATACAATTATCTGTAATTCCTTTTTGAACAGTACTACCACCAACAAAAATAAGATCAACATTTTGATTGTTGATTTTATCAATAATTTCAGAGATTATTTCTAACTTTAATTTGTCGGGATCTAATAAAATGGCTAGCATTTTTTCACCCTTAACTTTGGAGCTTTTTATATGATTTAAAATTTGATTTTGCATTTTAATTCATTGCATATACCAAAGTGAAGTTTTCTATTTGCTCAAAAAAGATATCGTAGTTTTCGTAATAATTGTCTTTTTTAATCCAGCCTTTAGTCTTAGTGTCGGTTAGTTTAAATGACTCTATAGGCAAATGTTCTCTAAATAATAGGCCGCCGTCTGGATGAATTTTAAAAAGACTTTCCTTAGCGCCCCAAATTACGGTCAATTGCTCAATTAAATTCTCTTCAACTAAAAAATCATTTTCAGAATCGACAAATTTATGAGCAATACGCTTTATTTTTTCACGATTCATTTCCATATCTATCCCAACCTGTGTAGTACTTACAATAATTGCAGAAAAAGTATAAGAATGAGTAATAGAGATATGATTTCCATCTTTTAAATGAGGTTTTCCATCTGAAGTATAAAATAATTCATCATCAGAATATCCAGCCTCTTTTAAAAGATATCGAACACTTAAAAACCCACGTTGATGCAATTCAGATTTCATTTTTTCAATTCTAGAAATACTTCTTTCATTGAGGTGTATATTGTCTCTTAATTCATCAACAACCTCTTCTATTTTCCAGACATATACAATGGTATTTTCATTCGCTTGTATTGTTTTAAATAGAGGCATTATTATATCGTTGAGTTTTCGTAATTTTGCACCTCAAAAATATACAATTATGAGCACAGAGACATCAACTTACGTAAAATTTAAAGTAAAAGATATCGATCTTGCCGCATGGGGAAGAAAGGAAATTAAATTGGCGGAGGCTGAAATGCCTGGGTTAATGAGTTTAAGAGAAGAATATGGAGATTCTCAACCTTTAAAAGGTGCAAGAATTGCTGGTTGTTTGCACATGACAATTCAAACGGCTGTTTTGATTGAAACATTGCAAGCTCTTGGAGCGGAAGTTACTTGGAGTTCTTGTAACATATTCTCTACACAAGATCAGGCTGCTGCTGCAATTGCTGCTGCAGGAACTGCTGTGTATGCGTGGAAAGATATGACTGAAGAAGAATTTGATTGGTGTATTGAGCAAACTTTATTCTTTGGAGAAGATAAAAAACCATTAAATTTAATTTTAGATGATGGTGGAGATTTAACCAATATGGTGTTGGATAAATACCCGGAATTGGCTGCAGGAATTAATGGATTGTCTGAAGAAACAACAACAGGAGTTCATAGATTATACGATAGAGTAAAGGCTGGGACATTGCCTATGCCAGCAATTAATGTTAATGATTCGGTAACAAAGTCAAAATTCGATAATAAATACGGATGTAAGGAATCTGCAGTTGATGCGATTAGAAGAGCAACCGATATTATGTTGGCAGGAAAACGAGTAACTGTTTGTGGTTATGGAGATGTAGGTAAAGGAACGGCGGCTTCTTTTAAAGGTGCTGGAGCAATTGTTACAGTAACCGAAATTGATCCAATTTGTGCATTGCAAGCAGCAATGGATGGTTTTGAAGTGAAGCGTTTAGAATCGGTGGTTGGTAATTCTGATATTGTTATTACTACAACTGGAAATAAAGACATCATTCAAGGACGCCATTTTGAGTCTATGAAAGACAAAGTGATTGTTTGTAACATCGGTCATTTTGACAACGAAATTGACATGGCTTGGTTAAATGCGAATCATGGAAATACAAAGGACACAATTAAACCACAAGTTGATAGATATAATATTGATGGAAAAGACATCATTATCTTGGCAGAAGGTCGATTGGTAAACTTAGGTTGTGCAACAGGTCACCCAAGTTTTGTAATGTCTAATTCATTTACAAACCAAACATTGGCGCAATTGGAGTTATGGAATAATAGAGATGCTTATGAGAACGAAGTATATATGTTACCTAAGCATTTAGATGAAAAAGTTGCAAAATTACACTTGGCTAAAATAGGCGTTGAGTTAACGGAATTACGTGAAGACCAAGCTGCTTATATTGGGGTAACTGTAGAAGGGCCATTTAAACCGGAACATTACAGATACTAATCTGTAAAGAATAAATTATTTAAAAAAGGCTCTCAGTTTTGAGGGCCTTTTTAAATTCCCTCACATTTCGATATTCTTGTTTGCTAATTGAAATTGTTTTTTAAATAATTAAAATTAAGAAGGTGATATATATTAATATTTTGTACCTATGTTGATTGTACTGTATTATTTTCAACTTAGCATCTAATTTCATGTATTTTTCATAATGAGAAATATTATTTATTAACCAACTAAACCAAACTAATCGATGAAAAAACTTTTTCTATGCTGTTTACTATTTATTTTTTCCATTCAAGGCGTATTAGGTCAAAAAACAGAATTAAATTCCGATAATACTCCTCAAGAACTTGAAGAGTATTATACTATGATGCATAAAAAGAAGAGGAAAACGGGTAATATACTTTTGATAAGCGGAGTTAGCGTACTTGCAGTTGGAGGAGTTTTAAGTGTTACTACTGCACTAGAGGCTGGTTTAATTGCTGCTCCTTTAGGAGCAATATCATGTCTTGCGAGTATTCCATTTTATGTTAAGAGTAAATCATACAAAAGAAAGGCTAGGAAAGTCTCCTCATCTTTTAATGTTTCTATCGGAACTGTAAATTTGCCTGATAGTAAAAAGATGTCTCTAGGACTAAGTTACAATTTTTAAAAACGTTTATTCCAGATTGTTGTTTTTAGAATTTGATTTTTAGATATTTGAAACTTATAATTTTTTTGGGGATGTAGCTCAGCTGGCTAGAGCGTTTGACTGGCAGTCAAGAGGTCGTGGGTTCGACTCCCATCTTCTCCACCAAGTATGTTTTCCTTTTAAGGAGGATTTAATAATAAAGTATTCAGATGAATTTAAAAAAGTACGTAATTGCGCTATTAGCACTGACTTTAGCAGGGTGTAATGTTGAAGATAAAGGAAAGGAAGTAAAGAATAAGACTCCAAAAAATGTGATTCTGTTAATAAGTGACGGAACAGGATTGTCTCAGATTTCATCGGCTTTTTTCTTCAAGGATACGGAACCAAATTATAAGCGATTTGAGCATATTGGTCTAATAAACACTTCTTCTTCTCGTCAAGATGTTACAGATTCAGCCGCAGGTGCTACCGCTTTTGCAAGTGGTGTAAAGACGTATAATGGCGCTATTGGGGTTGCAGATGATACGACAACAGTAAAAAATATAGTAGAGATTGTTTCAAAGAAGAATATTAATACGGGATTGATTGCAACCTCTTCAATTACCCATGCAACACCAGCTAGTTTCTTTGCGCATGTAGAGGAAAGAGGGATGGCAGAAGCTATAGCTGAGCAAATGGCAGCATCTGGAGTAGATTATTTTGCTGGAGGAGGATTAAAATATTTTAATAAGCGAAAAGATAACCGCAATTTGTTAGAGGAATTGAAGCAGCAAGACTTTACGGTTGATACTATAAGCCTGAAAGATTTTTCTGCAATCAAAAACAATAAGAAAGTCGGATATTTATTAGCCGATAAGGCCATGTTAAAAATACAAGATGGAAGAGGAGATTTTCTTTCAGATGCTACGAATCAAGCAATTCAATTTTTAAGTCAAGATAATTCGAACTTTTTTATGATGTCAGAAGGATCTCAAATTGATTGGGGTGGGCACGATAATGATGCTCCCTATTTAATTTCGGAATTAATCGATTTTGACAATACTATAGGAAAGGTATTGGATTTTGCAGAGAAAGATGGTAATACGCTGGTTGTTGTCACTTCTGACCATGAAACAGGAGGATTTACCTTAAGATCAAGCCAAAAAGAAGGTGATAATGGAAAAATGCATAGTGATTATACAAAAGTTGGAACTTCATTTTCTACAGGAGGACATTCAGCAACTTTAATCCCGGTTTTTGCTTATGGACCAGGCTCAGAAGAATTTATTGGTGTTTATGAGAACAATGATATTTTTCATAAAATTTTAAAGGTTACAGGTTGGTAGTATTGAAATAGTTTCCAATTCGATTTTAAAAATTAATATTTTAACTAAATAGAAAAGCAACGCAAATGCGTTGCTTTTTTTATTGTCGACTTGAGTGTTAGTCGTTAAAATATAGATTTTAACCCTACCACAAATACGGTTGCTAATACTGTAGAAATGGAAGTAATTCCCAACCATGTTACTACGAATACGATTCTGTCTATTATATAATTTCTTGTTTTCATGACCTGTGTTATTTGATTTCACATCAAAAGTAGGTCTAAGAATAAGGCGTAAAAATATATATAAGGTGAATCGCCTTAATTTAAAAGTGAAGTGTTTTTAAAAATGGATGAAATGAACTTAATTTTTACTTAACGGCAAAATAACTATCCAGAAGTCCATCAATAGTTAATTTTAAGTCGTTAATATTTACACCATCATTTCTAAAAATTGTAATGTTTTTATCCACCCTATTTCTGCTCAAACTATCTTGTATTTCTACGAATTTAATACCTCCAACTTTGTCTAACATGTTTTTTATGTCAGCATAAATAGTAATATCTTTTACGTAAATTTTTATAGTCTGCTCCTTAGGTGAATTTCTAATTTCTGTTCTAAAAGGTAACATGACAATAGTATTTTATAGATGAATAGTTTTCTGTACTATTGATCTGCCTAAATATACTAATTACCTCTGATTATCGCAAATGTTTGCTTTTCAAAAGTTTAACAGTTTCTTTAACTTGAGATTAACAGATTATTAACGCCTAAGGTAAAATTTTCATTTTAATATTGTTGTATCAAACAGCCATTATTAAAGTTTAACTAACTATGAAAACCACAAGAAATTATCTATTCAATCCGGTTATTTTTGCCTTGCTTGCTTTGTCCACTTTAATGGGGTTTGCTCAGGATAAAGGTAATAATGCACAAGAATTTTCTAATTCTGAGGTTATACAAGTTTCAACTTTAAATGATATTTCGCCGAATAGAAAGTGAACTATAATGTATTCTTTATAAGATTTAGTTGCTATGTAAAAGAAATGGTTGATTATTTATGAAAAAGCAGTTTCAAGCAATTTGTTTGAACTGCTTTTTTTAATTAGTTATATTAATAATTTTTCATATTTATTATTTTAGTTGTTGTAAAGTCTCTTTTATTGGTCAGATGTTGTTTGTCGATTAAATTAAGTTCTTTATCCTATCTTTTTGTGGAGGTCTTATTTTTTGATCAAATTTGAAATGAATTAATTTAGAAGTTAACAGGTTTCAGTGGTTTAGTTTCCAGTTTTTAAATTCAAAAATAGTTTGTTTTCGTAAAATTCAGTTTAAAAAGTTTTTCCATTTTGGAAAAACTTTTTTCTATCCCAACCATCCTTCTCTGTCTAAACTCCTGTATTGAATGGCTTCAGCAATATGATCCGGATTTATATTTAAAACTTCTTCTAGATCTGCAATGGTTCTAGCTACTTTTAAAATTCTGTCATAAGCTCTTGCGGATAAATTTAATTTGTCCATTGCGTTTTTCAATAATGTTTTCGACTTTTCATTTAAAACGCAATACTGTCTAATTTGTTTAACGCTCATCTGTGCATTGTAATGAACATTATCTATTTCATTAAAACGTTTAGATTGAAACTCTCTAGCTGTGGTTACACGCTTTCTTATTTCCGAACTCGGTTCTCCTCTTCGTTCTTCAGTAAGTTTTTCAAAAGGAACTGGTTGCACTTCAATATGGATGTCAATTCGATCTAATAAAGGTCCAGAAATTTTGCTCAAATATCGTTGCATTTCATGTGCTGAAGTCGAAATAGCCTGGGCGTCATCAGGAAAATACCCGCTTGGAGATGGGTTCATGCTTGCAACTAGCATAAAGCTACTAGGGTAAGTTACGGTAAATTTTGCTCTAGAAATAGTTACTTCTCTGTCTTCTAAAGGCTGCCGCATTACTTCTAATACATCACGTTTAAACTCTGGTAATTCATCTAAAAATAATACACCGTTGTGGGATAGAGAGATTTCACCAGGTTGGGGATAGCTTCCTCCACCAACGAGTGCAACATTCGAAATTGTATGATGTGGACTTCGAAAAGGGCGTTGATTCATTAATCCACTATGTTCTTTTATGCGACCTACAACAGAATGAATTTTTGTAGTTTCTAAAGCCTCATTCAAAGTCATAGGAGGTAAAATAGTTGGTAGCCTCTTGGCAAGCATGGTTTTTCCACTACCCGGTGGTCCTATTAAAATGATATTATGTCCGCCGGCAGCGGCAATTTCCATACAGCGTTTTATGGATTCTTGACCCTTAACATCTGCAAAATCAAATTCTGGATTTTGCATGTTATTATAAAACTCCTTACGAGTATCTATCATCAAGGGTTTTAAGTTAGATGTACCTTCAAAATAATCAATTACTTCTTGAATATTATCGACTCCATAAACATCTAATCCGTTAACAATAGCAGCTTCTTTTACATTTTGTTTTGGAAGAATGAAACCCTTAAATCCTTCTTCTCTAGCTTTAATAGCAATAGGTAATGCACCTTTAATAGGTTGTAGACTTCCGTCTAGAGATAGTTCACCCATTATAATATACTCATGAATGTTTCCTCCTTTTATTTGATTTGAAGCGGTAAGTATGCCAAGTGCCAAAGTTAAGTCATAGGCACTACCTTCTTTTCGCATATCGGCGGGTGCCATGTTAAGCGTAATTTTTTTACCAGGTAGTCGATAACCATTGTTATTTAATGCTGCAGAAATTCGATAGGAACTTTCTTTTATGGCGTTGTCAGGTAGTCCTACAAGATGATATCCAATCCCTTTGTCTATATTTACTTCAACGGTAATAGTGGTGGCTTCAACACCGAATACGGCGCTGCCAAATACTTTGACGAGCATATTTTTTTCTATAAATATAGAAAAAAATGGATTGATAAGTGGCTGAAATTAAGTTGATTCTCGTATCTCGAGAGAAGTAGGAATAACCAATCGTTGAATTTCTATTTGTTGTCTTTCCTTTTTTAAGGCAATTTCTTTAAGCAGCAATTCCACAGATTTTTCTCCCATTTCATAGCCTGGTTGGTTAACTGTAGAAAGAGAAGGAGTTACAATGGAAGACATAAACCAGTTACTAAATCCAAAAATGGCGATATCCTCTGGAATTTTAATTTCATTCGAGTTAAAGTATTTGCTTGCCCCAACCGCCATTAAATCAGTAACGGTAAACAGTGCGTCTACTTTGCTCTTACTATGGTCTGATACAATCTTTTCGGCATATTTCATCCCGTTTTCATATTCATCATCGCTGTCTGTTATGTAAACAATCGATTCGTCATATTTAATTCTAAATTCGCTCAATGCTTCTTTGTAGCCTAAAAACCGATTGTTAAAATTTTGTGCAGTTAACGAGCCTCCTAGAAAAGCAATTCTTTTATAACCTTTTCTAATTAAGTAAGATACTGCATCGTAGGCAGCTTGTTTATCGTCAATAATAACTTTAGAACAATTAATATTTTTCGATACTTTATCGTACATAACTAAAGGTATTCCTCTAGTTTGCACTCTTTTAATATGTTCAAAACTCGTAGTATGCGCTGTTAACGACATCAAAATACCGTCTACTTGTTGTTGAATAAGCAAGTTGATTTGTTTTTGCTCTAATTCAAATTTTTCGTTACTCTGAAGTAAGATAACCATGTAACCATTCTGTTCCGCAATATTTATGATACCCCCAATAACATTCGAAAAGAAGTGGTGTACAATTTCTGGAACGATTACTCCTATTGTTTTGGTATGTTGTGTTCTTAAATTGGAAGCAACAATATTTGGAGAGAAATTTAATTTATCAGCAAGTTCAACAACCGCTTTTTTGGTTTTTTCGCTCACATCTGGATAACCTTTAAGTGCTTTTGAAACCGTACTAACGGAAATATTTAATTCATACGCTAAATCTTGTAAGGTTATTCTTGACATATTTTTAAATTTCTAGTTTCCAGCCCTCTCTATATTTTCTGCTAACAAACTTGTTAGCTTCGTTAAAGTTAGTGACTCTTAGATTTTCCCTATCCCAAAGTAATTTTTTACGACCGTTAAATTTATTTCCAGTTTTTTCCAAATAACTTCTAATAGCTAAGTTACCAATTAATAATGACTCTGTCAACGGTCCGGCATAATCAAAAGAAGAGGTCAATGATTTATGCTCCTTACTTCCAAACCCAGCTTTACAGGCTTCAGTCCAAAATATCTGATGTCCACTTTCAGGTAGTTTGTTGTTAAACAGTCTTTTACTACTTGTTAATAATTCACCTGAATTCAAATAAACTTTCGGTTCTTGCCCATAAGTTCCACAGGTCATAATTCCTTTTTCTCCAATCATTAATACTCCATTAGAGCTATCTTTATTTCCTATGGAGTGATCCGCTGGAATTAAATCAGGATGAAATGGTCTAATACCACCATCGGACCAAGTGAGTTTCACATCAACTGGATTCTTTTTTGTTGCCTTAAATTTTAATTGTGTTCTAGAAGAAGGAGGACAAGAATCTGGGAGATAATCTGCTGTCCAATCACTAGAGAACACTGCTCCAACACTACTTTCAACTTCAGTTGGATGTCCTAACCCTAACACTCTAAATGGAGGGTCTATTAAATGACATCCCATATCGCCTAAAGCACCAGTTCCAAAATTCCACCAGCCTCGCCATTTAAATGGATGATACAACGGATGATAATCTACCATTTTGGCTGGGCCAACCCAAACATCCCAAGCCAATCCGTCAATCATTTTTGGTTTGTCTAAAGGTGATTTAATACCTTGAGGCCATACAGGTCTGTTGGTCCAAACTTCAACAGTATTTACTTTGCCAATAACACCTTGATCAAACCATTTTATCAATTGTTTGGTTCCGTCGCTAGAAGCTCCTTGGTTTCCCATTTGAGTAACCGATTTGTATTTGTTTGCGGCCTCCGTTAATACACGAGCCTCATGGATATTATGTGTTAGTGGCTTTTGAACATAAACATGCTTGCCCAATTGCATGGCTGTTAATGTAATAATGGCGTGTGTATGATCAGGAGTAGAAACAGTAACAGCGTCAATATCCTGAACTTCATCAAATAACCTTCTATAATCTCTGAATTTTTTTGCCTTAGGAAATTTATTCATAAGGTCTTTAGACATGTTCCAATCTACATCACAAATAGCCGAAATATGAGAAGCGCCTTTGTTCCATGCATTCATGGCATCACTTCTTCCTTTTCCACCTCCACCAATTACTGCAATATTTAATTTATCACTTGGAGCTGTAAATCCCTTGCCTAAAACATGTCTAGGAACAATAGATATTCCGGTTGCAACCACAGCAGATTTTTTAAGAAAACTTCTTCTGCTATTGTTTACTGTACTCATATCCTGTTTATTTCTATAAAAATTTATCTGATTCTTGATAGGCTTTAATTACTGCTATTTCGCCATCTTTTCCATTAACAGAGTTGCCATGCTCCATTCCTAAAATTCCGTCAAAACCTCTAGAATGGATATATTTAAATACATTTTTGTAATTAATTTCTCCTGATGTTGGCTCGTTCCTACCAGGATTATCTCCTATTTGAAAATATCCAATTTCATCCCAGCACGCTTCAATATTAGGGATCAAATTACCTTCTTGAATTTGTTGATGATAAATATCGAATAATATTTTACAAGACGGACTATTTACAGCTTTACATATTTGAAATGCCTGTGGGCTTTCTGATAAAAATAAACCCGGGTGATTTCTAAAATTTAATGGTTCTAATACCATTGTTAAATTCTCCTTTTCTAGGATTTCAGAAGCATATTTTAAAGAGTCAACTACGTTAGCAGTTTGATACGCCATATTTAACCTTAAATCTACATGGCCAGGTACAACTGTCATCCATTTTGCATTTACGCGTTTAGCTACAGCCACAGACTCTTCAATTTGAGATAAAAATTCTTTCCTGAATTCTTCTTTGCCACTGGCTAAATTTGGCTCTTTCCAATAAATTTTATGCGCAACAAAAACACCCATTTCTATGTTTCTGTTAGACATGATTTTAGCCATTTTTTCTTGAGTTTCAATACTTCGACCTTTCATGCCATTATCTTCAAAAGCAGTAAAACCTTGATCAGCCATAAAATTAAGTTGGTCAATCGGGTCTTTACCCGCATGGTTTTGAAACATACCTAAATGTGGAGCGTAATTTAAATTGTAATTATACTTGTCTACAATTATCGTTTCTTCTTTTTTAGCATTCATGGCGCTAAGTCCAAAGGCACCCGAACTAAGAACAGCTGCTGCAGTTGTCCCTTTTTTTAAAAATGATCTTCTTTCCATCATAAATAAAATTAAGAGTTAATAATTGCTGTGCTTCCTGGAACAGGGGTAGGATAATTTCCATTTGCATCCAATACTACTGGTGGTATAGCATCAAATGTAAGTAAATCTTCATCTGGAACTAGTTTATGTTCAGAATTCATGGCTTCTTCCCAAGTAACAGATTTGCCCGTATAAGTAGCCATTCTACCTAAAATTGCGGTCATTGTACTTTTTGCTCCATATTCAGCATTGTTTATATATTCACCGTTACCTCTTATGGCAGCAAATAGTTCGTCATGCTCTACTTGATAGGGGTTTTTATCATTCTCACCGTCATGTTTGTACCTGGTATTTCCAGAATAAGTTTTTAAATTTCCATTTCCACCTCCATCAGAATAAGTAGTTCCATGGGTTCCTTGAAATGTCTCAGAAACTCTATTCATACAACCTTGCTGATGTCTACATTGGCTTGATATTACTGCCCCACTTGGATATTCAAATTCTACAAAATGATGATCGAAGATTTGCCCATGATCTTTCCCTTTTCTAGTTTCTCTACCACCCATACCTTGAGCTTTTACAGGGTATTCTCCCAAGAACCAGTTTGCAACATCTATATTGTGAATATGTTGCTCTAAAATATGATCACCACAAATCCAGTTAAAATAATACCAATTTCTCATTTGATATTCCATTTCTGTCATGCCTTCTTTTCTAGGTCTTACCCAAACACCACTACTATTCCAATATACCTGACCTGAAACAATATTCCCAATTTCTCCTGCTTTAACCTTGTCGTAAATTGCGCGGTAGTTGCTTTGGTAGTGTCTTTGAAGACCTACTACCACATTTAACTTTTTGCTTTCTGCTTCTCTTGCTGTTTTTAAAACTTTTTTGATTCCTGCAACGTCAGTAGCTACAGGTTTTTCCATAAATACATGTTTGTTTTGAGCAACTGCATATTCAAAATGTTGAGGTCTGAATCCAGGAGGGGTTGTTAAAATAACGACATCAGCTTCGTCAATTGCCTTTTTGTATGAGCCAAAACCAACGAATTTTGTTTCTGGATTAACCTTAATTCTATCTACTGAAAACATTTTCAATAAGTTTTTTAAAGAACCTTCTAAACGATCCTCAAAAGCGTCTGCCATAGCAACTAATTCCACATTTGCATCGGCTTTTAATGCTTGACTTACAGCCCCAGTGCCTCTTCCACCACAACCAACAACGGCTAGTTTTAGTTTTTTGTCTGATTTAAATGTTGGTGAAGCTGATAAAAGTGAAGGTGTCAAAATGATTCCACTTGTTAATAGGCTAGAGCCTTTAACAAAATTGCGACGAGATAAAATGTTTTTGTTCATGATGTAAATAGTTATTAATTAAGTCCAAAATCTTCAATGGCATTGAGCCAGTATTTTTTAATTTCTTCTGCAGTTGGTTGTTTTTTTGGTCTTACAACTCTAAAGCCAACGAATTCTGCATTTGTGTGCCACCATTCGCTTTTCGGAATTTGTGGATCTCTTCTTTTCCATTTCGATTTTGATGCACCTCTATAGGTGCAACAAATCTTGTCTTTCGTATCTTTCCAAGACCCACCTCTTACAACACGTGGGTATAATTCTATAGGAGTGTTTATAGGGTTTGTTGAAGGGGATTTTTTATAAAATTCAGGGTCGTATTGGTCAAAAACCCATTCAGACACATTTCCAAGCATATCGTAAATACCTAGATTGTTTGGAGTTTTTTTTCCTACACGTTCATATTTGTCATTAGTGTTTTCATTATACCAAGCAATGGTGTCAATAGTGTTGTTAGATGCATCTGTTTTTCCAATTTTACAAACGTATTCCCATTCAGCTTCTGTTGGTAGTCTGTAAAAAATGCCTGTTTTTGCAGTAAGCCATTTGCAATACATAAGGGCAGCGTAATGGGTCATGTTAATAGCAGGGTGATCTTCTTTACCCATTCCAAAACTCATTTCTACATATGGTGTTGTTGCTCCACTTACTCCATCAATTCCAAATTCACTTAATAGGTTATTATTTTTAAATTCCTTCGACTCAAAAGACCCAAAAACAAAAGCATCATATTGCTCCCAAGTAATTTCGTACTTACCTATCCAAAAGTCATCTACCGTTATTTTATGTTTAGGTTTTTCGTTGGATTTTCGATTTTCATCATTAGTTCCCATATTAAATGGCCCTCCATTTACTGCGATCATTTCAACAAGGAAAGTTTCATTTAAAATTTTTTGCGAATAGTTTTTAAAGGTCTGAGCATTTAAATGACTATAAAAACTAAAAATTATAGTGTAAACAAGAATTTTTTTTATGGAATGCATTGTGTTTTTTATCGGTTAAAAAAAAGGTTCATTTTCTTAGATTGTATTGAGAATCTGATGTCTATCTTTTGAAAACGCTCAAATGTATGAAAATGATCTTTTGAATTATTGAAAATAATATAGAAAATTGAACGGAAACGAGCGAATTTTATAATTGATTGTAAAGGTCTGAATTTATTAAGAAATTGGCAAAATTTTCGAAAAACAGCATAATATGTCATTCAGCGAAGGTTAACGTCCATTTGTCGTAATGGTAAAGTTTGTTCTTTATTAAGATTTTATATTGTCAGTTCAAATTGGCCGAAAACGATTTAGGTTGGGGTTGCTCTTTTGAGAAAACTAAAAATTAATTAAATTAACTAAGTATGAAGAACAATTTACTAAAAAAAATGTTTTTTGTTGCAATTATGCTCACTAGTAGTGTCATATTTGCTCAAACAGTTTCTGGAACGGTATCCGATAATAATGGACCGCTACCTGGAGCGAGTGTAGTGGTGAAAGGCACTACAAACGGTGGAGACACCGATTTTGATGGGAAGTTCTCGCTAGACAACGTTGCTGCTGATGCAGTACTTGTTGTTAGTTTTTTGGGATATGAAACCCAAGAGATAGCGGTAGCAGGTCGATCACAAATTGATGTGGTATTGATTGCGGGTTCAGAATCTCTAGAAGAGGTTACTGTGACTGCACTTGGAATTACAAGAGAGCGTAAATCTTTAGGATATTCTGTGCAAGAGGTAAAAGGAGACGTGCTTGCTGAAAGAAGTGAAACGAACGTAACCAATGCTTTATCTGGACAGGTGGCTGGTTTACAAGTAATGAGATCTAGTAATGGACCTGCGGGTTCTTCAAAAATTATTATTCGTGGTAACAACTCTTTAACAGGAGATAACCAACCGTTAATTGTAATTGATGGTGTGCCAGTAGATAATTCAGGTGGTGCTAATGCTGATTTTTGGAATCCTACTCAAGATACAGGAAATGGACTTGGAGACATTAACTCTAACGATATTGAAACTATATCTGTATTAAAAGGTGCATCGGCAGCCGCTCTTTATGGTTCTCGTGGTGGTAATGGAGTTATTTTAATTACGACTAAGACAGGTAGACAATCCGATGGTTTAGGAATTACATATTCTGCAACCTTAGGGACTACTAACACTTTTATGGCACCAGATATGCAAAATGTTTTCGGACAAGGTTCTGAAGGAATTTTTGACCCTGTTTCTGGATCTTCTTGGGGACCAAAAGCAGAAGGACAAACAGTTACTGATTGGGAAGGAAAGCAAGTGCCTTTAAATATACATGATAATATTGATAATTTTTACGAAGGAGGATTTACGCAAGATCATAGTTTGTCTTTCCAAAATAGAATTAGTAATGGTACATCGTTGTATACTTCAGCGAACTACTTAAACGATCAAAGTAATATCCCTGGTTCTACTTTAGAAAGGTTAAATTTAACATCAAGAGCAGTTTCTGTATTTGGTAAAACTGATAATTGGACAGTAGATACTAAGATTCAATATATTAATACTATAGCGAATAACAGACCGATCAATGGTCAAAATGATAGAAACTCATTTGGAACAATTGCTACCTTACCAAGATCATTAGACATTAGAGAGTTTAAAGATCATACTGATGAATTTGGTAATATGATTTGGTGGTCTGAAGGTAATGGATCTAATCCTTACTGGGCCGCAAATAATGCTTTAAGTAACGATAAAAGAAATCGTTTCATTTTAACAGGAATGTTAAAAAACCAAATTAATGATTGGTTAAGTGCAGAAGTTAGAGGAGGTGCTGATATTCATAATACAGTATTGGATTCTAAATTGTATGCTGGAGGTAGAAATTCTGTGACAGGTAGATATTCTACTGGATATAGAAATTTCCAAGAGAATAACTTCAGTGCTATGGTAACTGCTTCTAAAAATAACTTATTTGGTAAATTTGGAGGAACTGCCTTATTAGGAGGTAACTTAATGAAGCAATTCAGAACTAGTTTAAGCTCAAGTTCTGGAGAATTAGTTGTGCCTAATTTATTCTCTTTAAATAATGGTGTAAATCCACCAACTGTTAGTCAGGGAAGAGTTGAAAGAAAAATGAACTCTATTTATGGAACATTACAAGTAAATTATGATGATTTCTTATACTTAGATGTTACAGGAAGAAATGACTGGACTTCTACTTTAAGTGAAGATAATAGATCTTTCTTCTATCCATCTGTGAGTGCCTCTTTTGTATTAACAGAATTGTTAGATAAAAATGATGGAAATCCAGATTGGTTAAACTTTGCTAAGTTCCGTGGATCATATGCAACAGTAGGTAATGATATGGATCCTTATCAGTTATATAACTTTTATTCTATTGGAAAAGATCCAAATGGTAATACTACAGCTTCAAGTAACTCAACTAAGTTTAACGAAAATATTAAGAGTGAGTTAATTAAATCTACAGAAATCGGATTTGAAACACGTATGTTCAATAACAGATTATATTTAGATTTTGCTTGGTATAAAACAAATGCAACTAACCAAATTTTAAGAATCCCTGTTGATCCATTAAGTGGATTTACAGGATCAATTGTAAATGCAGGTGATATCCAAAATACAGGTTTCGAGATTACAGCTAATGGATCGATTTTTGATAATCCAGAAGGGTTCTCTTGGGATGTGAATGTGAACTATTCTCATAATAAAAATACTATTGAAGAGTTAACTGATGATGTTACGCAATATGGTTTAGGAGGATTTGATAATATGAGTATCTTGGCGGTTTCTGGAGGTAGATATGGTGAGATTCATGGTACTAAATTTCAGCGTGTAGAAGATGAGGCTGATCCAAATTTTGGAGCAATCATTGTTGATGCAAATGGTATTCCATTAGGTACTTCTGAAAGATTCCATGTTGGAGATCAAGAAGCAGATGCTTTGTTAGGTATGACAAATTCATTTAGTTATAAGAACTTTGCATTAAGTGTTTTAGTTGATGCGCGTATTGGGGGAGAAATTTTCTCTGGTACAAACAGAGCAATTCAACAAAGTGGTACTGGTGCTGCAACGGTAGTAAACGGAGAAAGAGCTGATATCGTTTTTGATGGTGTAATGGATGATGGTTCAGGAAGCTATACTCAAAATACTACTGGGGTTAGTCCACAATTATATTGGGGAACTTTAGCAGCTAGAACAGGTAATTTAGGTATTACTGAGCATAATATTTATGATGCTACAAATGTACGTTTAAGAAATATTCAATTAGATTATACATTCCCTTCTGAGTGGTTGGGGGATTCTGGGATTCAACGTGCTAAAGTTGGATTTTCAGCTAACAATGTTTGGATGATTTCTAGTAATTTGAATGGGGTAGATCCTGAATCTGTATTCGCTACAAATTCTAATGCTACTGGTTTTGAGAATTTAACTTCGCCAACACAAAGAAGTTTCTTTTTTAATGTAACACTTAGTTTCTAAACTTAAAAAAATAAAATTATGATTAAAATAATGAAAAAAATAGGGATGCTTTTAGCAGCATTTGTATTGATTGTCTCATGTGATGATTTTGAGGAAATCAATGTAAATCCGACGGCTGCAAGTGCGGACCAAGTTCAGGTAGAGTACTTTATAAACGGTTCTATTATTGGTGCGCAGCAAGACCCACATATTGCAGAGAGAGTCTTTGTATTGTATTGGTCAGATGCATCAAGAATGGATAATAAACGAGTATTGTCTGAAGGAGGTTATAATGCTGGTTGGACAGCGGATTACTATAGATATGTAGGAGGATGGTTGAACGATATTAATTCTGCAATTGAAGTAGCGGACACTCATTTAGAGTCTGGTAATATTAAAGAGTACACGAGTAACTTAAAGCAGGTTTCTAGAATTTGGAGAGCTTATTTAATGAGTGAAATGGCTGATAACTTTGGACCAATTGCTATTGAGGGTTTTCAAGGTGAAAACCCAGATTATAATTCTGTTGAGGACGTATATATGTTCTTGTTGGCTGAATTGAAAGAAGCAACTGCGATGTTAGATGTTAATGTTAGTGTGCCTAATGGAGTGGCAAATTTAGATGCGGCTTATGGTTTTGATTTTACAAAATGGAAAGCATATGGTACATCTATGAGGATGAGATTGGCAATGCGTTTGTCTGAGGTTGCTCCTGGGGTAGCACAGCAAGAATTTGAGGATGCAGTAAATAATAATGCATATGTTTCCGTTTCTTCTGAAAACTTTAAAGTGAAAGAAGGTGGTGGATGGAATTCATTGACTAACGTAATGTCTAGACAATGGAATAACCATTACTTGTCTGCTTCATTAAATAACTTAGCAATTGGTTTAGGAGGAATTAATTCTGCTGATCAATTAGATGCAGATAAGCATGCATTTATTAAGCCTGGAGATCATATGGGATTAAAGTTTGATGATCATTTCACAACTTTAACAAATGATCCTTCTGCTGGGTTCTGGTTTGATGGTTTGCATGAGAAGATTGATCCAAGAATTTATGCTTTGTATAAAATACCTGGAGATGTAAATGATCCTGACTTTAATAAATATCCGACTTGGTCAAGTTCTTGGGGTGATACTGTAAGACCTTTATTAGATGATAATGGAGATGAAATTTTAACTGTTGACGCTACAAATCATTGGAATGCGCCATCATCTGGTGACTGGGGTGAAAAAGGAGCGAAAAACAGATTGAGATATATAGGAACATTACCTAGATTGTCTCATAAGTATAGAAGTGATCAGTCAGATAGGTTGTTTTTTGCATCTTGGGAGTCTTATTTCTTAATTGCTGAAGCAGCAGTTAGAGGTTGGAGTGTTCCATATTCGGCTAAAGCGGCATATGAGCAGGGAATTAGCGAGAGTTTCGAATATAATGGTGTGTCTCAACACTATGGAAATTATGTCTTGTCTCAAGATTATAATAGGGTTGGAACTTCAGTATCGTTTGATCACGTAACTGAGCCACCTGCTACTATGACTATGAACTATGTAGATGGATATACAAATACTCCAGGTACGCATACCTTTACTTATCCAAGTAATACAATCTATGAAGGTGGTTCTGTGAAGAATGACCAATTAACTAAGATTATTACTCAAAAATACATCGCACAGAATCCATATTTAGCTTTAGAAGGATGGAATGATCATAGAAGATTAGGATTACCTTTCTTTGAAAATCCTGCAATTGAGAACCCACTTGCAAACTTGCCAGATTTAACTACAAGTAACTATATGACTAACAGTGTTAAATTCTACGGACAAAGACAAATTTATCCGGCTAATTTTGCCGATAATGTTCCTGATGGATATGAGCAAGCGGTAGGTCATTTAGGTGGGCCAGACGAAATTTTAACTCCGCTTTGGTGGGCTAAGAAAAACTAAATTTAGTTTAGATTAATTTTTAAAACTCAGCATTTAATTATGCTGAGTTTTTTTATGAAATAGAATCGCTATTTTTTCAAAATATCGTTTATAAATAAAGGCTCTAGAGGATTAAATTTTGTATCTTTCTACCATCTTTTTTACTATAAATACATTGTTTTATTATGAAAAAAATCACCCTGTTTACTTTTATTTCTTGCATTGCTTTTGCCTGTTCTTTAGATACTGATTATAAAGTTTTGAAAACAGTAGTGAAGGATGAAAATAAAAATTTAAAACAGTTTTCAGTAATGTCTGATACTGGAATAAATTTTGAAAATTTTATTGAGGAAACAAGAGATATGAATTTCCTGAATTTTGCAAATATTTATAATGGTGGAGGCGTGGCCGCAGCAGATTTTAATAATGACGGTTTGACAGATCTTTATTTTACCGCAAATCAAAAAAAAAATTCATTGTATTTAAATAAAGGGGATTTTAGTTTTGAGGATGTTACTAAAAATGCAGGTGTAGATGATAAAGAGGGATGGACTACCGGAGTTTCTGTTGTTGATATTAATAATGACGGCTGGTTGGATATTTATGTATGCAAATCTGGAGTTGAATTTGGATCGGAGTCTATGGTCAATAAATTATTCATCAATCAAAAAGATAACAGCTTTAAGGAAATGGCCGAAACTTGGAAATTAAATGACCCAGGTTTTAGTACTCAATCTTATTTCTTTGACTTTGATAAAGATGGTGATCTGGATATGTATTTGGTAAATCATAGACCAGATTTTAATAATGCTGGAGGTTTGAACTTAGAAAATGATGCTAAAGTATCGCAACTTAGTTCGGATAAGTTGTACAGGAATGAAGGGACTTTCTTTTCTGAAATTACACACGAGGCCGGAGTTGTAAATAAAGCCTGGGGTTTAAGTGCTTCAATTGGTGATTTTAATAATGATGGGTGGCCGGATGTGTATGTATGTAATGATTTTATATCTCCGGATATGTTGTACATCAATAACCAAAATGGAACTTTTACTAATGAAATTTTGGATGTTATGAATCACGTATCATTTAGTAGTATGGGATCAGATTATGCAGATATTGATAACGATTTACTCCCAGATTTGTTAGTGTTAGAAATGGCCGCAGAAGACCATGAAAGAAGTAAAAAGAACATGGCAACCATGAGTACAAGTAGTTTTAACTACATGGTAAAATCAGGCTATCATCACCAGTATATGATTAATACGTTACAAAAAAATCAAGGTAATGGCAAGTTTAGTGAAATAAGTCAATTAAGTGGATTGGCAAAAACTGATTGGAGTTGGGCACCATTGATTGCAGATTTTGATAATGATGGTTATAAGGATGTTTTTATTACAAATGGTATCTTGAAAGAAATGGGAGATCAGGATTTTAGAACAAATATGGTGGAGAAATTTAATCAGCCTATCAAACCTACTTTTCAAGAAGTAACAGAAATGCTGTCGTCTACCAAATTAAGTAATTATGGATTTAAAAATAATGGAGATTTAAGTTTCACCAATAAAACCAAAGATTGGGGCTTAGATATAAAGTCGAATTCTAATGGAGTGGCATATGCAGATCTTGATAATGATGGTGACTTGGATCTTATTGTAAACAATATCAATGAGAAGGCTCAGGTTTATAAGAACAATGATGCAAAAAACTTTATTCAATTTAAATTATCGGGTGATGATAAAAATTCATTAGCGATTGGAACTAATATTTCTATTTCTACTGGTGCCCAAAAGCAAATGCAAGAGTTATACATGACCAGAGGATTTATATCATCTGTTCAAAATGTGTTAAATTTTGGTGTTGGTTCCAATGATATAATTGAAGAAGCAATAATAAACTGGCCAAATGGAAGCACAACAATTTTAAATGATTTAGCATCAAATCAAATAATTTCATTGGAAATGCCTGCTACAGCGAAGGCTGTTTCTAATGAGAAAGAAATTGAACGTATGTTTTTTGAACCTTCTCAGTCGACAAAATTGGGAGTGTCTTACAGGCATACCGAAAGTAATTTTGACGATTTTCAGAAACAAATTTTATTACCCCATAGCCAATCTACAAACGGACCATTTATAGCACAAGCAGATGTAAATAATGATGGATTTGAAGATTTTTATGTTGGGGGTGCTGCAGGACAAACAGGAGAATTATACATTCAATTAGAGAATGCTACTTTTAAGAAAAAGCAATCTAAGGCATGGATAAATGATAAAGACTATGAAGATTTAGGCGTTTTGTTTTTTGATGCGGATGGTGATAATGACCAAGATATATACGTAGTAAGTGGTAGTAGTGAATTTGAAGAATACAGTAATATGTTTCAAGATCGCTTGTATATTAATAATGGTGACGGCAGTTTTAATAAGAGTGTTAACATGCTTCCTAATATCAACTCAAGTGGACAAACAGTTGTTTCTTCTGATGTTGATAATGACGGAGATTTAGATTTGTTTGTGGGCGGACGTGTAATCCCGGATAAATACCCTTTTGCACCAGAATCTCAACTTCTGATAAATGAGAATGGAAAATTTATAAATAAGACGAAGTCTTTAGCAGCAGAGATGAGAAATATAGGCATGGTAACAGATGCTGTTTTTACAGATTATGATAATGATGGAGATGATGACTTGATGGTAGTTGGAGAATGGATGCCGATTTCAATTTTTGAAAATAATTCGGGGAAATTTTCTTTAATTGAGAATAGTTTTTTGACTAATACAACAGGGTTGTGGTTTAGCATTGCAGCCAATGATATTGATAATGATGGTGATTCAGATTATATAATTGGTAATCTTGGGTTGAATGCGAAATATAAAGTGAATGCTAAAAAGGAATTTCATATTTTTTGTGACGATTTTGATAATAATGGGACTTATGATATCGTACTTTCAAGTAATTATAATGGAAAGTTAGTTCCTTCTAGAGGAAAGGAGTGCTCCACGCAACAAATGCCATTTGTAAGTGATAAATTTCCGAGTTATCAAGCATTTGCTCAAGCGAGTTTAGTTGATGTATATGGAGAGAAAAACTTAGATAATGCGCTTCATTATCAAGCAGATATTTTAGAAAGTATTCTTTTAGAGAATATTGGAGATGGTAAGTTTAAAATTAAAAAACTACCTATAGCTGCACAGTTTGCTCCAATTATGGGGATAGAGTTTTTAGATCTTGATAATGATTCAGATGCCGAAATAATTTTGGTTGGTAATCATTATAATACAGAGGTTGAAACTGTGCGCTATGACGCCTCATTTGGTACGGTGTTAAAATATGATCACGGAGAATTTAGTGTTGTAAAACATGACAAATCAGGGTTTTTCAATAAAGGCAATGCAAAAGACATTATTGTACTTCAAAGTGAAAATGGACATTCAATACTTGTAAGTAACAATAATGAATCTTTAAGTGTGTTTAAATTGAATTAGCAAAATTCCATTTTTCAGACAAGGTTATTTTAGTTTCTTAACTATTCTTGTAAAGAATAAAATTGCGATTTTTATAAGGTATTCTATGAGGTATTCTATAAAGTTTTAGTTGAAAAATTTATTTCTGCTAAAATTTAAGTCTAATAATTAAACAAATTGTAATAAATATTCCATTATCTCTTAGTAATTTATTTTATTTCAAAGAAAAGGGAATAAAAACTTATTTATTCATAATCTTAAGCCTTTATAAAGTAGTTGGAGCTCTGTGTGACGAAAACGTTTTCGTATGTTTTACTGATGATTTATGTTAATTTAACTATAAATTGTCATCGAAAATTAACTTTAAATTAACTGTAAACTCTACTAAATTAACTTTTTAAATCACCTTTTTTTGTAATATTCCTATAGTTAATGCGGCCTGCGCTCTTTACAGAGTTCTTGTTGTTTGTCGATAAAATTGATGCTTATGTCGGAGGATTTTGTCGTTTATGGGATTGTACCAATACCTTGGCCTTTGAAAGTTAACTTAAATTGTGTTTAAATGATTTCAAGTCAATTTTTTTAACTAAAAAATTAATTAAAATTAACTAAGTATGAAAAACAATTTACTAAAGAAAATGTTTTTTGTTGCAATTATGCTCACTGGTAGTGTCATATTTGCGCAAACTGTTACTGGTACAATTTCGGACGCTAACGGTCCGCTACCAGGAGCAAACATTGTGGTTAAAGGAACCACGAACGGAGTAGATGCTGATTTTGATGGGAATTTTACATTGGATAATGTAGCATCGGACGCAGTATTAGTTGTTAGTTTTTTGGGGTATCTAACCCAAGAAATTAATGTAGCTGGGCAATCAGTTATTAACGTAACATTAGCGGAAGACGCAAATGAATTAGATGAGGTGGTAGTATTTGGATATACTGCTCAAACTAGAGGAGATGTAACAGGATCTGTTGCTTCAGTAGACATGGAAGAGGCTTTACAAGCACCAACCGTGAATGCTGCAGAGGCGTTACAAGGTAGGGTAACTGGTGTAACTGTTGTAACAAATGGTTCTCCAGGTTCAGCACCAAAGATTAATATTCGTGGTTTTGGTACTAGTAACAATACAAACCCATTGTATATTATTGATGGTGTTCAAACGGATGACCCAAACACTTTAAATAACATTAACCCTGCTGATATTGAGCAGATGAACGTTTTAAAGGATGGGGCAGCGGCTATTTATGGAGCACGAGCAAGTAATGGTGTTGTTGTAATTACGACTAAAGGTGGTGGCTACAATATGGCATCAGCAAAGGTTTCTTTAGATATGTATACTGGTTTTTCTGAAATAGCAAACTCTCCAAGTGTTTTAAATGCACAACAACATGCTGATGTATTACTACAAAGTTATTTAAATGATGGTGTAGATACTACACATGGTCAGTACGATCCATCAGGAACAGGTAATTATACAGTTCCTTCTTCAATTTTAGGATATAGAAGAGTTGTTTCTTACGACCCTATTGTATTTAGTGATGCTTTTAATGCAACAACTGAAGCAAATGGAACTGATTGGTTAGATGCTATTACTAGAACAGCACCAACTTCTAATGTTTCATTGTCTGTTCAAAACGGTAATGAGTCTGGTAAATATTTCATGTCTGTTTCTTATTTAAATAGAGATGGTGTTATGAATCATACTGGATTTGAAAGAGCAAGTACGCGTTTGAATTCAGAATTTAAAGTGAAAGAAAAATTAAGAATTGGAGAGCATATCAATATTTCTTATTCTAATACTTTAAGCGGTTCTGGTGAAGCGATTGAAAATTCTTTCAGAATGACACCTCTTTTGCCAGTTAGAGATGACGATGGTAATTTTACGGGTGTTGCAGCCCCGGACCTTGGAAACACAAGAAACCCAGCAGCGCAATTATACAGATCTAAAGATAACTATAACAAGCGTTATGCAGTATTTGGAGATGTTTACCTTTCTTACGATATTTTAGATGAGTTAACATTTAAAACAACGTTGGCGGGTGGATTTAATACTTTTGATAGTAGAGCATTTACGTATTTAGATCCTGAGCATGGTGAGCCAATTTCTACAAACACATTAGCTGAGCAAGATCAAACTGCTTGGAACTGGGCTTGGACTAATACTTTAAACTACAATAAGTCATTCGGAGATCACTCAATTAATGCTTTGATCGGTATAGAAGCTTTAAAAAATGAAAGTAAAGGAAAAGGAGTTTCGAGAACAGGATATTTATTTGAAGATCCAGACTTTTATTTATTAAATAATGGTTCAGGTGCTCCTAACGTAGATTATGCATATGCAGGATGGGATTCACTTTGGTCAATCTTTGGTACTGCAAACTATTCTTATAAAGATAAATATTACTTTACAGGAACATTGCGTAGAGATACTTCTTCTAGATTTAAAGGAGACAATCAATCAGATATCTTCCCATCATTTAGTGGAGGTTGGGTATTGAGTAAGGAAGACTTTTATCCAGAAGATGCTTTCGTTGGAAGAATAAAAGTAAAAGCTTCTTGGGGAGAATTAGGTAACCAAACGTTACCAGCAAGTAACCCTACAATTAATATCTCAAGTTTGAATGAAGGCTTAGCGAATTATGCATTTAATGGAAATGCTAGTAGTATCGCTACTGGAGCATTGTTATCACAAGTTGGTAACCCTGATTTAGTTTGGGAAACATCTGTTGCTACAAACTTTGGTGTAGATTTATCTATGTTAGATAGTAAAATTGGAGTTGGTTTAGAGTTCTACCAAATTAAAACAAAGGACCTTATTACAAGAGATTTTGGACTAATTAATTCTACAGCTATTGATGCTGGAGCGCCATTGGTGAATTTAGGAGATGTTAAAAACACAGGTTTCGATTTAGCGCTTAGCTATGGAGATGAAACCGATGGAGGATTCTCTTATAACCTTAGTGCAAATATCTCTAGTTACAAGAATGAAGTTACTGCGTTGATCGACGGTGCACCAGTTGCGGGTAGAGGAGATCTTAGAAACGGAGCAGTAACAAGAACTGAAGTAGGAGGAGAAATGTCTTATTTCTACGGACGTCAAGTTGCTGGATTAGATTCAAACGGAAGAATGGAATTTGTTGATGTAAACGGTGACGGTGTTGTAAATGATGATGATAGAACAAATATAGGTTCTCCACATCCAGATTTTACATATGGATTAAATGCTAATTTAGCATACAAAGGATTTGATGCACAGTTATTCTTTACAGGGTCTCAAGGAAATGATATCTATAACTACAATAAAGTATTTACAGATTTCGGATATTTCTTTAAAGGAAACAGAAGTACTAGAGTGTTAGATGCATGGACACCTTCAAATACGAATACAAATATTCCAGCATTAACATCTTCTTATCCATTAGAAGAGTCTTCTTCGAATTCATATTTTGTTGAAGATGGATCTTACTTTAGATTAAAGAACTTGCAAATTGGATATACATTACCTGAAAATATTTCAGGAAAAATAAGTTCAGAGTCTATTCGTTTTTATGTACAGGCTACAAACTTGTTTACAATTACTGATTATAGCGGTTTTGACCCAGAAGTTGTTGCTTATGACAATTTAAGTTTAGGTGTAGACAGTCGTTTATATCCAAACTCTCAAATATTTACTTTAGGTGCTAATATTAAATTTTAAAAAATGAAAAAAGGATTAATATATGTTGCATTGCTTTTCGGAGTTTTAGCATGTAGCGATGAATTTACTCAGTCTCCAGCAGTTGGAGCATTGAGTGATGAGGCTCTTAAAAATGAAACCGGAGTTAATTTATTATTAACTGGTGCGTATTCAACTTTAGATGGCCAAAGAGCGAATGGATTTGGAAATGGCTGGTCTGTTTCTGGAGATAACTGGATTTATGATGTCGTTTCTGATGATGCTCACAAAGGGTCTACAGATGATGATCAAGCAGATTTAAAAGAAGTTGAATTATTCAACTGGGCAACTGGTAATGGATATTTCTATGGTAAGTGGGGAGTAATTTTCGCTGGTATCAATAGAGCAAATGCCGTAATTGCGTTAATTGCAACTATTGAAGAAGGAGATTTTTCTGCTCAATTAGCAGAAGCAAGATTCTTAAGAGGACATTTTAACTTTGAGTTACAAAAGGCTTGGGGTAATGTACCTTATATTTCAGATGAAAATTATGCTGCTACAGAATTTAATCAACCAAACCCTGGACCAATTTGGGATCAGATTGAGGCGGATTTTAAATATGCTTTAGATAATTTACCAGATACTCAAGATGTGTACGGTAGACCAACTACTTGGACAGCTACGGCCTTTTTAGGAAAAGCACACTTGTATCAACAAGAATGGACAGATGCTTTAACGTATTTAGAGACTGTGATTAATTTAGGTCCTTATTCTTTAATGCCAGACTATGTAGATAACTTTAGATTGGCTGGAGATAACAGTACTGAGTCTATTTTCTCTATTCAGTTTGCTGCCGATTCTGGACAATCTTATAATGGTAATTCAGGTGGGGCATTGAACTTCCCTAACCCAGGGCCATTCGGTTCTTGTTGTGGGTTCTATCAGCCAACACAGGATTTACTAAATGCATTTCAAACGACTGCTGGAGGTACACCTTTATTAGATACTTATAATCAAACGGATGTAACTAGTGATTATGGAATTAACAGTGATGAAACGTTTACACCATTTGCAGGAAACTTAGATCCACGTGCTGATTATACAGTTGGTCGTAGAGGAATTGACTACAACGGATATGGTGAGCATATTGGAAAAGATTGGATTAGAGCAGGATTCTCTGATATTTCTGGACCTTATTTACCAAAGAAAAATGTGTATTGGGATGGAGAATCAGATAACCAAGCAACAGGTGGTTGGGGACAACAATTATCTGGTATTAACTACCACATTATGCGTTATGCGGATGTATTGTTAATGGCAGCAGAAGCAGAAGTTGAATCAGGAGGAAGTTTAGCTAACGCCTTAACTTATGTAAATAGAGTTAGAGAAAGAGCTAAGAACTCGAACTACATGCAGGCAACTGATGGTTCTGGTGATGCGGCAACTTATGTTATTCAACCATATGCTTCATTCCCAGATGCAGACTTTGCAAGAAAAGCAGTTCGTTTTGAGCGTCGTATAGAATTAGGTATGGAAGGTCATAGATTATTCGATATCAGAAGATGGGGTAACTCAGTTCAGCATATGAATGATTACTTCACTAATGAAGCTCGTACAATTACAAATTTTGGAACAAAAGTAAATGCGTATACTTCTACGTTTGATTTATTTCCAATTCCAATTTCTGCAATTGATTTAAGTGGCGGAATTTTGACACAAAACCCTGGTTACTAATTTGAATTAATGACTAAATATTGAAGGACGGGGCATATTTTTGCCCCGTTTTTTTTTACTTTTATACCCATAATATTATTACTCTTTTTTAATGAAAAATCTGATTTTATCCCTTTGTACATTCCTTTTTTTATTTTCATGTTCAGTCGATAAAAAAGAAGGTGATGCGATCTTTAAAAAAATAGATCCCGCATTTAGTGGGATTGACTTTAAAAATAATTTAGTGGAAAATGATTCTTTAAATTATTTGACGTATGCCTATATGTATATGGGTGGAGGAGTCTCAGTTGGAGACGTAAATAATGACGGTTTAAAGGATTTGTTTTTTACCGGAAATATGGTGGAGAATAAATTGTATTTGAATAAGGGAAATTTAAAGTTTGAAGATATAACGGATGCTGCGAAAATTCAAGGAGATGGTAGATGGTTTACAGGGGTAACTATGGCCGATGTAAATGACGATGGTTTTTTAGATATCTATTGTTCTGTTGGTGGTAAGTTCGGCCCAAAAGAAAATTTGCTATATATAAATAATGGCGATTTAACCTTTTCAGAGAAGGCAGTAGAATATGGTTTGGCAGATGTAGGAAACAGCGTTCAGGCAAGTTTCTTTGATTATGATTTAGATGGAGATTTAGACGTATACCTGTCTAACTATCCTCCAACACATTTTAATGCACCTAACAGTTATTACAGGACTAAAATGTCTGATCCAAAAGATGTTGAAACAGATAAATTGTTTAGGAATGATGGAAATAAATTTATTGATGTTACAGACGAAGCAGGTTTAAGAACTTTCGGATTGTCATTAAGTTGTACAATAGGTGATCTAAATAATGATGGATGGCCAGATATTTATGTTTCTAATGATTTCAGTTCTCCAGATTATATGTTTTTTAATAATCAGGATGGTACGTTTTCCGAGCAAGTAAAAAAGACAACAAAACACACTGCTTTTTATGGAATGGGAGTTGATATTGCAGATTATAATAACGATCAACTTTTAGACATAATTCAAGTAGATATGATGGCGAAAAACAACCGTCGTCAAAAAGCAAATATGGCAAGTATGAACCCGAAATTATTTTGGGGAACAGTGAATTCCGGTTTTCATTATCAATACATGCAAAATAACTTACAAGTTAATAATGGAATTTTGAATGATAATCTTCCAGATTTTAGTGATGTTTCAAGAATTGGAGGCTTATCTTCTACGGATTGGAGTTGGGGTCCATTATTTGCAGATTTAGACAATGATGGATTAAAAGATATATTTATTTCTAACGGTACAAGAAGAGAAATAAACAATCGTGATTTCTTTATTGAAATGCAGAAATTAAAACTGTCTAAAGCTGATTTACTAAAGAAAAGTTTAGAGATACCTTCTGAAAAAATTGATAATTTCGTCTACAAAAATACAGGAGATCTAAAATTTGAACAAGTAAATAAGGAATGGGGAATAGAATATCCAGGTTTTTCTAATGGGGTTGTATATGCAGATTTAGATAACGATGGAGATTTGGAAATAGTTCTTAATAATATTGATGACCACGCTACAGTATTCCAAAATTCTAGTTCAGAAACATCGAATTACATTACAATAGATTTTGATGGGATTAAAGGAAATAGAATGGGGTTAGGTAATCGTGTTTATGTTTTGACTGAAGATGAAACTCAGATGCAAGAGTTAACTTTAACTAGAGGGTTCCAGTCGTCAGTAGCGCCCGAACTACATTTTGGCTTAGGACAATCAAGTTCAATTAACAAACTAAAAGTAGTTTGGACTGATGGAAAGACGCAAGTGTTAGAAAACCTTTCGATAAACCAAAAACTAACTTTAAAATATGAGGATGCCGTTTCTATTATGGAGAAGGCTTCAACTAAGAATAAAATATTCTCTGAAAATAGCGCAATAGCATTCCCAGAGCACAAGCATGTTGAGAATTATTATGATGATTTCATAGATCAAGTATTGCTACCACATAAAATGTCTCATTTTGGACCTGCATTGGCCATTGGAGATCTAAACGGAGATGGTAAAGATGATTACTTTGTTGGAGGTTCTTCAAATTATGTAGGGGCTGTTTATTTACAAGAAAATAAAGGTTTTGAGAAAAAAGAAATCTCTGATTTTGAACAAACATTATTAAGTGAAGATGTTGGCGCTACGATTTTTGATGCCGACAATGATGGGGATAATGATTTGTATGTTGTGAGTGGAGGTTATGAGTTTGAACCAAATTCAAAATGGTTGCAAGACCGTTTATATATTAATGATGGAAATGGGAATTTGACATTATCAGAAAATGTATTACCCGAAATGATAGCAAGTGGATCTAGAGTTTATTCAGAAGATTTGAATAAAGACGGAAAGTTAGATTTGGTAGTGCTAGGCAGACAGGTTCCTAAAAATTATCCCTCTCCTGCTAACTCATATATATTATTCAACAAATCAGAAAATGGTGTAGTAAAGTTTGAAAATGTAACGGATAAAGCAATCAATGAATTTACCAATTTAGGAATGGCAACAAGTGCTATTATTACGGACTTTAATAATGATTCTTGGAAAGATATAATTGTAGTTGGAGAATGGATGCCTATTAGAGTTTTTCAAAATAATGAAGGGGTATTTACCGAGGTTTCTGAGAAAATGGGACTAACAAACGATTCAACTAGTTGGTGGTGGAGTATTCAAGAAGGAGATTTTGATAATGATGGTGACATGGATTATATTGTTGGAAATAACGGATTAAATTATAAATACCAGGCTACGGAAGAAGAGACTTTTGATATTTTTATTAATGATTTTGACAAGGATGAGAAAAGCGATATTGTCTTGAGTTATTATAACGAAGGAGAGCAGTTTCCTGTAAGGGGAAGAGAATGTTCATCGCAACAAATTCCAGCTATAAAAACAAAATATAAGAATTACGAAAGTTTTTCTGAAGCAACCCTAGTTGATATTTATACAGAACAAGACCTGAAAAAATCAGTTCATTATCAAGTAAAATCTTTTGCCAGTATTTACCTAGAAAATAAAGATGGAAAATTTATAATACATAAACTACCAAACGAGGCTCAGGTTTCAAGTGTGAACCAGATTTTGGTAGATGATTATAATAATGATGGAAACCTTGATGCTGTGTTGGTAGGGAATTTACATGTGTCAGAAATTGAAACTACTAGAAATGATGCAAGCGTTGGTCAACTTTTGATAGGAGATGGATCTGGTAACTTTAATGCAATGAGCGCAACAGAAAGTGGATTGTTTATTCCAGGAGATGTGAAGGATGCTGGAATTATTTCCGTTGATGAGTCTAATTATATTATTGCAGTTAAAAATGAAGATTTAGTGCAAACGATTAAAATTAACTAAGAGTAAAAACATTGTTTAATAAAAAAGCCAAATCTTAAAGATTTGGCTTTTTTATTAAACTTAGATTAAATTATTACAATGACCAGGCATTTCCGTTTCCTGCTTCTTCTAAAGGAATACAAGCATCGTACCTTCCTGGTATTGGATCATAATTTAAAATATTTTCACCTACATGCTCTGATGTGTAATAGCCATAGAGTGTAAAACGTCTTGTCTGTGTTAAAAATGAATAAATCAAATACGTGTTTAATTTTGTGCCACTTAATTTTGATTTATCTTCTCTTAAAACTCTAAATACTTCTTTCTGTTTGTCATCAGAAATATCAAAATAGGTTGCTAAAATAGTTTCATATTCACCTTTTGTTCCTTCGGAAGCATCTTTTCCAAACACTGAATTAAATTCTGTAGCAAAAGTTGAAGCGCCTTCTTTCATAGCAACTTTCTCATTATCACCTAATATTTCATCAAACATTTTATCCATAAATTCTGGCACAAATACATCAAGGGCACCTGCAGTGTCCGTTTTTGGCAGTATTATATCGGCTAATTGTGTGATTATGTATCCTTCAGTTTTTGTAAAAAATACAGGCGTCCATGTCGCTGCGTCCGAAGTACAGGATTGAAGTACACTCAATATAGTAGGCGTTGCAACAGCATATCCTAGTGTTAACGACATGTTTTTTAGGGCGGCTCTTCTATCCATAATTATGCATTGTTAAATTTATTATTTTTTAATTGTTTAATAGCATGTTTAGCAGCTCTTGCTGTAAGTGCCATATAAGTTAATGAAGGGTTTTGACATGCTGCAGAAGTCATACATGCTCCATCTGTAACATATACATTTTTTACAGTATGAACTTGATTATTCCCATTTAAAACAGAAGTTTTAGGGTCACGTCCCATTCTTGCAGTTCCCATTTCATGAATTCCTAATCCTGGAAAGAACATGTTAGGATTGTCGTTACCTCGAACATTTTTAAAACCAGCAGCTTTTAACATTGCTATCGCTTCTTCTTGAATGTCCTTTTTCATTTTCTTTTCATTTTCTTTGAATTCAACGTCAAAAGTAACCGTTGGTAAGCCCCATTGGTCTAAATTGTCATAATCCAGAGTCATTTTATTTTCATGGTAAGGTAAACATTCTCCAAACCCTCTCATTCCAATACTCCAAGATCCTGGCTTCATTAATTCGTCTTTTAGGTCTTTTCCGTAACTCAATTCTGCTACTCCCCTTTGCCAGTTAGATCTACTTGCACCCCCTTGGTAGCCAAATCCACGTACATAGTCTTTTCGGTCTGTATCTCCTCCTAAATTTCTGAATCTAGGAATATAGAATCCGGCAGGTTTACGACCTTTATAATACTGTTCTTCATATCCTTCAACTTGAGCACTTGCACCAACAGATAAGTGATGGTCCATTATATTATGGCCTAATTCTCCACTATCATTTCCTAATCCATTCGGAAATCTTTCAGATTTTGATTGCATTAAAATTGAAGCGGTAGCAATTGCGGATGCACAACTGAAAATTATTTTTGCATTGTAAACTGTGGCTTCTTTGGTATTTGCATCTATCACTTTAACTCCAGTTGCTAATTTTGTTTTGTCATCATAAACGATTTCATGAACAATGGAATTTGGTCTTAGAACCATATTTCCAGTTTTTTTTGCTGCTGGAAGTGTAGAAGATAAACTGCTAAAATAGCCTCCAAAAGGACAACCTCTGATACATCTATTTCTAAATTGACATTTATCTCTTCCTTCGTGTTTTTTTTCTCCAGTAATATGTGCGGTTCTTGCATGCGCAATTACCCTACCATCATCAAAAGACTCTGCTACTTTTTCGGCTAAGAATTCTTCTACACAATTGAACCCGAAAGGGGGTGAGTATTTTCCATTTGGTAGTGGATCTATATCCATATTTTCTCCTTGAATTCCAATGTACTCTTCAACTTTGTCATACCACGGAGCAATATCATTGTAGCGGATAGGCCAATCTACACCATTTCCATCACGTTTGTTTTCTTCAAAGTCTCTCGCACTCCATCTATAGCAATGTCTACCCCATGTAATGGAACGACCTCCTACATGATATCCACGCATCCAATCAAAACGTTTTGTCTCATTATATGGATGGTCAATATCATCTACAAAAAAATGTTCAGATGCCGGACTTGTTGTATATCCAGTTCTATCCTGTTTTGCTTTGCGTTCTTTAATTCTTTTGGTTTTCTCACCTCTGTTATCAAAATCCCATGGGTCCATATTCATGGTAGGGTAACCTTCAATGTGCTTAACCATACGTCCTCTCTCAAGAACCAAAGTTTTTAGTCCTCCTTCGCATAATTCTTTTGCTGCCCATCCTCCTGATATTCCAGATCCAATAACAATGGCATCATACAGTTCGTTCGTCTGTATTTTTGAATTTGTAGTCATATATAATTGTTAAAATTTAAAAGGTAAAGAATTATTTATGCAGAATCATAAAAATGAATGTTAAATAACTCTTTAAGTATGGGCAAAATAGTTAATTTGCGGCTGCTTTTTGTTCAAAATATTTCAGTGAAAATAAATATACAAAAAATACAGCCTTATATAGAAGATGATATTGTCTATCATGCAGATACCTGTTTGCCTTTAATTGATGCCGTTTCAAGAAAAAAATTAAAGTTTAAAGCATTGGCTAGATATACTTATCCAGGAGACCGCTTGTCCGAAGACACTAAGGGGTTAAGTTCTATAGGATATTGGGATGCAGATGAGCCTCAAGATTGGGGCTTAGATTGGCATCGTAATGAAGGTATTGAGGTGCATTATTTAGAGTCGGGTTCTATGCCGTATTCTCAAGGCGATAAAACACTTAAATTGCTACCGAATTATTTAACGGTGACAAGGCCTTGGGAGGCGCATAAGGTCGGAGATCCTTCTATAGGGATGGGGAAGTTTTACTGGGTTATTATTGATTTGGACGTTAGAAGGCCACATCAAAATTGGACATGGCCAGACTGGATTTTGCTGACTAAAAAAGACTTGAACAGATTAACAACATTGTTAAGGCACGATGACAAATGGCTGTGGAAAGCAAACAATAAAATAGCCTCATGTTTTCAAAGATTAGGAAAAGTTGTGGATACTGACGTTAACGGTTCTAATGACTCTAAAATTAGACTCATAATTAATGACTTGCTATTGTGTTTATTACAATTGTTAGAAGAAGATGAAATAGTTTTAAACGAGTCGTTAGTGGATAGTTCTAGAAGTGTGCAGTTGTTTTTGAATGAGTTGGAAACACGCTTATCAGACAGTTGGACAATTGAAAAAATGGCAGCTTCGGCTGGAGTAGGATTGACACGGTTTACGCATCATTGTAAGAAGTTGACGAATCTTACGCCAATGCGTTTTTTGGCTATGAAAAGAGTTGAGATGTCCAAATCTCTATTACTTGAAAATCCAAATTTAAGTATAACTGAGGTGGCATATAGTTGTGGGTTTGCAACTGGTCAATACTTTTCGACTGTGTTTAAGCGTCATGAAAAATGTACTCCTTTAGAGTTTAGAAGTAATCATTTGGTAGAATTCGATTAAATTTTCTTCATTTATAGAGATAGATATTGATTTTATCACAATTCATTCTTTGTTTTTTGTATAAATTCTTTCACTGGTAAAAAATAGACAGCGTTCCTGTATTGATTTTTTATCTTGACCTAGATTTGCAAGGTTAAAAAATAGACTTTCACTTCAAATTAGAATCAAAGACGATTCATTAAATTAAAATCAATCAGTAAATTATAAGTAAATGAAAAAAGTACAGTTTTTATCAAAATTATTCTTAATAGTGTTTTTAAGTACAGCAATGTTTAGTTCTTGTACTCCTGAGAAAAAAGAATTAAAAATTTCATTAGCGCAATGGTCATATCATAGAGCATTCAGAAATGATGGAGTCGATCCATTTGAGTTTGCTAAAATGGCTAAAGAATTAGATATTGAAGGCTTGGAATACGTGAGTCAATTATATACGCATGGAATGGCGGATCAAGACAAGGCAACTGAGATCCCTAAAATAGCTACAGAACTAAAAAAGCGTAGTGAATTACATGGTAGAACCAATGTTTTAATCATGGTAGATGGTGAAGGTCCATTAGCAAGTTCAGATGAAAAGAAAAGAAATCAAGCAATTTTGAATCACTCTTACTGGGTGGATGCTGCAGCGACTTTGGGTTGTACGTCAATTCGTGTAAATTTGGCTCCTACAAGAGGGTTGAGTGACGAAGAATGGCACAAAAATTCAGTTATTGGTTTAGGTGCATTGGCTGATATTGCGGCAAAAAAGAATATCAATGTAATTGTAGAGAATCATGGAGGAATTTCTTCTGATGGTGCAAAATTAGCAGCAGTTATGGCAGAAATTAATAAGTCAAATTGTGGTACTTTACCAGATTTTGGAAACTTTTGTATCGATGGTAGCCCAAGAGGAGATTGTAAAGTTGAGTATGATAGATACAAGGGAACGAAAGAATTAATGCCTTACGCTAAAGGTGTTAGCGCTAAATCGTATGACTTTGATGTTGAAGGAAATGAGACTAAAATGGATTACAATAAATTGTTGCAAATTGTAAAGGATGCCGGATATACTGGATTTATTGGAGTTGAATACGAAGGAGATAGATTAAGTGAAAAAGAAGGAATTATTGCAACGAAAGAATTGTTGTTGAAAATAGGATTAGAATATTAATCAAATAACTAACTAAATACTTTAACATGGAAGGAATTAATAAAAACAGATTGTTTTTGGCCAGTTGTATGGCTTTGGTCGTAACTTCAATGACATTTGCTATTAGAGCAAGATTAGAAACAGTTTTTGGACCTGAAGGGGTAGGACTTACATTGGAGCAAATTGGTTATGCATTTACTCCAGCATTCTGGGGATTTACCTTAGCAATGATTATTGGTGGTCCTTTAGTTGATTCTTTAGGTATAAAAAAAATTACTTGGATTGCATTTATTACCCATGCAATTGGAATTGTGTTGACGATTACTGCAACATCAATGACTTCGTTATTTATAGCTACACTTTTTGTTGGAATTGGAAACGGTATGGTTGAGGCTGCATTAAATCCTATGATTGCATCTATTTATCCTAAGAATAAGGTGAAGATGTTAAATAGATTCCATGTGTGGTTTCCTGGTGGAATTGTAATTGGCTCATTAGTAGGTTACCTTATTATGGATGTGATGGGATTAGGTTGGCAAATAATGGTTGCTACTTTATTTATTCCGCTTATTATTTATGCGGTGATGTTTTTAGGTCAAAAGTTCCCCGTTACAGAACGAGTAGAAATGGGTGTTAGTTATAACGACATGTTAAAAAGTGTAGGAAAACCGTTATTCTTATTTATGGTGTTTTGTATGTTATTAACTGCAGCATCAGAATTAGGGACAACACAAAGAATAGAATCTTTATTGAAAACTTCAGGGGCAGCACCGCTCTTAGTATTGGCTTTTATTAACGGAATCATGGCTTTAGGAAGGGCTTTTGCCGGACCTGTAATTCATAAAATGCAGCCTGCTGGTATGCTATTGTTCTCCGCAATATTTACTTTTATTGGTTTGTGGCTACTTACCATAACTTCAGGTGGCATGTTATTTTTAGCAGCTGCAGTATTTGCTGTTGGTGTTACGTTCTTCTGGCCGACAATGATTGGTTTTGTAGCGGAGTATTTGCCGGAAACAGGAGCCCTTGGAATGTCTATTATGGGTGGAGCAGGAATGCTTTCTGTATCAATTGTTTTGCCAATAATGGGTAAAATTATGGATGATGCTGGTGCGAACGAAGCGCTTAGAACAATGTCCGTCTTACCTTTGATATTGATAGTGTTGTTCGTAGGGTTGAATGTTTATATGAAAAAAAGGAAAGCCTAAGGTTAACTTCATGAATACTAAAATTAAGATTCAGTTGTCCTTAATGATGTTTCTCGAATTTTTTATTTGGGGAGGATGGTTTGTTACACTTGGGTCTTTTTTAAGTAATAATTTGGGGGCTATAGATTCTGAATCTGCCATGGCTTATGCAACCCAGTCTTGGGGTGCCATTATTGCTCCTTTTGTAATTGGATTAATTGCAGACAAGTATTTTAATGCTGAAAAAATACTAGGAGTCCTGCATTTAATTGGAGCCGGGCTCATGTATTTAATGTATACGTCGGATGATTTTGCAACATTTTACCCATATATTTTAGCATATATGATCGCATATATGCCAACATTAGCGTTGGTAAATTCAGTGGCGTTTAATCAGATGAAAGATCCTTCAAAAGAGTTTCCTTTCATTCGTGTATTTGGAACAATTGGCTGGATTTTGGCGGGCTGGATTATAAGTCTTGTATTTAAATGGGATGCTTCAGAAAGTATTCAAAAAGGCTTGTTGTCTAATACATTTTTAATGGTGGCAATTGCTTCATTAGTATTAGGTATATTCAGTTTTACCTTACCTAAAACGCCACCAAAAATAACGAAAGGAGAAAAAGTAACGATTACTGAAATGCTGGGGTTAGACGCATTAAAATTATTAAAGGATAAAAATTATTTTATCTTCTTTATTTCATCAGTTTTAATTTGTATTCCTTTAGCATTTTACTATCAAAACATTAGTTTGTTTTTAACAGAATCTGCGGTAGAAGATTCCACTTTTTGGGCTTCTATGGGGCAATTGTCTGAAGTGTTGTTTATGTTGTTGTTACCTTTTTTCTTTAAAAGGTATGGTTTTAAGAAAACGATATTAGTTGGTATGTTGGCATGGACCGTTCGTTATCTGTTATTTGCATACGGGAATTCGGGTGACTTATTCTTTACTATTGTGATTGGAATTGCGTTACACGGTATATGTTATGACTTCTTTTTTGTATCAGGTCAAATTTACACAGATTCTAAAGCGGGAGAAAAAATAAAAAGTGCTGCTCAAGGATTAATAACATTAGCAACATACGGTGTTGGAATGTTAATCGGTTTTTGGGTTGCAGGAAAAATTGGAGATCATTTTTTAATAGAAAATGGAGCGCATATATGGAAAAACATTTGGCTATTCCCAGCCTTATTTGCATTGGGAGTTTTCATGATTTTTCTAGCATTGTTTAAAAATGAAAAAATAGAATTTACAGAATAAAAAATAAAATTATGAGTAATAAATTAAGACTTGGAGTTCTTGGTGGTGGAGGAGATTCGCTTATCGGTGTATTGCATAGAGTTGCATCTGCAATGTTCGATCAATATCAAATTGTTGGAGGGGTTTTTAATCCAGATTTTGAGCAAAATAAAGGATTTGCCGAGGAAATAGGTCTGCCTACCAATAGAATTTATTCCGATTTTGATACAATGGTAGCGGAAGAATTGAAACTTCCTGAAGAAGAGAGAATGCAAGTGGTGTCTATTTTAACACCTAACTTTTTGCATTTTCCAATGGCAAAGAAGTTGATAGAATCAGGGTTCAATGTTATTTGTGAAAAGCCTATGACAACAACCTATGAAGAAGCAAAAGTATTGGAGGCTTCATTAGAAAAATCAGGAACTGTATTTGCATTAACTCATACTTATACGGGTTACCCAATGGTACGTCAAATGCGTGAAATGATTAAGGAAGGTGTTTTAGGTAAAATTCATAAAGTAGATGCTCAATATTATCAAGGGTGGATCAATCCAATAATTCATGATGAAGAAAGCCGTAAATCAACTTGGAGATTGGATCCTGAAAAAGCAGGAATTAGTTGTTGTGTTGGTGATATTGGTGTGCATGCTTTTAATTTAATTGAGTTCACAACCGGTTTAGAAGTAGATACTATTTTGGCGGATTTTAATTATTTGTATAGCGATAATAAAATGGATATCGATGCGTCTGTATTGGTTAGAATGTCTGAGAATGTGAAGGGGATTGTGCGTTCAAGTCAGGTTGCAACAGGTGAAGAGAATAATATAAGTTTGGCCATTTACGGTGATAAAGCAGGGTTAAAATGGGAACAAGAAAATCCTAATTATCTTTATGTATTAACTGATGATAAACCTTTGCAAGTATTAAAACCAGGTCATGCTTATAATAGTGATTTGTCATTAGATGGTACAAAATTACCACCGGGACATCCAGAAGGGATTTTTGATTCAATGGGGAATATTTATAAAGGAGTTGCGAAGGCAATTCGAGGATTGGAATATAATTCAGGAGAATTCCCAACAATGAGAGATGGAGTTAGGGGAATGAGTTTTATTGAGAAAACAGTAGAGTCGAATGCAAACGGAAATGTTTGGGTAAAAATAGAAGGATAATATGAAGACAATAAAAGGACCTGCGGTATTTTTAGCACAATTTGTAGACAGTAAAGCACCATTTAACACTTTAGACGGAATGTGTAAATGGGCAGCTGATTTAGGATATAAAGGAGTTCAAATTCCAACTTGGGAAAACTTTTTAATAGATTTAGATAAGGCTGCAGAAAGTCAAACTTATTGTGATGAGCTAAAAGGGACAATCAATTCGTATGGATTGGAAATTACAGAGTTGTCTACGCATTTACAGGGGCAACTGGTTGCGGTTAATCCAGCATACGACTTAATGTTCGATAATTTTGCACCGGATGCTGTAAAGAACAATCCAAAAGCAAGAACCGAATGGGCAGTAGATACTGTGAAGAAAGCGGCGGTAGCGAGTAAAAATTTGGGATTAAATGTGCACGCAACTTTTTCGGGCTCATTGTTATGGCATACGGCTCATCCTTGGCCTCAACGCCCAGCCGGCTTGGTAGAAATGGGCTTTGCAGAGTTAGCAAAGCGTTGGAAACCTATATTGGATGTTTACGATGAAAATGGGGTAGATGTTTGTTATGAAGTGCATCCTGGTGAAGATATCCACGATGGCGACACATTTGAACGATTTTTAGCAGCAACTAATAATCACAAACGAGTAAATATTTTATATGATCCTTCACATTTTGTGTTGCAACAATTAGATTATATAGCCTACATAGATCATTATCATGAGTTTATTAAATCCTTCCATGTAAAGGATTCAGAATTTAACCCAACGGGTAAAAAAGGTGCCTTTGGTGGATTTAATGATTGGGGAGACAGAGCGGGAAGATACCGCTCGTTGGGAGATGGTCAGATAGACTTTAAAACTATATTTAGTAAATTAACACAATACGGTTGTGATGTTTGGGCTGTAATGGAATGGGAGTGTTGTATCAAATCACCGGAGCAAGGGGCAAGAGAAGGAGCAAAGTTTATCCAAGACCATATTATTGAAGCAACGGAAAAAACCTTTGATGATTTCGCTGGTGCAGAAATTGACAAGGGTACATTAAAGAAAATATTAGGGATATAATCCGTAAATTAAAGCACTTAACTAAAACGACTATTTAAAATGCAAATAAAAGAATCACCAGACACGTTTGATGCCATTATTGTTGGTTCAGGTGCTGGAGGAGGGATGGCGACCAAGATACTTTCTGAAGCCGGATTGAATATCGCGGTGGTTGAAGCCGGTCCGTTTTTCGACCCTAAAGATCCAAAAACACAAACACAATTAAAATGGCCATATGAATCTCCGAGACGTGGTGCATCTACAACTAGAGCTTTTGGCGATTATGATGCTGCCTATGGAGGTTGGGAAATAGAAGGTGAGCCATATACCAGAAAGCCAGGAACTAAATTCGATTGGTTTAGATCTAGAATGTTAGGAGGTAGAACAAATCATTGGGGAAGAATTTCTTTAAGATTTGGTCCTTTAGATTTTAAAAGAAAAGACCATGATGGATTGGGAGAAAATTGGCCAATATCATATGATGATGTAAAGCCATATTATGATAAAGTTGATAAACTTATTGGGGTTTTTGGAAGTAAAGAAAATATTCCAAATGAGCCAGATGGATTCTTTTTACCAGCACCTAAGCCAAGATTACATGAGATGTATTATATCAAAGGCGCGCGTAAAGCAAATATTCCTGTTATACCTTCGAGGCTATCAATTTTAACAAAAAGAATAAACAATGAAAGAGGTGTTTGTTTTTACTGTTCTCAATGTAGTAGGTCTTGTAGTGTGTATGGGGATTTCTCTTCAGGTTCTTGTTTAATATTTCCAGCGCAAAAGAATGGCGGGCAAATTACGTTGTTCAACGATTCTATGGTTCGTGAAGTAGTAACAGATGATGCTGGAAAAGCAAGAGGTGTTATTTTTATAAATAAAAAAGACAGGAAAGAATATCAACTAAATGCTAAGGTCGTTGTTTTGGCGGCATCAGCATGTAGTTCTGCTCGTATCTTACTGAATTCTAAAAGTAAACATCATAAAGATGGTTTAGGAAATAGTAGTGGTGTTGTAGGTAAATATTTACATGATTCAACTGGAGCTAATAGAATGGCGTTTATTCCTGAATTAATGAATCGTAAAACCTATAATGAAGATGGTGTTGGAGGGATGCATGTGTATACGCCATGGTGGGGAAATGATAAGAAGTTAAAGTTCCCAAGAGGGTATCATATTGAAGTTTGGGGTGGACTAGGAATGCCTGCTTATGGATTCGGTTTTAATCCAAACTATTTAAATAAATATGTTGGAGAAGAAGTTGGAGGTTATGGAGATCAATTAAGAGATGATGTAAAGAAATTTTATGGATCTGTTATTGGTGTAGCGGGACGTGGAGAGAGTATTCCAATGGAAAGCAATTATTGTGAAATAGATCCAGATGTTGTCGATGAATGGGGAATCCCGGTGTTAAGGTTTAACTATAAATGGAGTGAACATGAAATCAATCAAGCGGAGCATATGCAAGATTCGTTTGAAGAGATTTTTGATGGAATGGGAGCGAAAGTGTTAGGAAGTAGGCCAACGGCCGAAAACAAATTTGGTTTAGAAGCACCAGGTAGAATTATTCATGAAGTAGGAACTACTAGAATGGGTAATGATCCAAAAACTTCGGTTACGAATAAGTACAATCAATTACACGACGTGAAGAATGTATTTATTGTAGATGCTGGACCATTTGTGTCGCAGGCAGATAAGAATCCGACTTGGACAATTTTAGCCTTGTCTTGGAGAGCATGTGATTATATCGTTAAAGAATTAAAAAGTCAAAATTTATAGTTATGGATAGAAGAGATACAATAAAGTCATTGTTACTTGGTTCTGTTGCGGCAGGTTTGGCTTTAAATGGATGTGCTCCTGATGTTTCTAGTGAAGAAACATTGAAGCCATTGGCAAATGGATTGTATGGAAGAACTCCTGAGGAAGTTGAACGCGATGAAAAATTAAATTCTGAAGAATTTTTTAATGGTCACGAATTATCGACCATTGCAGTTTTGTGCGATATTATTTTACCTAAAACCAATTCATCTAATTCTGCCACGGAAGTTGGTGTTACTAGTTTTATAGAATTTATAGCGAAGGATTTACCAAATTATAAAACTCCTATTAGAGGTGGAATTATGTGGTTAGATTCTTTTAGTAATAGATTGTATGGTAAAGAATTTGAGAAATGTTCAAATACAGAACAATTGGCCGTATGTGATCAAATTGCATATCCAGAAAAAACAGCACCAGAATTAAAGCAAGGAGAAAAATTCTTCTCTACCATGCGTAATTTAACCATGACAGGCTATTTTACGTCAAAAGAAGGGCTTCAAGATTTAGGATATAAAGGCAATACACCAAATGTTTGGGACGGAATTCCAGAAGATGTTTTAAAAGCACATGGTATGGCCTATGAAAAAGAGTGGTTGGCAAAATGTGTAGACCAATCTAAGAGAGGAGATATTGCTGTTTGGGATGATAATGGAAATTTAATTAGTTAATTCTAAGAACAAAAAAATATAATAATGAAAAGATTAATTTATGTATTAATGGCAGGGATGTTATTTGTTTCCTGTAAAGCTCAAAACGATTGGATCACCTTGTTTGATGGGTCGAATTATGATCATTGGAAAGGCTATGCTATAGACGGGATGCATCCTGAATGGTCTATTGACGGTGATGCTATGAAGTTTACTCCAGGAAAAAAGAACGGAAAAAATATTATTACAAAACAGACATTTGAAAATTTTGAATTATCAATAGAATGGAAAATTTCAGAAGGAGGAAATAGTGGAATTTTTTGGAGTGTATTTGAAGATAAAAAATACAAAGAAGCATATCAAACGGGGCCTGAGATTCAGGTGTTAGATAATGAACGTCATCCAGATGCACGGAATAATCCTAAGTTTCATCAGGCAGGTGCATTATATGATATGGTTCAGCCCATGCATGATGTGTGTAATCCAGCAGGAGAATGGAATCATGTGCTGTTAAAAGTAGATCATAATGCCAATAAAGGTGTTGTGACTTTAAATGGAACTGTAATTGTTGAGTTTCCGGTTAATGGTCCAGAATGGGATTCCTTGATAGAAAACTCAAAATTTAAAGGTTGGGATGGATTTGGAAAATATACTGACGGCCACATCGGATTGCAGGATCATTCGGATATAGTTTGGTATAGAGATATAAAAATTAGAAAGTTGGATTAAAATTGTATGAATTAATTAATCAAGCTCAATGGGGGTTCTTTATTAGAACCCTTTCTTTTTGAAATAAAAAAGTAATAAAGAATGAAAAATAAAATATTAGTAGGTTTAGTTGTGTTTTTTATAATTAACAATGCTATTGCCCAAGTTGGAGAAAAAGAGCCAACAAAACCAGAAGAAACTGAATTGTGGGAGCCAAAGGTACCTGTTGTAAAAACAAATGGAATTGGCGCTCCGCCATCTGATGCTATTGTTTTGTTTGATGGAGAAAACTTAAATGCCTGGCAACATATTGAAGATAAAAGCCCAGCAGAATGGATTTTGAACGGAGATGGAAGCATGACGGTTAAGGATAAATCTGGCGATATTGAGACCAAGCAAGAATTTGGCAGTGTGCAATTGCATATTGAGTGGCGCTCTAATAAAAACAGTACTGGAAGCGGTCAATCAAAGTCTAATAGTGGTGTTTGGTTGCAGAGTAAATATGAAGTTCAAATTGTAGATAGTAATGATAATCCAACCTATGTAAATGGTCAGGTAGGAAGTGTTTATAAACAGTCTGTTCCTTTAGCTATGGCATCTGTCCCAACTGGAGAATGGAATTCTTATGACATCATTTATCATGCGCCTGAGTTTGATTCAAAAGGGATGAAAACGAAATCGGCCACAGTAACTGTCTTGCATAATGGCGTTTTAATTCAAGATCATTTTGCAATTTTAGGAACTGCACAATACATTGGTTGGCCTAAAAACCCACCTCATGGAAAAGCACCTTTAAGGTTGCAAGATCATCATGATAAAAGTGGTGTTTCCTTTCGTAATATTTGGGTAAGAGAATTGGATTAATCTTCCATAGGGTAGGTAAGTCCAATTTTTTCTCTTACGCTATCTAATTGCGAAATTAAATCTAAACTGTTTTGATGTGACCATAAATCACTTTCAATTTTATGGTCATTTAAGCATTTATGACATTCTTCTATTTCATGAGAATATCCTAAGCCCGTTTTAGTTAATTCAATCAATTCAGTATGGTCGTCTTTAATAATGCTAAAACGATCTGCTTGATGCCATCGGTCGTGAATATGAATTTGTCCTTCGGTACCTGAAATTCTTACGGTCATGTCAGAATGAGAAGTAAACCCACAATATAATATGGCACTTGCTTTTTTGTAATTAAATAACATGGAAGTTTGAATGTCAGCACCAGTTTCTTTTTTAAATAAGGCCCTAGCATTAATGCTTTCGGGTATTCCTAGTATAGCATAACTTAAAAAAACCGGGTATATTCCAATATCTAACAAAGCACCTCCTGCCAAATCTAAATTAAAAACTCTACTTTCTAATGCATGATTAGATAAGAATGCGAAATCTGCGTTTATGTAGTTAACCTCGCCTATTTCACCATCATTTATTCTTTTCAATACTTCAACAAAAACAGGATTGAATCTGGTCCATAATGCTTCCATAAAAAAACAATTTGTTTTCTTAGAAGTGTCAATCATTTGCTGCGCTTCTTTTTTATTAATTCCAAGTGGTTTTTCACACAAAACATGTTTGCCGTGTTCCATGGCTTCAATGCTCAGTTGGGCATGACTATAATGTGGTGTAGCAATATATATAATGTCAATTTCGCTATCATTAAATAGGGCGTTGTATGAGTTGTATGCAAGTCTTGCATCATGCTTAGAAGCAAATTGTTTTGCTTTATCTTCTGATCTTGATGCTACTGCATGCAATTCGGCATCATTAAATAATGAAAGGTCTGCAGCAAATTTATTTGCAATATTTCCGCAACCAATTATTCCCCATTTAATTTTTTTCATTTCTCTATTGTAAAAGTGAGTTTTGTCGAAACTTTTTCGATTTCTTCTTTGTTCATTTTCATTTTTCGAAACTCATTATTCGCATACATTTCTGCTTGATCCTTATAGAATTCACTAAATGGATTTCCAGAATTACCGGTAGGTAAAATACTCATGCTGTTTTCAATATCTGAAAAATCAATGATTCTTCTTGTAGAAGGTCCGGCATGAACTTCGTAAGTACCGTCATTTGTAAATTTATAGGCTAAATTGTTGATGACTTCTTTGCTTCCTGCTACTTCAAAAGGACCTACATTAAAAAACGACCGTAAAACTGAAATTTCTCCGAAAGGATGTTTGTGTTCAAGTGTGTGAACACGATTCCATGTCCAATTTGAAATATCGTCTCCAAATTGTTCTCTTAAAACCGCTACAGTTTCAGAAAAAGAAATTCTTAAAATATCAGATCTACTTTCTCTATCGTTTGTTGAGGTGTTATCCCACCAAATAGACTTTTCTTTGTTTAATTGCTCGGCAATAGTTCTACCCGCTAAATGTGTTTTTGTGAAGTTTCTGAATGATGTTTCTCCCATCTCATCTTGAAATGTATTTTCTAAGAAGCGGTAAATATATTTTGTATAGATAGTTGCAGCTATACTTTTTTTATTAAAGTCTCCATCCCAATTTGTAAGAGTTTCTAAAGCCTCTTTTTCTATTTCGTTTAGTTGTTTTTTTTCAATAGATTCAGTTATAATTTTTACATTATTCGGTGCAACAGCCGATTTTGTATCTGAAATCATTTTCATAAAATCTGTTTTGGTCCAATCGTTTTTAGGGTCTAAAAGTTCAGTAATTCTTTTGGCTCTATCTTCTGGTAGATAATAGCCTGGGTAAAGTATTCCGGCAATAGAATCTGGCTGATTATTGGCAGAATACACATAATTCCATGTTGGGTTATGTGCCTGTGGATTTTGAGTAAAATTTAAATAATCTTTTATTTCATGATTTCCTGTTCCGCTTAAAATTAATTTTGAATTTGCATTTTCTGGTAATTTATATAATTGAGCAGCCGCCCACCATGAAACATTTCCATCGGCATCTCCATACATAATGTTTAGTCCTGGAGCATGAATTTTTGCAACTCCTTTTTTTACATCGTCTAAATTTTTTGCTCTAGACATTTCATATAAAGAAGTTAAAAGTTGATTTGGAATTTTGGTGTAAATCCAAGACATGGAGATTGGTCTATCCGTATCAATGGTTTCAACAATACCATTCATTACAGGTCCATGTATAGTTGATTTTAATTCAAAAGTTATTGGTTCTTCATCCTTAACGTTTATTGTTTTTTTCGTACTTGAGTAATCTCGGTAACTTCTTTTAAATTGATATTTAGAATCATCATTCGGGTGGTTTCTCTCTTGGTAAAAATCAATATCATCATTTTCGAACATGGTTATTCCATATGCATAGTTTCGATTATGAGAAAGCACAGGGAAAGGCACAGCCCCTAAATAATAGCCGTAACTTTCAAAATTTGGAGTTTCAATATGTGCTTCGTACCAAACAGATGGTGAAGAGAAAGCGATATGAGGATCGTTGGCAAATAATACTTTACCGCTTTCGGTTTTATTACCATTTACAACCCAACTATTAGAGCCTATAAACGGAGGAATTGGAGAATTCTCCATAATTTCATTTATAGCCACAGTTAAATCTTCAATATGCTCGTTGTAATTTTTTATTAAAGTTGAATTAGCAGGAACTTGAATACCAAGTTCGTTTAAATATCGATACCCTAGTTTTTTTTGTAGTGAAGTTAATAGAGGGTCAGTTTTATGCGCCATGGCAAAACTGAACGCCATATAACCAATAACATTGTAGGTGTCTTTTAGCGTAAAGTTTTCTTTCTTTAATCCTAAAATTTTATATTCAATCGGAGTAGGTCCTTTTGCTATAAATTCATTGATGCCCTCTAAATAGGCGTTTGCCATTTTATAAGTGTCACTATTCTTGCTGAGAAGTTTAACTGATTCTTCAGAGTATTCATCAATACCTAAACTTGCGAATAGTTTATCGTTTTCAAGTGCTGCTTCTCCAAAAAGTTCTGATAATTTTCCTGGTGCTATGCGTCTTAATAATTCCATTTGCCATAAGCGATCCTGGGCATGAACATAGCCTAAAGAACGTACAGCATCTTCTTCCGTGTTTGCATAAATATGCGGTATGCCGTAATCATCAAAATATACCGAGGTTTTATTGTAGAGGCCATTCAGGGTAATTTCACCTTTATAAGTGGGTTTTAAGCTGTTTATAAAAAGGAATAATGCAATGATTAGAATAGCAATCAGTGCTAAGGAAAATTTTAAAATTCTTTTTTTCATAATAACAAGGTATTTCATGTGAAGAAATACAAATGTTAAAAATAAGATTTTTTATGTTCCTATTTTAGTTGGGGTTTAAATTTAAGAGAACTCTTTTATAAATAGCGTTCTCGAAGTATTTCAATGTGATGATTTTCATGGCCAATGATAATAAATCCTGCTGCACGAGTCGATAATTTATGGTCACTAGCAATGCCAATATTTGTAAGCATTGATTCTGAAAAAGATTTAAACAGTGCAATCGTGTTATTTCTGGCTGCAATAAAATCTTCAATTAAATCAGTCTTAGTTCTGCTATTAGCCTCGGCATAATTATTAAACTCATCTTGATCAAACCCTGGAAGGTGCACTTGATCGTTCCTTGCGATTCGCAAAGCGCGATTCGCAAAAATACGTTCCGTATCAATTATATGAAGTAATAATTCTTTGATAGTCCATTTGTCAATATCGTAAGCATAGTCGAATTTCTCTTCAGATAATGACTCTAATAAAGAGACCGTTTCCATTTTGTTTTGAACAAGACCTTCGACAAGGTCATGTTCTTTAACCTTTGCAATGTAGGTTTGATAATAGTTGAAATATTCGTCTTTAGTTAAATCTTTTATTGTCATCTATGCTGAGTTTCTACTTGCATTAATATTTCCAAATAATGAACGTGTTACAATCTTTTCATACACCCCAATTTGTTTTAAATCCGGTTTAGATTGACGCTTTAATTCTTGAATTTTTCTTAATGCATATTGTTGAATTGTAAGCAAAGGTAATACAATATGTTCTCTTACTTCAATAGAAGCTTTTCCTTCCGGACTTGTTTCCATTAATTTGGTGTGACCAGCAACTTCTAAAATAAGCCTTTTTGAAAGTTCATATTCCGCGTATATTAATTTCCAAAATGCTCCAAATTCAGGATCGTCAGCCATATAAGACGTCAACTCAAAAAATGATTTTGAAAGTGACATCATACTGTTTTCTAAAAGGGTTTTAAAAAAGTCAGAATTTTCATATAAATCCTTTATTTTTTGTAGTTCACCCTTCTCTTCATATTTTTTAATGGCAGTTCCAACTCCAAAGAAACCAGGAACGTTTTGTTTTAACTGACTCCAAGATCCAACGAAAGGAATCGCTCGTAAATCAGAAAAATTAAGTTGAGCAGATTTAGATCTTTTAGACGGTCTACTTCCAATATTAGTTTTGGCGTAGAATTGAAGTGTGCTCATTTGCTCCAAATAAGGAAGGAACTTTGGATGATTTTTAAAATCTACATACGACTGATAACTCGTATTGGCCATATCATTTAATAATTCCTTTTCATTCTTTGAAAGTACATTTCTATTTCCGCTAAATAATTCATTAGAAATCCCAGCACTTAACAATTGTTCTAAATTGTATTGCGATGATTCTAATGTTCCGAAATTTGAACTAATAGTTTGTCCTTGCACTGTTAATTGAATTTCTTGATTTTCAATTGTAGGTCCAAATGACGCGTAGAATTGATGTGTTTTTCCTCCTCCTCGAGCAGGTGGTCCTCCACGGCCATCAAAGAATATAACTTTAATACCATATTTTCTAGACATGGCCGTAAGATTTTCTTTTGCCTTGTATATTCCCCAATTTGCCATTAAATAACCTCCATCTTTTGTTCCGTCAGAAAAACCAAGCATTATAGTTTGCTTGAACTTTCTGTTCTTAAGATGCTTCATATAGGCTTTATTTTGATACAGTTGTTCCATTACTTTGTCTGCAACTAATAGATCATCTACAGTTTCGAACAATGGAATAACATCTACCGGTAACTTACCTCCAAACCCGCAAAGATTTAGCATAGCAAAGGTTTGCATTACATTTAAGGCAGTCTGATTGTTGCTAATAATATATCGGTTACAGCCAAGTTCTCCATTTTTCTTTTGGATTGTTTTTAATGCATAAATAGATCCAATTGTCTTATTTAGGACTTCGTCTTTGTAACCTTCTGGTTTAATTTTTCCTTTTACCGTCGATAAAAATTCAACTTGTTCATCGGCGCTCCAAGAAGTATAGTTTACAGGGAATGTAGGGTCCCCTTCATTCTGTAATTCTTCAACCAACTCAGTAAAAGCGTTGTGGTGTACACGACTGTCTTGTCTAATGTCTAAGGTTGCAAAATGGAATCCAAATAGATTAACCTTATGAATCAAATCGTCTAATTCGTCTAAGAATAGAGATTTGTGCTGTTCAATAATGGTGACTCTTATTTGTTGTAATTCATTTTTAAACTCTTCTAATTTTAGTTGTTTACGTTGCGCAATAGGAAATGTAATTTCTTCATAGATACGTTTCTCTAGATTGAACACGGGGTCTTTTACACCTTCAAAAGTTAAGCGTCTTTTCAATTTTCTTAGATCTCTAAAATAGTTTGTCATTAAAGAGTGTCTCAGTCTTTCTGCTACTTGAAGTGTTATTTCTGTTGTTACAAAAGGATTTCCATCTCTGTCTCCTCCTGGCCAAAACCCTATATTTATAACCTCATTGTCAAGAGGTCTGCCCGCTGCAATGTTATTTTCAATGTAATTGCTGATTTTAGAAAAAGAATGATAAAATACATTTTCTAAGTACCAGATTAAGTTTACCGCTTCATCAAAAGGCGTTGGCTTTTGTTGTTTAAAAAACTGTGTTTTTCCAAGTTGAGCAAGTAATTTTTTAATCATTACAAGATCACCTTCTTTAATGGCTTTAGTCAGATCTGTAATAATTCCGAGAACAGTTCCTGGGTAAAATTGAGTTGGATGTGCAGTTAGTACTATTCTGACTTTAAAATCATTTAAATATTTAACTAATTCTTCCCTTTTATTCGAAGACTTGGCAACTTCTTTGATGTTTCTTAAAGTGCCCAACCCATTCATATTGTTAATAATAGGGAATGCAGAATCTTCAATAGCATCAAATAACACCACTTGTCTTTCTATATATTGAATAAAGCGGAACATTAAATCTACGCGCTCCTCTTCCGTTGGGTTCTCTTGGTATTTTTCAAAAAAATACTCTACAATTTCTGTTGGATTTTTTTTGTTTTTGAATCCTTTTTCACAAGTTTCATGAAACAAAGGTAGCATCACTCCTGTACTGCTAATACTATCAAATGGTAAGCCAGTGAATACACTGTTGTACATTTGAAAATTCCCCAATACATTATCGTTAAATCGTTTTAATTTTGTTTTTAAGGCCATTGTAAAATATTCATGTTTTGAGCGAAGTTACAAAAGGATGTTTAATCAATATATATCTTGAATAAAGAATTACGAGTATTGTATTGGTATTGTTGGTAATTCATTAAATGCAGAATAAAATAGTGTATTTTTTGTTGAATCCATAAATTAAAAATTAATAAAATTAAGAATTCAATAAATTAAATGTTTAAAATACTTGTCATAATGTAAAATAAACTTTACATTTGATAAATAATTAAACAATATATGATTATGAAAACACGTTTTTTATTCCCTACAAGATTTAAACTATTTGGTTGGATTCTCCTGCTTGTTGGATTAGGATTAGGAGCACTATTAATGATGAACGATTTAGATTATTTTAATTGGAAAGTAAATGTATTTCCTTTGATTGGAGAAGAGTCTGGTTTTTTAACAAGCAATGAAAGCCTGACCTGGTCAGAGAATAATGTGTCGGATGAGGTTGCTTCAATTTTGATTATTATTGGAGGAGTGCTAGTCGGTTTTAGTAAGACAAAAGAAGAAGATGAGTTTATTTATAAGATCAGAATGGAATCTTTGATTTGGGCTACTTATGTAAATTATGCTGTGTTATTGCTGGCTGTTTTGTTAGTTTTTGACATGCCTTTTTTTAGTGTATTGATCTATAATATGTTTACGGTCTTGTTTATTTTTATAGTTAGGTTTCACTTTATGCTTTACAAATCAAAAAAACAATTGAGTTATGAAGAATAACATTAAAGTAGAGCGCGCGATTAAAAATATAACTCAGGCTCAGTTGGCAGAAATTATAGGTGTAAGTAGGCAGACTATAAATGCTATGGAACTTAATAAATATGTGCCATCTACAGTATTGGCTTTAAAAATTGCGGAGGTTTTTGAGAAGAATGTGAATGACATTTTCTTTTTAGATGACGACGATTAGTGTAAAGAAAAGGAGATTTGCACAAAGTCTTTCTTTTCTTTAGATAGTTCGAATCTTCGATCAGGACGAAGATTTACAATCCATATAATGTCTTGATTTCCGTTTTCGAGTATCCAAGCGTTTTCTTTTTCGATTAAAGATAATTTTTCGTCTTTGAAAAATTTACTCACTTTTTTCTTGCCAAGCATTCCACTTGGGTAGAAATAGTCTCCATTTCGCCATCGCCTAATGGTTAATGGAAATATCAGTTTTGAGATGTCAACTGAAATATTATTAATTGTATTCTTTTCCAAAACTCTTGTAAAAATAATTTCAAACTCATCAGTTTTAAATTGATCAAGCGAATGGATTTGGAAACTTTGTTTTTTGTTGTTATTCTCTAATTTTGTCAACTGCAAGTGTTCGCGGTTTTTTAACAATCTATGTGTTTTACTAAGAACAAATTTCCCTGTTTGGCCATGAATCATATTTGAAACATCATCCCATTCTGAGAAACCATAGGATGAAAGTATTTCGAATAGATATGGTTTAGGATTTTCTAATTCTGTTAAATGAGAAATGCTAATTTCTGTTACTTTACCCTTTTTTGTAACTGCCGTTTTACAAAAGTCTTCCACCGCCTTATTAATAATTTCCTTACTTCCGTTTAAATGGTTTAGGGTGTTGTTTAGAGCATCCATTAAATTTGGATTCAGTTCTTTTAAAACTGGAATAACATCGTGTCTTAATTTATTTCTGATATATTTAGTTGAAGCATTAGAGGAGTCTTCTTGCCATAAAATTTTATTCTTTTTTGCAAAATGTAAAATTTCTTCTCGACTATATTTTAATAATGGTCTTACAATAACTCCGTTTATTTCTGGTATTCCGGTAAGTCCTTTGAGTCCTGTTCCTCTCGTAAGATTTATTAATAGAGTTTCTAAAACATCGTCTTTGTTGTGGGCAGTTAGTATGTAATCAAATTTTTCTTGTATTCGAATTTTTTCAAACCATTCATATCTTAAGTCTCTAGCAGCCATTTGAATTGAAATTCCTTTTTCCTTCGCAATTTTTTCAGTTTCAAAGGAGGTTGAAAAATGAGTAATACCCAAATCTCCTGCCAAGGTATTTACAAATTCTGAGTCAGAATCACTTTCAGTTCCTCTGAGATTAAAGTTGCAATGCGCAATGGCAATGGGTTGTTTTAATTGATATAATAAATGAGTCAAAACAACACTGTCTATTCCGCCAGAAACAGCAACCAACAGTTTTTTCTCTTTTAAAAAAGAAAAACGAGTGTTGATATGGTTCTTGAAATTCGAAATCATGAGCAGTTAAAGGTACTAATTAGTGTTTAATAGAACTTCTCTCATTGCTTTAGCTTTTAGAAGGCATTCTTCATATTCATTTTCTGGAATCGACTTTGAAGTAATAGCACCCCCAACCGAATAAGAAATGTAGTTGTTATTCGCATTGTATAGAATACTTCTGATTACCACATTAAAGTCGAAATCTCCGTTAGGAGTGAAGTAACCCACAGCGCCAGAGTACAAGCCGCGTTTTGTTTCCTCTAACTTTTCAATTATTTTCATCGCAGCAATTTTTGGTGCACCGGTCATGCTGCCCATAGGGAACATACTTTTAATAATGTCGATTGAGTTTTTATCAGATTCGACTTCCGCAACTACAGTAGATATTAGTTGATGTACTTGCTTAAAGGAATAAACTTTGCATAACTCAGCAACTTTGACCGTTCCTTTATTTGCTGTTCTAGACAGGTCGTTTCTGACCAAGTCTACAATCATAATGTTTTCGGCCCGTTCTTTTAAATCTGTTTCAAGCGACCATTTCAACTGCTCATCCTCTTTTTCAGATTCTCCTCTTTTTGTTGTTCCTTTTATTGGTTGAGAAATAATGGTGTTGTTAGTTCTCTTTAAAAAACGCTCTGGTGAGGCTGAAAGTAAATATTTGCTGTTTAGTTTTAGAAATGTCGCAAAAGGTGGAGTAGAAATTTCATTTAAATTATGATAAACTTTAAGTGGGTTAATTTCCGAATTTTCAGCATAAAATTCCTGGCAAAAACTAACTTCATAAATGTCTCCTCTATGTATGTGATTTAAAATTGCATTTACTTTATTGAAATATTCGTCTTTATGGATTCTAAGTTTTATTTTGATATTGTCTTCAAGGCTCTTGTTTTCTTCAGAGAAAATAGGACTGTTTAAAATAGTTTTTAAATCTGTTTCTATTTCAGAAGTGTATTTCGAGAGGTATTTAACTTCAACTTCGTTATTTTTTAAAAAGAAAATCTTTTTCGGTTGAAAAAAACAGAGATCATCAAAGTTTAATTCATCATAATTAGAAGAAGATAGTTGTTCAACATCATTTTTAAGGTCGTAACCTAAATAACCAAACAAGTAATCGTTTGTTTTTGTATGATATTCTTTGAGTTTCTGAAAAGCGTTTTCATAATCTAATTTTAGAATGGATTCGCTGTCAACTGCTAGAATAGCGTCGTATTTTGAAATACAAGTTTCAGGTTCATTTTTATTTGAATCTAGCCAAACAACATGCTCAAATTGCTGCGCCCAATTCAATAAGTTAGATTTGAACGTAGCGATGTTTTTAATTTTTATGGATTTTAAAACGCGCATTTGAATTTGGTAAAAATAAAAAAGTCCTTTCATATGAAAGGACTTTTAAATGTTTTAAAATATAGTATTAACTATGAATCGCTCTTCCATCTACCGCTAAACAAGCTTCTTTTATGGCTTCTGTAAATGTTGGGTGGGCATGAGAACTTCTTGCAACATCTTCTGCAGATGCTCTAAATTCCATAGCAATAACTGCTTCAGCAATCATATCCGCAGCTCTAGCGCCAATCATGTGCATTCCTAATATTTCATCAGTTTCTGCATGTGCTAAAACTTTAATCTGCCCTTCAATATCCATACTCGCTCTTGCTCTACCTAAAGCTCTCATAGGGAAACTTCCGGCTTTGTATTTTACGCCTTCTTCTTTTAATTGCTCTTCCGTTTTACCTACTGCAGCAACCTCTGGCCAAGTGTAAACAACACCAGGGATTAAATTGTAATCTATATGTGGCTTTTGACCTGCAATAATTTCGGCAGCCATAGTACCCTCTTCTTCTGCTTTGTGAGCTAACATGGCTCCCTTTACAACATCTCCAATAGCGTATATATTAGGAACATTGGTTTGTAAGTGGTCGTTTGTTTCTACTTGACCTCTTTCATTAACCTTTACTCCAGCATTTTCTAAACCTAATTTATCTGTGTAAGGCCTTCTACCTACAGATACTAGGCAATAGTCACCTTCAAATTCAACAGGTTTTCCTTTTTTGTCGTCTGCAGTGATTTTTACCGTTTCTCCAGTATTTTCAACTGAGGTTACTTTATGACTCGTGTAAAACTTGATGCCTTGTTTCTTTAAAGACTTTTGTAATTCTTTAGAAAGCATTCCGTCCATAGTAGGAATAATTTTAGGCATGTATTCTATTACAGATACATCTGATCCTAATCTTTTGTAGACTTGCCCTAATTCTAGTCCAATTACCCCACCACCAATAACAACTAAGTGCTTTGGAATTTCTTTCATGCTTAATGCTTCAGTAGAAGTAATAACACGTTTTTTATCTAAAGAAATAAATGGTAAAGTTGATGGTTTTGATCCTGTTGCAATAATAGTATGCTTAGACTCAATTGTTTCGGTTTTATCTTCTGATACAATGTTGATATGTGTTGCATCTTTAAATGATCCAAATCCTTGATATACATCAACCTTGTTTTTGTCCATTAAGAAATTAATCCCTCCACTTGTTTGAGAAACAACTTCTTCTTTACGCGCAATCATTTGCTCAAAATTTACTTTTACTTCTTTAGTATCGATTCCGTGCTTTTCAAAATGATGAACTGCATCATGGTAATGATGAGAAGAATCTAACAATGCTTTTGAAGGGATGCACCCAACATTTAAACATGTACCGCCTAAGGTGTTGTATTTTTCAATAATTGCTGTTTTTAAACCTAGTTGTGCACATCTAATTGCTGCAACATAACCTCCTGGTCCTGAACCTATAACGGTAACATCGTATGAACTCATAAAAATTGATTCTAAATTGAAGAGCAAAAGTACTACAAAATGTATTTATTGACTAAAAAATGGAAGTATTTTAACCCTTAATTATACTCCTATACAATATTCTTAAAAACATGCCGTTTATTAGAATAAACTTACCATTTACATATTTGCTTAAAATTAATCAGTTATGACTGTTAGGTCCGAAATAGATTTTTTTATGTTTGTACCAGAATCATTTAATTGCTAGGTGATTCATCTTAAAGATTACAAAGCCCACAATTGTAATTATTCTGGCCTTGTTTTTTTAAAGAAGTTAAATAACTGCGTTGTTGTCGAAATAAATGTATAACCCCACATTGTACGACAATTTCGATATTTTTATTTAAAGAAAAAGCGTATGTATAAAACTACTTTTGAAAAAAATTATTCTTATCAAAAAAGTATAGAGTGTCTATATACTATAGGTGCTTCTTTAAGATTTATTCTTTTTACCATATTAGGTGTAAGAAGAGGTACATATAATAACCCCAATTATTTATTGATGATGAACGAAACTGCCAATGCGCAGAATTTCGTGTTTAGAAACAGATTGAACTTATTATATATTTCTAAAATATAATGTTATGAAAAAAATTACTTTACTAATTTTAACTTTAGTTTTTTACTGTTTGCCTAGTGTAAACAGTTATGCTCAATTAGATTTATCGGAATACATTGGGGCATGCGAAAATGCGGATCCAAATGCAAATTGTACATCAAGTTCAACAAAAATATTAGGGGCTTTTATAGGATTGGCTAATGGAACTCCAATAACAGATGCAAATGTTGGAAGTATTTCAAATGGAACCCCTGCATATGTATTTATAGAAGTTCAGAAAACAGGTAATAAATTTGATTTGTATGTTGAATTTGATTTAGTTGATTTGTCGCCTGGAGGTATGAAGGTTCCTATTAGAGCGTCTAAGACTGGTCCCGTTCAAACGGATAATTATAAAGTTTATCATGCAATTTCTGACTATGTGGTAGATGGTGAAGTGAATACAGTCTATGGGCTCGAGAATATTATTGTAGGATGGGATAATACTAATAATGGTACAATTACATGTATAGATGCAAATTATCCTAGTTGTAATGGTGAGATTCCTGATATAATTGCTGTTGGACCATTTGCAGGTGGAGTTACCCCTTTAGATGCTGATTGTAGTGGGAATGATGGAAGTTTACATGTTCAGGCAAGTGGAGGTGTAGAACCTTATACAATATCGATAGAGGATGAAAATGGTGTTGTTGTTGTTTCCGGAGCATTTGATGGTGATGAAGTATATAATTTACCGCCAGGTGAATATGATGTGGATTTAGATGATTCAGATGGTCATGATTGGGATGGTGATGATTATGAGATTGGTTCTGGTACTTTGTTGACTGTATCACAAATTGTTGTTCAACCAGATTGTAATACAGCAGGTTCTATTACAGTTACAGCTTCTGGAGGTGTTGCACCATATTTATATGTATTGTTTAAGAATGGAAATGGAACTGCTGAAGCATCTAACGAAACAGGTGTTTTTAATAATTTAACAGATGGATCTTACCTAATTGGTATTGAGGAATTACAAGATCCTCCTGCAGTAAATTGTTCAACTTCTATTGGCCCAATAATATTAACGACAACTCCAGATATGGAATTGCCTACATTAGTTGGCTGTCCAACAAATATTAATTTATTTACAAATGATGACGGAGGTGCGGACTGTGAGGTTATAGTGAACTATACAGCACCTACTTTTAATGATAATTGTGATGGTACAGGGACGGCTACTTTAATTTCTGGTCCTGCTAGTGGTGATTCTTTAAGTGTGATTAATTCACCTTATACAGTTGTTTATTCATATACTGATGCAGCTGGAAATAAAGTTGCTGCGGATTGTTCATTTACAATTACAGTAACAGATAATGAGGCTCCAGTGATTACACATAATGGAGATCAGAATGTAAATACAGATTCAGGCGTTTGTGGAGCGGATGTAACAGTTAGTGCATTGGCAACAGATAATTGTTCTGTAGGTACTCCAACAGGAGTTCGTTCAGATGGTTTGGCCTTAGATGCAGATTATCCAGTAGGCGTAACGACAATTACTTGGAATGTAACAGATGTGAATACGAATGCTGCTTCTCAGGAAGTTCAGACAATTACAGTAACAGATAATGAGGCTCCAGTGATTACA
>NZ_JAVRHV010000005.1:0-204447 GCF_031846385.1 Urechidicola vernalis
AGTCGTAATCGTACCCGAATCATCATGGGTCAATATGACGATGTTATCTCCAATGTCTGAACATGTAAATGTAGAAATGTCTATCGAAAGTATACCTGATCCTGAACCAGCATCAATATCAGAAGGGCTAATTATAGCATTTCCAGAAGCATCTAATTGAATTGTAAAATCCTGACAGATTGCGGTAAAAATGGAAGTATTCAATACATTCGTTTCCATTATTATAGCATAATCTTCTTCATACAAAGAAGGTAATTCTGCTACATAAGGAGTATCCTCCTCCCAAACAGTTTGACAAAAACTATTCAAACTCAAAACAAGGAGAATGGAATATAATAGATAATTTTTATAAAAGACGTGGGGTCTTTCCATAGCGCAATTCTTTTTAACTTCCTTAAAACAAATTTGAAAAGGGGTTCAAAAAGATACGTACTCACTGAAAGTAACCGAAGGTAAAAAAGGGGACTTAAAGTAACATTATATCATATAATTGTATTCAAAATTAGTTATAGGGAGTTAAAATTACAATAAATTACACTTATCTATTTGATTAATAGACGGTTCGCTTAATAGAGTTAACAAATGGTCTTGTTTAGTTTACCAATAGTTAAAAGAACACTTCATTAACCAACGGTTTAATTGCTTCTAAATTAAAAAGTTAGCTTTTTACCTAAGACTATATTTAAAAATGTTGGAAGGTAATTGCTATTTAACAACAATCTTTTTTGAAATAATACCTACCTCGGTATCCAAAGAAATAACATAGACTCCAGTACTCACATTTACAGGTAATTGCATATTCCTTTCATCAAGATCGCTATTCCAAATGCTAATAGATTGACCTATAGAATTATGAAGAATTGCTTGTTTAATATCAATATCTGCTAGTTTTTCTATCTGAATGTGGGATTGCTCATTGTTCATAAATAATATTACCGTATCGTCAACATTTGGAACTGACTCTAGTTCGAGCAATTTTGATTGAAATACTATAGAAAAGCGACTCTTATGAATTCCAGCATCCAATTTCACTTTAAAATCATCATTCAGTAAATCATAGGTCTCTCCGTTATTTTCTAAATCTTTTAAATAAACCTCAATATCTTCACCAAAGTTCTCAATTGATTCTAATGAAATCGTTTGACTCGTATCCTGATTATTTTCATCAACAATTACTGAAATCGGGATTTCTCTTTTAACGTTAAAATCTCTATATGCTTGAATAACTTGATACCCTTTCTCTCCTAAAAAGAATAAATCCGATTTCATTACATCACCAGAAACAGCATCATAACCGTAATCAAATTGATCCGATGCTCCTTCTAAAAAGGCTATCATATTACTTCTATAGAATCCTTCTGAAGATTTAAAACCTAATCTTATTCTTTGAATACTGTCCTTGGTTTCTTTTAATTTTGAGTTTACCTTTTTAGAGTTGCTCTTGGTAAAAATTGATTCTCCGGATTTTTCAGTTTTAAAAACTCGTTGGTTGTTTGTGAATACCACGTTCCCTCCTTGTGGGTTAGAAACCACCTCGGTATCTCCATCATAATCATATTTTTGAATAACATAAAATCCTTGGCCGACAGGAATATACCTACTTGGTGTTTTTGTTCCACTTCCTACTTGGCTTATGTCAGGATGAGAAGGTGCTGGTGTACCTCCTGATTTGGTGTAAATAGCATATCCTCCTTGGTAATCAGATAAACGATGACTACCTCCTCCCCAATGCTCCCAAAAATATAATTGGCCATTAATAGAGTTTATATTATCGTCAATAAATTCATTTGCATCAATTGCCGAAGGAAAAGGGTTTCCGGCTAATGAAATTCTTGGGTTACCATTCGAATCAAATGAAGCAGAAAAAGTAGTGTGCACCAATTCTGTATCGCCATTTAATACGTTATTTGGTTTTCCTCTAAACACATAACTCTCCGCTTCAACGCTCATATCAATACTTCCTGAGCCTGAAGTTCCTTTCATAGTATACCCTTCAGTTGGATTGAAATTATGAGTATTTCCAACCCATTCCCAATTGGCATAACTATTATCTTGATTCGAAACAAACCTATACAACCAATAAGTAGATAATTTTCTAGGATTAGAAGCGGCTCCATCCGCAAAATATGCGTTTGCATTAAAGGATAGTGTATTAATTACATCGCCCCCTTGATGACCATCACGTAGGACATCGCCAATTTTAAAAGCAGCATTGTTTTGCGTTGTATTTCTTAAACTTACAGGTGCAGACCAATAGTTATAGGTAAAGCTATTTGCAGTACCTTGTCTATCTCTTTCTACATAGCCACTGCTATTTGTATCTAACCAACTTCCTTCTCTTTGTATTAATTGAGACTCATTCTGTAAATCAATCTTACCATCTAATTTTAAGTATGTAGAAATATTTAGTTCATAGTCATTCCCATCTGCACCAATAGTTAATTCACTATCCGTTATTTCTTCATCCGTAACAAGGGCACTAGATTCCGATATTAGTGACCCTAAATATAAATTTCGGTTTACAGATAGATTGTGTAAAACTCTTACAGTATTCCATTCTATTTCAGAAGATCCATCTATACCTATTGAATTGGGAATATTCCATACAGTTTCTCCATATTGCCACGGTGTAGAACTATCAGTTGCGTCCCAATCTCCGTCTTGCATGGTATAGTAAGGTATTGGTGCCGTTTGTGATTGATTGGTTGTAATATTGAGTGGTGAACCATCTATTTCGCTTTCCGAACTATCCGATGCCATATTATCATTAAAATTATAGTACCCTATCAAATTACTCCATTCAAGATTATCTGATATATCTTTCGAAGTAACTTTTGCAACTACATAATCCCCATTCTTCTCAATCTCTTGATTCATCATTTCTTGAATCTGTACTTGAGTTAACCCTACATTCCAAATTTTAACTTCATCTATAAATCCATTGAAATAATTGATGGGATTTGCAGAGTCACTATCATAATAGGCGCCAATAAAAAAATTTTCTGAATTATTCATTAAGGAACTGTTTGTTCCATCAGTATCTAGTAAAATTCCATCCACAAATAAACTAGAATTAGTACCGTCATAAGATACAGCTACATGATGCCACTTGTTATTCGTAATTGAATATGGAGATGCCGATAATTCAACCGTCGACTGTCCACCATTATTAAATGTTTTAAACGTAATAATTCCATTTTCTACAGCCAACACATACCCATAACTCTTACTGCCGTCAGAAGAATCAAAATCACCTTTAGAAACTATTGTTCCGTTAGCAATTGTGTTTTCTTGTAAAATCCATGCCTCAATTGAAAAACTTCCTGTTAAATTAAAATTATCTAAAAAATCTACATAATCGTCGATTCCATCAAAATCGATCATTGGTACACTTTCGATGATATTTAAAGTATAATCCTCAACTTCACCATCAAAATCAACTTCACAACTTGTAGGGGGTGAATCTTCTGCACCATCATTATCTTCACTTCCATCCCATTTAGAAGAAATCCTCATTAAAGTACTCCCCAATACTGCATCTACTGGAACAACAATAGATAAAGGAGATAAAGACGTTGGGCCATTATCAACATCAGATGCCAGCCCCAAATCATACTCTTCTCCGGCATCATCAAAGTCTCCGTCTTGATTCCAATCTATCCAAACCATAGCAAACAAAGAGTAATTGCCATCTGTATTTAAATTAATTGTTAGATCATGAGTAGATCCTCGATTTACATCAGTTGATATATTGGTAAAATCAGAATAAGCATTTAACGATAAATCAGATGCGTTTGAAATTGTATTAAAAATAACATTACTAATACCTGTATCATATTCAGTATCTCCATAAGAAGTGCAATATGTAGAACCTTCTCCTTCAACATTAAAAGTATAAGGGTTTCTGTCTGAATCATTACTCGCTATTGATATTTGTGCAGCCCTAGTTCCAATAATTGTAGGGTCAAATTCTATCGTAAAATTAGTGCTGCCAGAGGCTGAAACAGTTGCAGCGGTTAAACTTGTATCGAGTGAAAAATCTCCAGTGTCTCCTGAAATAGAAACAATTATACCTGTTAAATCCGATGCTCCGTTATTCTCAATTGTAAACGTATGAGTCACAGTTCCATTTTCAATAAAAAAAGACCCAAAATCTGTATCATCTAATGTCGATATGGATGTTTGCCCATTTGACATGGTATTTCCGCTTCCGACTATATCAATAATTGGACTTGTAGCTGCCGAAATTTCCAAGGAATAGTCTTCTACTTCACCATACCAAATTTCATCGTCACAATTGTTCGGATCTTCATCATATCTTGAGCTTACTCTCATTCTAGTAGTACCCACGACTGCTCCAATCGGTACAACAATTGTTAAAGGTGATAAAGTTGTTGGTCCATTTGATGAATCCTCAGTGGATCCTAAATCATATTCTTCATTTGAATCGTTAAAATCTCCATCTTGATTCCAATCAATCCAAACAAAAACATGGTACACATAATCTCCGTCTGTACTAACATTAACAGAAATATCGTATGGCTCTCCCTGTTCAATATTTCCAGTAATACTTGTAAAATCTGTATATCAATTTTCGTTTAAAGGGCTCGAATTGTTAATATCACTAAATTGAACTTGTCTAATAACGTCTTCCCATCCATCAGATTCGTATCCTCCAGATTCGCAATAGGATAATCCACCACCTCCTCCGCTAAACCCTAGAATAACAATATTATCAATATAAACTCTATCGTTATTTGCATTTGCGTCGTCTATTCTAATTCTAAATCTTGATGTTCCTGATGAAAAATCATAAGAAGAACTATCTAATGTATAAGTGCCAATATACTCAGTATCATTATTCTCGAAGCCTGTATTCCCCTTCTCATATTTAATCAATTCTTGCCAAGAACCATCTCCATCATCATACTCAATAACGAAGGACTCAGTATCCTCCATTCCTCTAAATTCAAAATCGAAAGTGATACTAACTGAAGAATAACTTGATAAATCGAAATAATCAGAATATAGGTTTGAAGTACCTGTTCCGTTTCTTAATCTAACCGCATCAGTAGTATTTGGTCGGTTATCATCTCTAATGACTGCATTGCCTCCACCAGAATTCCAATCTCCCCAATTTGAATTAAAATCTTCTGAATTAATAGTGGTCTGAGAAACAGCCCCTATTGAAAAAAAGAGGCATATAAAAAGAAAAATGCTTTTAAATTGGGGCAAATTTAAAATCATAACAATTGAGGTTTACAGATGCAAACATACAAAAAGTTATCAACATTTTTGATTTTATGTTAATAAGCAGGTCTTGTTGTTGATTTATCCGCAATAAAATCCGGCCTTTTATTCCAATAATAGCTTTTTCGAGATGGAGCCTTTTGGTGTATCTATGGTCAGAATATAAACTCCTGTACTTAAATGATGAACTGGTAAGTTTAGTTTTAACTTATTTAAGTTGGTATTCCAATACGCTATTTGTTGACCTATAGAATTGAATAGTGTAATATTATTAAAATCTACATCTCTGGTTTTAACAACCCTAATTTCTTTGTATTCCTTATTTGTGTATACCTTAAATGCATCTTCAATTTCTTCAACAGATTCAACACTTTCCTTTCTTGACCTAAATACCAAAGCAAACCTTTCCTTATACTCTCCAGCCTTAAGTTTTATGTCAAAACTACTAGAATTTCTTATGTTATAAGTTTCTCCATTATTGCCAAAATCCTTTACATATATTTCTATCTCATCCGGGAAGTTCTCCAAGCCATCAATCATAAATTTAAAGGGATATGCTTCATCTTCTTCCGCTATGTCAAGAATAATTGGAATTTCTCTTTCCTTTTTAAATTCACCAAATCCTTGAATTATGAACTTTTCATCTTCAAGCAGCATAAAGGCATCACTTCTATTTTGTTCAGGTGCCTCTGCATCGAATAAGTGATCATGAGCATCCGTTGCTCCTTCCAAAAACGCAATCAATAGTGGTCTATGAATACCTTGTGGTGTATCAATTCCCAATCGAATTCTCATAACGCCGTCATCGGTTTCAATGTCTATATTCCTCTCTTTACCCCCTCCTGGCTTGATATAATTAGAAGAACTGCCTGTTTCTTTATAAAAAATCCTCTGGCTATTCTTAAATACAACTCTACCTCCTAATGCGCTAGATTTAACCATAAATCCTTGGCCTATCGGAATGTACCTTTGAGGAACTCTCCTAGGACTACTTCCAGGGGTAATTGTTGGATTGTTTGGATGAGGAACTTGAGAAGTTGCTTGATTTCCTCCAGAACTATTATACACGGCATAACCGCCTTGGTAAGAACGCACTATGTGTGTGTTATCTGACCAATGTTCCCAAAATAACAAAGTTCCGTCTGTAGAGGCACTATTGTCTGCTAAGAATTCGTTCGCATCTATAGCCGAAGGAAATGGATTTCCAATTAACGATACATATTGCCCATCTATCCCCGAAGTGGCAAAGTCTACTGCCAACATTTCTGTTTCTCCATTTGGAATGTTATTAGGTTTCCCTCTATATACCAGGTTTTGTGATGCTACACCTAAATCAAGTGAGATCGCTCCACTTGCTCCTTTCATGGAAAATCCTTCTGTTACGTTAAGAGTTCCTATATTCCCTACAAACTCCCAATTTGCATAGGCTCCAACTCTATTAGAATAAGCATATTTATAAATCCATGAAGTTGCTAACTTTAATTGTTCTGAACTTGTAGATCCTCCGTCAGCAAAGTAATAATCATATCGATCACCGTATTTTATTGGTCTAGGATTATCTGGGTCTCTACCATCAAATAAAACGTCATTTAATGTAAACGGAAGATTGTTTCCTGCTCCACTCGATAAGCTAACTGGAGATGACCAATAATTATAAGCAAAACTATTCGCTGTTCCTTGTTGATCTCTTTCTAAATATCCAGTTCCTGCTTCATTTATCCAACTATCTTCATCTTGCAATAACTGTGATTCACCAACCAAATCTAAAACGCCATTACCATCTATGCTTAAGTAACTTGTAACTCGAACACTCTGACCGCCACTAACAGCGTCAGAATTCTCAATTGAAAGTTTATCGTCATTTACAAATAAGCCTAATAAAGTTATGTCTTTATCACCAGAAGACACATTATGGTTTGTTTCTACAATGTTCCAAATTACCTCTGTTCCATTAATCGTATTGTTCGGTGTTATCTGAACATTTCCATTTAGCCATGTATTTGAATTCGTCCAATCTCCACTTGTTGTGGAATTATATGGTAATGGTGCGCTTTCACTTTGTGATGAAGTAATATTAATCAAATTACCACTAAAACCTGAGGCGCTTTTTGAGGCAAGATATCCTGAAGCCAGGTCTGTGCTTTGATTCATTTGGTAATAACCATCTAAACTAGCCCAAGACAATCCAGAAACATCTTTAGGTATTGTTGCTCCTTGAACATTCCCAGCGCTATTTTCAATTTCTTGATTCATCATTTCACGTATCTGATCTTGAGTAAGTACAACAGACCAAAGACGTACTTCATCTAACCAACCGTTAAAATAATTAGTTGGAACATTTACGCTTCTATCCATAGCGCCTATTAAGAATTCATCACTATTACTACTAGGTAAAGTTCCTGAAGTGCTATTTACTAAAATACCATCTTGATACATTCTATAAGTGCTGCCATCAAAAGAAATAGCAACATGATACCATCTGTCTGTTGTCATGGCTCTAGAACTCGTAATTAATCCTGATCCGTTATATCTAAATGAAAAATTATTTCCTTGAATTCTAAGATCATATCCATCTGTAAAATCACTAGCATCTCTTTTTGATAGGATCGTTTTTGTTCCTGAGTTACTCTCAGATTTAACCCATGCCTCAATGGAAAAATTACCACTTCTATCGTAATTATCACCAAATGATATATAATCGTCTGTACCATCAAAATCTATAAAAGATCCACAATTTGCAAATGTAACTTGTGTTGTGTCCGAAGATCCTGAACATGGCGAAGCACTTGTAATACTCCATTGCAAGGTATAAGATTCACCACTCTGACCTGTAAATGTTGATACGGGACTATTGACATCAGAAAACACATAAGAACTTGCTAATTGACCAGAGATTACTGTCCAAACTCCACTAGCACCAGCGACTGATAATGGATCTGCACTTAAGGTTACTGTTGTATTATTACAAGCGCCCGTTGATTGAGAGGTTCCGGCTTCTGCAGCTGAATTGAATTCATTAATAGTAACCGTGGTTTGGGCTTGAACAGTAGCACAAACTCCAGTTGGTGTATCATACAAAACGATATAGGTTCCTGCCGTACTACCACTCGGGTCAATAACACCTGTAGAAGTATTTAAATCTAAAGTACCTGACCCTGTATAAGAATATGAGCCACCTATATAGGCATCTGTACCTATTAAACTAGGAGAAACCGAACTATTACTATTACAAAAAACTGACGTATTATAAGATAAATTAACTGTAGGTATACTCGTCACTGCTAGAGATGCCGTTGCAGAGGTTACATTAGAACAATAAGGCCCTGTCATAACCACATAATAATTACCTGCATCTGAAGAATCTATATTGGAAATATTGAGTGTTGTTGAATTTGCACCAGAAATCACAACTCCATTTCGATACCATTGATAAGTTGAAACTGTACCTGTGGTTACAACACTAAATGATACATTATTACCTTCACACTCTGCTACATTGGTAGGTTGACTCGAAATTCCAATTTCATTTACAGAAATTGACACCGTATTTGATTGAACATTACTACAAATTCCAGAGCCACCAACTATAACATAATAATTGTCTCCATCATCGCCAATTGCTAAACTGCTAGCAGTGTACGAATTGCTTGTAGCTCCTGAAATCAAAGATGCATTCCTATACCATTGATATGTAAGACCATCACCAGTTGCTCCAACAGAAAAAGTTGTGGTATTTCCAGCACAAACAGTTCTATTTTGTGGTTGTGTAGTAATAGTTACTTCTTCCGATATGGTTAACTGCATAGTGTCCGAAACTGGACTACATTCTCCTGTTGGAGTGTTGGTGTAAGTCAATGTAATTGGGCTAAAAAATACATCTAAGGCATGAGGCGTATAGATCGCCAAAGGAGTATCATTATTAAATGACCCAAATCCATTAGTGCTCCAAGTTCCAGAAGGGTTTGAACCACCAATAGTTCCAGCCATAGTTGCCGTGTCTGATGAACAAATTGTTTGATTTACACCTGCATCAACAGTTGGGGCTTCTTCAACCGTGATATCTAAAGACTCTGTTAGTGCCTCTGTACATGTTTCATTTCTTGTACCAGAAGGAAACCTACTATTATTATAATTTGCACTTGTAAGACTAAAGGTTGTAGATGCCATTAATGCAACCGTAGTAAAAGTTGCGTTTCCTGTTGCATCCAATGTAATGGTTCCTGTTTCAGATCCACTATTATAACTATATGTAATATCGGTAAATTCTGTTCCAGTTATTGTTATTTCTGTGGTGTTATTTTCGCAAATAGTAATATCTACACCTAATAAGGCTGAAGGTTTTTCAATTACATAAATATTTATTTCATCAGTAACAGTATCACACGTTCCATTTCCTCCTTCTAAAATTATAGTATGAATGTCCCCTGAATTTGAGGTAGGTAAATTATAATTACTATCTAATTCTGGGTGCGTTTCATCCGTACAAGTTTCAGTATAAGTTCTGCACCAACCCCATGGCCAATATCTTGTGCATACTCTAACGCATTCTTGATAAGTAGCATCATGGTCAAAGTTGTCATCCGTACCTGTAGCATCAAACCAATCCCATTCATCATAATCTAAACCACTCCCTAAAGGTCCGTCAGTTCCACCTGCCATGTCAATCGAACTTGTATCTTCACAAACATAAATATCTTCTCCTGCAGTAATATCTAATACGTCTAAATACTGTAATTCGATTTCGAATGTGTAGTCTGAAGAAGTGCCGCATGGATTAATTGTAGATACCGTTATTACATATGTTTGAGGTTGAAATGCTCTACCCCAATCATATGTCTGAGTAATATTGACCGTAACTTCATCGGTATTATCACCATCAGTTATGTTGAAACTTCCATTTGGCATACCCCAATTATATGCCACAACATTTGGATCTACTGGTATACTAAAATTAACAGTAGCATTATTTGTAAATGCTCCAACGCAAATATTATACGGCCCGTCATGAGAAGTTGGTGCTGCTGGTGCTGCTCCATAAACACCTATAAAGGCATCAATTGATGCTGGGTTACACCCAATTGCTTCAATTGAAAAACTATAAAAATCTCCTGTAGTAGTTTCTGTAGTTGTTGGATTTCCGCTAATTGTAAAAATTCCCGTTCCTGGATCAAAAGATGGTAAAACGCCTGAAGGTAATGTGCCTATAACATTTGCTCCTGTTGCATTGGTTAATTGATATGTAATTGGAGTCATAGCCGAACCAGAACAAACGTTTTGACTTTCAGTTCCGGCTGCTGATATTAGCCCTATTGTTGCATCTGGTGTTACAGTAACAGTAATGGTATCCGAATTTTCGCAACTGCTCCCATCAGTTCCTGTAACTGTATAAGTCATAGTAGTGCTCGGGCTAACAACATCTCCATCAGAAACACCATTATCCCAGGTATATGAGGAGGCACCACTTCCTGTAAGCGTTACAGTATCTCCCGAACAAATTGTTACATTACTAGAAGATCCATCAATAAGTGCTGTTACCGTTGGTAACGGATTTACCGTTATTGTAATGCTTTCTGATGCAGGTACTGGATTTGCACAATTGGCATCTGAACTAACTTCTAATGTTACAACATCTCCATTTGAAAGACCTGAAGTCGTGTAATTAATAGTAGTTACTGTAGGTGTACCATTTAAATACCATTGATATGATGGATTAGAGCCTCCATTTGTTATGGTTCCTGGTAAAAAAGTTGTTAATTCACCTTCGCATATAATTGTATTTCCAACAATACTAAAAGAAACAGGTAACAATGAGTTTACAGTCATTTGAATACTATTACTCAATTGAGAAGTAGCACATACAGATAAATCAGATGTCATAGAAACCGTAACAATATCATTCTGATTTAAGGTAGAAGTTACAAACGTAGAACTTGTTGTTGGTGCACCCACTTCAGAACCATTAATCTGCCATTGATACATAGGAGTTGTTCCTCCATTTGTTGGTGTTGCAGTAAAAGTTGTAGGTATCCCTTGACAAACTGTTGTATCTGCTGCAGCAATACTTACAGAGGCGTTTTCTGCGGCATCTGTAATTGTTATTATTGCCGAACAGGTATCAGTGTTTCCAGCATCATCTGTAACGGTGAATGTTACAACGTTATCTCCAATATCGGCACAGGTAAAAGAGGATTGCGATAAACTGAAATTTGTAGAACAATTATCTGTTGACCCATTATCTACCTGACTACCTAAAACAGTTAAAGTTCCAGTTCCAGGTGCTAACTGTAATGTTAAATCTTTGCAAACTGCTACAGGTGCTTCGTTATCTTCAACAGTAACAGTTTGTACACATGTAGTTGTTAAGCCAGCTCCATCTGTGGCCGTCCAAATTACTGTCGTGTCTCCTAATGGAAAAGTAGCAGGAGCATCATTCGAAATTCCAACAGAACAATTATCTGAATAGGTTGGGGTCGCTAAACTTACACCACTTGCCGTACACAATCCTAAATCGGCACTCACAGTTACGTTGCTAGGGCATGTAATTGTTGGAGGCGTTGCGTCTACAACTGTCACGTTTTGAATACAAGTAGCTATTAAACCTGCAGTATCCGTAACGGTCCAGGTAACTTGAACTGTTCCTAATGGAAAAGTTGATGGTGCATTATTTGTTACACTGGCAACTCCGCAATTATCAGATGTTGTAGGTGTTCCTAAATTTACTGTAGTAGCTTCACAAAAACTATCTGCATTAACTATAATATCAGAAGGGCATACTATTATTGGGTTTTCAACATCTGTTATAACAACATCAAAACTGCAAGAATCTATTAACCCTTCGCCATCTGTTGCTGTATATGTTACTGTTGTTGTTCCAACCGGAAAGGTGTCTCCCGGATTATGTGTACTTGATACGGTAACACCGCAATTGTCTGCTGCTGTCGGGGGCGTCCATGCAACTATTGCTCCACAAATTGAACTATCGGTTCCTTGACTAATATCAGGAGGGCAAGAACTTAAAACTGGATTTTCATCATCAGTTATAGTAATTGATAAAAAATCTGTACCTGTTAATCCTTCATCGTCAGTAACCGTATAAGTAATTATTGTGGTTCCAACATTATAAAATTGACGTCCAACTTGTCCAGAACCTGAACCTGTTGTCGCACCTGACATAGCCCACGTTAAATTAGTTCCAGAACAATTATCACTTGGAATTGCATTACCAATTAAAAGTTCTAACGTACAATTACCCGGCCCATCATCAGAAGAATTTCCACTTCTATCACTGCTAGCAACTACAGTTGGAGCTTCATTATCTATTACGGAAACATCAAAACTACATGTTTCACTAAAAGTGCCATCATTAATTGACCATACAATAGTAGTTCCATCAGGAATTTGTGCACCAGCGAGGGTGTTAGAATTGTTAAAATCATTAATTACCACAGCTCCCCCACAATTATCGTTGGCTACTGTGGGATCAAATTCGGTTCCAACGACAGTATAGTAACATTCTTCTGTAACTGTATTTCTTGTTTGATCACCTATACATGAAATTGTTGGATTCTCATCATCTATAACTGTAACGATTATATCATAAGTATTCGAATTTAATGAAGCGTCTATGACAGTATAAGTAATTGTTGTTGTTCCAACATTATAAATCTGTCTACCTACTTGATTCATTCCTGACAATATTGTCGCTCCCGTAGTAGCCCAACTCAACGTAGGTATTGAGCAAGCGTCACTAAAAAACACATTACTAACTAAAATTTCTGATGTGCAATCTCCAAACCCATCAACTGAGGTGTTTTCTATTACATTTCCTGATCCTCCAATAGTTGGAGGTATATTATCTATAACATTAACGATTGTTGAACAACTAACGGGGGTACCGCCATTATCAGCCGATAGCGTAACCGTAACCTGACCAATATCTGTACAAGTAAAATTATACTTATCTAAACTTATCGTGGACCCCATAGATGCTCCAGCATTAATATTTGCTACTGTAATGCTGGCATTACCAGAAGCATCAAGATAAATATCTAAAGTATTATCCGGGATGCAATCTGCTGTTTGAGCAATTAGATTTACTGTTAACAACATAAAAACAGATACAATAAAAGAAATATGATATCGGTTAGTACGGGTGTTTTGAGGCATTTTTAATTAAGAAAATTTTAAGTTCACGAAAGTATAAAAAAAACGCCTTTTTCTAATTGATTATAAACAGTTTGTAACTAAAATTTAATTTATTATTAATGATATAGAATAATTTCTGCCTGGGGCACTAATTCCTGAAGCGAATTCTTTATAATGATTATCAAAAATATTATCTATCATAAATTGAATGTTCAAATTCTTTGTTATGTTATAACTACTATAAAGATTTAGACTATTCCAGCTGGGTGTTCCTACAAAATCTCCATCTTCATTTATCGGAGTTTGTTCAATATTATCAATTCCCTCAATTAAATTGTAGTCCTCTATTTTCTTAGTTGCATTAAATCTAAAACTCAACGACATCTCCAATCTCTTCTTAGCAAATGCAAAGTCTACATTACCAAATAAAGGCGGAATAGATGATAAGGGTAATCCGGAATCATAGGCCCTGCCTTTGGTATAAGTTGCACTTGCGCTGGTTTTAAAATGTTTTGATAAATTTCCTCCTAAAGTCAATGTTGACCCATAAATATATGCGTTATCATGATTCACATTTGCGTAGGTTTCTACTTCTTCTCCGTCATAAATAATTGTTGGAGATCCGTTAATGGGGAATGGTTCTCTTGCTATATAGTTATTCAGTAAGGTATAATAAACATTAAATCCAACATTAAAGTTTTTATCATTTAAGTATTTAATTGCACCGAGTTCTCCACTATAAGCAAATTCAGGTTTCAACGCAACGTTGGGAACAGTTACAATTCCATTTTTCTCTCTAATTTTTCCGATATCATCAATATTAGGCGATCTAAACCCTGAAGAAAGCACGGAGTTTAATTGCCAAGTATCATTTGGTTTGTATGCATAACCGACAGTCGCCGTTAAAGCGCCATTATTTAGATTGATATCCATGTCTGGTAATGTAATAAAGGTATCATCTATCCATGTTGCATTTAACCATGTATTTGTAAAGCGAATCCCGGTATTTAAAGTTCCTTTCTTAGAAACATCTTGTCTATAACTTGTATAAATTGCGGAACTTGTATAGTTGCTTCCACCATCTGGGTACCTGGATTGAACGGCAAAGTTTCCTGAAAAACCAATTATTTCATTTCCTTCAACTTTTAAAGTCTTTCCGACAGCATATGAGTCTACTATATTATGAGTTACTTCTATTCCATATGACAAACTACGATTCGATTTATTTGAAAGAGGAATTGAGAAATCACCATTGAAGCTTAAAACATCAACATTTTCAATTCTATAAGACCTGTCCAAACTTCCAAACTTTCGTTGAATTCTAGATTCCTCTAAATTTTGATATGCCGCTGTAAAAGTTCCAGAATCCATCCATTTTTTGGATGGTTCAAAAGAAAATTGAGAGCTTATCATGGTTCTTTTCTGAGGGCCATAATACCATTCAGCGAATTTCAAAGATCCCTCTTTTTCTTCTGTTAGTCTATCAAATCTAGGTATGTCTGAAGACATAGAATGTTGAAAATTCAATATTAATTTTGACTTTTCTGAGGCTTTAAAAATCAGTTTTTGCAAAAAATCTCTTTGATTATAGCCGGTATTTTTCTGATTATTTGGGTCTGAATTTGAAACTGGATTTGGATTGTAAAATGTATCTGAATTATTTGAGTATTCAAAAACTTTACCCCAATCTTCAAATCCATGCCTTCGGTTTTCACCCATTTTTAAATCTTGAAAATCTGAATATGAAAAACTGGTAAAAGAGGCCCATTTATTAAATGAAAATGATACACTTCCTTGATTCGTGATTTCTTCGTTAACTGAACTATATCTTGATAAAAAACTCACTTTTGTTTGAGGAGTATAGGAAAACTTTGGTGTTTTTGTGTAGTAATGAACAACCCCTCCTAAAGCATCAGATCCATAGATTACAGAAGATGGTCCAAACAAAACTTCTGTTCGTTCTAATGTAGAAGGTGATACAGTAATAGAACTTTGTAAATGTCCGGTTCTATAAATAGCATTGTTCATTCTTACTCCATCAACAACAAGTAAAACCTTATTTGCTTCCATCCCTCTTAAAACGGGACTTCCCCCTCCAAATTGAGACTTTTGAACTTTCACTCCAGGAATGGTAGCAAGTAAATCAGCAGAAGTCTGAGGAGCAATTTTTACGATTTCTTTATTTATACTAATTTCAATTTGCTCCGCAACTCGACTTCTTGTTTCTTTCTGCTTTGAAGTTGAAAGAATTACTTCCTCTAAAGATTCCGCCTGTTTGTGTAAAAAAACTTTAAAATCTACCTCTTTTAAATGACGCTTTAAAATTTCAATTTCGATATAAGATAGATGATTGAATGAAATGACTTCATTTTCATCAAAAAAAGACAAATCTACTTTTCCAAATTTATCCGAATAAACGACCTTCGTGTTATTTTCTCCATAAACGGTACAGTTTTCTATAGGGAAATTAGTTTCTATATCAAGAATTGTCACCTCTTGACTAAAAATAAACCCACAAACAAAAAATATTACTACGCTAATTAAACTCCTCATTACTAACTAAATACCTGTCTTAAAACGTCTAGTGATTTTGGTCTTTTAAATCCCGTCAAATGTAACTCAAAATATCGGATCAGAATATCTAAAACTCGATGTCTATTTACTGCATTAAATTCTACCTTGTGTAGAGCATCAATATTTATACCTAAGAGTTTTTTAAAGGCAATTAAATCTTCATTTGACACAACATTATTGTGGTATTTTACATTTTTAACAAATCTCCCTTCTAGCAAATCAAAATTGCTATATCCAATATTTTCTAATTCAGGATAAAACCCAAGAAATTTGGTTAATTTTAATAAAAATAACAAATGGAAATTAGAAATATTTTCATGAAGATCTAACCACATTAAGGCGCTTTCTATATAACTATACAAATCCTCATTCGATTCTTCTTCTTGAATTGATGTACTCAAAACCTCGGATAAAAAAAACACAATAGACTGTTTAAATATATTTGAATATAGCGATTGATAAGGATTATGAATATGAACCTCTTTTAAACTATTTAGGTTTCCCTTACTGTTATGTTTTCCTATAATATTTAATTGAGTTAATGGTTGAAAGTAAGATGCTTTAATCTTGCCTTTCCTTGATCCTAAAACCCCTTTTAATAAATAAGACTTACACCCCGATTTTTCCGTAAAGCATTTAACGATAAGACTTGTATCTCCGTATTTAATTGAATTTAATACAATTGCCTTTGTTGCAACAAGCATTCTTAATTTATTATTACAATTTTTGTAGTGTTTGTTTCCTTATTGTCATTGATAGATAGCGAAATAATATTTACTCCTGATACATTCTTAAGCTCTCCAAAATTGATTTTATTGTGAGCAATTTTTACGTAGTTATAAGAATTGGAATCTTCCCAACTATTGGAATAATCTATTTGAGACCAGACATTGATAACAATAAAAAAAAGAAAAAAATTTAAGTATTTCACTCCAATAATTTTTTGCTAAGGTATTCATTAATAACGGAAACATGAAAAGTATTATTTTAGCAAAAATTACTCTTAAATGCCTTTAGAAATTGAAAGAAAATTCTTAATAAAAAATTCTTCCTATAAAACGGATAGTTTTAAAGTATCTTTTATTAAACAAGGTTTTTTAAATTCAAATAAAAATCGGGTTGTTAGAGTTCGAATTTTAGACAATTCTGGTTTTTTAACTATTAAAGGAATTTCCTCTAGTAATGGTACTTCAAGATTTGAATGGGAAAAGGAAATTCCACTCGAAGAGGCTAATGAATTATTCCAGCTTTGTGAAAAAGGTGTAATTGAAAAGTATCGTTATTACGTTAATCATGGGGATCATATTTACGAAATAGATGAATTTAAAGGTGAAAATGAAGGACTGGTTATTGGTGAAGTTGAACTTGGTTCAGTAGATGAATCTTTCTCCAAACCAACATGGGTAGGTGTTGAGGTTACCGGAGATACAAAATTCTATAATTCTGAGTTAAGCAAGAATCCTTTTTCAAAATGGGTATAAAAAAGAAACTCGAGTCAAACAATGTTTAACTCGAGTTATAAATAAATCAACCCCAAAGACTCATTTACATTACAAATATAATATTCTTACTAATACAATTCATAGCAATCTATTATTTTTCTTCTAAAAATATACAAATGGTTTGTTTTAATAAATAAATGGAAATAAAAAACCCGAACATTGTTTGTTCGGGTTTTTTAAATAAATCAACTTATTGATTTTTAACGTAATTAGCTTATTTTTTTATTCTGACTTTGTATTGCAGAAATACTTTCTAATTCCCAAGAAAGTCCTTTTTTTATATAAACAATCTGTCTTACTGTTTTAACAGCATCGAATCGATATATAAACTTTCTGATAAATTTGGTGACATCTAACTTTTGTTTCACACTGCCCTCTCCTATAAACTTTATAGTGCGTGTGTCTTCTTTTATGTCCCTCAAAATATCTTTATCTGTGGGGATAAAAAAAGAAATGATTGTCATTATGTAATTTTGTAAAATTTTAAAAGTCTATTCAACGTTTAGACTCAATATTATAACTCAAAGGTAAGCCGAATATTCGATTGAAATTTTTAGAATTAACGCTTGTATTCTTTTTTTTTACCAATGGTATTAGAATCGCTATAAATGGTTTTTAGTTTTAAGAACTAATAGGAAATACAATTGTAACTTTTGTTCCCGTTTTTTCTTCGGTAGAAATATCTGAAATATCGACAACTACATTCGCTTGTCTGTGTAATAACTTAATTCTATTTTCCGTTGCTTGTGTGCCAAAAAATTTCCTTCTATTAATTTGTTTGTGAGGTTGTCTTTTCGAATTGTCTATTCCTATCCCATTATCAACTACTTCACAACGAATACTGTTCTCTTCTTTTCTAATTGTTAATTCCACTCTTTTATCTCCCTCCACATGCATTATTCCATGCCAAATTGAGTTCTCTAAATATGGTTGTAAAAATAATGGAGGAACTTTAACTTCTTCTAAATTAATACCATTATCTACATTTATGATATACTCAAACCCCCCCTTAATTCGCATTTGTTCCAATTTTACATAAAGCCCTAATATTCCTAATTCTTCAGATAATGGAATTGTAAGGCTGGACGAACTCTTAAGGATAACACGAATTAATCGCGAAAATTTTGTAATATAATCTGACGCTTTTTCTACATCGTTTTTTAACACAAAGTTGTTAATTGAATTCAGGGAATTAAACAAAAAGTGAGGGTTCATTTGACTCTGTAATGCGGTCATTTTTAACTCCTCCATTTGTTTTTGCTTAATGGCTAACTTAACCTCTGCATTTTTACTCCGCTGTTCAATTCGTTTAACACTATGCCCTAAAGTAGAAGCAAAAACTATACTCTGAATAAATGCTCCTATATACATAAAAAACATAGGATGCACACCATAGTTTGCAAACACTTCTTCATCTACAAATAACTGTAAGAAACTAATATTGGCAAGTACTACGTACAACAAAGAGCCAAATACAAAATACTTCGATGTAATCCCTGGAATTTTATAGAGGTAATAAAACGAAGTTAGATTGAATATTGTTAGTAAAGGCCCTACAATTGTAAATGATTGCAATTGAAATTCATAGCCCAAAAACATCTCAATGAAAATAAACATAGGTGCTAGAGCCAATAAGACTTTTACTTCCAGTTCAAGAAACTTATCCCATTGAACATTGTGTATCCTAGTTTCTAAGAGATTTCTTGTAAATAAGGCAAAACAGGCGTATGCTAAAAATTGAATAGGGAAATTTATATATTCATAAATTCCTTCTGAAACAATGTTGTCAAATACATGTTGATAGAAATAAATAAACAGCCCTAGAAGATATAAACTGTAGTATAAATAGGTTGTTCTTCGGTTCTGGAAATATATTAGTAAATGATAAATTACTAAAACAAATAATCCTCCTCGAATCCAAGAATATATTTCAGAATGGATATCTACAAACATCCTAATTAATCAAAGTATAATTTGGTAAACAATTCGGCCTTTTTAGATCTACTAATAGAGGCTGTTTGACCATTTGTCATAATCAATTCTCCCCCCAATCCTTTTAAATATTCTTTAACGTGGTTCAAATTAATCAAATACGAATTATGCACCCTATAAAATTGAGAAAATTGAAATTTCTTTTCTACTTCTTTTAAGGTTTTAGAAACAATAATTTCTTGATCGTTAGAAAGGAAAATAGTTGTATAGCTCTTATCAGATTTTAACATAACAACCTCATCCTTTTCCAATAAATACACCTTTCCATCAGCAGAAATATTTATTTTATCGTGATTGTTATTTAAGTTTCCTAAGAGCAGTTGTAATTTATCTTCTAATAAAGCCTCTTGTTGTTGGTCTTTAATTTTTCCAATAGCAGCAATTAATTCATCTTTATCTACAGGTTTTAACAAATAGTCTATGGCTGAAACCTTTATTGCCTTTAAAGCAAACTCATCATGAGCAGTCGTAAAAATTAAATTAAATTTTTTGTAGGTTAAATTTTCTAAAAGCGTAAAACCGTCCATTTCTGGCATTTGAATGTCTAAAAAGACTACATCAGGTTTTAAGTTTTCTATTACCTGTATAGATTCTATCGGCGAATTACATTTTGTGATTTTTACATCAATAATGTATTTATTTAATTTCCATTCTAAAGCTTCTAATGCGTCGTTCTCGTCATCAACTAATACTATGTTCAACATATATATCAGGGGTTTGGTTACAATTTTTATAATGCAATCTACAACTTTTAGCTTTATTGGCAAAGAATAAAATTGATTTTCAAATCAATAGAATTATTTCACTTCTATTTTTCTCAAAAACTGATTCCTGGGCCCATCTAATAGAGTAATTAATTGATCTCCTTTTTTATGAAATAGTATTTTTTGTTGAATTGTGTACATTGTTCATATTCAGTAAAAAAATGGGATAACTTTTTATGATCCATTTGCATCTAGAATCAACTCATTATATATAGTGTCGAAAGCTTGTTTGTTTACCTTATGTCTATCTGAAATTTCAGAGTGTTCCGTTTGAATAAATGCGTGTATTTTAACCCTTAGGGCGCCAGGACAACCGCTAAAAAAAGTATAGGACAATCTCTTTTTGCAATCGTAAAAGGTCATCGGTACTATCGGGATTCTATGTTCTATAGCCAATATAAAAGCACCATTTTTAAAAGGGCTTAAAACAATGCTTTCATCATCCGGAACAAGTCCTTCTGGAAAAATACAAACACTTAATCCATTTTTTAATCTTCGCTCAGCTTCTGCAAAAACCGCTTTTCTACTTGAGGGCTTATTTCGATCAACCAGAATACATGTGCGTTTATAAAAATATCCAAATATTGGAATTTTACCCAATTCTGCTTTTCCAACAAATACAAATGGGTTTTTAACTACGGCCAGCATCAGCATAATGTCAATCATAGAAGTGTGGTTTGCGCAAAACATGTAACTACTTCTTGGTTCAATAGTTTCTTCGGAAATTGTACTTGCCTTAAAGCCCATTACAAATAGCAAGGTCTTGCCCCATGCCCTCGCAATTTTAAAAAAGGCAGGATACCAACTTTCTTTGGCTGTAATAATTAGCAAAACTGGTAACGCAACAATTATAGTTCCAATAAACCATGCGTAAAACCAAATTCTCCAAACAAGTATGGCTAGATTTTTTAATACTTTCATCTATTCAAAAATACTAATTAAAATCGTTACTTTTGCGTGTATAAAGTATACAAAATGTCAAGAATTCTTACGGGTGTACAGAGTACCGGAACACCACACCTCGGAAATATTTTAGGAGCCATTTTACCGGCAATTGAATTAGCAAAAAATAGCGATAATGAGTCTTTCTTATTTATTGCTGATATGCATTCATTGACCCAAATTAAAGATGGAAAAACCCTTAGAGAAAACACTTATAGCACTGCTGCAACTTGGTTAGCCTGTGGTTTAGATGTAGAAAAAACAGTTTTTTATCGCCAAAGTGATGTGCCTCAAGTAACAGAGTTAACTTGGTATTTAAGTTGTTTTTTTCCATATCAAAGGTTAACCCTTGCACACAGTTTTAAAGATAAGGCTGATCGGTTAGAAGATGTGAATTCTGGTTTATTCTCTTACCCAATGTTAATGGCTGCAGATATTTTATTGTATGACGCGGAAATTGTACCTGTTGGAAAGGACCAATTACAACATTTAGAAATGACACGCGATGTAGCTAATCGATTTAATGGTCAAATGGGAGATACTTTAGTGCCTCCACAAGCTAAAATTCAAGAAGGTACAATGTATGTTCCTGGAACTAATGGTGGTAAAATGAGTAAATCGCAAGGAAATTTTATTGATATCTTTTTACCAGAAAAGAAACTGCGCAAACAAGTAATGAAAATCCAAACGGATTCTACACCTTTAGAAGAACCTAAAAACCCAGACACCTGTAATTTATTTGCCTTGTATAAGTTGCTTGCTTCAGCAGAACAAATCGCTGAAATGCGAAACAATTATGAAGGAGGAAACTATGGGTATGGACATGCTAAACAAGCATTTTTTGAACTTTTACTAGAAACATTTGGTGAAATTAGAGAGCGCTATTTCTATTATATGGATAACTTAGAAGAGGTTGACAAGGCCTTAGCGATTGGGGCTGAAAAAGCTTCAATTGTTGCTAATAAAGTATTGTCAAGAGTGCGTGCTAAGGTGGGTTACTAAGAGGTTATTATCAATAACTTATTTTGCTATATTTGTTTTGAACAAAAACGAACATGAAAAAAATTGTTTTCTTTTTTATACTAATTGCCACCTTTCATAGTGTATCGGCTCAAAAAGATTCAATCGTTTTAAATAATAAAAACAAACTTGTTGGTGAGATTCAAAGTTTAGATAAAAGCGTTTTGACTATTTCAACATCTTATAGTGACAGTGATTTTAAAATTAAATGGCACCGTGTAAAAGAAGTTTATAGCAACCGATTATTTATTGTTTCATTATCAAATGGTAGCAGATTTAATACTACAATTAATACTGATTCTATCAATAAAAACATTGTTTTATTAGATCAGGGAGAATTCATTCTAGAATCTACCTTAGATAAAGTTATTTATTTAGATGCCATTGGTAAGAACTTCTTAAGTAGATTAACAGCCGAATTTGATATTGGTATTACTTTAACTAAAGCAAATAACTCAAAACAACTTACAGGAAACGCGTTAATTAAATATAACGCGAATAAATGGAGCCTAAATAATGCTTTTAGTTCGGTTTATAATCGACAAGACGGTGTAGAAGATATTAAAAGGATAGAAAATAATACTACTTTTCAATGGTATCTTAAAAATGAATGGTTTCTATCTACATCTGCGGTGCTACTTTCAAATAATGAGCAATTATTACAACTAAGAACTACAGCAAAACTAGGTGCGGGTTATTATTTTAGACGAAATAATAGTATGGCTTTTGCGGCTGGTTCTGGATTGGCATATAGTAATGAAGAGTTTATTGAAGATGCCAATCCAAGCAGAAATAGTATAGAGTTCTATTTTGGATCTGAGTTTAATAAATATGAAATTGGGGATTTAAGTTTACTTACTTCAATTTTTGGCTACCCGAGTATTACAGAAAAAGGGCGTTTTAGGGTCGATTTTAAATTTGATATGAAATATGACCTACCTTGGGATTTTTATATTAAAACAGGAATTACTTACAATTTCGATAATCAACCAGCACAAGGGGCAACCAAAGATGATTATGTGTTACAAACCTCTTTTGGTTGGGAGTTAGATTAAAAATTCTCAAAAACCCCTAAACCAAACAATGCAAAATCATATCTAACGGGATCATTTATATCCATTTTTCTGAGGTTATTGTCTAATTCTTCCAATGCTTTCCAATCGTTTTGTTTACGAATTAATAAATCTAATTTACGAGCAACGTTTCCTGAATGTACGTCTAACGGACAGGATAACTTTGACATTGGAATTGAGTCCCAAATTCCAAAATCTACACCTGAATTGTCTTTACGAACCATCCATCTAAGAAACATATTCAGTCTTTTAGATGCGCTACCTTTCATAGGGTCGGAAACATGTTTTGTGGTTCTTTGTTGAAAAGGAATTTCGAAAAACACTTGTTTAAAATGATGCAGTACTTTTTTGTTGTTCAGGTCTTCTGGATATTTGGCAAATAATACCTCTAATCCATTGTAATTCTTGTATATATTTTGAAGCGACTGAATAAAAAATTGAAAATCAGCACCATTAAATGTTCGATGAACAAAGTTCTCGCATTTTTTTAAATCATCCTTAGAATGGTTTAATATGAAATCATGAGGTGAATTTCCCATAAGATCCATCATTCTATTGGCATTTTTTATGATCATCTTTCTATTGCCCCAAGCAATGGTAGCGGCTAAAAATGCCGCAATTTCAATATCTTCTTTCTTAGTGAATTGATGCGGAATTTGAATAGGATCTGATTCAATAAATTTTGGGTTGTTATATTCTAGTACTTTTTCGTCTAGAAATTCTTTGAGTTCTGATTGGTTCATTAATCTAAGAATAAGACCTGAGTTTACACTTCGACAGGCTCAGTGTGACAATTCATTGTGATTTATAGTTAAGGTGCTGGATTTGGCATTAATTCATGAACCGCATTGACTTCATCTTTAATTTCTTGGCTCAATTCTACATTAATAGAATCAATGTTTTCTTTTAATTGACTCATTTTTGAAGCTCCAATAATATTACTTGTTAAAAATGGTAATTCGTTTACAAATGCTAATGATAGTTGAGTTAATGACAGCCCATACTTCTCAGCAATTTTTAAATAGGCTCTCACGGCTTTTTCAGATTCCGGACTACTATATCTATTGTAATTAGGATATAATGCTACACGAGAATCTTTAGGAGTTCCGTTTAAGTATTTTCCACTCAACACACCAAAAGCTAAAGGTGAGTAAGCCAACAAACCAATATTCTCTTGCATACAAACCTCTGATAAATTCGTTTCAAACGGCCTATGCAATAAGGAATATGAGTTTTGAATAGTAATTGGTCTTGGTAAGTCTTTTTGCTCAGAAATGTTTAAGTATTTCATCGTTCCCCAAGCAGATTCATTAGAAAGACCAATTTCTCTAATTTTTCCTTCTTTTTTTATTTCTTCTAAATATTCTAAAATCTGCTGAAAACCTTCATTCTTCTTTTGAAAATTATCATAAGGAAACCTTCGAACGCCAAAGCAATTTACTGGTCTCGTCGGCCAATGCAACTGATACAAATCTATATAGTCAGTTTGTAAACGCCTTAAACTTCCTTCTACAGCCTCTTTAATAGATTCTTTAGAAAACCCAGTAGATCTTATATGTGCAGTATAGGCTCCTGGTCCTGCAATTTTAGTTGCTAGAACTATTTTGTCTCTATTTCCCGATTTCTTAAACCATGTTCCAATAATCTCTTCCGTTGCCCCATACGTTTCTAGTTTAGCGGGTACGGGATACAATTCTGCAACATCAAAAAAGTTAACTCCTTTTTCTAAGGCAAAATCCATTTGCTCATGCCCTTCGGGCGCAGTATTTTGTTCTCCCCAGGTCATTGTTCCAAGGCAAATTTTACTAACTTTTATATCTGTATGTGGTAAATTGGTGTATTTCATTTAACTTCTTCTTTAATTTGTAGAATTTCAAATTTAGTTAATAATTTTATTTCTCATTTCTATTAGATCACAAAAAATTAAAAAGCAAAAAACCTCTTATTTAGCAGCCTAAATAAGAGGTTTAAATATCTCTAATTGAAGTTTTACTAACTCAATATTGCTTCAATGCCAGGTAACGTTTTACCCTCAAGCATTTCTAACATCGCTCCACCTCCAGTTGAAACGTAACTCACTTTATCCGCAAATCCAAATTGCTTAACTGCAGCGACAGAATCGCCACCTCCTACTAAAGAAAAACATCCGTTCTTGGTAGACTCCGCAATAGAATCACCCAATGCAATTGTTCCTTTTGCAAAGTTCTCTAATTCAAATACCCCTAGTGGTCCATTCCATAAAATTGTTTTTGATTTTAATACAACCTCATGAAATGCTGCTCTAGCCTTTGTTCCAGCATCTATACCTTCCCAACCATCTGGAATACTATATATATCTACAAATTGAGTATTTGCGTCATTGCTAAATGCATCTGCAGCAACCACATCTACCGGTAAGTGAATTTCAACTCCTTTTTCCTTTGCTTCCTTAAGAATACTCAATGCTAGCTCTTGCTTGTCATCTTCACAAATAGAGTTTCCAATTTTTCCACCAAGTGCTTTGATAAATGTAAAGCTCATTCCTCCTCCAATAATTAAGTGGTCAACTTTATCTAAAATGTTCTCAATTACTGTAATTTTGGAAGATACCTTTGCTCCTCCCAAAATAGCTGTAACAGGTTTTTCACTGTCTTTCAATACTTTCTCAATACTTTCAATCTCCTTTGCTAATAATGCTCCAAAACATTTTTTATCATTAAAAAACTGTGCAATTAGGGTTGTAGAAGCATGTGCTCTATGTGCAGTTCCAAAGGCGTCGTTCACATAAATATCTCCTAATTTCGATAGTTTTTCAGCAAACGTTACATCTCCATTTTTCTCTTCATCATGAAATCTCAAATTCTCTAGTAAAAGAATTTCTCCTGGCTCTAATGAGTTGGCCGCTATCTCAGCCTCTTCCCCAATACAATTAGAAACGAATTTTACTTGTACGCCAATTAATTCACTTACTGTATCAACAATATGATTCAATGAAAACTCAGGAGAAACCCCTTTTGGCCTTCCCAAATGTGACATTAATACACAACTTCCACCATCTTCTAATACTTTTAAAATGGTTGGTTTTGCCGCTTCAATTCTAGTTGTATCAGTAACATTAAAATCGCCATCTAATGGCACATTAAAATCGACTCTTATAATTGCTCTTTTGTTTTCGAAATTGAAATCATTAATTGTTAACATAGTTGTGTAAATTGTGTTTTAGGGGAGCAAAGATAACGATTCTATATTCTTCGTGCTAATGTGAATTCCCTATATTTGTGCAATGCAGTTTTCAGACATTTTAGGTCACGAACATATTAAAAATCATTTACAGCATTCCGCCAATAATGGTCGTATTGCACATGCGCAATTATTTGTTGGGAAGGAAGGTTCGGGGACTTTACCAATGGCTATAGCTTATGCCCAATATTTATTATGTTTAGAGAGTGAAAACAAAGATGCTTGTAATTTAAAATGTAATAATTTATCGCATCCAGATATGCACTTTGCATTTCCCGTTGCTACCAATGATAAAGTAAAAAAACACGCTACAAGTAATCAATTTTTAGTGGAATGGAGGCAGTTTATAAAAGAGCAGCCTTATGGAAACCTGTTTAACTGGTTACATTTACTTGGAATTGAAAATAAACAAGGTATTATTGGTGTAGATCAGGCAGAAGAAGTTGTGAAGTCTTTACAACTGAAATCATATGAAGGAGGCTTTAAAGTAATGATAATTTGGATGGCTGAAAAAATGAATATTTCTGCCGCAAATAAACTCCTTAAACTTATTGAAGAGCCGCCTGAAAAAACAGTATTTATATTAATTTCGGAAGATGAAGAACAAATTATAAATACTATTTTATCTCGATGTCAAGTTTTACATTTTCCTGTTTTAAGCGAGCAAGATATTGTTGATGGATTGATTTCTAAAGAACGTGTTGCTGAAAATGATGCTAATAAGATTGCGCATCAAGCTGACGGAAATTACAATAAAGCATTACATATTTTACATAATGATTCTGCAGATTTCGTTTTTGAAGAATGGTTTATTACGTGGATTAGAGCCGCTTTTAAGGCAAAAGGAAACGCATCTGTAATAAATGAGTTAATTGGATGGAGCGAAGGTATTGCAAAAACCGGTAGAGAAACTCAAAAACGATTTTTGAATTATTGTTTACAATTTTTTAGACAAGCAATGTTGCTAAATTATAAAGCCAACGATTTAGTATTTTTAGAAACTAAAACACCTGGATTTACTATTGGAAAATTCGCTCCTTTTATTCATGGTGGAAATATTATTGAAATAGACAAAGAATTAAACGACGCTATATATCATATAGAGAGAAACGGAAATGCAAAAATTGTATTACTAGATCTTTCCATTAAATTAACAAGATTGCTACATACTAAAGAATAAGCCTATGAATATTTTTAACAATCAGCCAGCAGAAATTTTAATCCTTGTATTTTTAATCGTAACGTTTTTACAATCTGGAATTGATAAAATCACAGATTGGAAAGGAAACATTGCCTTTATTACCGATCATTTTAAAAATTCACCTTTAAGAAATATGGTGCCATTTTTATTGGCTACCGTATTAGTTTTTGAGGTTGTCGCTAGTATTTTAATGATAATTGGTGTAGGTCAATTAGCAACAAATGGAGGTGCAGAAATTGCCCTGGTTGGAGCAGAAATTTCTGCTATTTGCCTGATTTTCATGCTTATAGGTCAGCGATTAGCAAAAGATTATGCAGGTGCTATGACTTTAGCAGTTTACTTTATCATTAATGTATTTGCTTTGTATTTATTGCAATAAAAAGCCCATTGTAAACAACTGGCTTTACACGATTCGAATAATATTTCTTACTCATTCTATAAATCAAATGCTGCGATCAATTCGTCGATAATTGCTTCGGAAAGATTGGAATTTTCATCTCTATAAACTAATTGCTTGGATCCTTGAGTTGCAATTATAATTTAATAATTAATAAATCTCTTAACCCAATACTCGACTGTGAACACGAAACTGAAAAATATTACTGATCACTTAATTACCCCAACTATTTTCTTATAAATAATATTAGGTCTAAACCCTTAACAAATTTAGAAATAAAAAGAGGACCAATCTATTTACTACATATAATCAACACCTATTCTTTTTTTTATTATATAGATTTTCTCTATGTGAAATATAGTATTTTATACCTCTATATAGCTTCAAAACCAATTTTAGCTATCGTTTTATCACAAAACCAATAAAAATGTCTTAAAACTGCTTAAAAAAAGAATTATTCCTCTTTTAACACATAAATCAATGAAGAATACTCTTTAGAGAACATGGCTTTTATATTCGAGACTAATCCAACAAAAAATCCCTTAATCATACCAAATGGATTAGATTTATACTTTTCACTCAGTATTGAAACATAAAATGCATCAAATTTCATTGGGACAACACTTTTAACTTTCATATGTTCCATGTGAAACAATTTTGCAATTGAAGTTTGAGAAAAATGCCAAAGGTGCCTCGGAACATCATAAGCCGCCCAATTGTTCTTATAATAATTAGCATCAAAACTTTTAAAATTAGGAACAGCCACAATTATTAGCCCGTTTGGCTCTAACAAATGCTTCAAATTTGCTATAAACCTCTGTAAATCAGGTATATGCTCTAAAACATGCCATAACGTAATACAATCATATTTTTGAGATCCTATCTCTGAAATATCAAAGAAAACAGAAATATCTAACTTTGATTCCGCAATACTTCTTGCCTTTTCATTCGGTTCAACGCCCGAAACATTCCAATTATTCAATTTTGCAATTGCCAAAAAATCACCAGTTCCACACCCAATATCCAATAAAGACTTAGAAACTTCAGTTCCTACAGAATTTTTACCCACTAATATAATCTTACTCCTTAATGCGTATTTTTTTACAACTTGATAAACACGATCAAAAATAGATTTGCTGGAGTCCGTATGTGATATATAATCATCACTTTCATAATAACCAGCCAATTTTTCCACAGAAGGTTGCGGAGAAGTAACCAACATTTCTAAAGTTTCATCATAAATAAGGTCAAATTCTTCACCTGAAACCGTAAAGTCCTTACATCTTAATATATCTTTCATTTTATATATCTAATTGCTAATTTTTAAACATTCAATAAATTTGCGAGAATTCTATATATTATTTCACCTATAACTTAAATTCTAAGATCTATCTACAATTATTTGAAATAAACATCATGTTTCCAAAATGAGTTAAGCATTAAGATCTGAATCTGAAAAAAGCACTATTCGGAAGTTGTGGGTAAACTAAAATATGAAATAGTTTTACTGAGCTAAAAACATTTCCATATACTAAAATCAACAACATATCGAAAGATCCATTATACTGCAGTAACTCAATAAAACGAATAAATTATATTACAAACTCTGAAATACTAGAATGGTTATCAATAAAAACATGCCACAACCGAACAAAATTCACCAATATTTATAAATGACGCGTTTCACTAAAAAAGTTTGTTCCACGTGAAACTCTCATTAACGACCCATATAAACCAACAGAACAGAAACATCACTAGGTGAAACACCACTTATTCTACTTGCTTGAGCAATTGTAGTCGGTCTTATCTTATTTAATTTTTGTTTCGCCTCTATCGATACTGATTTCAAACCATCATAGTCAAACCCATCAGGAATACGAACATGCTCCAAACGACTTAATTTATCCGCATTATTCTTTTCCTTTGCTATATAGCCAGAATATTTTAAATGAATCTCGGCCTGTTCTTTTATCTCTTTATCTATATCATTTTCATGAATAAAAGTCGCCACTGAACCTAACTTAACAAGATCTTCTAAATCAATTTGTGGTCGTGCGGCAATTCGAAACAATTTCATTGTTTGTGGAATTATAGCCGTCCCTTTATGTTCTAAAATTGGGTTTATATCTCCTGGCTTAACACTTGTTTCATTCAAAAATTTGATAAATAAATCTGTCTTTACCTGCTTCTCCAATACTCTATCCATTCTTTCTTGGCTAGCCAACCCCAGTTCAAAACCTTTTTTAGTCAATCTTAAATCCGCATTATCTTGACGTAATAAGGTTCTATATTCCGCACGAGACGTAAACATTCTATAAGGCTCTTCGGTACCTTTCGTAATTAAATCATCAATTAAAACACCTATATATGCTTCATCTCTTTTTAATATAAACGGATCCCTTCCATCTACTTTTAAAGCGGCATTCACACCAGCCATTAAACCCTGTGCACCTGCTTCCTCATAACCAGTTGTTCCATTAATTTGGCCTGCAAAAAACAAATTTTCTACCAACTTTGTCTCTAAAGAATGTTTCAACTGAGTCGGTGGAAAATAATCGTACTCTATTGCATAACCATATCTTAAGAATTTCACATTCTCAAAACCCGCAACTTTTCTCAATGCTGCATCTTGAACATCATCCGGTAAAGATGTTGAAAACCCATTTACATAAATTTCGTTTGTTTTCCAACCCTCAGGTTCCACAAAAATTTGATGCCTATCTTTAGAGGCAAACCGATCAATTTTATCCTCAATAGAGGGACAATATCTTGGACCTGTACTCTGAATTCTTCCGTTAAACATCGGAGATCTATCAAAACCCTCACGCAATAATTCATGAACTTCAGAGGAAGTATAACTCATATAACAAGATCTCTGCTCAACCAACGGGACAACACTTTGTAAATACGAAAATTTTTCAGGAATAACATCACCAGGTTGTTCAATCATTTTACTAAAATCTAATGACCTCGCATCCACTCTTGGAGGTGTTCCTGTTTTCATTCTACCAGATTCAAAACCTTTAGCTACTAAATCTTCCGTAATACCAGTAGAAGCACTTTCTCCTGCTCTACCACCGCCAAATGTTTTCTCGCCAATATGAATTAAACCATTCAAAAAAGTACCTGCAGTAATTACAACAGTTTTACTTTTTATTTCAATCCCAAGAGCAGTCCTTACTCCTACTATTTTATCTCCTTTAAACAACAACCCGTTCACCGAATCTTGAAACATATCTAGATTCTCAATATTCTCTAATTGCCATCGCCACTCTTCAGCGAAACGCATTCGATCACTTTGAGCCCTCGGACTCCACATAGCCGGACCTTTTGACTTATTCAACATCTTAAACTGAATAGCAGTCTTATCAGTAATGATTCCACTATAACCACCCAAAGCATCAATCTCTCTTACTATCTGCCCTTTCGCTATACCACCCATTGCAGGATTACAACTCATCTGCGCAATATTCTGAAGGCTCATTGTAATTAGTAAAGTTCTAGCGCCAAAATTTGCCGCTGACGCGGCAGCTTCACTACCTGCATGACCCCCACCAACTACAATTACATCATATGTTGTTGTGTATATACTCATAACCATGTTCCACGTGGAACTTTATATAAAATTTGACGCAAAGATACATAATATAAAGAGTCTTATAACAAAAAGAAAACTAATCAATATCAAGAACCATAAACAAATAAAAAAGGAAAACAATAGGGACAATAAGAACTACTTCAATAAAACAACAAACTACAAAACTAGAAAAACAATTAAGAAACCATAGGGACAATAAACATCACGTTGGAGTTAAAACAAGCAAACTACTTAACTACTTGATTTCTAATAAATTACAAGTTATCAATTCTCTGATTTACAATAACTTACATCCACCACACAAATATTAAACTATCCAAAGACCACTGCAACAATTGAAAATACTCGTAAAATTCTCAAATCTGACTATCTAACTTAGCCAGATAAAAGTTCTCTCTTTCCCTCATTACAGATTTCTCCTCTTCACTTTTATCTTTATAGCCACAATAATGAAGAATACCATGAACCATAACTCGACACAATTCATTATTAAAAGACACATTAAAATCTTTAGAATTCTCCTTTACCCTTTCCACAGAAATAAATATATCACCAGAAATTAACTTACCCATTGTATAATCAAAACTAATAATATCAGTTAATGTATCATGGTTAAGAAATTCAATATTCTTTTGGAGTAAATACTCGTCTGAACAAAATACATAATTAATCTCACCATCACTAAACCCTTCATTTACTATAACATCAATCAACCAATCTGAAACTAAATCAGTGTTAAACAATTCAAATTCTAATTCACTATTGTATACTATCATTCGCTTTAAAATATTGCTGTACTCTTTTTTTATAACCCTCTTGCAAAGGTAGGGTTTGTCTTATTAAAATTTCATTTTCTTGAAACCATAATTTATCCCTTTTCAACTGTTTAATAATTCTATTTTCAAAAGTGCCAGCGTTTGTATTGGACTCTCTTTTTGTATCTTGACCTTGCTTATAGGCAGCTTCTTCCAATTTCAATAACTCATGTTTTAATTCCATCATTTTTTGAAGAACTTCATTAGTAAAACCTTTTTCTAATAAATCTTGCTCTAGCTGTTCCATTTGCTTTAAAGCATTCTCTCCAACACCTTTACCATCTGCCCCTTTCTTATTTCCCAACGCATCCTCAAGTAACTGTCTTAATTCCGATTGCTGTTTATATATATCATACAACTCACCGTTCATTTGTTCTCTCGATCCTTCACCAGATTTTCCGCCTGATTCACCAGATTGTGGTTTACCGTCATCGCCTTGTTGATCTCCTGGCTTCTCCCCTTTTTTCATTCCCTCTTCCATCTTTTCAATTGCCTCTCCTTGCTTCTGAATAATATCAGGTAAACTAAAAGAATCACCTTGACCCTGCCCCAAAGAAGGTGATGAATTCTGCATACTGTTTAACATATTGCTTAACAAGTATGCTATATTATTTGTTGATGTCATCACGAACTGTTGATCGGATAAACCAACATTAAATTGATTGTCTGCAAAATGAACCAAGGATTCATCCAAATAATAATGTGCGTCTCCCAAATCTTTAAAAACTTGAGTACCTATTTTCGGTTGACGCATAGAGAGCGTATACAAACTATCATCTATATGTTCAAAATATTCTTGCAACACATATTGTTTTTTTAATTTATTAGAAAAATCTGGATGTGCATTATTTATCTCAGCGAAGCCATTCATTAAATCTTCTTGTTGAAAAGAAAACTCAACCAAATTTTCCAAAATTGCACGCAGCATTTCTATGTCTTCATCCATACTTTCACCCTGCATAGATTGCATTGCTTTCTGCATCATCTCACTCATTTGTTTCATTTTTTGAGCGGCAGATTTTTGATTTCTTTTAGCTGACTTTTTTTGATCTAATTTTTCTGACTCTTCTTTTGGTTCACTTTCTGAGTCCTCTAACTTTTCCTTCGCCTCTGACATTTCTTTATCTATCCCTTTCTCTTCCTGATCAGTTTTTGGAAGTGACATTGGTCTTTGTAATTTTTCATTTTCCTTATCCAAATCATCCAACTGATTTTGTAATTCTTCAAATTCAGAATTCAATTCGTTTTGTTTTTCTGAAGAGTTTTCATCGTCTTCAGATAAAGCATCTTGCTTCTCGGATAACTCCTCTAACTTTTCACCAATTTGATTTGCTTTTTGCTCCACATAAAAACGTTTGGTTAATTCTAAAATTCTTTCCAAACTGCGCTCGTTTTGCCTATTCTTTTCCGTAAGTTGTTTTAGTTTCTCGGTAAGTTCTTCTTTATCCAATTTTTCAGCCAATTTTTGTAGTTCCTCTTTTAAAGCATCTTGCTTGGCTAATTCTTGGGCTTCCTTTAAACGATTCTGAATATCTTCTTTTCGTTCTTCTAAATTCTTGTTTTCACTTTTAGGTTGTTCTTCCAAATTTTGATGGATTTGTTCCGTTTGCTTCTGCATCATATTTTCATACTGTTGCTGACGGTCCATAAAATTTTGTAATTTTTTCTGGTCATTCCAATTCATATCAGATTTGTGCTGAAGCGATTCTTGTAATTGCTGCATCTGATCTTTGGTTTCTTTACTTTTTTGAACAGATTTTTCTAAATCTTCTATAGATTCATTTTGCTCTACTAACAGTTGCTCTTCTAATTCAGATTCTGTTTTTTTATAATATCTAAAAACCGAACTTTTAGAATTCTTACTTCCATTCACTTTATCATTGTCAGAAACCTGAAAATACATTTCATAATCTACACCTTCTCTTAACTCTATTCCTTCAGGGAAAACATAATAAAATTCTTCAAATGTTAATTGTTTAATAGCAATAGGGTGATTTAGTAAATTTGAAGGATTCTGACTATCATAATAAATTAATTCCAACGAGTTTAAGCCATAATCATCACTTAGTTGTCCCGCAAATTGCACAGGGCCATAACGCACAGAATCAATGTCCGATTTTACTTCAATTTTCGGGTATTCATCCTTAATCACTTCAATTCCATATTTTAATGATTCATAATTTTCCAATTGCTCATTAGATGAAGATATTGTGTAATCCAAACGATTATAAATACGTTTTACAAATTCGAATTCATCCGTAGAAACTTTATTAAATAACTTCGTTTCATCCGTTTTAAATTGGATCTTAGAAGTATTTGTCCCCTTCAATCTCCAAGTTACAGATGTGCCTTGTGGAACATTAGCATTACCTGAATTTTGGACTAATTCATCCCTCTTTTTAGTATACGAAGGATAATCTAACCACATTTCAAAATTGGTAATTGTAGGTGTAGGAATTGTGTTGATAACATACGATTTAGACCTAACTCCATTCGATTCTATATAAAATTCTAAACTTTTCTGAACGGAAGAAAACGTGTGCTCAAACATTCCAAAACCGTTGTTCTTAGTAAAGGATTTTTGATCTAGAAAATGAATGGTAACATCTTCTGGAATTAGATTTCCCTTTGTCTCTATTTGAAGCGTTATTGATTTTCCTTGGATTACATCTAAATTATTATTTAAAATATGAAATGAAAAAGGTGCAGGTGGTTCATAAGCAGTTTGATGGTGCACTACCCTGTCATAACTCTCGTTAAATAGATTTATATTACCAGAAAGGTATATAACGCCCCAAATTAAAATTGGTACTATTAAATACTTTATATAGGCCTTATTACCAGAAAAATCAATAGCCTTTTTAAAAGGTATCGGAGCCAATTCAATTGATTTTTGCTCAATACTGGCCAATAACAGTTCAGATTGATCCGATTCATCTTTTAGTTGAAGAACGTTCAATAATTTATCATCTACCTCTTTAAAATGGGTTCCGATTAACTGAGAGGCTTCATTTAGTGAAAGCCCTTTCCTAAGTCCAAACAATTTAAACAGTGGAACAAAAATATAGTTGGTTAACAAGCCTATTTCCACTAGAATAAACAACCAAAACAAAACAGTTCTTGCTAATGGTTGCAACCATAAAAAGTGCTCAATAAACAACGTACACATAAAATAAATAAGGCCAAAGGAGGTAAATAAAATACTCCCTTTTATCAGTTCATTCAGGTAGTATTTCCTAATGAACTGCTGTAATTTTTCTTGTATGTGCGTAAAGTTGCTCATTTATTAATCTATAAAAATACTATTTTCATTGTAAGGTCGTATCTTTGCGCCACATTTTAACAAAAACATTAAGAGATGTCTAACGTACGTGTTCGCTTTGCTCCTAGTCCAACAGGACCTTTACATATTGGTGGTGTAAGAACTGCCCTATTCAACTATTTATTTGCTAAAAAACACAACGGAACCTTTGTGTTAAGGATAGAAGATACAGATCAAAATAGATATGTAGCAAATGCAGAACAGTACATTATGGATTCTTTAGAGTGGTGTGGAATTGCTCCGGATGAAACCGTTGGTATAAATGAAAAATTTGGTCCTTACCGTCAATCTGAACGTAAAGAGATTTATAAAAAATATGCACAGCAATTAATTGATGATGGAAAAGCATATTATGCTTTTGATTCACCTGAAGCTTTAGATGCTGAAAGAAAAGGACATGAAGAAAACGGAAAAACGTTTATCTATAATTGGCATAACAGAGAAAAAGGGCGTCTGGTAAATTCATTGGTTTTATCTGTTGAAGAAGTTCAGATACGAATTGAAAATGGCGATAAATATGTTGTTAGATTTAAAACACCTACCAATGTATCGTTAGAAATGAACGATATAATTAGAGGAAAAATTACAATCGACACAAATACATTAGACGATAAAATTTTATTCAAATCTGATGGAATGCCAACGTACCATTTGGCAAATATTGTAGATGATCATTTAATGGAAATTAGTCATGTAATTAGAGGAGAAGAATGGTTGCCGTCTATGGCTTTACATGTTTTACTATATCAAGCATTTGAATGGAAGGCACCTGAATTTGCACATTTACCATTGATACTAAAACCAACTGGTAAAGGAAAATTAAGCAAACGTGATGGTGACAAATTAGGATTTCCAGTATTTCCTTTAGCATATACAAATGAAGCTACCAATGAAGTTTCGCGCGGATATAAAGAAGATGGTTATTTTTCTGAAACAGTTATCAATTTCTTAGCTTTTTTAGGGTGGAATCCAGGAACTGAACAAGAATTATTTTCTTTAGAGGAATTGATTGCAGATTTTGATTTAGCGAGAGTTAATAAATCAGGCGCACGCTTTGATCCGGATAAAACAAAGTGGTACAATCAACAATATTTACAACAAAAACCCAATGAGGAGTTGGCTGAGTTGTTTAAAGCTGTTATTGAAAAAAATGTCACCTCGAGCGCAGTCGAGAGGTCTCAAAATAAACTTATAGAAATCGTTGGTTTAATTAAAGAGCGTGCAACGTTTGTTTCTGACTTTTGGGATTTAAGTAAATTCTTTTTCCAAGCGCCAATGGAATACGATGCAAAAGCATCTAAAAAACAATGGAAAGAAGCAACTCCCCAAATAATGAGTGATCTCATAAAAGTTCTTTCAGAAATCGAAGATTTTACTGCCACTAATTTAGAGACTATTGTAAAGGGTTGGATTACATCTTCTGAATTAGGATTTGGAAAGGTAATGCCTCCGTTTAGATTGAGTTTGGTTGGAGCTATGAGTGGACCAGATTTATTTAAAATTGCAGAATTACTTGGTCAAAAAGAAACGGTTTCTAGAATTGAAAATGCAATAGTAAAACTTTAACTAATTGTCATTCTGAACGGAAAGTAGTAAAGTGAAGAATCTCTTATTCAAAAAAGATTCTTCGTGGTGCTCAGAATGACATTAATACGTCATTACGAGCTTAGCAAAGTAATCTGCCTAACTTAATCATATTGTTTTATCCGTTATCTCAGATTCACCATAACTAACTCAATTCTAATTTAACATTAAATCCTTGTAATAACTCCTCATAATTATCAGGGATAAAGTTCTTTTTGCTAAAAGCCTCCTTACGCTCATTTCGCATTTTTATGTGTTCTATAGAGCGTAAATAACGACGAAGACCATTGAGATCTCGAATAATCAATCCAGGAACTTTTACTTTTTTACCAGTATCATTCTTTGCTATCATAGTAAAGTATGATGAGTTACAATGCTTAATTTCTCCAGTCTGAATATTTTGAGATTCTACCCTAATTCCGACAACCATAGAAGAGTTACCCACATAATTAATTCGTGCTTTAAGCGTAACTAACTCCCCTACTTCAATTGGGTTTAGAAAATCCACTCTATTAACTGATGCTGTTACACAATACTGTCCTGAAAATTTAGAAGCCGAAGAAAATGCCGCTTTATCCATTAATGAAAGAATAAATCCTCCATGAATTTTACCACTAAAATTAGAGTGTGATGGAAGCATTAACTCTGTTAAGGTTATTTCAGAATCTATGGCATTTTTATAAGTAGTTTTCATACGTTTCTCAGTTTCATTAATAATATGTAACAAAAGTAAATAAAAAGCTACATATAATTATATACTATTTCATTTGCTTTTTCTATAATTTTTCATTATATTATAACAATTATTAACCTTTAAAAACAAAACTATGATAACGACTTATTTATGGATTTTACCTGTTTTAATTATTATAATTACTGGGCTGTTTGTTGTAAAACAACAGACTTCGGTAATTGTAGAACGCTTCGGTAAATTCCAAAGTATTCGACAAGCGGGATTAAACATAAAAATTCCATTAGTCGATAAAATTGCTGGTAGAATCAGTTTAAAAATTCAACAGTTAGATGTAATTGTTGAAACTAAAACACAAGATGATGTGTTTGTACATTTAAAAATCTCTGTACAATTTCAAATACAGCGAGATCATGTCTATGATGCCTTTTATAAACTTCAAAATCCGCATGAGCAGATCACAGCATTCATTTTTGATGTAGTTCGTGCAGAAGTGCCTAAAATGATTTTAGATGATGTATTTGAAAAGAAAGATGAAATTGCACGCGCAATTCAACGCGATTTAAAAGAAGCTATGCTTAACTATGGATATGATATTGTAAAAGCATTGGTAACTGATATTGATCCAGATGAAAATGTAAAAATTGCAATGAACCGTATCAATGCCGCAGAACGTGAAAAAATTGCTGCGCAACACGAAGGTGATGCTGAACGTATTTTAATTGTTGAACGTGCAAAAGCAGAAGCAGAAAGTAAACGTTTACAAGGACGTGGAATTGCAGACCAACGTAGAGAAATTGCACGTGGCTTAGAAGAAAGTGTTGATGTGTTAAACAGTGCAGGAATTAATAGCCAAGAAGCTTCAGCATTAATTGTAATTACACAACATTACGATACGCTGCAAAGCATAGGATCTGATACAAATTCTAATTTAATTTTATTACCAAATAATCCAAACGCTGCCAGTAGTATGTTAAACGATATGGTAACAAGTTTAGTTGCAGCAAATAAAATTAACCAGTCTTCTGCAAAAGACAAAAACAAAATGTAATAAGATTTTAATCTTTTCAAAATAAAAAAACCTGCAATTACTTGCAGGTTTTTGTTTTTATAAAAATTAGGAATTTATTTCTTTTCCTCTTCAATTTTTTCGTTTTCCTCGTCCTTAGAAGCGTTCTTAAATTCTTTAATTCCACTACCAAGACCTCTCATTAATTCTGGAATTTTCTTACCTCCAAAAAGTAATAATACAACCACCACAATAATTGCAATTTGTGGTCCACTTATCATTAAAAAAATGTTCAATGCATTCATCTATTAAAATATTAGATTACAAATATAGAAATAATTAATCTTTAGATTTAATTGTTCCACCAATTATTTTCTTACTAATTACATCCGTTGGATTCCCTTTATAATAAACACTTCCTCCCAGACTTACTTTTACATCTAACATTTCATTTACAAAAATTTTACCTACTGCCCCGGATGATGAAGTTATATAAGTTTGATTTGCTTCTAAATCATATCCGTCAAAAATACCTCCTGTTGTTAATTCTAAATCTTGACTTTCTAATTCACCTGAAACATTTAATTGTCCGCCAGAGACCGCTTTCCCAATTAAATAACTCACTTTTAAAGGCATATTAATTACTGCTCCTTCTTGCACACGTAATTCAATGCTTTTCTGCTCAATATCATTATCGCTTGCAATTATCGCCCCTTCATTAGCATCAACCAATAACAAATTATCAGAATAATATAATTTTATATCGGCCTCATATGCATTAAAAGTTTCTGGAAAACGCATAGATAATTTTAACCGACCATTGATGTTTTTTACAACCACTTCATCTCTTTTCTTTCCTGAAATTTCAATTCTTGGTGTATCTGATTTCTCTAACTGAACAGTTAAACCACTAAAAACCTTCAATTCTTTAAAGGATCCTATCTCTTTTGTTAACACATCTTGCGAAAACCCTATTGTAGAAATCAGCAAAAATGTTATTAATACTATTCTCATTTATGTATCTATTTTATATTTCTAAAACGAAATATTCTTAATTTATTATTCTCGAATTAATGTAAAATCTAGATGCTTACGTTCTAAATCTGTATGTTTTACTTTTACAGTTACTTCTTCACCTAGTTGAATCATGTTTTGAGTGGATTGCCCAACAATAGCATATTGTTTTTCATCGAAAATATAATAGTCATCTTGAATGTCTCTAATTCGAACCATTCCTTCACATTTATTCTCAATAATCTCAACGTAAATTCCCCATTCCGTAACACCTGAAACCACACCTTTAAAAATTTGATCTTGGTGATCTTGCATGTATTTCACTTGCATATACTTAATAGAATCACGTTCTGCTTTCGCTGCTAATTGTTCTCTATCAGAAGAATGTTCACATTTTTCCTCATAAATAGCATTTTTAGGCGATTTACCACCATCTAAGTAATGTTGTAGTAATCTATGTGTCATAACATCTGGATAACGTCTAATAGGCGAGGTAAAATGGCTGTAAAAATCAAAAGCCAACCCGTAATGACCAATATTATCTGTAGTATACACAGCCTTACTCATAGAACGAATCGCTAAGGTTTCAACCATATTAGATTCTCCTTTTCCATGCACATCTGCCAATAATTTATTTAACGAGTTTGAAATCGTTTCCTTAGAATTTAAATTTAATTTATATCCAAACTTAGAAATGATTCCTTGTAAAGAATTTAATTTTTCAATATCGGGTTCGTCATGAATTCTATAAATAAAAGTATTATTTGTAGGTCTTCCACCTTTAAAGCCAATAAACTCAGCTACACGTCTATTCGCTAATAGCATAAATTCTTCAATTAATTTATTAGCATCTTTAGATTCCTTAAAAAATACACCGGTCGGATTTGCTTCTTCATCTAAATCAAAACGAACTTCTACCCTATCAAAACTAATAGCGCCTTGCTTCATTCTTCTTTTACGAAGTGTCTTCGCTAAACGATCTAAAGTTAACGTAGCTTCTTGAATTGAAGCATCAACTTTTCTAGATTCGCCTGTTAAAGATATATCCGCTGGAATAGTATTTTCAGTAGGATTTTCTATTAAGAACTGTGCCTCTTCATATGCAAATCTTGTATCAGAATACGTAACTGTTCTTCCAAACCACTGATTAACAACTTGAGATTTATCATTCATTTCAAATACTGCAGAAAAAGTCAATTTTTCTTCATTAGGTCTTAAAGAACATACATTATTCGAAAGTATTTCTGGCAACATAGGTACTACCCTATCCACTAAATAAACTGAAGTAGCTCTAGCATAAGCCTCCTCATCTAAAATTGTATTTTCCTGTACATAATGAGACACATCAGCAATATGAATTCCAATTTCATAATTACCATTCTCTAATCTTTCAAAAGACAAGGCATCATCAAAATCTTTAGCGGTTTTAGGATCAATAGTAAACGTAGTTACCTTACGCATATCTCTACGTTTGGCAACCTCTTCTTTTGTAATTTCTATTGGTAAGGTAGAAGCATCTTCTTCTACTTCTGCTGGAAACTCATATGGTAAATTGTATTCTAATAAAATAGAATGAATCTCTGTATTATGGTCACCTGGTTTTCCTAAAACTTTTTTAATTTTTCCAAACGGATTTTTAGAATTTTCTGGCCAATCCACAAAGGAAACTAAAACTTTATCTCCATCTACTGCACCAAATAATTTCTTTTGTGGTACAAAGAAATCAACATACATTTTGGAATCATCTGGTATTACAAATCCAAAATTCTTATTCATATGCAGAACACCAACATAGTCGGTTTTCTTTCTTTCTATAATCTCTACAATATCACCCTCTTGTTTATCACTTCTCTTACGATTATATACATAAACCTTTACAATATCATTATGCAAAGCGTGATTCATATTGCGCGATGGTATGTAAATATCATGTTCTAAGTCATCACAAATAACATATCCATTACCTCTAGCAGTAACATCTACTTTTCCAATATAGTAATGTTCATTCTGAATAACTTTGTATTTTCCTCTATCAACTTCTTCTAATTTTCCCTTGTTTTTTAGTTCTTCAATCTTCTGAATTATTTGTTGTTTACCATTTGCATCTGTAATATTCATTTTTGATGCAACTTGTTTATAATTAAATGATTGGGTTGAATTTGTATTAAATATTTTTAGTACTTTATCTGTTAAATGTTTAATAACATTATTCTTCTTTTTATAAATTTTATTCTTCTTTTTCGACATAAATTCGTCTTTGTTTATATGGTTAAAAATACAACATATTTAATTGTTAAATAATTATGTAATAGTTATGCTTTAGTTGTATTTTAGTTATCTATTATCATGATTTTTTATGCATAACGATTGGTTTATTATTATTAATCCTACTTCTGGGAATGGAAAATCAAAAAAACACATTCCAAAAATTTTACAACTTTTAAAACAGCAACAAATAACTTATAATTATGCTATTACTAAGTATGTAAAACACGAGTTTGAATTAGTTCAAAATGCTATAACCAACGGGTATCACAAAATTATTAGTGTTGGTGGTGATGGAACTTTACATAATATTGTAAACGGAATATTACATCAATCCGTACTCTCTTCTTCTCTAATCAAAATAGCTGTAATTCCTTTTGGTACCGGAAACGATTGGGTGAAAAACTATCAAATTTCAAAAGATTTAAGTAAAAACATTTCTACTATTAAATCTGAACATACTACCTACCAAGATATCGGTAAGATTACTTTAAACTCCACTAAAACGATTGTTTATTTTAACAATTTAGCCGGCATAGGATTTGACGGTCATGTAGTAAATTCTATTGGCAAATATAAGAAATATGGAGCAATATCCTATTTACTAGCTGTTTTTGTAGGATTCTCTAAATATAAATCAGTGGACTTAAGTATTGAATTAGATAATAAAATTATTGAAGTAAATTCGTTAATGACCTTAATTGGATTGTGTAAATATTCTGGTGGAGGCATGCGGTTAACAGAAAAATCAGATCCAACCAATGGTCTTTTTGATATTACTATAATCAAGCATTTAAATTTAGCAACTGTTCTTGTTAACTTACCAAAACTCTTTAACGGAAAAATTACTAAACACAGAAAAGTTACTACGTATAAAACTAATAATATATCAATTTCATTGCCTAAAAATAAAACTGTTTTTATGCAGGCAGATGGTGAATTAATTGATTCAGAAAACTTTACAGTAGAACTTATTCCAAAAGCTATTCAAGTTATAACTCCTAAAAAGAGTTAAATTTTCTTAAGATTTTTGTAACATTTTAACAAATGACCCGTCTATATTATACAGTTCAATTGCAAAATGAAACGACTTTACAAAATTATTATCTTATTTTTCCTTATCTTCTTAGTAGGTATCTATTTTACGGTACGTAGTATAAACACTACCCTTTCTACAGAAGAGAAAACAGAAATCATTTCTGTTGCTCCTCTTTCTTCATTGTATACAGTTACTAAATTGTAATAGATTTTTCCATTTCTTATCTTATCTCAAATTTCACTTTTATTAACATATATTATATATATAAGTTTTATTTTAAAATTTTTAAAAAAAGAAATAATGATTATAATAGTGTGTTAATATGTGCAAAAACTAATTGAATTTAAATTTTGATATTTCACTTATTAAAAACCATTAACAGTTATTAATTTTATAACTCGTTCATATAGAATGAAAGTTGATCAGTTATTCACAGCTTGTTCATTTCTATAAACACATTAAAATGGGTATAAATAAAACCAAGTTGAGTGTTGATAAACACCATTTTTATGGTTCATAACTAGCGGTGAAAAATCATTAAATAAATTTTGATATTAAGGTTTACTCACTGTATTGTAAAAATTATTAAAACCAACAAATTTAGTTTTCCTTATTAGCTTTATAATTACTAACAATCTTAATTTTAATTAAATATTCTGATAACTAATCATTTATATTTCTTCTATTAACAATGGAAAAAATAGTTGTTAATAACGCCTATTTTGTATTTTTGATGAAACTTATAAACTGTTAATAATGACTATTGCAATAGGAAACGACCACGCTGGACCTGATTATAAATTTGAGATAATCAAGTATTTAGAATCAAAAAACATTACTGTTATAAATCATGGTACCGATACATTAGATAGTGTTGATTACCCAGATTTTGTGCATCCGGTTGCGAGTGCAGTAAATGATGCAAAAGTAGATTTAGGTATTTTAATTTGTGGTAGTGCAAATGGAGTTGCAATGACCGCTAATAAATATCAAAATGTTAGAGCTGGTTTGTGCTGGTCAAAAGAAATTGTGGAGTTGATCAAACAACATAATAATGCAAATATTTTATGCATCCCTGCTAGGTTTACCTCTATTCCGCAAGCAATTGCTATGGTAGAAACTTTTTTAAATACAGAATTTGAAGGAGGTCGCCATCAAAACAGAGTAGATAAGATTCCGTTAAACTGTTAGAAATTACGCATCTTTTAAGATGTTAATTAGTCTATTAGGTGATCTTTAAATAAATATAATGAGTCATCATCATAAACATTCGCATCACCATAGTCATGGAGATTTAAAAGGACGCAATCTTTTAATCTCTATATTTCTGAATATTGTTATTACAGTATCGCAGATTATTGGTGGAATAATATCTGGAAGTTTAGCCTTACTTTCTGATGCACTTCATAATTTTACTGATGTATTATCTCTAATAATCAGTTATATAGCAAATAAACTTTCAAAGAAAAGTGCTTCAACTAATAAAACATTTGGGTATAAACGGGCCGAAATTATTGCGGCATTTGTAAATGCTGCTTCTTTAATTATTGTTGCTATTCTGTTAATAATTGAAGCAATTAAAAGATTTCAAAATCCTGAAGAAATTGAATCTAATTTGGTTATTTGGTTATCTTTCATAGCAATTTTGGCAAATGGATTTAGTGTTTTACTTCTAAAAAAAGATGCAAATTCTAATATGAATATGAAATCTGCCTATTTACATTTACTTACAGATATGATGGCAAGTGTAGCAGTTTTAGCAGGTGGATTAATAATGAAATACTATGAAGTTTATTGGATAGATAGTGTTTTAACATTGGTAATTGCAATCTATTTAATTTATATGGGTTGGGATTTATTAAAAGAATCTACCAGAGTATTAATGTTATTTACCCCTGAAGAAATAGAAATTAAAAAAATTGTAGCTGAGGTAAATGCAATAGATGGTATCAAAAATATGCATCATGTGCATATTTGGCAATTGAATGAAGATGAATTACATCTTGAAGCACACATAGATTTTGAAAAGGATATTTTACTATCAGAGTTTGATGTCAAACTTTTAGAAATAGAAAAATTATTGTTCGAAAAGTATCATATAAATCACAGTAATATTCAACCAGAATTTAGGAAAGAGGATACTAAAGATATCATTGTTCAAGATTAACTGAACTAATATTTAAAGAAATTAGAAATGTTAAAACCTATTATTAAATCTTTTGATGAATTAACAACAAGCGAATTGTATAAAATAATTCAAATACGAACAGAAATTTTTGTTGTAGAACAAGATTGTGTTTATCAAGATTTAGATTTTAAAGATCAAAAAGCATTGCATTTGTTTTTTACTAAGAATGAGGAAATAATAGCATATACAAGATTGTTTAAACCTGGAGATTATTTCACAGAAGCCAGTATTGGTAGGGTAGTGGTAAGAGAATCTGCAAGAAAGGATGGTTTAGGACATATACTTATGAAAGCAAGTATTTCTGCCATAGAAGCTCACTTTAATACCAAAAATATTAAAATTGGAGCACAAACCTACCTAGAGAAATTTTACGAATCCCATGGATTTAAACAAGTAGGCGAGGGGTATTTAGAGGATGGAATTCCACATATACATATGGTAAAATGAAAGTGACCAGATTCATATCAATATTTATTTTTTGCAGTATTAATATGCTTGCTCAAAATTTTTCAATTCATGATTTTAAAGGAACCTGGAAATACGAGCATAAAGAAACCTATGAAGTTTGGACCAAGCAAAACGATTCTGTTTTAAATGGTGTTTCTTACAAACTGCAGAACGGAGAAAAAAAGATTTCAGAAAAATTAAAACTTCAAAAAATAGAGGATCAAATTATTTATAGCGCTCAGGTGTTGAATCAAAACAATGCAAAATGGATTGATTTTGAATTAAATAATAGAGTTAAAGACAAACTTTCCTTCGAAAACACTACCCATGATTTTCCGAATAAAATTCAATATACACTTATTACAAAAGAGAAAATATTGGTAGAAGTGAAAGACAATAACAACCAAGGTTTTTCATTTTATCTACTGAAAATTAAAGAATAATATACTTTACTTTCTGCTCAAAATATGAGCAATCATTATCAGGCTTTTTTGTATTTTAGCGTACTTACTAAACACGTTAATTTACATAGAAATTATGGCAGCAGATAAAGAGAAAGAAGCGAAATTAAAAGCATTACAACTTACTTTAGATAAACTAGATAAGACCTACGGAAAAGGTTCTGTGATGAAAATGGGGGATGTGGCTCATCAAGATGTAGATTCTATATCTTCTGGCTCATTAGGCTTAGATTTAGCGTTGGGCGTTGGTGGATATCCAAGAGGTAGAATTATTGAAATTTATGGACCGGAATCTTCTGGTAAAACAACCTTGACTATTCATGCCATAGCCGAAGCACAAAAGGCTGGTGGTATTGCTGCGTTTATTGATGCAGAGCATGCTTTTGATCGTTTTTATGCAGAAAATTTAGGAGTAGATATAGACAACTTAATTATTTCTCAGCCTGATTATGGTGAGCAAGCATTAGAAATTACAGAAAATTTAATTCGTTCTGGCGCAATTGATTTAGTAGTTGTGGATTCTGTTGCGGCCTTAACTCCAAAAAGTGAAATTGAAGGAGAAATGGGTGATTCTAAAATGGGGTTACATGCACGTTTAATGTCTCAAGCACTTCGTAAATTAACTGGTACTATTAGTAAAACAAATTGTACGGTAATTTTTATTAACCAATTACGTGAAAAAATTGGTGTAATGTTCGGAAATCCGGAGACTACAACAGGTGGTAACGCCTTAAAATTCTATGCATCTGTTCGTTTAGATATTAGAAGAAGAACACAAATTAAAGATGGCGATAGAGTATTAGGAAATAGCACGAAAGTAAAAGTAGTTAAGAATAAAGTAGCACCACCATTTCAAATGGCAGAATTCGATATTATGTACGGTGCAGGAATTTCTAAAGTTGGAGAAATTTTAGATTTAGGAGTGGAGTATGGTATTGTTAAGAAAAGTGGTTCTTGGTTTAGTTATGGAGACACCAAACTAGGGCAGGGGCGTGACGCTGTTAAAGGCTTAATCAAAGACAACCCAGATTTAGCAGACGAATTAGAAAAGAAAATTAAAGCCGCTATAGACGAGCAGTAATTTATGTTTCATATAAAAAAAAGACCTACTAATTAGTAGGTCTTTTTTATTGAACTTTATCTATAATATCATCAATACTCATGTCTTCTGGAGGAATAAAACCTTTGACAACTAAAACTAGACCAAAGATAATTAGCGCTATTCCCATTCCCTTTTTAATTTTTGTAATTACTAATGGAGTTAGTTTACTTTTTAATTGTTTAGCCAGCACAATTTTTCCTATATCGGTAATAAAATAGGCTATTATAATTGCGGTAAAAAATCTAAAAATTCGATCTACATCCATACTTAAGGCCGAACTAACACCAAGCACCATAATTAACCAAAAAGCAAGTACACCAACATTAATAAAGTTTAAAAAGAAGCCTTTTACAAACAAGCCCAGGTAGTTTTTCTTTTCCGGAATTACAAATCCATTATCGGTAGTTGGTAATTCGGTTTTACTTCTAAAATAAGTACTTAAACCGTATATGATTAAAATGCCTCCACCTACAAAGAATAAATTAGGATCGTCCTTTATTTCGGTTAAAAATTGATGCGAACCGTAAAAGGCAAATAGGATAAATACTATATCCGCCGCTACAACACCTATATCAAAAACAATAGCAGCCCTAGCCCCTTTTAAAATACTGGTTTGTATTAGTTTAAAAAATACAGGACCAATCATAAAGGCCAATCCGAAACCAATAGGAATTGCTTTTAGAATATCTTCAACCATAAGGCTAAAGTACGATTTTAAACATCATCAAAATCAATCGAAACTTTTGGAGAAGTCGGATGTGCTTGGCAGGTTAAAATTAACCCTTCCTCAATTTCATCATCTGTTAAAATTTCGTTGCGATCCATTTTTACAGTTCCTTCTGTAACCTTCGCTAAACAACTGCTACAAATTCCTCCTTGACAAGAGTATGGTGCATCCAAGTCTTTGTCTAAAGCAGCGTTAAGAATGTATTTTTTCTGAGGCATAATAAAGGTTGTTTCCTCATCATCTAACATCACTGTAATTTCAGAATTTCCATCTGGTATATCAGCACCTTCATTAACTTCAACTGGAACAGAAAACAATTCATAATGAATATTTTCTTCAGCCATTCCATTAGATGCTAAAGTTCTGGAAACTTCTTTAATCATACTTTCAGGTCCACATATGTAGGCAGAATCGAAAGCAGTGTCTTTATATTCGTTTTTTAAGAAATAATTTACATTTCCATTATCACATCTACCGAATAAAGAACCATCAACTTCAACTCTACTAAAGATATAGTGTACATTTAAACGTGTTCCATACATTTTTTTAAGAACGTCTAGTTTCTCTTTAAAAATAACATCGTCTTCTGTTTTGTTACCATAAATCAAAGTAAAAGTAGAATCGTCGTGTAATGATGCTTTGGCCATTGCCATAATTGGTGTAATTCCGCTACCTGCCGCAAAAGCAATATAGTTTTTTCCACTTTGAGGCTCTAAAATAAAACGACCTTCTGGTTTAGAAACTTCTAATTTATCACCAGCATTTAGTCTATTGGTTGCGTATACAGAAAAAGTACCACCTTCTACCGCTTTTATAGCAACTTTTAAAACATCAGTATTCGGATCAGAACAAATAGAATACGCTCTACGAACCTCTTTACCATCAATTTCCTTTTTAATAGTGATGTATTGACCGGCTTTAAATTGGAATTCAGCCTGCAATTTTTCAGGTACATCAAAGGTAATTGAAACCGCGTCAGCCGTTTCTTTTTTAACTTCTTTTATAGTGAGTTTATGGAATTGTGCCATGTATAATAGTAATTAGTTTGCAAAGGTATGAAACTTCTTTTTCAGAAGGGAATTTAACCCAAATTATACAATAGAAAATCTATTCCAACTATAAACTACTTTAAGTACTAATACTTTGTTCAGTTTTTTAACTTCACCATAGCGGTGCTAAGCTAAAGTAAAGAAAACGGTACTGTTTATTGTAGTTTAAAGTTTCATAACGAAGTTCATCTTCAAAATTTGGATTGAAAAATATACCTAAGAATATTATACATAAGAAAATTATGTATATATTTATGGCATGGGAAATCAGAAATTATATAAAGGTTCTTTGCAAACCATTATTTTAAAGTTGTTGGAAGAGAACGATAAAATGTATGGTTATGAAATTACTCAAAAAGTAAAGGCTTTAACCCAAGGTGAGTTAAAGATTACCGAAGGTGCCTTATACCCTGCACTGCATAAATTGGAGGCTGATGGTTTGTTAGATGTAGAAATAGCCAAAGTAGGAAATAGAATGCGTAAGTATTACAAACTTACCGAACAAGGTACTAAAGAAACAGTACACCGTTTGGCTGAGATGCAAGAGTTTTTAAAAACAATGCAGCATTTGGTAAACCCTAAATTGAGTTTGGAATGAGTATAACCAAAAGCCATATAAAAGAATTATACCAATTTACAAGTGCTCATTTTGTAGAGCATTATGATGTGCAAACAGAATTGGTAGATCATTTAGCCAATGATATTGAAGCAATTTGGGAAAATCAACCGAGTCTTTCTTTTGAGCAAGCTAGGGACCAATCGTTTAAGAAATTCGGTGTTTTTGGTTTTATGGGAGTTGTTGAGGAAAAGCAAAAACAAATAAGTAAAAAATATTGGCGCTTAGTTTGGTCCGTATTCAAGGGTTTTTTTAAACTGCCACAAATTATAGTAACTGCCACAATATGTATTGGTATTTATACTTTATTACAACTTGTAAATCAAGAATGGGTATTTGCAGTTATTGGGTTTGGCGGAGCTTCTTTAATGATTTTCAGAGCGTTTCAAATTAAGAAGCATATGAAAGTAGGTTTTGAAAAAACTAAAAAAAAATGGATGTTAGAAGAACACATTTACGGTTTTGGAAATTTTGTAGGCTTATTTAATCTTTTGATTCAATTTGTGTTTATTATGGATCCAGTCAGTTCTAATTTTTTAATATTTCTTATTGCAATTTTTTTAACTGTTTTTTCTCTAACCATTTATATTACAGCATTTATACTTCCATCTAATATGGAAACTTTTTTAGAAAAAGAATATCCTGAGTATAAATCTGTAACAATTTAGAGTTTAAAACTACTAACACTTCGTAACTAACTACTACGCTATGATAAAACACTTTATTTCTCTTGAGTGGAAACAATATTTCCGCTCTTCTTATTGGCAAAAAGGATTAGCTGTTAAGATTTTACTAGGCTTTTTTGCGGTTTACATGATGGTATCATTTTTAAGTCTGGGAATCTTTAGTTTTTTTATAATTAGAAAAACAGTTCCAGATGCTGATCCATTACATGTTGTTAATTCCTATTTGCTTTTTGCTATTATGGGAGATTTAATTTTCAGGTATTTAATGCAAAAATTACCTGCAATGAAAATTAAACCGTTACTGGTTTTACCAATTAAAAAGAAAAAACTAGTCCATTATGTGTTGGCTAAATCAGCAATTTCAGCATTCAATATTTTCGGATTGTTCTTTTATGTTCCGTTTGCCATTGTTTTAATGAAAGAAGGTTATAGCGTTAGCGGAGCACTTGGTTGGCTTTTTGCAATGATTGTTATTATTCAATCTTCTAATTTCTTAAACTTTATAATTAATAAAAGTAACATCGCTTTTGCAGTGCTTGCCTCAATATTAGGTGGTGCAGTTGCATTGCAATATTTTAACATATTCGACCTTACAGCAATAAGCAAACCATTGTTTAACGCTATTTACGAAACGCCAAGTTTAAGTTTAATTCCTTTAATCTTATTGTTTACTTTTTACTTTATAAATTTTAAAATTTTAAAAAGTCAACTGTTTTTAGACGGAGCTATTAAAGCTAAAGTTAAGGAGGTAAACGCCTCAGATTTGTCTTGGGTTAATAGCTTTGGAGAAATGGGACCATTTATTAAAAATGAAATGCGTCTTATTTGGAGAAACAAAAGAACAAAAATGGTCTTTTTAATGTCATTTCTTTTTGTTTTATACGGCCTAATTTTCTTTACCAATCCTATTTATGAAGAAAAAATGAAGGGGTTTTTAGTATTCGCTTCCATATTTGTTACAGGAGGGTTTGTGCTAAACTACGGCCAGTTTATTCCGGCTTGGGAAAGTGCTTATTACAAAATGTTAATGACTCAAAATTTAAGTTACCGAAAGTACATAGAATCAAAATGGTTTTTGATGACCGCTATTACTACCGTGCTATTTATTTTAGCTACACCTTATTTGTATTTTGGAACAAAGACCTATTTAATGGTAGCCGCTGGCGCAATATTTAACATTGGTATAAACACGCTTGTAATATTATATGCCGGCTCCTTTAATAGAAAACGTATTGAACTAAACGTAAGCGGAATTGGAAATACGCAAGGCACAAGTGCAAAACAATTTATTATTATAATTCCAATAATGGGAATTCCAATTGCAATCTTTTATTTGTTTTACTTAACAATAAGTTACCACGCAGGACTTATTGCCATTGGTGTATTTGGAATATTAGGATTGTTACTACGCAATTATTTTATGGATTTAATTGCAAAAAAATATGTAAAAAATAAATATGCAGCCATCAGTGCTTTTGAAGAAGTTGCATAAAAAACAAAAGAAACTATGATACAAGTAAATAATATATCTAAAAAGTATGGAGCTGTAGAAGTTCTAAAAATAGAAGGCTTAGAAATTCCTAAAGGACAAAGTTTTGGTTTGGTAGGAAATAACGGAGCGGGAAAAACAACCTTTTTCAATTTATTATTAGATTTAATAGAACCTAGTACGGGTAACATCTCTATAGACGATATTCAAGTTAATCAAAGCGAAGATTGGAAATCTATTACAGGATCTTTTATAGATGAAAGTTTTTTAATAGGGTATTTAACTCCAGAAGAGTACTTTTATTTTATCGGAGAATTAAGAGGTCAAAATAAAGCGGATATCGACTCTTTTGTAAAGCAATTCGAAGAGATATTTAATGATGAAATTCTTGGTAAGAAAAAGTATTTAAGAGACTTATCTAAAGGAAACCAGAAAAAGGCAGGAATTGTGGCAGCATTGATTGGCAACCCTGAATTTGTAATTTTAGATGAGCCTTTTGCAAATCTAGATCCAACAACTCAAATTAGACTAAAAACTATGTTGAAAGGATTGGTCAAGAATAAGGATATTACCTTGTTAGTATCAAGTCATGATTTGGGTCATGTAACTGAGGTTTGTGAGCGAATAGTCGTTTTGGAAAAAGGAGATGTCATTAAAGATATTCAAACATCTACAGAAACACTTAAAGAATTAGAGTCCCATTTTGCGATGTAATTTTAATCATTGCATATATAACGGGGCGTCGCTGTTATTCTGAATTAATTTGTATTTTTACCACCTTATAACAATATTCAAGGTAGAATATAGTTTAAGTCAGAACTAAACAAATTCGTTTGAAGAAAAATTTCTATAAATATTTATCAATATTTGCTATCCTTTTTGTTGTTAGTTGTTCAACTAGAAAAGATGCGTTTTTAAATAGAAGTTTTCACTCCGTTACTGCAAAATATAATATTCTTTATAATGGTCAAGTTGCTTTTGATCAAGGTATTCAAGAACTGTATGCAACTTACAAAGATGACTATTGGAAACGTTTACCAATTGAGCGCTTAGAGGTTTCAGAATTAGCCATACCTGGGGTCGAAATCTCAGGAGGAAATTCGAGCGCCGCTTTTGAAAAATCGGAAGAAAAAGCAGTTAAGGCAGTTCAGAAGCATTCCATGAATATTTCTGGAAAAGAAAAGAATAAACAAATTGATGACGCCTTTTTATTATTAGGTAAATCTCGTTATTATTCACAGCGATTTGTTCCTGCATTAGAAGCGTTTAATTATATAATTTTAAATTATCCAAATGCCGATTTAATTAATGAAACTAAAATTTGGCAGGCAAAATCTTATTTGCGTTTGCAAAATGAAGAATTAGCATTAATTACCTTACAGCGAATCTTACAGCGAGAGGCTCTTGTAGATGATAAAAAAATTATAGAAAGTGTTCATACCGCGGCAGCAATGGTATATACGGTTATGGACAGCACACCACAAGTAGTGCATCATTTAAAGCAAGCAACGCTTACGGATTATGATAAAGAACAAACAGCAAGAAACACCTTTATTCTTGGTCAAATTTACAGAGAACAAAACCATATAGACTCTTCTAATGTTGCATTTCAGAAAGTGATTGACATGAAGCGCGTTCCCTACCGTTACAGAATTCATGCAGAAATAGAAATAGCTAAAAACCTTTCGAATGATACCGATACTGAGGTGCTTATTGCCACGTTGAATAAGTTAATTGCGGATAGAGAAAACAGACCATATTTAGATGAGTTACATTACCATACTGGATTAGTACATCAAAAGTTAGGGAGAATTGATTTGGCAGAAGAGCATTTTGTAGCTTCAGTTCACGCAATTGGAGCCCAACAATTTCAACAAGGATTGTCATATGAAGCCCTAGGAAATATTCAGTTTGATAAAGCGAATTATGTTGAGGCTGGCTCTTATTATGATAGTGTTTTGCAGATTCCTCAAGACAGAAATACGAAAAGGATTCGAAGATTAGATCGAAAAAGAAAAAGTCTAGATGAGGTTATTTATTTTGAAAGCATAGCAAATGTTACAGATAGTATTTTAGGAGTTGTTGCTATGAGTAAAGAAGAACAAGTTATTTATTTTCAAGAGTATATTGATTGGTTAAAAGCGGAAGAAGCGGCGGCACAGCAACAAATTGAAAATACCGGTTTTGGGTCTTTGAATGATGCCAATAATGATTTTGGAGGTGATGGAAAATGGTATTTTTACAATTCTCAAATTGTTGGATTTGGCCAACAAGAATTTTACCAAGTTTGGGGCAATAGACCTTTAGAAGATAACTGGAGGCTATCAGATAAAAGCGTGCTAATTCCTGGAGACGAAAATGTAAACAACCTAGAAGTATTAGCAATTGAAGATGCAAAGAAATATGATTTAGAAACATATCTGGAACGTATACCTACAGATAAATCTGAAATAGATAGTATTGGTTCGGTTCGCAATGAGGCGTATTATAAATTAGGATTGATTTATAAAGAACAATTTAAGCAGTTTGATATTGCATCGTATAACTTCGAAGATTTATTATCGTTTAACCCCGAAGAGAAATATATTCTTCCTACAAAATTTCATTTGTATCAAATTTATTTAGAGTTAAATCCAATAAAGGCGGATAAGTTTAAAACTGATATTGTATCTAATTATCCAGAGTCTAAATACACACAATTGATATTAAACCCGGATGAACTTATAGATGAAGATGATGCAAGTTCACCAGAGAATATTTATAAAAACGTATATTACGCTTATCAAGAAGGAAATTTTGAAGAAGTAATTACCAAATCAGAGGAAGCAATTATAAAATACAAAGACCAAGAGATTGTTCCTAAGTTTGAACTATTGAGAGCATATGCTATTGGAAAACGCGATGGAGTAGCAGCGTTTAGAGAAGCCTTGGTGTATGTTGCTTTTAAATATTCGAATACTGAAGAAGGTAAAAAAGCAACTGAAGTAATAGAAACAATTAATAAACTTTAAACCCCACTTATTATGTTTACAGAAAAAAAAGGAGTACAGCCGCAAACCTCAGAAAGAAATATTATTGGAAAGAACACATCTATAATTGGTGATGTTCAGTCTGAAGGAGATTTTAGAATTGACGGGACTGTAGAAGGTACCATTAAAACATCTGGTAGAGTTATTATTGGAAGTAATGGTATTGTTAAAGGAGAAGTAGAGTGTGGAAATGCTGATTTTGAAGGTACATTCTCGGGTAAATTAGTGGTATCAGAACTGTTATCCTTAAAGAAAACAGCCAATATAAATGGCGAAGTCTTTATCAATAAATTATTAGTAGAACCCGGAGCTGTTTTCAATGCTAGTTGTACTATGAAATCTGGTATAAAAGATTTAAAAAAGAATGGCAGCCAAAAAGCCCAAAAAACAGCCTAATAAATTTATTCTTCTTTCTGGAGCGGGCATTCAAATGGGCGTCACCATTTATCTTGCAGTATACCTAGGAAAAAAGTTAGACGAGAATTACCCTAGTGAAAAAAAATGGTTTACCATGGTTTTTACGCTATTAGGGGTTGCAGTGGCGTTGGTTAGTCTAATTACACAAGTAAATAAGATTAATAAGTGATGGCATTTTCTATTTTTAAATATGTAATGCTCTTGTTTCTTGGTCTTGTCGTTGGATTCGGGCTTCATTTAGTTGTTTTAAATTATATGGAATTAGAATTATTTGAAAACAGAATAATTCTAGCATATAGTTTAAACTTTTGCGTTGCGGCTCTTATAGTTGGTGGTTTATTTATTGTTAGAGAAAAACAAAAAGACAATTTGGGAAGTCTTTTTATGATTGGCAGTTTTTTAAAATTTGCACTCTTTTTTATTGCCTTTTATCCATCATATACTTCTGATGGAGAAATGACCAAACAAGAATTTTTCACTTTTTTTATTCCTTATATTATCAGTCTGATTTTGGAGACTTTAGCATTGATTCGACTGCTCGAATATCTAGATTTTTACACTTCGAAATACCCTCAAAATAAAGACGAATAATTGTTTTTCAATTAAATTTAAAAACATACCTTTGCACCGATTTTAAAGACACTCAATTATTTGTGTAAAATGAAAGGAAATTTTTCAGTTAGATTACTTACCGCAATAATGATTTTATTTTCAGTTTCTTTTGCTTCTGCAGAGGTTAAATCTGAATCAGAAAATCAAGAAGGAAAAGATTTAAAAACGGAGATTAAAGAATATATAGATCATCACTTATTAGATTCGTATGATTTTGGATTGTATTCTTATACTACAGAAGAAGGAGAGCACAAATACATTGGTTTCCCATTACCAGTTATTTTAATTGATGGAGGTTTAAAGGTCTTTTTGTCTTCAAAATTTCACCACGGAGAAACTGTTGCTGAGGTAGGAGGAAACTACTACAAATTATATCACAATAAGATTTACAAAACAGATGCTGCTGGAACCATTACTTATGACGAAGCACATCACCCAACAAATGCAAAACCATTAGACTTTTCAATTACTAAGAACGTGTTCTTTATTTTATTGGTAAGTATTTTAATGTTTGTAATGTTTAGTAGAATGGCTAAGAAATATAAGTCTAATCCATTACCTACAGGTATCGGTCGCGCTTTAGAGCCAATTATTTTATATGTAAGAGACGATATTGCTATTCCGAACATTGGTAAAAAGCACTATAAAAGATACATGAGTTATTTGTTAACTGTATTCTTCTTTGTTTGGATTATCAACTTATTAGGGTTAAGTCCACTTGGAGTAAACGTAACAAATAACATTGCTGTAACATTTGCTTTGGCATTGATTACGTATTTGATCACAACATTTACGGCAAATAAAAATTACTGGGGACACATCTTTTGGATGCCAGGAGTTCCAGTATTTATGAAAATAGTATTAGCACCAATTGAGTTGTTAGGTACTATTATTAAGCCATTCTCATTAATGATTCGTTTGTATGCAAACATTACTGCAGGTCACGTAGTATTAATGAGTATTATAGGTATGATGTTTATTTTCAAAAGTTGGATTGGTAGTCCGTTATCTTTTGGATTGGCGTTTGCTTTATCGTTATTAGAATTATTAGTAGCGGCATTACAAGCGTATATATTTACAATGCTATCGGCGTTGTATTTTGGGTCGGCTGTTGAAGAGCACGATCACTAAAATTGAATGTTTAATTTTTAATAAATATATTATGACAGGTTTAAATTTCGTAGGAGCAGGATTGATCGTTATCGGTGCTGGATTAGGTATTGGTAGAATTGGTGGTTCAGCAATGGACGCTATCGCACGTCAACCAGAAGCTTCAGGAAAGATCCAAACTGCTATGCTTATTGCAGCAGCCCTTATTGAAGGTATTGGATTTGCAGCGTTATTCGCAGCATAACAAACAAAATAGTGACTATAACGGTTGGTTATAGTCACTATTTTACTATTAAAATTAAGAAAGAAGTACATATATATACGTTATGGATAAATTAATAGAACAGTTTTCATTTGGTTTGTTTTTTTGGCAACTTTTCCTTTTTGTAGGATTATTATTCTTATTAAAGAAATTTGCTTGGAAACCTATTTTAGAAGCAGTGAATGCTCGTGAAGAAGGAATTAAGAACGCGTTAGCTTCTGCAGAAGATGCAAAGAAAGAAATGCAAAACTTAAATGCTGATAACGAACGTTTATTAAAAGAAGCTCGTGCAGAAAGAGATGCCATGATGAAAGAAGCACGTGAAATCAAAGAAACAATGATTTCTGATGCTAAGGAAGAAGCAAAAACTGAAGGTGCTAAAATGATTGAGCAAGCACAAGCGGCTATCCAATCAGAAAAAAACGCAGCAATTTCAGAATTAAAAAGTCAAGTGGCTGAACTGTCAGTTGGTATTGCAGAGAAAGTGGTTCGCAAAGAATTGGCAAACGACGCAGATCAATCTCAATTGATTGAGACATTATTGAAAGAAGTTACAATCAGCTAAATACATAGCAATGAGTAATAACAGAGCAGCATTAAGATACGCAAAAGCAGTACTAAGTTTGTCACAAGAGCAAAACAGTGCTGAAGAAACGTATAGCAAAATGCAGTTAATTTCTTCTACAATTAAAGGTAGTGAGGAGTTGCAAACTGTATTGAGCAGTTCAATTATAAAATCTGACGTAAAGAAAAGTGCGTTGTTGGCAATTTTTGAAAATCAAATCAATGACCTTTCAAAAAATCTAATCGACTTGTTAATCACAAATAAAAGATTGGCAGATTTCGATACGGTTGCAAAACAATACATTAAACTTTTTGATGAAGTTAGTGGAAAACAAGATGCAGTAGTTACTACAGCAGTTCCTTTATCGGATACTTTAAAAAAGGAAGTATTGGCTAAAGTAAAAGAATTGACAGGTAAAGAAGCAATTCTTGAAAACAAAGTAGACGCAGCAATTATTGGTGGGTTTATTTTACGTGTAGGAGATATTCAGTATGACGCAAGTATCTCAAACAAGTTAAATGTCTTGAAAAGAGAGTTTAACGCTTAATAATAAAGTTAGAATTTAGTTTTATAAAAACAAATAAAAATGGCAGCAATAAAACCAGCTGAAGTATCAGCAATTTTAAAGCAACAATTAGAAGGATTTGACGGAAGTGCATCTCTTGACGAAGTAGGAACAGTACTTGAAATAGGTGATGGTATTGCTCGTATCTACGGATTGGCAAACGCGCAATATGGTGAGTTAGTTCAGTTTGAAAGTGGATTAGAAGGAATTGTATTAAACCTTGAAGCAGATAATGTAGGGGTTGTATTATTAGGCCCTTATTCTGATATTAAAGAAGGGGGAACTGTAAAACGTACAAACCGTATTGCTTCATTAAATGTTGGTGAAGGAATTGTCGGTCGTGTTGTAAATACATTAGGTCTTCCTATCGATGGTAAAGGTGCTATTCAAGGTGAAACTTTTGAAATGCCTTTAGAGCGTAAAGCACCAGGTGTTGTATTTAGAGAGCCAGTTACTGAACCATTACAAACAGGAGTAAAAGCAATTGATGCGATGATTCCAGTTGGTAGAGGTCAACGTGAGTTGATTATTGGTGACCGTCAAACAGGTAAATCTACTGTAGCAATTGATACCATCATTAACCAAAAAGAGTTTTACGATGCAGGAGAGCCTGTATATTGTATCTATGTAGCAATTGGTCAAAAAGCATCAACTGTTGCAGGTATTGTAGCTTTATTAGAAGAAAAAGGAGCGTTAGCATATACTACTATTGTAGCGGCTAATGCATCTGACCCTGCTCCAATGCAGGTATATGCTCCAATGGCAGGTGCTGCAATTGGTGAGTACTTTAGAGATACTGGTAGACCAGCATTAATTGTTTATGATGATTTATCTAAACAAGCAGTTGCTTACCGTGAGGTATCTTTATTATTAAGAAGACCTCCGGGACGTGAGGCATATCCTGGTGATGTATTCTATTTGCACTCTCGTTTATTAGAGCGTGCTGCAAAAGTAATCAATGATGATTCTATTGCTAAAGATATGAATGACGTACCAGATTCATTAAAAGGTAAAATTAAAGGAGGAGGTTCTCTAACTGCTTTACCAATTATTGAAACGCAAGCAGGTGATGTATCAGCATATATTCCAACAAACGTAATTTCTATTACGGATGGTCAGATTTTCTTAGAGTCAGATTTGTTTAACTCTGGTGTTCGTCCAGCAATTAACGTAGGTATTTCTGTATCTCGTGTTGGTGGTAACGCTCAGATTAAATCTATGAAGAAAGTATCTGGTACCTTAAAATTAGATCAAGCACAGTACCGTGAGTTAGAAGCGTTTGCTAAGTTTGGTTCTGATTTAGATGCTGCAACGATGAATGTGATTTCAAAAGGACAACGTAACGTTGAAATTTTGAAACAAGCACAGGCAAGCCCTTTAAGTGTTGAAGATCAAACTGCTATTATTTATGCAGGATCTAAGAACTTATTAAAAGAGGTCCCTGTAAATAAAATAAAAGAATTTGAAGTAAATTTCTTAGAGTATTTGAATGCAAAGCATAGAGATACTTTAGATACAATTAAATCAGGAAAATTAACTGATGAGGTTGTAGATGTATTGACAAACGCAGCGAAAGAAATTTCTGCACAATACGCTTAATAATATTTTGATATTGAGTAGTTGAATTAAATTTCAACTACTCAGTATTTAATTTAAGTACCATAAGAATATGGCAAATTTAAAAGAAATACGTAACAGAATTACTTCCATCGGATCAACGATGCAGATTACTAGTGCTATGAAAATGGTATCCGCTGCAAAGTTGAAAAAAGCGCAAGATGCTATTACGCAAATGCGTCCATATTCCGATAAGTTAACACAATTGTTACAAAGTTTAAGTGCTACTTTAGACGCTGATGCAGGAGGTGCTTTTGCAGAACAACGCGAAGTTTCTAAGGTATTGGTTATTGCAATTACGTCTAATAGAGGTTTATGTGGTGGATTTAATTCTTCAGTAATTAAAGGAGCGACTAAACACATCGATTCTTCTTATAAAGGTAAAGAAGTTTCAGTACTTGCAATTGGAAAAAAAGGAGGCGATTTACTTTCTAAACAGTTTAATGTTATAGAAACAAATACGGAAATTTTTGACAACCTTACATTTGATAATGTTGCAGAAATTGCTCAAAAAGTAATGGACTTATATGTTGATGGATCTTTTGATAAAGTAGAAATTATTTACAACCAGTTTAAGAATGCTGCCACACAGATTACGCAGGTTGAACAATTTTTACCAATCGAGAAAATAGAAGGTGAAGAAGCAGATAGTAATTCAGATTATATATTTGAGCCAGGAAAAGCTGAGATTATTTTAGAATTGATTCCTAAGTCTTTAAAAACGCAATTGTACAAAGCCATTCGCGATTCTTATGCATCAGAGCATGGGGCACGTATGACAGCAATGCATAAAGCAACGGACAACGCTAGTGAAATGCGTGATGATTTGTTATTAACATACAACAAAGCACGTCAAGCAGCGATTACAGGAGAAATCTTGGAGATTGTTGGTGGTGCGGAAGCATTGAACAATTAGAACTTATTTGTCACCTTGAGCGGAGTCGAAAGGTCTCATTATAAAAATAAAAACCTCTTTAGAAATAAAGAGGTTTTTTTATGACAGTAAGTGTCGTTAAACGTTTCACTTAAAGCCCGTATCTTTGTTTGGCATAGAATTTGAAAAGTTTATTTCGAATCAATTAAGAAAGATATGAAGGCAGTAAAATTACTTTTGAGTGTATTAGCAATGACATTTTTAGTGTCATGTTCAAGCGATAATGATATTCCACCACCAGTGGAGCCAATAAGTCTATATGAATTGTTGGCAGAATATGAAGTTTGGTATGTAGATTACGGTAAAAGTTACGGAACTGGAGATGTATATTATGTGGCGCAAGCCTTTACCCTTTCCTATTTAAATGGTGTAATGCACGCGAATAATAATTTAGTGGGTATTGGTGAAACAGGTAATGGATTAGGAATTGATGTTGGAACCTATGATACAAACGGAATGACCCTAATTACCAATCATAATATTGACGGACGTATTGACTTTCATGTAAAACAATTGAATGTAAATACTATTGAGTTATACAATTTTGAAGAAGATGTGACCTACGTTTTAGAAGGGTTTCAAACAACAACATTTGATTATGATGGATTGTTTTACGACAATTTAGATTTAATGGTGCAGGAATATGATGGCTGGGAAAAAACGTATGTTAGTGACGATGGAGATTTAAATCCATTTGATGATGAAAATTATTTGACATTTTTTTATGAAGACGGAGACAATACATTTTTGTCATCAATAGATGAAACTGGGTTAGAGATTGGTGATGTTATCTGGGATTATCAAGGATTGTATAATATTATCATCGATTCTCAAATTTTAACATTGAATTATGATGGTGGAGATACTGAAAAGTTCGATTTGACCGTTATTAATGACAACGTACTAGAGATGTACCATTTAAGTTCGGGTACAACCTATCAATTTACGGGTAGAGGTTTCAATTTAATAGAGAAAAGAAACTTACGTAAAAAAGAATCAGCAAATTCTGATAAGAGCGTAAGGAATGGATCTAAAAAACGTACTAAAGTAGATAGTAGAACAATATTAGGAGAAAAGCATTTAAAATAAAGTTTGGTTAGTTGATTTTTGGTTGGCTACGCTTGTAGCCAATTGAATTGAATCCCCTCGCATCGCGAGGGGTTTTTTCTTGTTTATTTTTTTTATAGCTAGGAGCAAACTATCTTTAGCTAAAACAAAAATATTTTGAATAAAACAGTATTAATAACTGGCTCAACTTCTGGAATTGGAATGGCAACCGCAGCACTTTTTGCTGAAAAAGGATTTACTTTAATTCTGTGTGGAAGAAGAGCGGAAAGACTTGAGCATTTAAAAACAACATTAGGTAAATTAACCAAAGTAAGGACACTTCAGTTTGATGTTAGAGATAAAAATGAAATATTTAAAGCTATTGCCTCGCTTCCAAATGATTTTAAAAATATAGATGTACTAATAAATAATGCGGGTAATGCGCATGGTCTAAGCACCATTCAAGATGGCGATATTGATGATTGGGACGCTATGATGGATATTAATGTAAAAGGCTTGTTATATGTGTCTAAAGCAGTGCTTCCAATAATGACAGAAAGAAACAGCGGCTTTATTGTTAATATAGGCTCTATAGCCGGCAAAGAAGTTTATCCGAATGGAAATGTGTATTGCGCTTCAAAACACGCTGTAGATGCTTTAAACAAGGCAATGAGAATTGATTTGAATAAATATAACATTCGTGTTTCCGGTATTCACCCAGGAGCGGTAGAAACGGAATTTTCGGATGTACGCTTTAAAGGAGATTCTGAAAAAGCAAAAGCGGTGTATGAAGGGTATAATGCCTTACAGGCTGAAGATATTGCGGACATTATTCATTTTGTAGTTACAAGACCGTACCATGTTAATATTGAAGATTTAGTGGTATACCCAACAGCACAAGCAAGCGCAACGATCTTAAATAAGAATTAAGATGATTAACAAGCGTTTATTAATTAAAAACCTACTCAACCATTCAGATGAAAATAGTTTTTATGATAAAAAACAGCGCTTAAACATTTCTAATAAAATTGGAAAGGCAAAGTTTATAAAGCACATTTGCGCTTTGTCCAATTCTAATCCAGAAAACAATTCTTATATAGTTATTGGTGTAGAGGATGAATCGAATAAAATTTTAGGTGTAGACTTTTATGATGATAGTAAGATTCAAAACTTAGTTAATGCGTATTTAGCGAATCCTCCTAAAATTCAATATGAGAATATTGGGTTTCCAAAACTTCAAAAACACAAGGTAATAGGACTTGTTACAATTCACCCTACGGCCTCTATTTCCTCTTTTAAACGAAACGCATGGAAATACCCTAGAGGAACCTCTTTTTATCGCAGAGGCAGTAATTCTATGCCGACCACAGAACAATTCGAACTCAGAAATACAAACAAACCTATTGTTGAGTCGATAGAGAAAATTGCTAGTAACAATTTAGAGTTAACATTGACTGGTGTGTTTGATTTTATAAACAGTCATAACGAAGAGTACAATCCACAATTTAAGGTTTTTAAAGAGCAATTTGTGATTTGTTGGGCTGGGAAATTAAACAGAATAAATGGCCAGAATTATTACTCAAGAGTAGATATTGAATTGGTAAACGAGCAAGTTCTCTTGTTTTACTCCGTATTAGATGAAGTGACAATAGAGCACAACAATTCTTCATTTATAATTACTGAATATGTAAAACTGGGGATTAAAGAAGAGTATCAACATTTTCCTTTAGAGAAGGTTGTTATTCATTTTAAAGACAATGGTAAACACAATATGATATCTGAGTTATTATTTAAGCCGCCAGCATATGATAGAACTGTTTTACATCATATTTATAATTCAAACAATGCAATTCTAGAGAAACTTAAAACCGGTAGGTCCTTAACTAAAATTGAACAAAAGGATTTAGAAAAATTCCCTACAACGTATCTAATCTGTGCGCTAAATGATTTTGTTGACGCAAAGGATAATTTGGAAGCATCAAAATTATTTCTCAGAGCTTTAGAGGATAAAACGGCATATATACTTTATAAAGATTCGATGCGAATTTTAAGAAAGGTAAGGTATCAATAAGAATGTCAACTTGAGTTTACACCAGTCTACGGAAGATTTTGGCGTTAGGATTCAACAATACTAGAAGAGATTAATTTATTTGAAATGTCAGTCTGAGCCTGTCGAAGACCTTAAAATAAGGAAACTTCGACAGGCTCAGTTTGACAATAGTTTTTTATAAATCAAACTTGATTCCTTGCGCTAAAGGCAATTCATCAGAATAATTCACCGTATTCGTTTGTCTGCGCATATACACTTTCCATGCATCAGAACCAGACTCACGTCCACCTCCAGTTTCTTTTTCTCCACCAAAAGCACCGCCTATTTCCGCACCAGAAGTTCCGATATTTACGTTTGCAATTCCACAGTCGGATCCAGCATAAGACAAGAACTTTTCTGCTTCTTTCATTTCATTGGTCATAATTGCCGATGATAATCCTTGTGCAACGCCGTTTTGTTTATCGATTGCATTTTCAACTTCACCAGAGTATTTCATCAAATATAAAATTGGAGCAAAAGTTTCGTGCTGTACAATTTCAAAATGGTTTTCTGCTTCTATAATAGCAGGTTTTACATAGCATCCACTTTCATATCCTTCACCTTCAAGAACACCACCTTCAACCAATACGTTACCCCCTTCAGTTTTTGCTTTCTCAATAGCCGCTAAATAGGTGTTTACAGCATCCGAATCAATTAGAGGCCCAATATGATTCTTTTCATCTAAAGGATCTCCAATTGTTAACTGGCCGTAAGCCCCAACAATAGCATCTCTTACTTTATCATATACAGATTCGTGAATAATTAACCTTCTTGTAGAAGTACAACGTTGTCCACAGGTTCCAACGGCACCGAATACAGCACCAGGAACAACTACTTTTAAATCGGCTGTTGGTGTAATAATAATCGCATTATTACCTCCTAATTCTAATAATGATTTACCAAATCGTTCTGCTACAGTAGCACCAACAATTCTTCCCATTCTTGTAGAACCAGTTGCTGAAACTAAAGGAACTCTAGCATCAGTCGTCATGTATTCGCCCACTTTATAATCTCCGTTTACAATACACGAAATACCTTCAGGTAAGTTGTTTTCTTTTAAAACGTCTGCAATAATATTTTGACACGCAACTGAACATAAAGGCGCTTTTTCTGATGGTTTCCAAACGCAAACATCACCGCAGATCCAAGCCAAGGCAGTGTTCCATGCCCATACGGCTACTGGAAAGTTAAATGCAGAAATAATACCAACAACACCAATAGGGTGCCATTGCTCTCTCATAACATGCCCTGGACGTTCCGATGGAATCGTTTGTCCGTTTAATTGTCTAGACAATCCAACTGCAAAATCACAGATATCAATCATTTCTTGAACCTCACCATAACCTTCTTGAAGAGATTTCCCCATTTCATAAGAAACTAACATTCCTAATGGTTCTTTAAGTTCTCTCAATTTGTTTCCAAATTGGCGAACAATTTCTCCGCGTTGTGGAGCAGGCATATTTCTAAAAGATAAAAATGCTTTAGTAGAAGCATCCATAACCTTGTCATAATCTTCTCTAGTAGCCGTAGAAACCTTTCCGATTAATTGACCGTCAACAGGAGAATAAGACTCGATTATTGGACCATTTCCAAAGTTGTCTGAACCTGTGGAAACACCATTATTTAGTTCCTTTAACCCTAAAATTTCAAGTGATTTTTTAATATCTGTCATTACTAAGTTTTTTATGGTTAAAACTACAATTTTAAAAGGAAAGATACTTAGAGTTAGATTATTGAATTTTCAATCGGAATTGATGTACAGGATTAATTTAACAATGGTTTTTAAAATAAGGGTGAATGAATCACAATACAATAATTAGGTTACTTCATTTTAAATAAAAATCCAAATTCTCAGAATTCGAAACTATTTATTCGAACAGTGAAAATTTGGATTCAATATTGTGGATAATAAAGTTCTTTTATACTACCGGAACCTCTATTGTTAAAAATAAATCTTGGCCATCTGCATCTTCTCCTTGGTAGAATTTAAATATATAAGGTTCTGTTTGCAATGCCTGAACTGGTATAGAGAAAGTAACCTCTCTAATATTAGGTGTACAAGGAATGCCATCATCAATATGAACAATTGGGTAGATTAATCTAGAAGTACCTTCATAAAAATAATCGTATTGGTTGTAAAAAAAGTGACAACTATCGTCTAATTCAATGGTAACTTCAACTCGATAGGTGCGTCCAAATTCAAATTCCTCTGGAACATCAGCGCTAATTACTTCTGTGTACTCTAAATGATAATCGTGATAATCGTCATCATCATCGTTACAAGAAATAAAGGTCGTAATGGCTAAAATAAGTAGTAAATACCGTTTCATAATTTTAATATTTAGGGTTTATATGATTAAAAATACGGCTAGTTGATGGCCAAATTTATAGTATTTTTGCGACACGAATGAAACCAAAACTCAATTTTAACATATCGAGTCGAATTCAGTTTGAAGAACAAGCACTTGAAATATTTCGATTTCAAGCGAAGAATTGTGCTGTATATCGCGATTTTATAAAACACCTTAAGGTAGATGTTTCTTCTGTTTCTAATATTAGCGAAATTCCTTTTTTACCCATTCAGTTTTTTAAGTCTCATACAGTTGTATCTAACAATGACGCCGTTGAACAGACATTTTTAAGTAGCGGAACCGGAGGAATACAGAGCAAACATTTTGTAACGGACCTTACTGTATATGAAGAAAGTTATCTAAAAGGGTTTGCGCATTTTTATGGAAATATTGATAACTATATTTTATTGGCGTTATTGCCAAGTTATTTAGAACGTGATGGATCTTCTTTAATTTATATGGTAGACGATTTAATTAAAAAATCGAAAAGTGAAAAAAGTGGTTTTTTCCTTAAAAACAACTCAAAATTTAAAGAAATCGTTCAAAATTCATCATTAAACAATAAAAAATTGCTGATTTTAGGTGTTTCATATGCTTTGTTAGATGAGGCTGAAAAGCGTGAAATTGACCTTTCAAATGCCATTGTTATGGAAACAGGTGGTATGAAAGGACGAAGAAAAGAAATGATTCGCGCTGAATTGCATAATGAATTAACAAGAGGCCTTAATGTAGAAAAAATACATTCAGAATATGGTATGACCGAATTGCTTTCTCAAGCTTATTCCAAAGGAGATGGAATTTTTAAATGTCCACCTTGGATGGATATTTTGATACGGGATACTGAAGACGCTTTGTCTTTATTGCCAAACGGAAAAACAGGAGGCGTAAATGTTATCGATTTAGCCAATATCAATTCTTGTTGTTTTATTGCAACCCAAGATTTAGGAAAGAAATTTGATAATGGAACTTTCGAAATTTTAGGGCGTTTTGACAATTCGGAAATAAGAGGCTGTAATTTGTTGATAAACTAGGGTTTAGTTTGTTTTTTACAAACAATAATTTTAAATTAGCGTTTAAGAGATTGTTGTGAACCCCATTAATTCAAAGAAATACTTATGGATAGAATTAATGTACTTGAGGGAAGAAATGATCGATTTAAGGTTTTTACTAAAGAATTACTGGCAGAAACTAACGACCAAGAATTACAAGAAATTGTAAAAAAAGCGGCTGATGAACTTTCAAGCCCTATAGCTTTAGTTAGTCTTGTTCTTGACCACATCCAATTTTTTAAAGCTTTTGTTGGATTGCCTGATGATTTAGCTTCGGCAAGAGGAACACATAGAGATGTCTCATTTTGTCAATTCGTGGTTCGATATGGTGAACCGTTTGAAGTGAATGATGCTCCGAATGATTCAAGAATTCCGCAACATGTTGTCAAAGAGTATGATATTCAATCTTATTTAGGAGTGCCTATTTTAGTAGAAGATGTTGTGGTTGGCTCGTTGTGCGTTCTTGATTTTAAGAAGAGGGGGTTTACGGTTCAGGATAAAGACAATTTGCAAGAATTGTCATTACTTGTAAATAAAAGACTTGTAGCGATTACAAAGGAGCGAAAGCACAAGAGGCTTGATTTAACTGAGGCCACTTTAAAACCTGCTCTTTCGGAGTTGTCACAAACGTTTAAACCAATTCAACAATTTATCAATCAAGGATATTCTGCCGTAGCTTCAATAAGATCTTTTATTCTGCATTCAAAATATAAACATCGAGAAAATACTCAGGAGTCGATAAAATCAAAGTTGTATTTGGAAGCAGCTTCCGAAGCCAATCAATTGAATGAAAGTTTACTTCGAGAAATTGAATTTGCAATTAGAGATGGGGAAGATTGTGTCGCCGCACTTGAGCAATTAATATTAAATATAGAATCTACGAAATTATCAGAAATAATAATTTCAGCCCAAGACCTATCTAGAAATGCAACAAATTTAATTGGGGGATTTTCTTTGCCAGATTTTAAATCTGACCCTTTAATTTATACGAAAGGTAATTGGGCCATTGCAATAATTACAAATTGTCTTTTAATTATATCCTCAGAATTGCATAGTTTAAATTCAAGCAATGGAATTCAATTAGTAATAAAAGAGAAAGACAAAAATGTTGAATTACTTTTTACAGCAATTGATATGAAAAGAGTTAATATTAAGAATACTCTAGGTCAAATGAAAAAATTATTAGAGAAAAAATATCCTACGTTTTCATTTGATTCAGTCGAAGAAAAAATAAGAATCATATTTAAGACTAAAGAAATATAATAAAAGATTTTAGGTAATTCTACTTTATTCAAAAATACGTTACTCAACTTTCAATAAGAAATAACTCTTTTTACCACGTTGTAATAACACATATTTATTGGCAATTAAATCATTTGTAGTAATAACGAAGTCCTCTTTTACTTTTGTTTTGTTTACCGAAATAGAGTTTTCTTTTAAGGCTCTTCTTACTTCTCCATTAGATTTTAAAAATCCAGTCTCTGCAAAGGCAGGAACTATTTCGAATCCATTTTCAATCTGATTTCTAGAAACTGAAGCCTGTGGCACACCTTCGAATACATCTAAAAAAGTTTGTTCATCCAATCCTTTTAAATCATCTGAAGTAGACTTTCCGAATAAGATGTTAGATGCTTTAATAGCATTGTCATACGCTTCTTGTCCATGGGTCATAATGGTTACCTCTTTACCAATTGTTTTTTGTAATAAACGCATATGAGGTGCTTCTTTATGCTCTGCAGTTAATTTTTCAATAGTTTCTTTATCTAAAAAGGTGAAGATTTTGATAAAGTTTTCTGCATCTTCATCAGAAGAGTTTAACCAATATTGGTAGAATTTATAAGGCGAAGTTCTTTTAGCATCTAACCAAACATTTCCACCTTCGGTTTTTCCGAATTTAGTTCCGTCTGCTTTTGTAACTAATGGCACTGTAATGGCATAAGCTTTTCCTTGTGCTTTTCTACGGATTAATTCAGTCCCAGTGGTTATATTTCCCCACTGATCAGAGCCACCCATTTGTAGTTTACAATTCTTCTCTTTGTATAAGTGGTAGAAATCGTATCCTTGAAATAATTGGTAGGTAAATTCTGTAAAACTCATTCCGTCTGTATTCTCGCCAGAAATTCGTTTTTTAACAGAATCCTTTGCCATCATGTAGTTTACGGTGATGTGTTTACCGGTGTCACGTACAAAATCGATTAGTGAAATATCTTTCATCCAATCGTAGTTATTCACCAATTCTGCACTGTTTTCATCAGATTCAAAATCGATATAGCGTTCTAATTGCTCTTGTACTCCGGCAATATTTTTTGCTAAGGTCTCTTCGTCTAACAAATTTCTTTCCGCAGATTTTCCTGATGGATCACCGACCATTCCGGTAGCGCCACCAACTAAAGCGATTGGTTTGTGACCGGCTAATTGAAAATGTTTTAAGATAAAGATTTGAACTAAACTTCCAATATGTAAAGAGTCTGCAGTTGGATCAAATCCGATATATGCACTCGTTTTTTCTTTTGCAAGTTGCTCTTCAGTTCCTGGCATGATATCATGTAACAAGCCTCTCCATTTCAATTCTTCTACAAAGTTCTTCATCTTAAAAAAATAATTTTTGGCAAAGATAAAAATCAATGAATAATTAAGAATGAATAATTTAGTTTTCTTTACTTTCGTTCTATGATATTAGTTACAGGAGGAACGGGATTGGTTGGAGCCCACTTATTGGTGAAATTAACCCAAGAGAAGCTACCAATTAGAGCCATACACAGGAGCAGCAGCAATTTGGACGCTGTTAAAAAGGTGTTTTTCTACTATTTTAAAAAGGTTGATAGTTACTTTGATAAAATTGAATGGGTAGTTGCCGATATTACGGATACGACTTCTTTAGAACCGGTTTTTAAAGATGTAGAATTTGTATACCATTGTGCTGCGATGATTTCTTTTCACCCAAAAAAGTATCGCTCCATGCGCAATATAAATATTGAGGGAACAGCAAATATTGTGAATTTTTCTATTGTACAAGGTATTAAAAAATTATGTTATGTAAGTTCTATTGCGGCTGTAGGTAAACCTACAATCAACGGATTAATAGATGAATCTACCGAATGGAATGTAGAAACCAGTAATTACGGATACGCTATTACAAAACATGGTGCAGAAATGGAAGTTTGGCGCGGAACACAGGAAGGATTGGATGCGGTAATTGTGAATCCGGGGATAATATTGGGCGAGGGATTTTATAATCAAGGATCTGGTAAGTTGTTTTCTAAAGTGAAGAAAGGATTAAAACATTATACAAACGGCACAACTGGTTATGTTGATGTGCAAGATGTTATAGATATAATGATTCAACTTTTAAATAGTAGTATTGTAAATGAACGGTATATTTTAATAGCGGAAAATAGAAGTTTTAAAGAAGTTTTTACACAGATTGCAAATGGTTTTAATTTAAAACCACCATCTAAATTAGTTTCAGTTTTTATGACAGAAATAGGTTGGAGATTGGCTTTAGTTATGTCTTTTTTAACAGGTAGAGAACCGATGTTAACGAAAAATTCTGCAAAATCAATTCATAAGAAAAGTGAGTTTTCCAACGCCAAAATTTTAAAAGCATTAGATTATAATTTCAAATCAGTGGAAGAGTCCGTTAAAAGGATTTGTGATAATTTCTAGTTATTTCTGAATACCTTCAGTTTGTGGAGGAGGTACTAATTTTGGGTTTTGAATATTACCAATTTCAAATTCTTCTGTTTTTCTATAATCAGAAACAGATTTTGATTCTTCAACTTGAAACCCCCATAATAAAATTGAAACTTTTGCAGAGGTCTTATTAGTTATTTCTAACCCAGCAAAAATAGAATTTTCCAATTTGTCCTCAAAGACGTATCTAGTCCATTTATCAGTTACATTGACAACTCCCCGGACACTACCTGTATGCCAACCAATAATATATTCTTTATTATCAGCTGATTTCATCCAACAAGATAATATTTTAGGGTTATTCGTTTTCCCCACTTTTTGTCTTATCCAACTTCTATTCCGTTGGTTTTTATTTGGCTTTATTTCAAAAATGATTTTATCAGCAGAATCTTGTCCATTAGGCGCGGATGCAAAATTTGAAATAATGATTGGAGAAGAGCTATCTCCTGAATTACCTTTTAACCAAATGGAGTTGTTAAAATCTTCGCTAAATGATATTAAATTTATTCTATTTTCATCAAGTTGAGCAACTCTTTTTCTTTTCTCTTCTGAATTATTGTATTTGCCATCAATAGAATCCTGAACAAAAACTTTTCGATCATAGTCCTTTTCCATTTTTCCGAGGCGCTCTTTAACAGCCCTTAGCATTTTAGTATAATCATCGATCCGGGTTGAGTAATAGTAATTACTGCGTGCAAATCGGGCACTATCAATGCCGTATTTTTCATAAACCAGAGGCATGTATTCTACCAATCGCTGTCCATCCGAATTTTTAATATTTCTAGCACCATTTGCCAATTGAATATCTAGAATCAAGGCAATCATTTCATCCTTTTTTATGAGATCATCGGGTCTTTTGTAAATGGTATTACTAGTACAAGAAACAATAAAAAGGATTAAAAGAATGTATAGACTAAACTGTTTCATTATCTATTAAATAAAAGGCGTTTTCCTTTAATGGTGTCGTTAAATTGACCTTTGTTATAAATTAAATTACCATTGACAAAAGTATGTGTAATTTTCGAATTAAAGGTAGTTCCTTCAAAAGGTGACCATCCACATTTATACAACACGTTCGATTTTTCTACCGTCCAAGGGTCATTTGGATTTACTAGAACTAAATCAGCATAATAACCTTCTCTTAAATAGCCTCGTTTTTCTACCTGAAAAAGAATCGCTGGGTTATGACACATTTTTTGCACCAATTTTTCGATAGAAATAACCCCTTCACTCACTTTGTTTAATAGGGCAACCATGGCATGTTGAACTAATGGTCCGCCGCTAGGTGCTTTGGTATATGAATTTTCTTTCTCTTCAATAGTATGAGGTGCATGATCGGTTGCAATTACGTCAATTCTATCGTCTAACAAAGCCTTCCACAGTCCAGCCCTGTCGTTCGCTGTTTTAACAGCGGGATTCCATTTTATAAAAGTTCCTTTTGTATCGTAATCATTTTCTTCGAACCATAAATGATGTACACATACTTCTGCGGTAATTTTTTTCTCTTCTAGCGGAATATCATTTCGGAACAATTCTGTTTCTTTTGCCGTTGACAGGTGGAAAATATGTAGCCTTGCTCCGGTTTTTTTAGCTAGAGCAATGGCTTTTGATGATGACAGATAACAAGCTTCTTCACTTCGTATTTTTGGATGCAATTTAATGGGAATGTCATCACCGTATTTATCAAATTGCTCTTTGAAATTCTTTTTAATTGTCCCTTCATCTTCGCAGTGTACAGAAATAATCAGATCTGTAGATGAGAAAATCTTCTCTAAAACTTCTTCGTTGTCTACTAACATATTTCCCGTTGAAGAACCTAAGAATAATTTGATTCCGGCAACATCTCTTGGGTTGGTTTTTAACAACTCTTCCAAATTGTCATTTGTACCACCAAACATAAAAGAATAATTAGCATAAGAAGACTCGGATGCTGTTTTAAACTTATCCTCTAACAATTCTTGAGTGGTTGCTTGTGGCACTGTATTAGGCATTTCAATGAAGGAAGTGATTCCACCTGCAACAGCTGCTCTACTCTCCGTACCTATATTTGCCTTGTGTGTTAATCCAGGCTCTCTAAAATGAACTTGATCATCTATAGCGCCAGGTAGCAAATAAGACCCATTTGCATCTATTACATTAACTTCAGATTCGTCAATATTAATTGAAGAACCTATCTGTGAAATATATTCTCCTTCAATCAATAAATCGCGTTTAAAGGATTTCCCTTCATTAATTAACAGCGCATTTTTAATCAGTACTTTTTGCATTTTCTTTTGTATTTGGTAGTCCGTTTAACCTCATTTTTAACACTCCAAAAATTGCCTCCGAAATAATGGAGCCATTCATTTTTGATTTCCCTCTAATTCTGTCAGTAAAAATAATGGAGACTTCTTTTATATTGAATCCGCGCTTCCAAGCTTTAAATTTTAATTCAATTTGAAACGCATAACCCACAAATTGGATGCTATCTAAGTCTATTGTTTCCAAAACCTCTTTCCTATAACAAACAAAACCGGCTGTTGTATCTTTTACAGGAATACTAGTTACAATTCGCACATATTGCGAAGCAAAATAGGACAACAAAATGCGTTTAATATCCCAATTTACAACGTTAATCTGACCTTTTAAATAGCGAGAACCCACAGCAACATCAGCATTGTTGGTTGCACATTCAGCGTACAATCGTATCAAATCATTTGGATTGTGAGAAAAATCAGCATCCATTTCAATAATGTACTCATAGCCTTTTTTTAATGCCCATTTAAATCCATGAATATAGGCAGTACCAAGACCGGTTTTTTCATTTCGAACTTCTAAAAATAATCGTTCTGGAAACTCGCCTATTAAATCAGCAACAATCTCGGCAGTCTTATCAGGAGAATTATCGTCTACAATTAAAATATCAAACGCCTTTTTTTGAGAAAAAACAGCACGAATAATAAGTTCAATATTTTCTCGTTCGTTGTAAGTAGGAATAATGACTAAAACGTCGGACATATATTTTTATTGAAGCACAAAGATACTGTTTTTTATTACTAAATTTGTGTTAACTTTTACGGTAAACGCTACTTACTTAATGAATCAAATTTCTCTTCTACTACCTATAAAAGGCGATTGGATTACTGCAGCTTTTTTGCTAATATTTCTGCTATTGGTAGTTGCAAAATACATATACAAAGAACGACTGCTAGAATTGACATTTGTGCTGTTTAATAAGCGCTATTTAATAAATTACCGCAATGAGCAAGGAGATTTCTACAATTTGTTCTACATCCTATTATTTTCGGTTCAAATTTTAGCACTGTCCTTATTAATTTATTTAACAGCTCATTATATAGATGTTGATAATAGAATAGCTTCAATTCCATTTTTATTTTTAAAAATAATAGGAGTATTAATTTGTTATTTTTTAATTAGGCATTTAATAGGCATGTTTTTAGGGCAAGTGTTTCAGCTAAAAAAAGCGCAGGAAAAATTGGCATTTGTTAAAATATCCTATTTATTTTCTGTTTCCATTCTTATTCTTCCCTTTTTGATTTTTGCATATTATGTAAATAGTTATGGATTATTAGCATTTCGATTATTGATAGTTGTTTTAAGCATATTATTGATTATGAGATATGTATTTACACTGAAATTTAATAAAAGTGTGGTATTAGGCGGTTTGTTTTATTTTATATTGTATCTTTGTGCCCTTGAAATAGCACCCTTGTTGTTAATTTTCAAAATAATCAATTAATACGATATTTTATGAAAGTGAAAACAATTCTGGTTTCCCAACCAGCCCCTAAATCAGAAAACTCCCCATACTTCGAGTTGGCTGACAAGCAAAAGGTAAAAATTGATTTTAGATCCTTTATTCACGTGGAAGGAGCCTCTGCCAAAGAAGTAAGACAGCAAAAGATAGACTTAGGTCAATTTACGGCGATTATTTTTACTAGTAGGAATGCCGTAGACCATTTCTTTAGAATTGCTGAAGATATGCGTTATAAAGTGCCGGATACTTTAAAGTATTTTTGCGAGTCTGAAGCAATTGCATATTATCTTCAAAAGTATGTGGTTTATAGAAAACGTAAAATTTATGTGGGTAAAAAGACGTTCCCTGAATTGGTGAAGTTGATTAAGAAGCATAAAGAAGAGAAATTCTTACTACCATGCTCTGATAAGTTAAAGCCATTAATTCCTTCTGAATTAGACGCCTTAAATATTGAGTGGTCAAAAGCAGTGTTTTATAAAACTGTGGTAAGTGATTTATCTGATTTAGAGAACGTATTCTATGATGTTTTGGTTTTCTTTAGCCCATCAGGAATTGATTCTTTATTCAAGAATTTCCCTGAATTTAAACAAAACAAAACACGTATTGCTGTATTTGGAAACTCAACAGTAAGAGCCGCTGAAAAAGCAGGTTTAGATTGTAATATAAAAGTTCCAACTCCAGAAACACCATCAATGACAATGGCTTTAGAAAAGTATATTGTTGATGTAAATAAAAAATAAGAACAATTCAATTGTTTCAATAAAGGTCGTCTATTTAGTCGGCCTTTTTTTATGCGAATAAGTTATCGTACAACTCTTCAATTCTAGAAATTAAGACTATTTCTATTCCGTTAAATGGCTTGCTTAATTTGTTATACTTAGAGATAAATATTTTTTCAAACCCTAATTTTTCTGCTTCTAATATTCGTTGTTCTACTCTGTTAATCGGCCTTATTTCCCCAGCCAATCCAATTTCTGCTGCAAAGCAAAATATTTGTGGAATGGCGTCATCTTCGTTTGATGATAGGATTGCAGAAACAACGGCTAAATCAATTGCAGGGTCGTCTACTTTTATACCTCCCGTTATATTTAAGAACACATCCTTGGCGCCCAATCTAAAGCCAGCACGTTTCTCTAAAACGGCCAGTAACATATTTAAACGTTTAAGATCATAACCAGTAGCCGAACGTTGAGGTGTGCCATAAACCGCTGTGCTAACTAGCGCTTGCACTTCAATCATTAATGGTCGCATTCCTTCTAAAGTAGCGGAAATTGCGGTACCACTAAGAGATTCATCTTTTTGAGAAATTAATATTTCTGAAGGATTGTCTACTTCTCGTAATCCAGTGCTTTGCATTTCATAAATTCCTAATTCTGCTGTAGAGCCAAAACGGTTCTTTTGAGCTCTTAAAATTCTATAGGTATGATTTCGGTCGCCTTCAAACTGAAGCACAACATCGACCATATGTTCCAAAATTTTTGGCCCAGCAATATGCCCCTCTTTGTTTATATGGCCAATTAATAAAATGGGGGTTGAGGTTTCCTTTGCAAATTTTATCAATTCTGCAGTCGTTTCTCTAATTTGAGAAATACTTCCTGGAGAAGCCTCAATAGAATCTGTATGCAGTGTTTGAATGGAGTCTATAACGACTAAATCAGGTTGAACTTCTTCTAGGTTTTTAAAAATATTCTGAGTCTTTGTTTCAGTTAAAATATGACAATTTGAGTTGTTATTTTTAAGTCTTTCAGCCCTCATTTTTATTTGACTCTGGCTTTCTTCGCCGGAAACATAAAGTACATTTTTTTCAATTGCTAAAGCAACTTGTAAGGAAAGTGTGGATTTTCCTATACCTGGCTCACCGCCAAGTAGAATTAATGATCCACGAACGATGCCGCCTCCAAGAACTCGATTCAATTCGTTGTTTTGAGTATGGATTCTGTCCTCTTCATTTAGAACAATGTTATCAATTTTAAGCGCTTTCGCTGCCTTTTTTGGGGCGTTATTTTGTTTCCAACTTCGTTTTTCTTCTTTTTGAATAACTTCTTCTACAATGGTATTCCACTCGTTACAAGATGAGCATTGCCCCAGCCATTTTGCATATTGAGAACCGCAGTTTTGACAAAAAAAGGTCGTTTTTGTTTTAGCCATTAAATTTGATTGATGTACAAAGAAAAGAAATTATTTCTCTTTGTTTATCAAAGGAAGTAATAAAAAAGAAAGCCCTCCAAATACTAGGACCATCAGGGTTTGTGCTGTCCACATAATCCAACCAAATGCTTTAGCCGGATTTTCCTCAACGCCATATAGGATAAATGCGCTTGCAACAAAAATAGGATATACTCCTAAGCCTCCGTTTGTTATTGCCATACTTAACCCTCCAACGACAAAACCAACAATAATCGCTCCGAATGGTAGGTTAGAAGTTTCTGGCAAGGCAAATGTTACTACATAAAACATAAGTACATACATGAGCCAAATAAAGATAGTGTGAAAAATAAAAGCCCATTTATTTTTCATTTTTAAGATCGACTTAATACCATCTAATAACCCCAACAGGAAAGTTTTAATTTTAATAGCGAATGGATGAGACGACTTTCTTATTAAAGCAATAGCAATTAGACCTATTACACCTGCTATAGTTAAAGAAATTATTGACTGTTTAGGATTGATAAGGCCACTGTTAAATAAAAAATCAGCTTGTACAAAAAAAGCTATTCCAACAATGGTTAAAAGCATTAATACATCGGCAATTCTTTCGGAAACAATTGTTCCCAATGCATTGTCAAAAGGAATGCCTTCATATTTTTTAATTGCAGAAGCTCTTGCAAACTCACCTGCCCTAGGTATTGTTAAATTAACCAAATAGGCGATTAAAACAGTAAAAACTAAATTGGAGTATTTAGGTTTGTATCCTAATGGCTCAATCATAAACCTCCACCTATAGGCTCGTGAAAGATGACTTAAAATCCCAAGGAATAAAGAAAGAAATACCCACCAATAATTAGCCGATTTAAAAGAGTTCAAAATAGCCTCTTTATCTGCATCGGTAAGTTTTGATAGAAAATACCAAATCAAAAACACTCCCAAGGCAATTGGAAGTACTGTGAAAAGAATTTTTTTAATTCCTTTATTCAAAATTATTGCAATAAATTGTTTTCCTCATTTGGGAAAACTAAGGAAGGCTTAAATTCTTTAGCTTCTTCAATATTCATAATCCCATAAGCGATAATGATAAGAATATCACCAACAGCAACTCTTCTTGCTGCTGCCCCGTTTAAGGTTATTTCTCCACTCTTTCTTTCACCAGGAATTACGTACGTTTCTAAACGCTCACCATTGTTGTTATTTACAATCTGAACCTTTTCTCCTTCAATAATATTTGAAGCCTCCATTAAATCCTGATCAATGGTAATACTACCAATGTAATTTAAATCGGCTCCGGTTACTTTAACCCTGTGTATTTTAGACTTTACGACCGTTACTTGCATGCGGCAAAATTAATTATTTTTATTGAATATAAATTTTATAACGCGATATTATCAATCAGTCGAACTTCCCCTACATTTATTGCAATAAATGCGCGGTATTTTTCGCCCGAATTACGATGAATAGTTTCAATTAAATTGGATTCATTCGCAATTTGAAAATACTCTAAATTAAGAACAGAACTTTTATCAAATTCCTTGACAACCCAATCATTAATTTCTGATATTTGAGTAGTGTTGAATTTCGCTTTTACAGTTTTTAAAACGCTATAAATTAAAGGCGTTTCTTTTCGTTCCAATCCTGTAAGTCGCACATTTCTAGAACTCATAGCCAATCCATCATCTTCTCTAAAAATATCGCAACCATGAATATGTACAGGAATGTTAAACTTTTCTACAAGTTTTCGAATAATTTGTAATTGTTGAAAATCCTTTTCTCCGAAATATGCGTTAGTTGGTTTTACAACTTCGAATAGTCTTTTTACAATAGTTCCAACCCCATCAAAATGACCTGTTCTAAAAGCCCCTTCCATTTGGTTTTCTAGTCCGTTGAAATCAAATTTTTCAGCTACAGAATTATCACCATACATCTCTTTTGGAGAAGGTGTAAAAACAACATCGCAGTCTATGTTTTCTAAATGTTGTAAATCTGCGTCTATTGTTTTCGGATAATTGATTAAATCATCAGCATTGTTAAATTGTGTAGGATTCACAAAAATACTCACCACAACCAAATCGTTTTCGGTTTTGGCTTTTTCAATAAGTGACAAGTGCCCATCATGAAGTGCGCCCATGGTAGGAACAAAACCAATATTTCGTTCGGTGGAAGCCGATGATAAATGTTGTTGTAATTTTTTTATTGTTTCAAAAACCAACATAGTAATCTGTTAATTACTGTTAAAGGGGGTGCAAACTTACTCTTTTGGGCGTAAATTCTGTATTAAATTTCGTATTTTTGCACAAAATTAATTCATACTAATAGAATGAAGGATAAGAAAGTTTTGTACGTGTCTTCGGAAGTGGTTCCATATTTACCGGAAACCGAAATGTCGAGAATGTCTTTTGAGTCAGCGAGAATGGTGCATGGCAAAGGCGGTCAAACTAGAATTTTTATGCCAAGGTTTGGTGTTATTAATGAGCGAAGACATCAGTTACATGAGGTAATTCGTTTGTCAGGGATGAACTTAATTATTAACGATATAGACATGCCGTTAATTATAAAAGTTGCGTCAATTCCAAAAGAGAGAATGCAAGTATACTTTATTGACAACGATGAGTATTTTAAACGTAAAGCTATATTTACAGATGATAAAGGAGAATTATTCGACGATAATGATGAACGAATGATCTTTTTTGCAAAAGGAGTTGTGGAAACGGTAAAGAAACTAAATTGGGCACCGGATATTATTCATGTGCATGGTTGGATGGCTTCTTTGTTACCACTATATTTGAAAGAATATTACAAAGATGATGCGCTTTTTGAAAACAGTAAAGTAGTTACATCTATTTATAATAATAAATTTGACGGTTCGTTAAATGAAGAATTGAAGCAGAAAGTTCAGTTCGATAATATTGACGATCAAAAGTTAAATGAAATTGATACTCCAAACTTTTCTAATCTTCTAAAAATAGCCATCGAAAGTTCGGACGCAGTCATCACTGGAAGTGAAGATGTAGATCCTGAATTGGTGGAGTTTGCAAAATCTTTAGAGAAACCGGTATTAGATTTTCAACCGGTAGATCACTTTGAGGATGCTTACTACGATTTTTATCAAACAGAAGTGTTACAATAAATTAATATTGTTTATGGCTAAAAGTATTGTAAAGGCTATTAAGTTAGTAGCGTTAGCGTTGTTATTTGTTTCCGGAATAGTTTCTTGTGAAGGAGATCTTGAAGATGTAGGAGTTGGAATTGTAGATAATGGGTTATTTGAAACACAAGAGTTTTCTTCTAATGTAAAAGCCTATAATCAAAATGATTTAGAGGTTAAGGCAAATAGACTAGGTCAATATTTACTAGGAATTTATAAAAATAATGATTTTGGATCGTTAGATGCCTCTATTGTTGGGCAAGCTGCTTTTCTATCAACTATAAATTTTGGAACAGACCCAGCAATTGATTCTGTTGTGTTAAACATTCCTTATTTGGCAACTAGAGATGCAGAAGACAATGAAGACGGTTCGCCAAAATGGGAATTGGACTCTATTTTTGGTGACCAATCTACAGAGTATACACTAAGTGTTTACGAGTTAAACACTTATTTGAATACCTTAGATCCAGAGAATCCTGGTGAAGAATTAGATTATTATTCGGATGAAACGTATTTGTTTAAACCAACTGCTTTGTATAGTGGTGCGTTTAAGCCAAATAAGAATGATACGATATCAATTATTCAGCGTAAAGAAATAATAATTGACGAAGATACAATGGAGCATGATGCTGATACAATTAAAGAATCAAATTCGGCTCCATCGATAAAATTACCTTTAAACACTCAGTTTTTTGAAGATAATTTTTTAACCAACCCTGAGGTATTTGAAAGTCAAGCGGCTTTTATTGAGTTTTTTAATGGATTATACCTTCAAGCTTCAAAGATAAACCCAACAGATGATACATCTATTATGGCGTTAGAATTTCAGCGTTCAAAAATGATTATTTATTATACGAATACCGTTGGGGAGGAACGTACGAAGCAGACGGCAAATTTCTATTTTAACAATGTAAATAATAATACATATATTAGAGATTATACAGATTCTAAAGCGAAACCATTCTTAGATGCGCCAAATACAATAGATGGAGATACCCGTTTGTTTTTAAATGGAGCCGCTGGCTCTGTTGCTTTGGTTGATCTTTTTGTGGATGAAGATTTGGATGAAATTAGATCTAAAAATTGGTTAATTAATGAGGCAAACTTGATTTTATATTTAGATGAGTCTGCGGATTTATCTATTCTGCCAGAGCGTTTGTTCTTATACAATTATGAAGATGAAACTCAGATAGCGGATGTCGTTTTGGGTTCTGAAATTTTTGGAGGTTATTTAGAACGAGATGAAGATGGGAATCCATGGCGTTATAAAATGAAAATAACGAATTATATTTCGAGAATTCTAAAGGAAGATGACCCAACTGAATTGAAGCAATTAGCAATTAAGGTAATGAATGCTTCAGATATTCCAAATGAGATATTAGATCTTGAAGTTCAGGATTATAGTTGGACTCCAAAGGGAATTATTGTTCATGGGAGTAATTCGGAAAATGCTGAAAAAAGATTGAAATTGGAGCTTGTTTACTCCGAAAAGAAATAAAAAAGACTGCTAACTTAAAAAACTTATTGCTATGTGTGGAATCGCTGGATATATCGGATACAGAGATGCGTATCCTATTGTTGTAAATGGCTTAAAACGCCTCGAATATAGAGGTTATGATAGTGCCGGAATACTTATGTATAATGAAGGTGTTCATATATCTAAAACAAAAGGTAAGGTAGCAGATTTAGAAGCAAGCATTGCTGCTGAAGATGCAAAAATTGGAACTCTTGGATTCGGACATACACGTTGGGCGACCCATGGTGAACCAAATGATGAAAACGCCCACCCCCATGTGTCAAACTCAGGAGATTTAGTTATAATTCACAATGGAATTATTGAGAATTATGATACTATTAAAAAGGAGTTAATCAATAGAGGGTACACTTTTAAAAGTGATACCGATACCGAAGTGTTGGTAAATCTTATTGAAGAAATTCAAAAAACAAACAAAGTTAAACTTGGAAAAGCTGTTCAATTGGCTTTGAATGAAGTGATAGGTGCTTATGCTATTGCTGTGTTTGATAAAAATAAACCAAACGAACTGGTAGTTGCAAGGTTAGGAAGTCCTATTGCTATTGGTATTGGTGAAAATAATTCAGAGTTTTTTGTTGCTTCTGACGCTTCACCATTTATTGAATATACAAAAAACGCCATTTATTTAGAGGATGAGGAAATGGCTGTAATTAGAGTTGGGAAAAAAATTAAAACTAGAAAGTTATCTGACGATTCATTAGTAGATCATGATATTCATGAACTGAAAATGAATCTAGAACAAATAGAAAAAGGTGGTTATGACCACTTTATGTTAAAAGAGATTTATGAACAACCACATGCTATAACTGATACTTTTAGAGGGCGCCTATTGGTGAATGAAGGGATCATTAGAATGGCTGGTATAGATGATCATATTGAAAAGTTTCAGAATGCCAATAGAATTATTGTGGTGGCCTGTGGAACTTCTTGGCACGCTGGTTTGGTTGGAGAATATTTATTTGAAGATTTGGCACGTATTCCTGTTGAAGTTGAATATGCATCTGAATTTAGATATAGAAACCCAATTATTACAGAGAAGGATGTGGTAATTGCTATTTCTCAATCTGGGGAAACAGCGGACACTTTAGCGGCTATTAAATTAGCTAAAGAAAAAGGAGCTTTTGTATTTGGAGTTTGTAATGTAGTAGGTTCTTCTATAGCTCGTGAAACGCATGCAGGTGCTTATACGCATGCTGGCCCAGAAATTGGAGTAGCATCAACAAAAGCCTTCACAACTCAAATTACATTACTTTCTTTAATAGCATTGAAATTAGGAAAAGCGAATGGTAATTTGTCTCATGGTCAATACCATGCCTATTTGAATGAAATGGAATTGATTCCTAGAAAGGTAGAAGTTTTACTTTCAATGAATGAATTGGTACAGCATGTTGCGTCTATTTATAAAGATGTTCCTAATTGTTTATACTTGGGTAGAGGATATAATTTCCCGGTAGCCTTAGAAGGAGCATTAAAGCTTAAAGAAATTTCATATATCCATGCAGAAGGATATCCAGCCGCAGAAATGAAGCATGGACCAATTGCATTAATTGACGAAAATATGCCGGTAATTGTTATTGCAACAAGCAAGGGACATTATGAAAAAGTGGTAAGCAACATTCAAGAAATAAAATCACGTAAAGGAAAAATTATCGCAATTGTTACTGAAGGAGATACTCAGGTAAAAGAAATTGCGGACCATGTAATTGAAATTCCCGAAACAGACGAATTGTTTACGCCTTTATTGACTACAATCCCATTACAATTATTATCATATCATATTGCTGTGATGCTAGGTAAGAATGTAGATCAACCAAGAAATTTGGCAAAATCAGTTACGGTTGAATAATGGAATCATGCACCTTAACAGGTTTTCCATTATTCCATAAACACATAATATCGGTAGCCACAGAAGTTCCACTTCCGGTAGCTATTGCAAATTGACTTCGATGACCAGCAAGTACACCAGCAACGTAAATGTTTTTGGTAACTTGGTGGTCATCGTTTTTTAGTTGGGTTCTATTTTTTTCAGGTGGAAGTTTGGCATGTAACTCCGTATATTTTTCCACGCCTTTAATGCTAAAATTTTTAGGTCCAACGGCAACTACAATTGTTTTGGCCGTGTAACTATTCTTATTCGTTATAACTTCAATAGTATCATCACTCTCGATAATATTTAGAACTTTTTCATTTTCTATTTGATGTACATGCGGAAATAACTTAGATAATTGATCTGTACCAGCCTTCATGATTTCTTTACCGGTAATACTTTCTTTTAAGCCCAATACATTATTGAACATAGCATTTTGTAAAGAAGAGGTCTTTTGATGGGTAATAATGCCAATAGATTTATCTTTTGCATAAGGCTGTGTTATGGCAGAACCTAGCATTATTGCGCAAGAAAGCCCAGCTGCACCCCCACCAATAATCAATACATCGTAGGTCATTTAGAACAACATTTTAATATTTGCAGCAAATAGTTTTACAGCGATAGCAAGTAGAATAACACCAAATATTTTTCGAATTATTTTGATTCCATTTGGACCAATTAATCGTTCAATTTTAGAAGAAGTTTTTAGAACAATGTAAATTAAAATTACGTTTAAAATTACAGCAACAATAATGTTTTCAACTTCAAATTCCGCACGAAGCGACAATAGTGTTGTTAAACTACCTGGGCCTGCAATTAGAGGAAATGCTAATGGAAATACAGAAGCAGTAATAGCATCACCTTCATCGTCTTTATATAAAGTTATTCCTAAAATCATTTCAAGCGCAATAAAGAAAAGGATAAAAGCACCAGCCACAGCAAATGAATTTACATCAACCCCAATTAGAGACAATAAGCTTTTACCAAGAAATAGAAAAAAGATCATTATTATACCAGCGATTATTGACGCTTTTTCTGACTGGATTTGACCCGCTTTTTTACGTAAATCAATAATAATTGGAATATTACCAATAATATCAATAACAGCAAATAATACCATAAAGGCTGTAAATATTTCTTTAAAATTAAAATTCATGTCTAGTTATTTTATTGCAAAATTAGTAAATAGAGAATTGGATAATGTGATCTTAGTGTAAAATTAAGGAAATAATAATTGTATTTTCGCAGCATGATTCAAATTGGAAAAACAATTATTTCAGAAGACATACTCGAAAAAGAATTCGTTTGCAATTTATCAGCTTGTAAAGGAGCTTGCTGTGTAGACGGCGATGCAGGCGCTCCGTTAGAAGAGGGGGAATTAAAGAAATTAATGGATGTGTATCCTAAAGTAAAACCTTATTTAAGACCAGAAGGAATTGCAGCGATTGAAGAACAAGGATTGTTTACCACAACTGATGGTGAGCATGAAACCACGTTAATAGATGGTAAAGATTGCGCCTATGTCATTTTTGATGAACACAATACTGCATTATGCGGAATTGAAGAGGCCTACAATCAAGGAGATGTTGATTGGAAAAAACCTATTTCTTGTCATTTATATCCAATTCGCGTTCAGGATTACAGTGAGTTTTCTGCTGTAAATTATCATAAGTGGCAAATTTGTGATGATGCTTGTTCTTTAGGTAAAGAATTACAAGTGCCAACGTATAAATTTGTGAAGCAAGCTTTAATTAGAAAATTTGGTGAAGATTGGTATGCCGAATTAGAGAAAGTTGCAGAAGAATATAAAAAATTTAAGAGTAAATAATCTCATATTATTTTTCTCTTAAAATGATCTTCGTTTTTGACACCGTTACTTTACAATAGTAATTTTCTGATTTGACGTTTTGCAGAGAAGTCAGTACCCGTCTAGTTTTAGTAAATTTTCGTAAGCATAAACAGTTGATTTCAAGATAGTTGTGCAACTTGGTGTTTTGTGGCAATATCGCTAATTCTTAATAATTTGTTAAAAACTAGAGCCTATTGTGAATAAGTATGACTTTTATTTTTGACGATTATTTTAAATATTTGTTTCACTCCATTCAGAGAGAGAAACTAATTTTTTGACCCTAGATAAGATTCAATTCAAATGCCTAACGTAGAACCAATATTACAAGAAAATAAAGACAGATTTGTAATTTTTCCAATTCAACACCATGATATTTGGGATTGGTATAAAAAACAACAAGCAATGATTTGGACCGCTGAAGAAATTGATTTAGAGGCGGACGTTAAAGATTGGGAAAATAAATTGAGTGACGATGAGCGTTATTTTATCAAACATATCCTAGCATTTTTCGCTGCTTCTGATGGTATTGTAAACGAAAATTTAGCAGAAAATTTTGTAAACGAAGTACAATATTCGGAAGCGAAATTCTTTTATGGATTTCAAATAATGATGGAAAATGTACATTCTGAGGTGTATTCATTATTGATTGATACATATGTAAAAAAAGAAGCAGAAAAGGATCAATTGTTTAGAGCAATTGAAGTTTTTCCAGCAATTAAAGAAAAAGCAGATTGGGCGCTTAAATGGATAGAAAGCGATGATTTTGCAGAACGTTTAATTGCGTTTGCTGCTGTAGAAGGAATTTTCTTTTCAGGGAGTTTTTGCTCTATCTTCTGGATGAAAAAAAGAGGATTATTACCAGGATTAGCGTTTTCGAATGAGTTAATTTCAAGAGATGAAGGGTTGCACTGCGATTTTGCAGTTCACCTTCATAACAAGCATATTGTAAATAAAGTGCCGAAGGAAAAAATCACTAAGATTTTAACGGATGCATTAGACATAGAAAGAGGGTTTATTACCGAATCATTACCGGTTAGTTTAATTGGTATGAATGCCAAATTAATGACACAGTACCTTGAGTTTGTAACGGATAGGCTGTTGTTGGAGTTTGGATGTGAAAAGGTATATAATTCAACAAATCCATTCGATTTTATGGAAATGATTTCCTTAGAAGGAAAGACAAATTTCTTTGAAAAAAGAGTATCTGAATACCAGAAAGCCGGAGTAAAATCTGGAGGAACTGGAAGCATCTCTTTTGATGCTGACTTTTAAAAGTCACCTATATATTTAACGAATTCAACTGAATTCTTTAATAAAGAAACCCCACTTAGTTTCTTGTTTTAACAGGAGACTCCAAATATTTTGGCTTTTCGGTGAAATCCCGAATGGCAAAAAACATTAATTAAAATAGCCCATAGAGGCATAAGAGGTATAACTAATTAAAAAACGTTTAAAAAGATGTTCGTAGTAAAAAGAGACGGTAGGAAAGAACCAGTGATGTTCGACAAAATCACGGCAAGAATTCGTAAATTATGTTATGGATTAAACAAATTGGTAGACCCAACTAAGGTTGCCATGCGTGTTATTGAAGGATTATATGATGGGGTTACAACATCTGAATTGGATAATCTTGCTGCAGAAACTGCTGCGACCATGACGGTTCAACACCCAGATTTTGCAAAATTAGCGGCAAGAATCTCGGTATCGAACTTACATAAAAACACGAAAAAAACGTTTTCTGAAGTTGTAGAAGATTTATACAAATATGTGAATCCTAGAACTGGAAAAAAAGCACCTCTTATTGCTGACGATACGTATAAAGTAATTAAAGACAACGCTGTTAAATTAGATTCTACCATAATTTACAACCGTGACTTTAACTATGATTATTTCGGGTTTAAAACTTTAGAACGCTCTTATTTATTAAAAATTAATGGTGAGGTTGCCGAACGCCCTCAACATATGTTAATGCGTGTTGCTATTGGAATTCACTTAAACGATATTGATGAAGCCGTAGCAACTTATGAGTTAATGAGTAAGAAATTTTTTACCCATGCAACGCCAACGTTATTTAATGCAGGTACACCAAAGCCTCAAATGTCTTCTTGTTTCTTATTACAAATGCAAGATGATAGTATTGATGGAATTTACGATACGCTTAAACAAACTGCTAAGATTTCACAATCTGCAGGTGGAATAGGATTATCTATACACAATGTCCGCGCAACAGGGTCTTATATTAGAGGCACAAACGGTACATCTAATGGTATTGTACCAATGTTGAAAGTGTACAATGATACAGCGCGTTATGTAGATCAAGGAGGAGGAAAACGTAAAGGTTCTTTCGCAATGTACCTAGAGCCTTGGCATGCTGATGTTTTTGATTTCTTAGATTTAAGAAAGAATACAGGTAAAGAAGAAATGCGTGCTAGAGATTTATTTTATGCAATGTGGATTTCGGATTTATTTATGAAACGTGTGCAAGAAGACGCCGATTGGACCTTGATGTGTCCAAATGAGTGCCCTCATTTATACGATACGTATGGTGATGAGTTTGAAAAACTATATACTGGATACGAAAAAGTAGGAAAGGGCCGTAAAACTATCAAAGCACGTGAATTATGGGAGAAAATTTTGGAGGCTCAAATTGAGACAGGAAACCCATACATGTTGTACAAAGATGCTGCAAATAGAAAATCGAATCAAAAGAATTTAGGAACAATCCGTTCGTCTAACTTGTGTACAGAAATTATGGAATATACGGCAAAGGATGAGGTTGCTGTTTGTAACCTTGCATCTATTGCGGTTTCTATGTTTGTGAGTGAAGATAAGGATGGAAAGAAATATTTCAACCATAAAAAATTATTCGATGTTACTAAAAAAGTAACACGAAATTTAGATACGGTTATTGATCGTAACTATTACCCTGTGAAAGAAGCGGAGAATTCTAACTTCCGTCACCGTCCGGTAGGATTAGGAATTCAAGGATTGGCAGATGCATTTATTATGCTACGTATGCCGTTTACTTCTGATGAAGCAAAACAACTGAATCAAGAAATTTTTGAAACTATTTATTTTGCCGCTGTAACTTCTTCTATGGAAATTGCTAAAGCGAAAGAGCCATATTCAACATTTAAAGGTTCGCCAATGAGTGAAGGAGAATTCCAGTTTAATATGTGGAATGTTTCTGAAGATGATTTAAGTGGGCGATGGGATTGGAAAAAACTACGTAAGCAAGTAATGAAACACGGTGTTCGTAACTCATTATTAGTGGCACCAATGCCAACAGCATCTACTTCGCAAATTTTAGGAAACAACGAAGCCTTTGAGCCTTATACATCTAATATATATACACGTAGAGTATTGTCTGGTGAGTTTATTGTTGTAAACAAGCACTTATTAGAAGACTTGGTTGAATTAGGATTGTGGAACAACGATATGAAAGAAGATATTATGCGTGCAAACGGATCTATTCAACATATCGAGTCAATTCCACAAGATTTAAAAGAATTGTATAAAACTGTTTGGGAATTGAGCATGCGTGATATTATTGACATGGCGCGTCAGAGAGGATACTTTATCGATCAGTCTCAATCTATGAACTTGTTTATGCAAGACGCAAATTATGCGAAATTAACATCAATGCACTTCTATGCTTGGAAATCGGGCTTAAAAACTGGAATGTATTATTTAAGAACAAAATCGGCTGTAAATGCAATTCAATTTACGGTATCTAACGATAAGAAAAAGGAAGACGAACCATTAACGCCTGAGGAGTTGAAAGCAATGTTAATTGCTTCTCAAAACAATCCTGACGATTGCGAGATGTGTGGTTCATAAATCTTCTGATTAATCTCCAAAGACGAGAAAAAAAAGCCTCAACGTTAGTTGAGGCTTTTTTGTTTATAAATTTTTATCTATTACTTTTTAAAAGCATAGATTTCTAACAAACTAATCGTCGCTTTTATCAAATCTTCAGTTTCTAATAAAATACTAAAGTATAAGGTAGTGTTTTTAGGACTAGATTCTGTTGTTCTTGTACGCTCTACCTGCTTTTGTGCATATACCGAAACTTCATCTAATAAACCTTGTTTCTCTTCTAGAAGGCCTGAAATTTGATCAAATTCTCTCGTTTCAAAAGCAATTCTAGTTTTTGCAAATAAAGCCGTCAAATCATGAGAAATCTGCTTCAACTCTTTCAACTGATTTTTCTTTAAAGCCTTATGATTGTTGTTTATATGCTTATGACTTACTTTAGATATAAATCCTACAGATTGGGCAATATCTTGTAAATCGCCAATAACATCGATATAGAAAGTACTTGCACTTACAGAAGTTTCATCTAAATTCTTAATAAAGTAGAAGATGTTGTTTTGTAAATCTTCTATTTCAGTTTCCAATTTCTCAACTGTTTTTCTACCTTTTTTCAATAAGGCTAAATCCTGATTAATAAGACCGTTAATGGTATCTTCATTAATTTTACTTACTCTTTTCAATACTTTAGAAATATTGTCAGCACTCTCCTCAATAACACCTTGTACAGACTTGCTTTCTGATCTATTTAAGCTATCCTCTGCTTGTGCTTCTTTTTTCTTGTTAATATGTTTAATCGAGTTTCTTACTAATAAAAGAATAGCAATTAACAACAATATAGGAACCATTACTTCCTTGTTCCAACTAATTAAGATAGCAGCAATTGCAGCAGCCACAAAAGCAGTAATTGCAGTTCCAAACCAACCACCAATCACATTCAATACACCAGCAACCCTATAAACAGCACTTTCACTTCCCCAAGCTCTATCTGCCAAAGAAGTACCCATTGCAACCATAAAAGTTACATATGTTGTAGATAATGGTAATTTGTATGATGTAGCGATAGAAATAAGAACACCTGCAACCATTAAATTCACAGCAGCTCTTACCATATCAAAGGCAGGTAATTCGTGTGTTTTACCTTGCGTTAATTCAATAACAGGCTTCTCAAATTGCTCTTCAACTTTATCTTGGAAAGACTGTGGCGTTACTAATTTTAAATATTTGGATGCAGACATGGCTCCTCTTACCAATCCTCTAGATAAAAAGTTTGGTTGGAAACGCTCTTTCGTTTCACCTTGTGACGATAAATCTAACGATGTCTTTACTACATCTTTTGCTTTATTAGAGAACCATAATGTGGCAACCATAATAATTCCTGCGATGAATAATAAAATAGTCGGAGTTTCGACCTTACCTGCTAGAACCTCCATACTAAACAATGAAGCATCTATTCCAGAGGCTCTCCATTGGTTAAATGATTCTAAAGCAGCCATTGGCACTCCAATAAAGTTTACCAAGTCGTTTCCAGCAAAAGCTAATGCCAATGCAAATGTACCAACAACAATTATCAGTTTATAAATATTCGTTTTAAGAATTGCAATAAAAACATAAGAAAGCAACGACCAAATTACAAAACTAACTGCAACTATTGCAAGTACATAATTTTCTAAAAAGTCTTTGATGGTCATTCCGCCGATAAAATCGAATTGTTCTTTTGCAATTTCAGCACCTTTAATTCCTTTCATTAAGATAAAATACACCATTGCAGTCAAGGCTACACCTCCAAACAAAGAACCTACCCAAACAGGTTTCTTTTCAAAATTATACGATAATAATAATCTCGAAAGATATTGTACCAATGCACCAACAGAAAAGGCGACTAAAACAGATAGGAAAATTCCAAAAATAATTTTTGAGGCCGTTCCTGTATTTATATAATTAGATAACTCAGAAAAACTTTCTCCGTTAGCACCAATTTTTACCATAGCAACTGCTACAGCCGCACCTAATAATTCAAACACGATAGATACCGTTGTTGAGGTTGGCATACCTAATGTATTGAAGAAATCAAGCAATAAAATGTCGGTAATCATCACGGCCATAAAAATGATCATGATATCCTCAAACATAAACATACCCGGATTAAAGATTCCTTTTCGTGCAACCTCCATCATACCACTAGAAAAAATGGCCCCACAAGCAATACCAAGACTGGCAACAATCATTATAGTTCTAAACGAAATAGCCTTAGAACCTATTGCTGAATTTAAAAAGTTTACGGCGTCATTACTAACTCCAACCACCAAATCGGCTACGGCTAAAACCGCAAGAGCAATAATCATTAATAAGTAAATATTATCCATGTGTATATATTTTTTGCAAAATTAAATTTTTAAAAGTTTTTTAATGTTACCTTATAGTTATGTTTGTTTAGAAGTGCACCTCTAATTGTAATCTGTACATAAGATTGTCTCCTAAAAGATCAAGGTTCAAATAACTCAAATCTGATTGAATTTTAAGTTTATGACCTGCAAAATACTTAGAAAATCCTAATGTATATTGATTTGTTAAATCTTTATCTACTACATCTACGTGAGAAAGACGGCCTGTAAGTTCCCAGTTTTTCGGAAATAAGTAACCAGATTGAATATTTAAACCTGTACCCTCACGAACTACAAATCCAGTTGGTGTGTTATCAGAGTTTTTTGCAATGGGATCATCAGCAGTTCTTTTGGCATATTCTGCCATGAATGAGAATCCTTTGTATTTTAATATGGCGTCAATAAATACAGTATTAATATCTGTTTCATAAAACCCATCATCAGTAATCATAAATTCACCTTGATTACTTCTTGTTTTAACGGCGTTATTATTATGGTCAAAACCTATAGCAAAGTTCAATTTAACAGAAGACTCTCTTTGTAAAGAACTTCCTAAATAATCTCCCTTACTTTTAAAAGTTCCAAAAGGTAAAAACTCTAAACGACCCGTAAATTGATGACCACCAAGGTTTCCATAAGTAATATTTCTTCCTTCACCCTGTGCAATGGAAACGATTTCTCTAACTACAAATTTATCGGTTAAATTAAAATGGTGTCTTAATTGCAGACCAATATCTCTATCTATATTAAAATTGGCATTTAACAGAGACCTGTCTACTAACTGCAGATTAGCAGAAGAAATAACACGTTCTCTATTTCCTGGAAGTTTTGTTTGCCCTGCCCATAAAACAAAGTTTTCATGGAAGTTCCATTTTATAACGGCATCTAAAATTATTCGAGGAGTATCTCGCGTATAAATAGACCCACCAGAAATGTCCCTATTTGAAAGTCCGAGTTCAATTTTATATTTAAATTTTGGAGAAAATGCAAAACCATCAAATTTCAATCGGGCTCTTCGTATTAAAAAACTTGTATTGGCTTTTCCAAAATTTCCATCTTCATAATCCCAGTTAGTAGAGGATAACATTTGAATTCTAGGTGCAAATTTTACACTCCAAGAACTATCTTTTGCAACATGGTTAACCATGCCTTTTCCAAATTTGGTGTCACTTAATTTTTGAGATTGTACTGATACAGCTGCAAATAATGCAGCAAGAACTACAGCGTAGTGTTTTACCATTATATATCGTTATTAGTTTTTGTCGCTGCAAATAACCAACTACAATGTTAAGTTAATGTTATGAAGAAGTTATGATAACAATAAAAAAGGCTACCTAGTAGATTGGTAGCCTTACATTTCTAAATCAAGCCGACAAAAACTAATGATATATGAAATGTTGAATTCATGCATAGCAAACATAAATTCAAAACAAAAGTCGTGTTTCAATTTGTACAAAATGTAAGCTTAACATTATGTAAATATTAAGAATTATAATTACTGATAGTCAGCAGCTTACCTGTTTGAACGACTCCAATGTTAAGTTAATGTTAAGTAATTGTTTGGAAAATGTAAATAAAATAGATAAATTGGCTGTGAATTAAACATGTATGGAGATGAAAAAAAGTATTTTAGTTTTAGTATTATTTTGTGTTGGATTGTATACTTATGCCTCGAATGGTTCAGAACCAGTTTATGAAATAGAAGGGAATTTGGTTGCTGTAACTACTTTTTATGAAAATGGTCAAATAAAAGAACAAGGGTTTTATAAGAATAAAAAACTGCATGGAGAATGGAGTCTTTACAATAAAGAAGGAGATAAGATTACCAAAGCAAATTATTCTAATGGAAAGAAAATTGGAACTTGGATGTTTATGTCAAATGGAAAATTGACAGAGGTTCAATATGAAAATAACACAATTGCCAAAGTTTATAAATGGAATGACTCCAAAACGGTTGCGATTGAACAAGAGTAAATTTGATTATTTACACATAGAAAAAGCGTTTTGATTTAAAATCAAAACGCTTTTTTTAATTAACTCAAATATGTGTACTACTAACTAACTTTTAATTTATAGGCTTCCCAATCTCCAGTTCCAAGCGTTAATATCAACTTTTGTTCCTGTATTGTAAGCATCTGAAGTGGTTGCTGATGCACCGTCTATTTTTACATTATCTAAAGATCCTCCATCTTTCATATCAATATTAGTATCATACCCTTCTAAGTATAAATTGGTAATTGTTGCCCCTGATTCCTTTTTGAATTGTAAGGCCGTTCCATCTACAGAAGATATAGCGGTTACATTATCAAACTTAGGATTGTTGTTAACCTTATCACCTTCAAACGCTGTTGAAAATCCTTCAATTGTATGAGAAATATATGTGTTTGTTACAGTTCCATTCCATCCTTCAGTCCAATCGATAGAATCATCCTCATTATTTTCTAAATAAACATTAGATGCAGAAACTGTTCCTCCAAAAAATTCGATTCCGTCATCTGCTCCATCAATTACGGCAACATTGTCTATGGCTGTAGAAGAGCCAACGGCATATAATGAAATTCCGTTGTATTGAGACTCAGAATTAATTTGAGCACCTGTTCCTCTAATTACTAAATAGTTTATGGCACCAGAATTATCTGCGTCATCATTTCCACCATAAATGAAACCTCCTACTTCGGCAGTTGCATCTACACCTGCAGTTGTAGTCGCTTTACCACAAATTGTTAAACCTCCCCAATCTGCTGGTTGTGGATCTACAGAAGACATAATTACTGGATTTTCAGCAGTTCCTTGCACGTCAATTTTACCACCTTTCAAAACAGCAATGTAAACGTCTACACCACCTTTGTCTGCTGATATTTTAGTTCCTTCTTCAATAGTTAAAGTAACACCATCTTGTACAATAAAAGATCCAGTTAAACTGTATTTAATATCTGCAGTTAATGTTTTATCAGCTGTTAAGTTTCCATTTAAAACCTCAACAGGTAAAATTTGTCCATTTATAAAATCCCAATCAGAAATATCTACAGGCGTACCAGTGTTGTAAGGTGCATCTGGGTCTGCAGGGGAACCATCAATCATAACATTTGATAGTGCTCCACCATCTTTCATATCTATATTTTGCGAATATCCACTTAAATATAAATTTGTAATAGTAGAACCAGATTCTTTTTTATGCTGCAATGCAGTACCTCCAACAGTAGAAATTGCCGTTAGGTTATTCAATTTAGGATTGTTATTTGTTTTATCTCCTTCAACTACCGTAGAAAAACCTGCGATTGTATGAGAAATATAAGCATTATCAATTGTTCCATTCCATCCTTCTGTCCAGTCTATTGCATCATCTTCAGTATTTTCTACATAAAGATTTTTAACAGAAACTGTTCCTCCAAAAAATTCAACACCATCATCTGATCCATCAATAACTGCAATATTTTCTACAACAGTTCCAGAACCAACAGCATAAAATGAAACTCCATTGTATTGAGATTCTGAATTAATTTGTGCTCCAGTTCCTTTAATTACTAGGTTCTTTATTATACCAGAACTGTCTGTATCATTGGTTCCTCCATAAATAAAGCCACCAACTTCAGCCGTTGCATCAATACCAGCAGTTGTTGTTGCGTCACCACAAATTGTTAACCCTCCCCAGTCTCCTGGTTGGGCATCAATTGATGACATAATTACAGGGCTACTTCCTGTACCGTTAATATTTATTTTCCCTCCTTTTAATACAGCAATATAGACATCAGTTCCACCATCTACAGCTTCAATTTGAGTTCCTGCTGGTACGTTAAACGTTACGCCATCATTTACAATAAATGAACCTGTTAATAGGTAACTAGTTGATGGGTTTAAGGTAAAGTTCTCTTCTAGTAATCCGTTCAAGATTCCTATTTTCAAATTTTCGATAGTTGCGTTCGATGGATTCATAATAGGATCCGGATCGTCCGTAGCGCAACTTATTAAAGTTGACACAGCAAAAATTACAGAAAGTCCAATTAGTAAAGAGTTTAATTTTTTCATTTTTTTTTTGATTATTCTTTATGATTAATTTCTGATACAAAGAACAAGGATTAGTTCAATTTAGATTTTATGTAAACGTTATGAGTTTATTATCAATTAAGATTAAATCGATTGTATATGTTAAGTAAATGTTACTTGATTAAATGAAAAAAGCCAGCGATATTTCGCTGGCCATAATTTTATTAATTCAATAGCTAGTTTAGAAAGAATAACTGATACCTAATTGTAAATCAACCCCTTTCTTATATGATACTACAGTCTCATTTGTTTCGACTTGTGTTGGAATATCTTTAACTTTTTGAGTTTGCTCTATCTGTGGATTTAATAAATTCAATCCTTTAAAACTCATAGATAATCTTTCATTCAATTGTTTTCTCAATACGAGGTCTAATGTGAAGAATCCTTTTTCAATAATTTCATCATTATAAAGAATATCACTATTAGCAAAATCTTCTGGTGCACCCAAGGCAAAAACCTTATCTGAAGAATAATTACCTGTTAATGTCGCTCCGAATTCATTTTCTTTATTATTAGAATAGCTTAACGATGAATTTAAGATTAAATCAGACGCTCCTTCTAAATCTGAAGAAGTTTTATCGTTGTATTGAAATTCTTCATAAATATCTTGATCAAACCACATTTTAGTAACATTAACAATAAAGTTTACCTCATCAGAATCTTTGTCTTCACTTTTTAAAAGACCCCATCTTCCTTCAAATTCCAAACCATAAACAGTTGCTTTTTCTCCTGTATTGTCGAATGTAAAAATTCCTGAAGAACCTCTAGTTTGTGCCTTGTTTATTGGATCTTGAATGTTTTTGTAGAATCCAGAAACTGAAATTAATTCTGCAGGAGAAGGAAATAATTCCCACTTAATATCCGCATTATATACAGTAGATTCTTGTAGTTCTGGATTTCCTTTTGTAACCCTTCCTGTTGGTGATACATACTCGAAAGGTGCTAATTCTTTAAATTCTGGCAGAGTCAAAGTTTTACTTGCCGCAAATCTAAATGCACTTTTTTCGTTTAACTCATATTTTAAATTTAAGCTTGGTAAAACATTGTTATACGTATTAGATAATTCTCCAATTCTACCTACATAGTTCGCTACATCCCAAAGCATATCAATTTTATCCGACTCATATCTTATACCAGCATTACCTGTTAGTTTAGAGAAACCAAAGTCAAGATTCGCATAACCGGCATATACATCTAAGTTTCCAACATATAAATCTGGCATACGTTCTCTTAAAATTAATGTACCATTGTCAAAATTTGATTGCGTAAAGACGGCATTTAAATCGTCTATTGACTCTGTTTGCACACCTTTTGCTCTAACACCAATCATTAAAGAATTAAAGTCACGTTCTTTTTTTCTTAAGTTGGCTCCAATATTTAATTTTAATGGTTGATCCGCGTCTGGTTTAAAAGTAATTTGATCATTTACGTAAGCGTTTATTTCATCATCAACAATTTTTTGACTTGATTTTCGCTGTTGAAAATCACCTACGTGTGCAAATTGCACCGTGTTTTCGTCTAGAATGTTTACTTCGTTTCTTATTCTATTTGGTTCTTCTGCCCAAACATAATTGTAACCTGCCGCCCATTCTAATTTATTTGTTTCAGATAAATTGTGAGTTCCGATTAACTGATTCACATACATTCTAGTCTGTTTCAAGTTCTGATCGCGAATAAACGCTCCGTCTTCTTGTGGATCTTGATCAAAAACATACCCTTCTCCATTTCTACCAGACTCATAAACATTGTCAATACTTTTATTTACAAATAAAGTATTGAAACTTAATTTACTGTTATCTCCTAGTTGATAACGCAAGTCTAATAAAGCAGTCGTATTAATATTGGTTGTGTAATTGGTAGCATCGGTAAATGAATTATCCAATACATTAGAACGATATGTTTTAAATATACCATTTGCATATTCATGGTTTGCACCATGTGACGCCGTTAGGAAAATAGATAAGTCATTTCCAAATAATTCAACTTTTTTACCTCCTGCAAAATCAAATTTAAAATCTAACGGAGTTGATTTTGTTTCTGTATTCCAACTTTGCATTGTAATGGCATCTACCAATGCATATTTTTTAGAATAAAAACCTAAGGTCATATCATTAACATTTTGACTAGCCTTAAAATCACTCCAAACATCTCCTTGCATCACATTGGTATTAGATCCTAATTGAAATCCTACCGAGTATTTATCACCACCATATCTTTTACTAGTTACATCTACATTACCAGATGCCTGATCTCCGTAACTAGCGGTATTATAAGTTTTAGAAACCCCAACATTCTGAATAACGTTTGTTGAGAAAAGATTTAAATCTATATTTTTCTTTTCAACATCGTCAGAAGGAATTGGTAATTTATTCATTGTTGTAGAAAGGTATCTATCACCTAAACCTCTAATATAAATATCTCCTGAGGCCTCATTTTTTGTGACACCAGAAATTTTACTAGTTGCTGATGCAGCATTAGACACACCTAATTTGGTTAATCTCTCTGAACCAATACTTTCTTGGATTACAGATGCTTTTCTTTGATTTGCTAATAAAGAAGTTTCAGATTCTTTTCTAGTGCTTCCTTGAATGTTAACTTCATCCAGGGCAACGCCTTCACTTGCTCCTAAGATCACATCAGGAACAATTACAGATTCGTTTTCGCTAAGAACAACGTTCGGAATTTCTATAGTTTCATAACCGATGAAACTAAACACTAAGGTATATGTTCCTGGCAATGCTTGGAAACTATAGTTTCCGTCAAAATCAGAAGTTATTCCAATTTGTGTGTCTTTTATAAAAATGTTAGCAAAAGGTAAAGGTTCGTTGTTCATGTCTTTGTCAAGAACTTTACCAGTAATTTCACCCTTTTGTTGTGCAAATACACTAACTCCGATGAATAAAGTTGCTATAATCAGTAATTTTTTACTTAAAATCATTTTAGTTTTCGTCTTTTTATCTGGCGCAAATATCTAGTAGATATGTAAAGGGAATGTTACCTAGTTATTAAATCAAGGTCATTAATATGTTTAGATAATGTTAAGAAGTTTGGACAATGCTTTTTCTTAAAAACAACTATATTGCAAGCACTAAATATTAGGTATGAACTGGGAACAATTACTTTCTTTAAAGCGTTTTGGAGATACATCTGTAAGGTTAAGAAAAGATCAAGATGAAACTAGATTAGGTTTCGAGGTTGATTATGATAGAATTATTTTTTCGGATTCATTCAGAAGTTTACAAGATAAAACACAAGTAGTTCCATTGTCAAAAACGGATTTTGTTCATACCCGTTTAACACATAGTTTAGAGGTTAGTTCGGTAGCTCGTTCTTTAGGACGAATTGTTGGAAAAGAACTTCTTAAAAAGTATCCTAGTTTAGTTGAAAACGGATATCAAGCTAATGATTTTGGAACCATTGTAGCAGCAGCTGCGCTAGCACATGATATAGGAAACCCTCCTTTTGGGCATTCTGGAGAAAAAGCGATAGGAGAGTATTTTAAGTCTGGAAACGGAAAACAATACCAAAACCAACTTTCAGATAAACAATGGCAAGATGTAATTGATTTTGAAGGGAATGCAAACGGGTTTAAAATATTAACCGAAAGTAGAGAAGGTGTAGAAGGAGGATTGCGCTTGTCTTATGCTACTTTGGGAGCATTTATGAAGTACCCAAAAGAATCGCTACCTAAAAAGCCAAGTGACCATATTGTAGATAAAAAATATGGCGTATTTCAATCGGATATAGGTGCTTTTAAAGATGTAGTTTCAGAATTAGAATTATCAAAACTCAGAGAAGATGAAGACCTCGCTTATAATAGACACCCATTAGCATATCTTGTAGAAGCAGCAGATGATATTTGTTATACCATTATAGATTTTGAAGATGGAATAAACCTTGGATTAATTGATGAGGATTTTGCCCTTGAATATTTGATAAACTTGGTAAGAGACACGATCAATTCCGAGAAGTACTATCAATTAAAAACAAAGAAAGACAGAGTAAGTTACCTCCGTGCTTTGGCAATAGGTAATTTAATCAATGAAGCCGTCGCTGTTTTCTTGAAAAACGAAGACGCTATTTTAAGCGGGAACTTTAATAAATCATTGTTAGATAAGTGCAAGTACGAAGCCCAAATAAATGATATTATTAAAATAAGTGTAGAGAAAATTTATAGGAGTAGCGAGGTAATCGAGAAAGAGGTGGCTGGCTATAAAATTATTTCTGATTTGCTAGATGTTTTTATTACAGCAGTGAATAATAATTTTGAAAACAAGGCTTCTAACTACGATAAACTTGTGTTGCGTTTATTACCAGAAAACTTACAAACAGAGAAAAAAGAAGTCTACGATCGTATTTTTTCTATCTGTAGTTTTGTTTCAGGAATGTCCGATGGATATGCAATTCTATTGAATAAGAAAATAAAGGGAGAAGTTCTTTAAAGAAACGTTTCAATTTCCTTTAAGATACTTGCCTTATCAAGCCCTACAATCTCTTGTAGTTCAGAGACTGTTCCGTGCTCAATAAAATGATCGGGAACACCTAAGCATTTAATTGTCTTATTTTTATAATTATGCGCAGCTGCAAATTCTAAAATTGCGGATCCAAACCCACCTTTTATGGAACCATCTTCTATAGTTATAATGTTTTCGAACGATTTAAATATGTTATATAACATTGTTTCATCTAAAGGCTTTACAAATCTCATATTGAAATGAGCAATTGTATTTGCAGGCAGTTCTTTTTCAATTTCAATAATTGTATTTCCGACGGTTCCTATACTTAGAACGGCTAGTTTATCACCTTTTGAAATTTGTTCTCCTTTGCCAAATTCAATTTTAGAAAAGAGTGTTTTCCAATTTGTAGTTGTACCTCTTCCTCTTGGGTATCTGATTGCAATAGGGTGTTCTAATCCTAATTGAATGGTATACATTATATTACGCAGTTCTATTTCATTTAAGGGCGCAAATACGATTAGGTTTGGGATGATTCTTAAATAGGAAATATCAAAAACACCATGATGGGTTGCGCCATCTTCACCGACTAATCCTGCCCGATCTAAACAAAATACAACGGGTAAATTTTGTAGAGCAACGTCATGAATTACTTGGTCATATGCGCGCTGTAGAAATGTTGAGTAAATATTACAAAACGGAATCAATCCTTGTGTTGCAATTCCGGCTGCTAAGGTTACGGCATGTTGTTCTGCAATTCCTACATCAAATGCTCTATCTGGAAATTTCTCTAACATATATTTTAAAGAACTACCCGTAGGCATGGCTGGAGTTATTCCAATAATGTTTTTGTTTTTCTCTGCTAATTCAACAATGGTATGCCCAAATACATCTTGGTATTTTGGAGGTTGATTTGTTGTTGATTTTGCAATAAGCTCTCCGGTCTTAGCATTGAATTTTCCAGGAGCATGATATTTTACCTGATCTTGCTCAGCCTTTTTTAGGCCTTTACCTTTGGTAGTTATCACATGTAAAAACTTAGGCCCTTTTACAGATTTTAAGCGTTCAAGCTCTTTTAAAAGCGCCTTTAAATCATGACCATTTATCGGACCCGAATAATTGAAATTTAATGCTTCAATTATATTGTTTTTCCGAACGGCCTTTCCTGCTTTAACGTTGGCAAAATATTCTTTTAATGCACCAACGCTTGGGTCAATTCCCATAGTGTTGTCGTTTAACACAATTAAGAGATTGGCATCAGATACACCAGCATGGTTCAAAGCCTCAAAAGCCATTCCTGATGCAATGGAGGAGTCCCCAATTACTGCTATATGTTGTTTTTCTGTTTCACCTTTTAGGTTTGACGCAATAGCCATTCCCAACGCGGCGGAAATAGATGTAGAACTATGTCCAACGCCGAAAGCATCGTATTGGTTTTCTGCCATTTTTGGAAAGCCAGAAATTCCATTTAAGCGTCTATTTGTATGAAAAACATCTTTTCTTTCGGTAAGGATTTTATGACCATACGCTTGGTGGCCAACATCCCAAATTAATTGATCATTTGGTGTGTCAAAAATATAGTGCAAGGCAATGGTCAATTCTACAACACCTAAGCTAGCGCCTAAATGACCTTCTTTAGTTGCGACAATATTTATGATGAAATCGCGTAATTCTTGTGCCACAACAAGTAGTTCATCAGACGATAATTTTCGCAAATCGTCAGGATTGTTAATATGTTGTAGCAGGCTTTTTTGCATGCAGCAAAACTACGACTATCTTTGTTGTATGCAAAATCCATTCGACGACACTTATTTTATGAAACGCGCTTTACAAGAAGCAGAAATGGCATTTGAAAAGGGCGAAGTTCCTGTGGGTGCAGTTGTGGTTTGTAAAGATAAAATTATTGCAAGGGCGCATAATTTAACAGAAACCTTGAACGATGTAACCGCACATGCCGAAATGCAAGCGTTTACTTCTGCGGCAGACTTTTTAGGAGGAAAATATTTAATGGACTGTACCTTATATGTAACATTAGAACCTTGTCAAATGTGTGCAGGAGCTAGTTATTGGACCCAGATTGGTAAGATTGTTTTTGGCGCTTCTGATGAACAAAGAGGATATGAAAAACTGAAAACTACTTTACATCCTAAAACAGAAGTTGTAAGAGGGGTTTTGGCTGAGGATTGCTCCAAGATTATGAAACGTTTTTTTATTGAAAAACGAAATCTAAATTAACGCTTTTCGTTGTCGCGCATTTTTTTAAGATTTTCATTGTTAATGATATAATCTTTCATGTTTTTATCTTTCCATCTATGGTAAGAAAATAAAGGAAATACCACTAGAAAAATACCAACAACACCAAAACCAATGAATTTTTGCGAGAATTCAGAAGTTCCGAAATAGCCATAAGCGATACTAGCAAATGATAAAATCGTTAAAAAAGAAATAAGATACTTCATGGTGCAAAGGTACAAAAAATCAATGCGTAACTTCTACCAATTTCCGCCTGTAAACGGTGAGCAATTTAGATTTTGATATAAATCCAAAATATTTACCATCTTTGATAACGGGTAAGTTCCAAGCGCTAGAATATTTGAACTTCTTCATAATAATAGGTACCGAATCATTATCGTAATCGATGATATCTGGTGCGTTATGCATTAACTTTTTAACGGTAATTTTTTCATACAATTCAGTGTCAAACATGATATGCCTAATATCATCTAAGCGTAATATTCCAAGAAATTCGTTATCAGCATTAACTACTGGGAAATGATTTCGAGATGATTTTGCTACCGCATTTTTTACAATTTCGCCTAGTTTCATTTCAGGTGAAAGAGAAATAAAATTTTGCTCAATTATTTTATCAATTTTCATCATCATTAGTACATTGCTATCCTTATTGTGAGTGATAAGTTGCCCTTTTTTAGCTAATTCGGAGGTGTAAATAGAGTTGGTTACAAAGTATTTAGTAAATGCAAAGGAAATGGCAGCAACAATCATTAATGGTAAAAAGAGTTCATATCCACCTGTAATTTCTGCAATTAAGAAAATTGCGGTTAAAGGAGCATGCAATACTCCAGCGAGTAAGCCTGTCATTCCTACCAATGTAAAACTAGATTCGTTAACAGAAAAGCCAAGCCCAATGTTGTTTATGACTTTTGCTACAATATTACCTATGGTACTACCCATAAATAAGGTGGGAATGAAAATTCCACCCACACCACCAGCAGCAAATGTCGTTGTCATTGCAATCGCTTTAAAAAATGTAATCCCTATTAAAAGACCGATTACGATCCAAATATTGGTTAAATCGGCATCAAAAGGTGTTTGCCTAAGTGCACGAATGTTGTTTCCAAGTAATAAATCATTCATTAAATCGAATCCCTCACCGTATAACGGCGGAATGAAATACAGCATTATTCCAATGGCAATTCCACCAATAATTAGTTTTTTAATTGGATTGGTAATTCGTTTAAAGAACTGGGTAATGTAGAAGTACATCTTACTAAAATAAATACTCGCTATTCCGGTACCCACTCCTAGAATTATGTAAAAAATAAGATCTTTTATTTCGAAAGTATCTTGTAAATCAAATCCAAAAAACGAATCAGAACCTAAGAATAAATAAGACGTTAAGATGGCAGACACTGAAGCCAATAAAAGAGGAATTAGAGAAGCAAAGGCTAAATCTAACGCAAATATCTCAACAGCAAATATAATCGCGGCAACGGGTGCCTTGAACATAGCAGCTAAAGAACCCGCAGTTGCACATCCAATCAAAAGCATTCTGGTTTTTGCATTGATATGAAACAATTGAGAAATGTTCGAGCCTATTGCTGACGCCACAGTTACGGCCGGTCCTTGTAACCCAACAGAACCTCCAAAACCTACGGTTAATGGAGCTGCGATTAAAGGAGCATAAATTTTAAAAGGTTTTATAATACCATTTCTACGAGAAATTGAGTGCAGTGCTGAGGTTATACCATGACTTATATTTCGTTTAAGAATGTATTTCTGATATATAAATACTAATGACAGCCCAATAATTGGGAAAACGAAATAGAAACCAGCATAGTCTTTAATAATATTACCCTCTAGTAATAATTGAATATAGTGCGTTAAATTTTTTAGAGTTACGGTTCCTAAACCGGCTAATAAACCAACAAGAATACTTAAGATATAGACGAATTGTCTTTCGGAAATATGTTTGTATTTCCAAATTAGAAATTTACGAAGTAGTTCTGTAGTTTTTGGCATTTATCATTCGGTGAATACCTACTAAATGCCTGACATTGAAATTTAATCAAACAACCTAGGGCATCTTTTACAATTTGTTTTCCCTTTTTTCTTGAATTTCTTACAACACTTTTTCTTCTTACCACAGTCCATAGAACAACCAGAAACAGAAGCACCGCCATCACCACCAACACAAGATCCAATGATCAACATATAACGCCTTATTTAGATTTAATTAAAATAAAGCGCAAATATATAAGAACTATTCTAAATAAGCATTAAGCTTCTTCGGTTTTTACATCTAAACTTTCTATGTCTCTATCGAATAAGTATAGACCTCCTTTATCATCTCCAATAATTCTTAATTTATCTAAGATTGTTCTTGCTAAAGCCTCTTCTTCAGTCTGTTCAGCAACATACCATTGCATAAAATTATGAGTGGTGTAGTCTTTTACTTCCAAACACTCAAAAACAATTAGATTTACGTTGTGTGTTACTTTTTCTTCGCTTGTTAAAAAGGTTGTAAATAACTCTTGTAACGATTCAAACTCACTTTCTGGTTTTTCTAATGCTGGAATTTCAGCAACACCACCACGTTCATTTACGAATTTAATCAACTTTAGCATGTGTGTTTTTTCTTCTTCAGATTGATTGTAAAAGAACCCAGCCACACCATTGTATCCGTTAATTTCTGCCCAAGATGCCATGGATAAATATTGCATTGAAGCTTGTGCTTCTAATTTTATCTGAGAGTTTAATGACTTTTCTATATTTTCTGATATCATGATTGTCTTTTTATGCTGATTAGAATTTCAAAGTTAGGTATCGTTACTTGTAAAACCAAGTTGAACGGTTCTAAATATAAAACCCTGCAATTTGCAGGGCTTTAATTTTATACTTTTAAATTAAGTTTCAAACTCAATTCTGTTAATTGCTCATCATCAATCGGAGCAGGGGCGTCAATCATTACATCTCTACCCGAATTGTTTTTAGGGAATGCGATAAAGTCTCTAATGGTTTCTTGTCCACCTAATATGGCCACCAATCTATCCAATCCAAAAGCCAATCCACCATGTGGAGGTGCACCATATTCAAAGGCATCCATTAAGAATCCGAATTGCGCTTTTGCTTCCTCTTCAGAGAATCCTAAATGCTTCAGCATCGTTGCCTGAATTTGCTTATCGTGAATTCTAATTGATCCACCGCCAATTTCATTTCCATTCAATACCAAATCGTAAGCGTTTGCTTTCACACCTCCAGGGTTTGTTTCTAACAATTCTAATTGCCCTGGTTTTGGTGATGTAAACGGATGATGCATTGCATGATAATGCCCTGTTTCTTCATCTAATTCTAACAATGGAAAATCTACAACCCAAAGCGGTGCAAATTCGTTTGGCTTTCTTAATCCTAAACGCTCTGCCATTTCCATACGCAAGGCACTTAATTGCGCTCTTACTTTATTCGTATCACCAGACAATAGACAAATTAAATCACCTGGCTTTGCTCCGGTAACTTCTGCCCATTTTGCTAAATCTTCTTGATTGTAGAATTTATCTACAGATGACTTAAATGAACCATCATCGTTACAACGAGCATATACCATTCCTAAAGCACCAACTTGTGGACGCTTTACCCATTTTATAATATTATCTATTTCTTTTCTTGTATGTGAATTTCCGCCTGGTACAGCAATTCCAACTACCAATTCAGCATTATTAAATACACCGAAATCTTTATGTTGTGCTACCTCATTTAACTCACCAAACTCCATCCCGAATCGGATGTCTGGTTTGTCGTTTCCATATAGGCGCATGGCATCATCATACTGCATTCTTGGGAATGCTCCAACTTCAACACCATTTACTTCTTTTAATAAATGACGAGTCAACCCTTCAAAAGCATTCAATATATCTTCTTGCTCAATAAATGCCATTTCACAGTCAATCTGTGTGAATTCCGGTTGTCTATCGGCACGTAAATCCTCATCACGGAAACATTTTACAATCTGAAAATATTTGTCCATTCCACCGACCATCAACAATTGCTTGAATGTTTGAGGCGATTGCGGTAAAGCGTAAAACTGTCCTTCGTTCATTCTACTTGGCACCACAAAATCACGAGCACCTTCTGGTGTAGATTTGATCAAATAGGGAGTTTCTACTTCAATAAAGCCATCAGATGACAAATAGTTACGAACCTCCTGTGTTACTTTATGACGGAAGATTAAACTTTCTTTTACCGGATTTCTTCTAATATCTAAATAGCGATATTGCATACGCAACTCTTCACCACCATCAGTTTCATCTTCGATTGTAAAAGGTGGCGTTTTCGCTTGGTTTAAAACTGTTAAATCAGATACCAATACTTCAATCTCTCCCGTATCAATATTAGGGTTTTTAGATTGACGTTCAATCACTTTTCCTTTTACCTGAATTACAAACTCACGTCCTAAAGTTTTTGCAGTTTCTAAAACAGCAGCATCAGTACGATCGGCATCAAACATCAATTGTGTAATTCCATAACGATCTCTTAGATCTACCCAAATCATAAACCCTTTATCGCGTACTTTTTGCACCCAACCTGATAAGGTAACTTCTTCATTTACATCGGCTAATCTCAATTGGCCATTGGTATGACTTCTATACATATCTATTCCTAAAAATTAGGTTGCAAATTTAGTGATTTTTTATAGAGACTGAATGAACTTTTTAAGATAAAAAAGGGAGTATTTCAACTTGGAAATAGTTGTAATGTGTTGTTAATGAGATTTTTTAGTAAATTTAACCTATGGATCTAAAAAAGTTCTTTTCAGAACTCAAACGCCGAAACGTATACAAGGTAGCGATTACTTATGCTATTACATCTTGGTTGTTGGCACAATTAGCAAGTTTAGCAGCATCTAGTTTTGGTGCACCAGATTGGGTAATTAAAATGATAATTGTATTATTATTTATCGGTTTTCCAATTGCGCTGATTTTGGCATGGGCATTTGAAATGTCTCCACAAGGTATGATAAGAACCGCTTCAGTCGCAGCCCAACAGAATCCTTATTCAGAAAGGAAGAAGAAACCATTAACAAGTAATTTGTTTATCGGAATTCTTATTGTCATAATAATTGGTCAATTTGTCTACAGTAATTATTCTTCTAACGCTGTAAAAAACATTGATGCAATTGAAAAATCAATAGCAGTATTACCTTTTATTAACGATAGTGAGAATAAAGAGAATTTGTATTTCTGTAATGGAATTATGGAAGGAATATTAGATCATTTGTCCAAAATAGAAGCCCTCAGTGTTACATCTAGAACTTCAGTTGAACAATACAGAGAAAATAAACCATCGTTGAGAAAAATTGCGGAGGAATTGGATGTTAAGTATTTGGTCGAAGGAAGCGTACAGCGTGTAGGAGATCAGGTAGTAATTTTTGCACAATTGATTTATGCGGAAGATGACACGCATTTATGGTCCAAGAGATACAAAAAGCAACTAACAGATGTTTTTGCTGTGCAAGCGGATGTGACTGAATCCATTGCAGAAACATTACAAACTATTATACTGCCCGAAGTTCAAGAGCGAATAGAGGCAATTCCAACGCTGAATGAAAAAGCATATGATTATTATTTAAAAGGTGAAGAGTATTTTAATAGAACTCGCGTTTTTACTCAGTCTTCAAAAGATTGGCTTTCAAATTTAGAAAAAGCGCGCTTAAATTACCAAATGGCAATTGAGAGTGATTCGCTTATGGCTGAACCATTTGCAGGATTGGCAGCTGTTGAATTTGATCTGAATAGAAATTCATCTATATTAGAAGAGAACTATTTAGAAAACGTACTTGAATTATCAAATAAAGCAATTAGATTAAATCCAAATATCTTTCAAGCCTATTTAATAAGAGGCCGCTATTATTTTAATAAGAATAAAAAAGAGTTAGCCAAAAAAGATTATTTGAAGGCGGAAAAATTAAATCCCAATGATCTGTTTCCATTATGGGGATTGCTAAATATTGCTTGTCAACATGATTTTGATTTTTTGAAAGGAATTAAAATTTTAAAAGAAATAGAAAGTAAAACGAAAACGGTTCAAGACAAAGATCGTTTGAATATTTTTTATACTCAATTTTACTCAAGAATTGGGGATTTAAAAAAGGAGAAGTATTATAGTAATCAAATAGGAGATATTGAGGAACCCATGAATTCTTGGTATTACTCGAAACAAGGAATGTTTAGGGAGGCATTGAAATCTATTCAATATTATTATGAGGACAATCAAATAGCTGAAGCAGGTCTAGGTGGTGTTTATTTGTATCTGAAGGAATATGAAAAATCTATTGAACATTACGAAAAGTGGAGGGAAAAAGTAAAAGCAGACAATTATGATAGTTATAACACTGCAAATGATTTGCATCGAATAGGACAAGCCTATTATTTAATTGGACAAAAAGAAAAGGGCGTAGATTTTATGAAAGATCAAATCAAGATTTATGAAAGAACTTTAGATTTACAACATGGTACTACATTTCAATATCATGGAGCCTTATATGATTTAGCTGGGATTTATGCTTTTTTAGGAGAAAAAGAAAAGTCATATAGTTATTTAGAGAGATTTGAAAAGGAAAATGGCTGGATGGCTTTTGGGGATTTAGAGCATTTTATAAAAGTAGATCCTCAATTTAACAATCTAAGAGGAGAAAATAGGTTTGAGGTCATTTTGAGTAAAGGAGTTGAACAAAAAGAAAAAGTGCGTCAAGAAGTTCGCGATTATTTAAATTCAATAGAGTCAGTTGAAGCGCAAAGTTTGTAACTTTGTTGTAAAGCAATTTTTATGTCCAAACTCTATTTAGTACCAACACCAATCGGTAATCTTGATGATATGACTTTCAGAGCCATTACGGTTTTAAAAGAGGTAGATTTAATCTTGGCAGAAGACACAAGAACATCAGGTAAGCTTTTAAAGCATTTTGATATTGCTACGCATATGCAGAGCCATCATATGCATAATGAACATAAAATGACGGACCGGATTGTACAACGAATTAAAAGCGGAGAAACAGTAGCGTTGATTTCTGATGCTGGAACTCCTGCTATATCTGACCCTGGATTCTTATTGACACGCGCTTGTTTAGAAAACAATATTGATGTAGAATGTTTACCTGGAGCAACAGCTTTTGTCCCTGCACTTGTTAATAGTGGAATGCCAAATGATAAGTTTGTTTTTGAAGGTTTTTTACCGGTTAAGAAGGGGCGTCAAACACGTCTAAAATTATTAGCAGAAGAAACTAGAACGATGATTTTTTATGAATCGCCGCATAAATTGGTAAAGACTTTAGGACATTTTGCAGAGTATTTTGGAGCAGGCAGACAAGTGTCGGTCTCTCGAGAATTGACCAAAATGTTCGAAGAAACAATCAGAGGTACTGCCACCGAAGTCTTAGGTCATTATACCCATAAACCTCCAAAAGGAGAAATTGTAATTGTGGTTGCAGGGAAAACGAAATAAGGATTGATTCCAAATTGTCACATTGAGCCTGTCGAAGAGAAAGCGAAAAACCAATACAAGGAGATGTTTCGACTACGATCAAAATGACAATAAAAAATAATTATGAAAACAAAAAACTCGGTATTTATAGCGACCAGTTTAGACGGATTTATTGCAGATAAAGACGAAGGTATTGATTGGTTAGAAATGATACCAAACCCACGACAGGATGATATGGGCGCTATTGCTTTTTTTAATCAAGTAGATGCTATGATAATGGGTAGAAACACGTTTGAGACGGTTCTTGGTTTTGGCGTAGATTGGCCTTATCCTTTTCCTGTTTTTGTATTGAGCAACTCAATGAAAAAACCACCTAAAGGTTATGAGAATAAAATTCAAATATTAAACGGGCCTTTGAAAGAAGTTGTGGCGAACATTCATAGCCAAGGGCATCATAGTTTATATATTGATGGCGGTACCGTCATCCAAAATTTTTTGAAAGAAGATTTGATTGATGAGTTAATCGTAACTAGAATTCCAATTCTATTAGGCGGCGGTATTTCATTGTTCGGAGATATGCCAAAATCGCTGGAATTTGAGCATGTAAAGACTGAAGTATATCTAGATCAAATTGTGCAGAGTCAATATTCACGTAAAAAATAGAAATGGAGAATTTACTCCAAGAAATTAGGCAATGTACTATTTGTGAAGAACATCTTGCTTTAGGTCCACGGCCTGTAGTTTCTGGCAGTAGAAATTCTAAAATTATAATTATTGGTCAAGCACCGGGAACGAAGGTTCATAAGTCTGGTATTCCATGGGATGATGCAAGCGGAAGGCAAATAAGAAAATGGCTAAATGTTACAGAAGACGAATTTTATAGCCAAAACCTTTTTGCAATTGTACCAATGGGTTTTTGCTACCCAGGAAAAGGAAAAAGTGGCGATTTACCTCCAAGAAAAGAATGTGCTCCACAGTGGCATAATAGTTTATTAGATAAAATGCCAAATGTAGAATTAATACTTCTAATTGGAATGTATGCTCAAAATTATTATTTAAAAGGAAAAGCAAAAAGAACGCTAACTGAAACCGTAGATAATTACCCGGAGTATTTACCAAAATATTTTGTTTTACCGCACCCATCACCTAGAAATAGGTTTTGGTTGACAAAAAACCCTTGGTTTGAACAAACGGTTATCCCAGAGTTACAGAAAAGAGTGAAAAATTTAATCGCAATATGATAAAGTTTAAAAGCGATACTCAATTGAGGCTTTAAAGTAAAATGGATTTCTTCTACTGGACTTCTATAACCCAAATAAAAGTTGAATTCTTGGTTTACAGTTTTATTTTAAAGTCCGTCCTTTTTTATACCCAAAATAATGAGTCCAATAACGATAATAATGAACCCAATAGACATTATTCCGTATCCAATCCAAGTGAATTTTTCATTGTTATTAACGCCATACAGCATAAATCCAAGTCCAAAACATTGTAAAACAAGGCCAATGATACTGGCTATTATTGTGTTTTTTTTCATATTATCTATTTCGTTTTATATGTAATATAAATCATTTATTTCTGCAATTCAACAAATTCAAACTGCTTCCCGCTAAACAATCCTAAGTCCGATAATTTTAAATCGGGTATTACCAACAATGCCATAAAAGACAAGGTCATGAAAGGGGCTCTTAATTGTGAACCCAATTCTTTGGCCGTGGCATCTATTTCTTCATAGGCCTTTCCAGCAGTCCAACCATCTTGGTCACTCATAATACCGGCTACCGGTAACGCCAATGATTTTTGCATTTCGCCGTTAACCGCACAAATTCCTCCTTTGTTCTCAATAAGCAAGTTTACGGCATTGCAAATTTCTTCATCACTTGTGCCAACTACAACAATATTGTGGCAATCGTGCGCAACGGAACTTGCAATAGCCCCTTTATTAAGTCCAATATTCTTTATAAATGCAATGACTGGTTGTGTGTTGCTATAGCGATTTACAACAGCCATTTTTAAAACGTCGGTTTGGGTATTAGAAATGAGATTTACATTTTCAGAAAGACTTTCTGCCTCAATTTCGTTGGTTATTAGTTCACCATCTAAGGCTTCAATAACTCTAATGGAATTTGAAGTTTTTTCAACATAAAAATCTTTAGTTTCTTTAGCTGAAACATTAAAGTTATTCGGGGTTTCAAATGGAACAGATTTTATAAAAGAGGTCCCATTTTCAGCAACCAATTCTCCATTGATATAAGTTTTTAGAACATTGAAATTGGTTAAATCATCAACCTCGAGAAAGTCTGCTGCATCACCAACTTTTAGCAAACCAATATTCATATTGTAATGCTTTACTGGGTTTATACATGCGGCTTGTAATACTTTAAAAACATCGATGCCTTTGGCAACGGCTCTTGCACATAATTGGTTGATATGCCCCAGAATTAAATCATCGGGATGCTTATCGTCAGAACAGAACATCATGTTTTCAAAGTGTTCAGATAATAAATCAATCAAGGCTTCGAAATTCTTAGCGGCAGAACCTTCTCTAATCAGAATTTTCATACCGAATTCTAACTTCTCTTTGGCTTCATCATAGGTAAAACATTCGTGGTCGGTAGAGATTCCGGCGGCAATATATTTTTTAGCATCGGTACCTCGTAATCCTGGTGCATGACCATCAACTGGTTTGTTAAAATGTTTTGCCCAAGCAATTTTTTTAAGCACTTCTTCATCATCAAATATTACACCTGGATAGTTCATCATTTCTGCCAAATAATTAATCTCAGGATGCGCTAATAATTCTTTTATATCATCCGAATCGATCACAGCGCCTGCCGTTTCAAAAGCCGTCGCTGGCACACAAGACGGTGCGCCAAAATGAAATTTGAACGGCACTTTATTTCCGTTTTCAATCATGTAATACACGCCATCTTTTCCTAATACATTTGCAATTTCATGCGGGTCGGAAATGGTACCTACGGTTCCATGTAAAACAGCCAATCGTGCAAATTCAGACGGTACCAACATAGAGCTTTCTATATGAATATGCGCATCTACAAAACCGGGTAGAATAAAATTGGCGTTGCTGCTTTCTTTCTCTGTTATAGATATAATAATGCCATTTTCAACAATAATTTCTGCTGGATATATCCGTTTTTCTTCTATAGATACAAGTTGACCAGATACTTTTAACATAGCAATGTGTTTTTAAGAAACATTTGTAAACAATGTTACAAAAAAACGATTAATAAAATGGTAAATTTGAATTCTTAAATACAGAAAACTATGGCAAAAATAGAAATGGAATGGAAAGGCGGAAACGCTTTTGAATCTGCACACGACGACGGAATTGTACTAATCGATAATCCAGCAGAAGGGGAAGAATCTAGAGGAATGCGTCCGAAGGCATTGATGCTTTCTTCATTGGCAGGATGTTCTGCGTTAGACATTGTTTCTTTGTTAAAAAAGATGCGTGCTGAGGTAGACGATTTAAAAATTGACGTATCGGCTGAATTAACCGATGAGCACCCAAAAATTTACAAGGATGTAGTAATGACATATAAATTTTATGGTTCAGATTTTAAAAAGGATAAAATTCAGAAAGCGATTGATTTATCAGTAGATCAATATTGTGGTGTAATGGGAATGTTCCGTAAATTTACGGATGTAGCTATTGAAGTGGAATACCACGAAAGTTAAGAATACGTCATTTGGATTGGTGGCTGAGCGTAGTCGAAGCGACCGTTTGTAATGACGAAATGAAAATTGCAAGAAAAAGACAAGACCCTTCGACTTTGCTCAGGGTGACAAAACACAGGCATGCGCTGGATATTAGAAGACCAACCGGAACTTGAAAAAGTTAACACACTCGCCAAACAATTGAACGGTGATAGGTTGATTGCGTCTTTATTAATTCAGCGCGGTATCGAAACCTTTGACCAAGCAAAAGCATTTTTTAGACCCTCATTAAGTGATTTGCACGATCCATATTTATTAAAAGATATGGATAAGGCAGTGGCTCGTATTGAAAAGGCAATCGAAAAAGACGAGAATATCTTGGTTTATGGCGATTATGATGTTGATGGCACTACCGCTGTGTCTTTAGTTTCCTCTTATTTATTAAAACATTATCCAAATGTTGCGACCTATATTCCAGACAGGTATGCAGAAGGGTATGGAGTTTCTTATAAAGGAATTGATTTTGCAGATGACAATGATTTCTCTTTAATTATAGCGCTAGATTGTGGAATTAAAGCCATTGAAAAAGTAGCCTATGCAAAAGAGAAAGGAATAGATTTTATCATTTGCGACCATCATAGGCCAGGGAAATCCGTGCCAAATGCTGTGGCGGTTTTAGACGCGAAACAAGAGGATTGCTCTTATCCATTCGATGAGTTATGTGGCTGTGGTGTTGGTTTTAAATTGATTCAGGCACTTGGAAAAAATAGAGGTGAAACCATTGACGATTTGTTACCGTATTTAGATTTGGTAGCAACTGCGATTGCGGCAGATATTGTTCCGATGACTGGCGAAAATAGGGTATTGGCTTATTACGGTTTGCAAATGATTAACAAAGCACCGAGGGCTGGGTTTAATGCTGTTATTCATCAATTACATAAAAACGAATTAACTATTACAGATGTCGTTTTTGTGATTGCACCCAGAATTAATGCTGCTGGAAGAATGAAACATGGACAATATGCCGTGGATTTGTTAACTGAGACGGATTTTGAGAAAGCTTCTAAAATTGCAGGAGAAATAGAAGATTTTAACAAGAACAGAAAAGAACTAGATAAAAAAATTACGGATGAAGCACTTAGACAAATTACAGAGAATGCTGAAGAGCAAAACGTTTCGACTGTTGTTTATAGCGAAACTTGGCATAAAGGTGTTATTGGCATTGTGGCTTCTAGACTCATAGAAACCTATTATAAACCAACCTTAGTTTTTACCAAAAGTGGAGATAAGTTAGCGGCGTCTGCAAGATCTGTAAAAGGATTTGATGTTTATAACGCTTTAGATCAATGTTCCGAATTTATAGAACAATTTGGCGGTCATAAATATGCAGCCGGACTTACCTTACTTCCTGAAAATTACAGGAATTTCAAACAAAAATTTGAGGAGGTTGTTGCAGCAACCTTACCAGAGGAATTAAAAACGCCCGAGGTAAAAATAAATGCAGAATTAGAATTAGAACAAATCACGCCGAAATTCTACAGTATTTTAAAACAATTTGCGCCATTTGGTCCTAATAATATGCGACCTGTTTTTAAATCAGAAGGGCTTAGAGATAACGGCTATGGTAAATGTGTTGGCGAAGATAAAACACATTTAAAAGTTGGGATTATCAATGGTGTAGATAAGAAAACCTATAGCGGTATTGGGTTTGGTTTAGGATCAAAAGAGAAATTGATTTCGAATGGTAAAGCCTTTAAAGCAGTATTTAATTTAGACGAAAATCACTGGAATGGTAATACATCTATTCAGTTATTACTAAAGGATATTCAGGAGGAATAATTATTATTGTTCTTTTATCAGGTAAATATAAACAGGATAATGATCGCTATACCCACCAGTAAAGGTGTTGTTTTGGCCCCAACTTCTAAATGGATAGCCCTTGTAGTTTCCTCTCTTTTGAGTTAAGTAACTCGGATTAAAAATTCCAGATTTATAAAATTGATAGTTATTATATTCTTTTGCAATAAAAGGTTGGGAAATTAGAATTTGGTCGAACATGTTTAAATTATCTCTAAAACCTAGAGAACTATGCCCATTTTTAAAATGAGATTTAAATGGATTGTACAGAGATACATCAGAAACACCCTCTTTATTTGCTGATATTTTTAGAGTTTCTTCGAGATACTCGGCTGTTGGGTTTTCATTCAAATCGCCCATTAGAATAATTTTCGGACGCTTGAATTCGTTTCTTACTTCTTCTATAATTTGCGCTGAAAGTTCAGCAGACTTCACTCTTAAATATTCTGTTTTTTGCTGCCCTCTTTGCTGAGATGGCCAATGAGTAATTATTAAATGAATGAGTTCATTGTCTAAATAGCCAGTAACCAACAATTGATTTCGGGTTTTTATCCTATATCCTTTGTCATTGAATGCAAACAGTTCAAAAGTTTTAAAATTGATGGGTTCAAAACTCCCTTTTTTATAAAGTAGCGCAACGTCTATTCCTCTCCAATCGGGCGAATCTACATGTATATAATCATAGTTTTGATTTTTTATATGCTCTGTTTTTATAAGATCTTTGAGTACAGCTTTGTTTTCAATTTCGGCTAAGCCTATTAATGTTGGACTTGTTTTGGTAGTCTCTTTGCCAATTTCAGAAATTACGCGAGCTATATTATTTATTTTGCTCCAATAGGCATCAGATTTACTGGTTTTAAGTTTCAGAATTGGACTGTATTCATCTTTAGAATTAGGGTCGTCAATAGTGTCAAATAAATTTTCAACATTATAAAATGCAACAGTATGAATATTATACGTCTTACTATTGTTTTGAGCCGTGGATTGAAGGCACACCAAAAACACTAAAAATTTTAGAGAAATAGATTTCATAGCACCTTAAAAGTACTAAACTTTTTTTTAAATACTAAATTAATCAGCTGATTGTTAGCGAATAGTATGTTGGATTGGAAATACCTAAGATTGAAGTAAGCTGTTTATTTTTTCTACCCAAAGGTTATTCTGAACTTCATTTATGCTATGATTCGATTCTTTGTCAAATGCTTGCTGCATTTCTCTGCATGCTGCCCAAAGTTTTTTGTATACTCCGTAATAAGTATCGAAGTTGGCAATTTTTTCTGCCTGAAGCTTTTTGAACTCCACTCTCATTTTTCGAGCAAAAAGTTCAGCGATATCAAAGTGAAGTTGCTCGTGCTGCAACAAGTAGTCGTTCATTTCAACAACCCAAGAATGGTTTTTATAAAAATAGGCCTTAACAGTTAATTCGTTAAAATTCTTGATGTTATTATTTTCATCAACAATTACCTTAGAAGGTGTAATCTCTATTTTATAAGAAGTTAAAGCCGCAGCGTACACATCTTCATTTGGTTGTCCTTGAAAATCTTTCCATTCAAGTTTTCTGCTCTTAGACCATTGAATATTATCTTGTGCCGTTATAGATTGAAAAATGATGCAGGCAATTAGTAAAAAGAATATGGTTCGGCGGTTATTCACACGTATCAATGTTATTTAATTTCTTTTAATAAATATATATATGATGGATAATGATCACTATATCCACCTGTATAAGTTCCGTATGAGAAACTTCTAAACGGATATCCTTTATAACGTCCTTTTTTTGAGATTAAGTATTTAGGATTGAAAATATTTGCCTGATACAACTTGTAGCTTTCAAATTCATTTTTGGTTGTGACTAGCTGTGAACTCACTAAAATTTGATCGAATAAGTTGATGTTATCCCTATAACCAGCAGTATTTAGTCCACTATTGTACATGTTTTCATACGGGTTGAAGAGGTCATTTTCTTTAACATCCTCTTTATTTTTTTTAGTTTTTAAAACCTTCTTAAAACTAGATTCAATAGGGTCATCGTTAAAATCACCCATCGTAATAATCTTGGCATTTGGCTCTTTTTCCCTAACCTCTTTCATAATTTTAAGGTTTAAAGCGGCTGCTTTTTCTCTAAAAGGAATACTCCTAGTTCCTCCTCTTTTAGACGGCCAGTGATTTACAATTATATGAATCTTTTCGTTGTCTAAATAGCCACTAACTAAAAGTTGATCTCTAGTAAACACACGCTCTCCATCTTTTGTATAAATTTTTAATTCATAATTTTTATGATGTGTAGGTTTAAAGTAACGCTCTTGGTATAAAAGCCCTACGTCAATACCTCTTTCGTCTGGCGAATCGTAGTGTATAATTTTATAATTTTTATCTTTTAAATACGTACCATTTACCAAGTCTGTTAAAACGGTATCGTTTTCAATTTCCACCACACCAATAACTGCAGGGCTGTTATTTGCTTTATCAACTCCGATTTCAGACAATACCTTTCCTAATTTGTCAATTTTATCCCAATAAATTCTAGATTTGTTTGCTTTCATCTCCATTATTGGGCTTGCTTCGTCATTTTTAGCCGGATTGTTAATGGTGTCAAAAAGATTTTCTAGATTGTAAAATGCAACTGTCCTTATTTTAAATTGTCGTTCTTGTCCAAAACAGCAAAGACTTATTATAAAAAGAAGAGGAAAGAGGTGTTTTTTCATTTAGTTAGGCAGTTTTTGAGGCAAACAAATGTAAATAGTTTTTTTCAAGAATATCAGAATAAGAATATAAAGAATTCATTAAACTCCTAAAAAGGTGTAATTTTGTTAGTCCAAAAAAAATTGTATTAGTCCAAACTTTAGATTACGTATGAAGAAAATTTATATATCATTATTCATGCTGTGTATGAGCGTAATGGCATCGTATGCACAATCTTTGAGTAGTGTAAAAGGAACGGTTTCGGATAGCCATTCCGCCGAACCCATTGCAAACGTAATGGTAAAAATTATTGGAGCTGATTTGCACCAACTAACACAAGTCGATGGTTCATTTGAATTGAAAAATGTACCTATTGGAGAACAATTGATTCAAATTGAAAGAGATGGGTACTACACACAAAATTTTCCAGTTGTTATTAAAGAAGGAGAACCTGTTGATTTAGGTGTGATTTTATTGAATGAGGCAGTAGTTCAAATAAATGATTTGAGTGTTATTTCTTTGACCGACGATCAATTGAGTGAAGATGAGGGGGGCGCTGATAATACCGCTGGTTTATTACAAGCCTCGAGAGATATATTTCTAAATACGGCAGCATTCGAATTTAGCCCTACTTTTTTTAGAGCAAGAGGCTATAATTCAGAAAATGGCTCCTTGTTAATCAACGGAATTGAAATGAATAAACTCTATAACGGTCGTCCGCAATGGAGTAATTGGGGCGGTTTAAATGATGTGATGCGTAATCAGGTTTTCACCAATGGATTGACGGCATCAGATTATACTTTTGGAGGTGTAGCAGGTACAAATAATATTACAATGCGTGCTTCAGAATATGCGCGTGGAGGGCGTGTTTCTTTGGCTTCTTCTAATAGGTCATATTCTGGTAGATTAATGGTTAGTTATTCTTCTGGTTTGTCAGAAAATGGTTGGGCATATTCTTTTTCTGCATCAAGAAGATTTGCACACGAAGGCTATAATGATGCGAGTTTATACGATTCAAATTCATTTTTTGCGGCAATAGAGAAAGTTATAAATGACAAACACAGTCTAAACTTCACCGCTTTTTATACACCGAACAGAAGAGGAAAATCGTCACCAAATACACAAGAAGTATACGATTTAAAAGACACGAGATACAATGCCTATTGGGGTACACAACGTGGAGAAAAAAGAAATTCTAGAGAACGCCATATTGAAGAACCCGTTTTTATGTTGAATCATTATTGGGACATAAATGAAAAAACAACCTTAAATTCAAATATTGCTTTTCAAACGGGTAAAGTTGCAAATAGCAGAATAGATCATGGAGGTATGAATTTGGTTACAGATTCTTCTGGTAATGATTATTTAATTGGCGGAGGTTCAAATCCAGATCCAACGTACTATCAAAAATTGCCGAGTTATTTTTTAAGAGATGTCGACAACCCGGATTATGCAGGAGCGTATCTAGCAACGGAAGACTTTCAAGACGATGGGCAAATGGATTGGCAATCTATGTACGATGCGAATTTGAATTCGGCTAATCTAGGTGGAAATTCTATTTACGCCTTGTATGATGATAGAAATGACGATACACAATTTACTTTTAATTCTATTTTAAGAACTGAGTTAACTGATAATATTGATTTAAACGGATCGGTGTCTTATCGCAATTTAAAATCGGAGAATTTTGCAGCAATAAAAGATTTGTTAGGAGGTACAGGTTTTTTAAATGTTGATTCTTTTTCTGAAATTTTAGATGAGTCTCAAAATGACTTACGAAACCCAAATAGGCTTGTTCAAGAAGGAGACCGATTTAAGTATAATTATGAAATTGATGCCTCTATAATTGATGCTTTTGCACAAGCTCAATTTCAGTATAACAAAGTTGATTTTTATCTCAGCGGAAAGTTTGCATCTACTAACTACCAAAGAAACGGGTTGTACGAAAATGGTCGTTTTCCGGGGGAACGGTCTTATGGAAAAAGTGAAAAATTGAGTTTTTCGAATGCAAGTTTTAAAGGAGGTTTGACTTATAAAATATCAGGACGTCATTTGGTAAATTTTAATGCAGGGTATTTATCTAACGCTCCAACTATAAGAAATTCATTTTCTAATTCAAGAGAAAATAATGATGTAGTTAAAGATTTGACAAGTGAAAAAATTACGACGGCAGACTTAAGTTATATTTTAAGAACTCCTAAAGTTCAGGCTAGAATTACGGGCTTCTATACAGAGTTTGCTAATGCCACTGAAATTTCATTTTATTATGCCGATGGAATCTCATTTGTAAATGAACAAGGTGCGGTGGAATCGAGTGCTTTTGTTCAAGAAGTTTTATCGGGTATAGATAAGAGAAATATAGGAATGGAACTTGGATTAAGTTACCAAATAACACCTACAATTAAATTAAAAGGCGCAGCCGCTATTGGAGATTATATTTACAATAACAATCCTAATTTGTATTTGACATCTGATGCTTTTGATGGTAATTTAGTAGATGAACCTGCCTACTTAAAAAATTATCATGTTGCCGGAGGGCCACAACAAGCCATGTCAATCGGATTTGAATATAGAGATCCAAATTATTGGTGGTTTGGCGCTACAGGAAATCACTTTTCTAACGGATATTTAGACATTAGTCCATTATCTAGAACAAGTAATTTCAGTACCGACCCATCAGATGGACAGCCTTTCAATGATTATGATCCAGAAATTGCAAAACAATTGTTAGTGCAAGAACAATTTGATAGTTACTTTCTTGTGAACGCTGTTGGAGGAAAATCTTGGAGAGTTGATGATTATTTTATAGGGTTCTTTGCTTCGATAAATAACATTCTAAATACAAAGTACAAAACAGGAGGTTTCGAACAGTCTAGAAATGCGAATTACCGAGTGTTAAAAGATGATCAAGAAAGAGAAAAACCAATTTTTGGACCTAAATATTGGTATGGATATGGAGCAACATATTACTTAAATGTGTACTTCAGATTCTAGATGAAAAATGATACTAAAACATAAAAAAAATAATATGAAACCAACGAATATAAATAAAGTTCTTGCGCTTATTCTAATGGCTTTGGTCGTTTTTGCATGTGTACAAGGAGGCGAATACGCAGTACCACCTGTGGGAGGAGAAGAACCTGACATAATCGTAAACTCTAGTGTGTCTGCGGTTAAAGAAGCCTGGAATCAGAATAAAAACTCTAACGGCGAAGATATTTACACTTTCGAGGTTACTACTAACGGATTGTATTTAGAAGGGCATGTCGTTTCAAGTGATTTAGCCGGAAATTTTTATAAAAAATTAATAATACAAGACAAAGCAGAAGGAGCGACTCATGGTATAGAAGTGCTGGTTGATAAAACGTCTTTATTTGAAACTTTTGAAGTTGGTAGAAAGGTGTATATAAAATTAGATGGGTTAAGTGTTTCTTACGATGACGGAGAAGATAAAGATCCATCGGATGGTACACCAGGAAGATACACTTTAGGATTTTTGTTAAATGGTGGCGTAGAAGAAATACCTTCTTTTATCTACTCAGATCATATTTTAAGATCATTAGAAATAGAAACAATAGTACCTAATGTTGTTTTTGTCGATGATTTCGCCCAAGATCATATCAATACTTTAATTCAGATTCAAGCAATGCAATTTGAAATAAGTGAATTAGGTAAAACCTATGCGGGTGAAGCAAATGACGAATATGACGGAATGCGTACTTTATTGAGTTGTAATGATGACCTTACAGCAACATTGCAAACCAGTACATTTTCAGACTTTAAATCATACACCATTGCTGCAGGGCAGGGAGCAATAAACGCCGTGCTGGCGAAAGATTTTAGAGCAGATTTCTTTGTACTAATTATCAACGATCCAACATATATAGACTTTTCTAGTGATGTAAGATGTGATCCGGTAATTTTAGATTGTGGAAGCAACCCAATAGGAGGCGCTACAGTTTTATTTGATGAAAATTTTGACAACACATCAGAATCGGAATTAGAAGCAGATGGTTGGATAAATGTAAACACAAACGGAGGTTCAGAAAAATTTGATTGGCGATCTTTTTCAGGAAATGGTTATATGCAAGCTTCCGCTTTTAGAAGTAACGAAACTCCTATGGAAGTATGGTTAGTAACACCTGCAATAGATTTAAGCACAACGACTGATGAAGAATTAACATTTGATACAAAAGTAGGTTACTATAACGGGGATGCGCTAAGTGTATATGCATCTACAGATTTCACTGGAGATGTTGATACGGCTACATGGGCGTTGATTCAGGCAGATTTGGCAGATAGCCCTTCTAATGGTTACGGCGCTACTTTAACGCCTTCAGGATCAATAAATTTGTCTTGTTTAGAAGGCGAAGTTTATATTGCATTTAAATATTTAGGCGCCGACAGTGGTGTTACAACCACGTTCCAATTAGAAAATGTAAAAGTTACAGGAAACTAAAAAACAATTTATAGAAGAGACTGTTTAAAAAGTGAGGTATTATTGAAATGTCAGTCTGAGCCTGTCGAAGACTAATTATTGATTAGGATTTTATGAACTTCGACAGGCTCAGTTTGACAATCCTTAGATTCTTTTTTAACAGTCTCTTTTTGTTTTTCGTACATTTGTAGCCATATTTAGCACAGAATTTTTATGATTGAAGAAAAAGTTGCAAAGTCTGAGAAAGCCGTTTTAATTGCCGTTGTATCGCAATATCAAAACGAGGAAAAAACAGACGAATATTTGGATGAGTTGGAGTTCTTAACAAGAACTGCTGGTGGTGTTGCTGTTAAAAGATTTACGCAAAAATTAGAAAAGCCAAACCCTAAAACATTTATTGGTGCTGGGAAGTTAGAGGATATCAGTGCTTATATTGAACAAAATAATATTGGTACAGCCATTTTTGATGACGAATTGAACCCGGCACAATTAAGAAATATTGAGAAGGTGCTAGATTGTAAAATATTAGATCGTACCAACCTAATTCTAGATATTTTTGCACAAAGGGCGCAAACATCATATGCGCGTACGCAGGTAGAACTAGCACAATGCCAATATTTATTACCGAGATTAACACGTTTATGGACGCACCTTAGTAGGCAAAAAGGGGGAATTGGAATGCGTGGTCCGGGTGAAACAGAAATTGAAACGGATAGACGTATTGTACGCGATAAAATTGCGCTATTAAAAAAGAAGTTGGTAACCATTGATAAGCAAATGGCCATTCAACGTAAAAATAGAGGAAGAATGGTACGAGCGGCATTGGTGGGTTATACCAATGTTGGAAAATCTACCTTGATGAACGTAGTGAGTAAGAGTGATGTTTTTGCCGAAAACAAACTCTTTGCCACATTAGACACTACGGTTAGAAAAGTGGTAATTAAAAACATTCCTTTTTTGTTAACCGATACTGTTGGGTTTATTCGAAAACTTCCAACACAATTGGTAGAATCTTTCAAATCGACTCTAGATGAGGTTAGAGAGGCAGATTTGTTATTACATGTCGTTGATATTTCTCATCCAAATTTTGAAGACCATATTGCATCCGTAAATAAAATTTTAGATGAAATTGAAAGCGCCGATAAACCAACAATTTTAGTCTTTAATAAAATAGATGCCTATACGCATAGCACTATTGACAAAGACGATTTGGTAACTGAATTTACAAAGGAGCATTACACTTTAGAAGACTGGAAAAAAACCTGGATGAATGAAATGGGGGACAACAGCCTCTTTATTTCTGCAATCAATAAAGAAAACATGGAACAGTTTAAAGAAAGAGTATTTGAAGAAGTAAAAAGAATTCATATGCAACGCTTTCCGTATAACGATTATTTGTATTTCGAATACGATAAAGACGGAAATAGCATTTCTTAAAAAAAGCCAACTGATTTCAGTTGGCTTTTTTTATTTTTATACAATAGCAAAATAGCATATGAAAAGCTTTCTTTCTCGAGTTATTAGTGATGTCCTTCAAAAAGTTGAAACACCTTTAGAACACCAAATTTTTGTACTACCTAGTCAAAGAGCTTGTGTTTTTTTAAAACACGAGTTAAAGGCCCAACTAAATAAGGCCAGTTTCCTACCGAAAATTATCTCCATAGAATCGTATATCCAAGAAATAGCTGATATAAGTCAAATCGATCAGGTTCAATTGATTTTTGAATTCTATTCCGTTTATAAAAAATGCACACCCGAAGAGGCTGTAGAATCTTTTGACCAATTTTATAAATGGGCCACAGTTGTGCTGCAAGATTTTAATGAAGTAGATCGGCATTTAATAGACGCTAAAGATCTGTTCACCTACCTGAGAGATATTAATAGGTTGAATAATTGGACCCCAAATACGGAAATAACAAAGAATTATTTTTCATTTTTTGAACGATTGAATACGTATTATTTCGAACTCTATCAACATCTTCTAGAACAAAAAAAAGGGTATCAAGGCTTAATCTACAGAGAGGCGGAAAATAACATTCAACATTACTTAAATAATATTGAAAATAAACACGTAACACTTGTTGGATTTAATGCTTTAAACAAAGCAGAAGAGCACATTTTTCAAGAATTATTACAAAATGGAAATGCATCCATTTATTGGGATGTGGACAAATCGTATTTAGAGAAAAGTAATACAACTGGAACATTTGTTAGAAAGTATAAAAGTGAATGGAGTGTTCTAAAGAATACGATTAATTGGGTAGATGATCATTTTTCGAGTTCTGAACAAGAGATTCAAATTATTGGAGCAGCCAAAAATGTTAGTCAATTAAAGTACGCAGGTGAAATTTTATCGAAGCAAGATAAATTTAACAATACAGCTTTGGTTTTGGCTGATGAGTCGCTCTTACCATTAATGTTAAATTCGTTACCAAATGGTATTGATAAGATAAATATTACCATGGGGCTATCTCTTAGAGATATGCCCTTGTCTAACTTTTTTGAATCTATTTTTAATTTGTTTTTAAACCAAGAAAAACTCGGCTTGGTAAAAAAGAACGCGTTCTATTATAAAGACATTTTAAATTTAATTAACAATCCGTTTTATAAAACGATAGAAAAAGAGTCCGAGGAGATTTCGCAATTTATTGGAAAAAATAATTTAATATTTGTCTCTACACAAGAGATTTCAGAATTGTGCAATTCTAAAACTCTTGATTTGTTACTTATTCAAAAACTGAATGGAGTTCACGATTTAATTCAGAGGATTTTGGATGGTATTCACCAATTTAAGGATGAATTTTCTGGAATAGAAAAGGAATATTTAATGCGATTCTATGCTGTATTCCAGCAATTTTTAAATTTGAATAATAAGTTCAACTATATTAAAGATTTAAAAACACTACATCACTTTTTTAATCAGTTAGTTCGCAATGAAAAAATGGCGTTTCAGGGAGAACCTTTAGAGGGTTTACAGTTAATGGGGATGTTAGAAACAAGGGTAATAGATTTTGAAACCGTTATTCTTACTTCGATGAATGAAGGAATTTTACCAGCATCTAAGCAAGAAAATTCGTTTATACCTTTTGACGTTAAAAAACATGTTGGGTTGCCTACCTACCAAGAAAAGGATGCGATTTTTTCATATCATTTCTACCGACTTTTACAAAGAGCAAAGAAAGTATTTTTACTTTATAATACGGAAAAAGACGCCTACGGTACTGGCGAAAAAAGTAGATTTTTAACCCAATTAGAAATCAATAGGCCAGAGATAAAACAAGCCTTAGTTGGAGCAAAGGTTAGCATGGCTCCGAAAGAACTGCTCGAGATTCCAAAATCTAAGGAGTTGCAAATTGAACTTCAACAATTGGCAGCAAAAGGTATATCGCCTTCAGCGTTGACAAGTTATATTAATAATCCAATCGATTTTTACTATCAAAAGATTTTAAAAATTAGAGAAGTAGAAGAGGTTGAAGAAACCGTAGCGGTGAACACCATGGGAACCGTAATTCACGAGACACTAGAAGAACTCTATACACCTTATATCAATTCTATTTTAACAGAAGGAGTTATAAAAAAAATGAAATCCATATCAGAAAATTTAGTGATTTCTAATTTCAATAAGGTTTATGTAAACGGTAATATAGCAACCGGTAAAAACAAATTAATATTTGAGGTTTCAAAAAAGTATTTGGATCGATTTTTAAATATGGAACTAGCGGATGTTAAGGCTGGAAAAGAAATTAAGATTATTGCATTGGAACAAAAACTATCCTATAATTTAAAGGTTGATGGGATAGATTTCCCCATAAAATTAGGAGGTATCGTAGACCGAATTGATGAGGTAGATGGAGTATTACGAATTTTAGATTATAAAACAGGAATGGTAAAGGCTGCAGATTTAAAACTGAATGATTTCTCTAAAATGAAGTTAGATTATAAGTACACCAAAGCCATGCAAGTGATGTTGTACGCTTTTTTATATAAAATGAATTCTGAAGATTCAGGTTCTAGCATGATGGAAGCTGGAATTATTTCATTTAAGAATTTAAATAACGGTTTCTTAAAAATGAATTTTGGAGAAGGGAGAAGCAAGGATAATGAAATTACTTCCGAAAGATTGGAGAACTATATAGAGGATCTAAAACAAATATTAATTGAAATTTTTGATGCTTCGATTCCATTTAAAGAAAATCCAGATAAGAAATTCTAATTTCGGAAAACAGACGAATGTATAAGAGTTCTGAAATAACATTTAAAGGGATAAACAAATTGGCAATTCCGGCTATAATCACCGGTATTGCAGAACCCTTGTTGTCTATAACCGATACTGCAATTGTTGGAAATATTCCTTTAAACCCGGTTGAATCTCTTGCCGCGGTCGGTATTGCAGGCTCGTTTATTTCAGCCATCGTTTGGATTTTGGCACAAACAAGATCGGCCATATCTGCAACTGTTTCGAAATATTTGGGTGCTAAAAAACTGAATCAAATAGAGAATTTGCCTTCTCAAATTATTTTTTTAAACGTGGCTTTAAGCATTGTTATTTATTTTATTACAGTGCTTTTTGCAAAGGAAATATTTCAGGTCTATAATGCCAAAGGATTAATTTTAGATTATTCGGTTAACTATTATAAAATTAGAGCATTAGGATTTCCGTTGACTCTTTTTGTGTTTTCGGTATTTGGGGTGTTCAGAGGGCTTCAAAACACCTTCTGGCCTATGGTAATTAGTATTGTTGGCGTTTCAATTAATATTGTTTTAGACTTTGCTTTTGTATATGGAATTTCAGGTATAATTGAGCCAATGCATATTGAAGGTGCAGCGTGGGCCAGTGTTATTGCCCAATTAATTATGGCTATTATGGCGTTTGTTTTAATGTTGAAAAAAACACCATTTACACTAAGGTTCAAATTGCCATTTAATCATGAGATTAAGAATATTATTTCGATAAGTTTTAATTTAATTATTAGAGCAATTTCTTTAAACGTAGCATTGATTATGGCAAATTCATATGCTACAAAGTATGGTGATAATCATATTGCAGCACAGACCATAGCCTTTCAAATATGGTTGTTTTTTGCCTTTTTTATTGATGGATATTCTAGCGTTGGAAATATCGTTTCGGGCAAATTATTAGGGGAACGAAATTTCAAAAAAATGTGGTTGTTAAGTGTAAAATTGGGCAGGTATTCTGTTGTAGTTGCCGTTTTATTGGCATTGTTTTGCGGTGTTTTTTACACCAAAATAGGAGGTTTGTTCACCAATGAAAAAGAGGTGGTGGTTCTCTTTAATTCTATTTTTTGGATTGTGTTAGTGATGCAACCTATAAATGCACTTGCTTTTGTTTATGACGGAATATTTAAAGGCTTGGCGGAGGCGGTTACACTAAGAAATCTATTGTTAGTTGCCACTTTTTTAGGATTTGTTCCAACGCTATTAATTACCGATTATTTTGGATTGGAACTTACCGGTATATGGATTGCATTTACCGTTTGGATGCTTTTGCGAAGCGGAATCTTAATTGTAAAATTTAGAAAGAAAATTCTAGTTAAAAACACGTAACTTTGAACCAATGGATCAAGGAAGTTTATATACCAAAATTGAGAATAAAGTAGCGACTATTGAGTTCGCCCACCCAGCAAGTAACAGTTTTCCAAGTGTACTTTTAAGTCGTTTAGAAAGGGCGTTTGTCGAGTTGAGTTCAGACGACAACGCACATGTTATTATTTTAAAGAGTGAAGGTGAAAAAGCTTTTTGTGCAGGCGCTTCGTTTAACGAATTAGTAGCAATTGATTCCTTGGAGTCTGGCGTTACTTTTTTTATGGGATTCGCAAATGTGATCAATGCAATGCGCGTTTGTAAAAAACCAATAATTGGTTGTGTTCAAGGAAAAGCAGTTGGTGGTGGTGTTGGTTTAATCGCAGCCTGTGATTATGTGTATGCTACCGATAAGGCCGCTGTTAAATTATCAGAATTGACCATTGGAATTGGACCTTTTGTAATTGCGCCAGCCGTTGAAAGAAAAATAGGATTGGTAGGTTTAAGCGAGTTGAGTTTAAACGCAACCGCATGGAAAAATGCCTATTGGGCCAAAGAAAAAGGCTTGTATGCTGAGGTATATGATTCCATTGAAAAATTACACAAAGAAGTAGATATCATTGCATTAGAATTGGCATCATACAACTCAAAAGCAGTAGAAGAAATGATAGCCGCATTATGGAAAGGGACAGAAAATTGGGAAACATTGTTGGTAGAACGCGCCGAAATTAGCGGAAAATTAGTGCTGTCTGATTTCACAAAAAAAGCATTAGAAAAGTTTAAAAAATAAGACATGAGCAAAATTAGAATCACAAAGCAGTTCAACTTTGAAACGGGTCATGCCTTATATGGTTACGATGGTAAATGTAAAAATGTACATGGCCATAGTTATAAACTTTCAGTAACGGTAATTGGTACACCTATTTCTGACACAAACAATGTGAAATACGGAATGGTGATTGATTTTAAAGATTTAAAAGACATTGTAGAAAGCGAAATAGTAGATGTTTTTGACCACGCTACCGTATTTAATAAAAACACACCGCATATAGAACTTGCTAAGGAATTAGCAGATAGAGGGCATAGTGTTATTTTGGTAGATTACCAGCCAACCAGTGAAATGATGATTATAGATTTTGCTGATAAAATCAAAAAGAGACTTCCGGAAAATATAGAACTACATTCTTTAAAATTAAGAGAAACAGGTACGTCGCATGCCGAGTGGTATGCTTCGGATAATCAGTAATTGGTTATTCTCGATGAAATCACTTGAAAACAAAATATTACTTTTTGATAATTGGTCTAAACCATGGACTTTTAAAAAGTCGATCGAGGACACATTAAATAAGAATGAGTTAAATCTTTTCAAAGAAATTTGTATTAAAGCAGGTGATTTTCAACTATGGAATTACTCAGATTTACTAGTAGGATGCTCTATGTGCGAAAGATTTTTAAAAGACAGATATGAATTATCAGACGAGGCAATTACCAATATTGTTCGTGCATTATCATATGAATGGAAATAGTGATTCTAGTCTAATTTAGTCGATTTGTGATTATATAACTGAATCAAAATAAACCCAATATTACTGCCCATTAAAATTATTCATCGTATTTCTTAAACCAGCAGTTCCAAAAGATTTTATCAATTCGGCACCTTTTTCTAAGCGCTCGATTAATTGAGATTGTTCGTCTTTGGTCCATTTACCTAAAACATAATCTACTTGTCTTCCTTTTGAAAAAGCATCGCTTACTCCAAATCTAAATCTTGGGTATTGTTGTGTTTGCAATTTATCTTGAATGTCTTTTAGACCATTATGACCTCCAGCGCTACCTTTTGCTTTTAAGCGTATTGTACCAAAGGGAATGTTTAAATCATCACAAATAACCAACACATTTTCTAACGGAATTTTTTCCTTTGTCATCCAATACTTTACGGCTTTACCACTTAAATTCATAAAAGTGGACGGCTTTAATAAAACAAAGGTGCGACCTTTAAAGCGAAAAGAAGTTACGGCTCCAAGTTTATCCGACTCAAAAGATACATTTTCATTTCCGGCTAAATTATCAAGCAGTTTAAATCCAATATTATGACGTGTGTCATCATATTTTTCTCCAATATTTCCAAGTCCAACAATTAGGAATTTTTTCATGTGATCTTCTACTTTAAATCGCTCGTTAGACGCTTTTTTAAAAAATGAAAATAGATTCATTTGGCAAAAATAAAAAAAGCCCACCGAAGTGAGCTTTAATTTATAGTATTTAAATAGTTACATTCTTAATAACCAGTTTTTCATAGAAACCTCTTCTTCAATAATTGATTTTAATTCAGAAATTGGAACCCTTTTTTGTTCCATAGTATCTCTATGTCTAATTGTTACCGAATTATCTTCTAAAGTGTCATGGTCAACCGTAATACAGAAAGGTGTACCATTGGCATCTTGCCTTCTATATCTACGTCCAACAGCGTCTTTTTCATCATAACTAACGGCGAAATCCCATTTCAAATCTTCTACAATTTTACGTGCTACTTCTGGTAAGCCATCTTTTTTAACCAATGGCAAAATAGCGGCTTTAGTCGGCGCTAATACCGATGGTAATTTTAAAACAGTTCTTGTGGTTCCGTTTTCTAATTCTTCTTCTTGTAAAGAGTTAGAGAACACAGCCAAAAACATTCTATCCAATCCGATAGAAGTTTCTAAGACATACGGCACATAAGATTTGTTTTCTTCATGATCGAAAAACTGTAATTTTTTACCACTGTGTTTTTCGTGTGCTTTCAAGTCAAAATCAGTTCTAGAATGAATCCCTTCTAATTCTTTAAACCCAAATGGGAAACGGAACTCAATATCGGCAGCTGCATCTGCATAATGAGCTAATTTTTCATGGTCATGAAAACGATAATTATCTTCACCCATTCCTAATGATAAATGCCATTTTAAACGTGCGTCTTTCCAGTGTTTGTACCACTCTTGTTGGGTTCCAGGTTTAATGAAAAATTGCATTTCCATTTGTTCGAACTCACGCATTCTAAAAATAAACTGACGCGCTACTATTTCGTTTCTAAAAGCTTTTCCAGTTTGTGCAATTCCAAAAGGAATTTTCATTCGACCCGTTTTTTGAACATTTAAGAAATTCACAAAAATTCCTTGTGCTGTCTCTGGTCGTAAATATAAATCCATCGCGCTCTCTGCAGAGGCTCCTAATTTTGTTCCGAACATTAAGTTAAACTGCTTTACGTCTGTCCAATTCTTTGATCCGGACAATGGGCAAGCAATTGCTAACTCTTCAATCAGTGCCTTAACATCGGCTAAATCTTCTTTTTCTAAAGATTGCCCCATGCGTTTTAAAATAGCATTTCCTTTTTCTTTATAGCCTAAAACTCTAGGATTCGTTTCTAAAAATTGCGCTTTATCAAAAGAATCTCCAAAACGTTTTGCTGCTTTTTTAACTTCCTTCTCAATTTTTGTATCCAGTTTGCCAACGTAATCTTCGATTAGAACATCTGCTCTATAGCGTTTTTTAGAATCTTTATTGTCAATTAGTGGGTCGCTGAAGGCATCTACGTGCCCTGATGCTTTCCATGTTGTTGGATGCATAAATATTGCTGAATCAAGTCCAACTATATTCTCATTCATTTGCACCATGGCTTTCCACCAATATTCGCGAATATTTTTCTTTAATTCTACTCCGTTTTGTGCATAATCATAAACCGCACTCAATCCATCATAAATTTCACTGCTTTGAAATACGTAACCGTATTCCTTTGCATGTGAAATTACACTCTTAAATTTGTCTTCTTGTTTTGCCATGCTGCAAAAATAGTAAAGGTTTTAGAACTATGAACCACTATAAATAAAAAAGTGAATGCCCTAAATTAAAAGGACATTCACCATTATTTTTTGAAAGGATAATTACTATTTTAACTCAAAAGTTGTAATTCCTGCAAATCTTCCATCTAAATACACATTTATTGTATGTGTACCTTCGTTCATTTCTTTTCTGTTAACATCAATTACAGAGATTACTTCTAACTTATCTTGTACAAAGTCAACATCAAAAATATCTGAATAATGAATTTCGGTTACATCGTCATTTAACTTTTCTACACCCTTATCGATAATTAAATTTCCTTTCGGATCTATAATTTGTAAGAAGACCTTTTTAGAACCTTCTTCCGCTAAAACATTTTCAGCAATTACAAAACTAACTCTTAGTGCATCTGTATTTCTTTGACGTGTGGTTGGTCTTAACTGTCCGTTATTTCGCTTACGCATTGGTGCTACTTTAACCGTGTTAATTTTCAATACGGCGCCTTCACCAATTCTGTTGTTCAACTCTTGGTTGTATTGGTTTATTGAATCAATTTTTTGATTTTGATTTCCAATAGTTGAGTTGGCATCATTCAAATCGCTATTTAGTCCAGCATTTTGCGCTTTCAACTCTTCGTTTTGTTCAAATAAATCTTGGTTACTCGCTTCTAAATCAGAAATTTTCTTTCGGTAACGTCTGATAATACTTTTATTAGATTTTTTTAGATTAGAAACAGAATCTCTAAACATTACAATTTTTTCGCGCTCGTCTTCCAATTCTTCAGAAAGAGCAGAATTATCTGCAATTGCTTCATCATATTGAGCAATCATAGCATCCAATTCTTTTTGAATTTCTTCTTTTTCTTCAGTTAAAAATTCTTGCATTTTATTAGCCTTACCATTGTTATAGTAAGTATAACCTAATGATCCTAGTAGCAATGCGATCAAAACACCTATAATTATTTTGTGATTTGAAGATTTGTTATTTTCCATGGTTTAATATTTATGGGGTTATTATTCTTGTGAACGCGCAAAGTTACATTAAATTATTCAGGACATGACAAAGTTAAAAAGCTTTAGAAATAGATTTGTATTTTTACGCTTGCTATGATTCTATATAATGCAATTTATTAAAGATATATTTCATTTGTTTTTTCCTGAAGTATGCCATTCTTGTCAAGAGGTTTTGCATCAACATGAAAAATTGATTTGTATTGCTTGTCGGCATGATTTTCCTGAAACAGATTTTTTAAATCAGAAAAACAATCAATTAGAGAAACAGTTCTATGGGAGAGTTCAATTAAAAGAAGCCATGGCCTTGTTTCATTTTACTAAGAAAGGAAAAGTACAGCATTTAATTCATAAATTGAAATACAAAGGTCAAGAGGACATTGGTATATTTTTCGGGGAATGGCTAGGAAAATCTTTAAAAAGTAGCGGACGATTTCAATTTATTGACTGTATTGTCCCGGTTCCAATTCATCCTAAAAAAGAAATGCAACGTGGATTTAATCAATTAACTAAACTGGGTAGAGCCGCTGGTGAAATCTTAAACCTTCCTTTTATTGAAAATAACCTTATCAGAGTAATTAATACCGCAGCGCAGACGCATAAAGGAAGAGTTGGTAGGTTTTTAGGAAAACGGAATCATTTTGAAATAATAGACAAAGACTTGTTCGAAGGAAAACATATATTACTTATTGATGATGTTATTACAACTGGTGCAACAATTGAAGTATGTACTCAGGAACTTCTAAAATGCAAAAATGTTACCGTTAGTATCGCCGTGGTTGCATACACTACTTAAAATATCCCGCAAATTTATTCGTTCTAAGTCAAAATAATGTTTCTTTGTAGTTAAATGTAAAAATTGATGAATATTCGTTTTTTGTACTTTTTAATAGGAGTATTAATTATTCAAGGATGCGCCAGACAAGGAAGGCCTGAGGGAGGAGAAAAAGATGAAGTTGCCCCTGTTTTTTTAACGGCATCTCCCACTCAGGAAACCATAGAATTTAAGGCTGAAAAAATTAGAATCAGCTTTGATGAATATATTAAATTAGACAAACTAGAACAGCAATTGGTTATTTCTCCACCTATGGAAAAACAACCAATAATTACTCCAATTGGAACCTCAAGTAGAGATGTTAACATTAAGATTTTAGATACCTTAAAAGAAAACACGACTTACACGTTCAATTTTGGAAATAGTGTAATCGATAATAATGAAGGTAATATTCTAAGAAACTTTAAGTATGTTTTTTCTACAGGAGACTATATTGATTCTTTAAGTATAAGTGGAACGGTAAAAGACGGTTTCGAAAAAGAGACGGATGAGAATATTTCAGTTCAATTGTATGAAATTACTGAGGCGTATACAGATTCGATCGTTTATAAAGAAAGACCTACATATGTCGGTAATACTTTAGACAGTATAGGTTTTGAAATTACAAATTTAAAAGAAGGGAAATACTTATTAGTGGCCTTGGAAGATGTAAGTAAAAATTACAAATTTGATAGCAGACAAGATAAAATTGCATTTCATAAGGAAATCATTACACTGCCAACTGATGAATCTTTTGAATTAACTCTTTTTAGAGAAGAACTTCCATTTACAGCAACAAGACCTTCGGAAGTAAAAAAGGGACAAATTTATTTTGGATATGAAGGTAATCCGGATGGGATGGAAATTAAACTATTGACACCAACACCACCTGATTTTAAGTCGACATTGATTTTTGAAGAAGATAAAGATACTGTTAGCTATTGGTATACTCCCAATATAAAGGATTCTTTGCATTTCGAAATTTTGAAAGGAGATTATAAAAAAGAATTAATTGTAAAATTGCGCTCAAAAAAAATAGACTCTTTATTGGTTTCAACAGAAATCAAAGGGACATTGAGTTTAAGAGATACTTTTTCAATTGTTACGAATATTCCAATTGATAAATTTGACAAATCCAAAATTTCAATTGTGGATAAGGACTCTTTAAACGTGTATTTTTCGGCCGTATTAGATGCTTCTAAAAAGAGATTGAAATTGAATTTTGATAAAAAGCAACGGGAAAAATATAAATTTAGAATTTTGCCCGATGCTATAGAAGACTTATTTGGAAATGTAAATGATACATTGCAATATTCGGTCTCTACAAAAGAAGAGAGTGATTATGGTATACTAGATTTAAGTTTAAATAAAATTTCGAGTTTTCCGTTTTTATTAGAGTTGATAAATACAAAGGGAGATGTTGTTGCTAGAGAATATTCTATAGAAGAAAGGAAATTTAGATTCGAAAACCTAGAACCAAGTGAATATATTGTAAGAATTATATATGATACCAATGAAAATGGGCGCTGGGATTCTGGAAATTTTTTATTACGAGAAGACCCTGAAAAAGTCGTTTATTATCAAGATGTTGATGGTCCAATTGAAATAAGAGCAAATTGGGAAATACCGTTAACTTTTAACTAGATATTATGAGAAAATTTAAATCGCTACATTTGTAAACTTAGAAAAAGAAATTGATTCGTAAATTTAAAATAGTAACCCCAATATTATTTACGGTAATATTCGTGATGTCGTCCTATTCACAAAGAGTTCGTAGTAAAAGAACTCATGAGATAGGGATAGCGTACGGAGTTTCTAGTTTTACTACTGATTATGGTCAGCGAGGAGATAGATCGAGTAATGAAGCTGGAAATTTAGGCCCAGGAATTGGAATTATTCATTACTTAACTTTTACAGACTACAGATATAGATGGAATCATCAAACAAGTTATTTTGCCGAGCACTTTAGATTGCGAAATGAAGTTTCTTATCATCAAGCGGAATTGGACCATTTTGGGAAATGGATAAGAATTATTGGAGGGACTAATGGTGAAAAGTTACGAGCGATGCACGGAAAAACGAGAACTTGGCATTTAGGATCTCATTTAGAATATCACTTTGTAGATATAAATGATTTTGGCTCTAGACGTGACCCAAATTTAAAATGGTCTCCATACGTTAGTATGGGTGCAGGGGTTAACTTTTATAATCCGGATATTGAAACCACCTATGGAGATGGGAATTGGAAAGATGACTATAGTTTGCTTTTTCCTAAATGGGCAGGACCGGATAGAGCAAGAGATTCTAAAGGAATTACAATGTCAGCAACGTTAGCGCTGGGAACACGAAGAAAATTAGGTGAATATTCAGATATTTTCATCGAAAATAGACATCAATATTTCTTCTCTAATTGGATAGATGGATTAAATGCTAGAGATGATGCAGCCAATAAGTTTGTTGATTGGTTGATTTGGTTTCATGTAGGCTATATTTACTACTTAAATTAAATCAAGAGCTTGGTCAAGATCCGCAATTAAATCTTCTATGTTTTCTATTCCAACGCTTACTCTTATAAGTGAGTCAACAATGCCAACAGAATCTCTATCTTTTTTAGGGACTGAGGCATGCGACATACTAACAGGATGACTACAAAGTGATTCTACACCCCCTAATGATTCCCCTACTGTAAAAAGACTTAGACCCTCTAAAATTTTTAAGGTGCTTGATAATTGGTTATTTTTTAAAGTAAATGAAACCATACCTCCAAAATCTTTCATTTGACTTTTAGCAATGACATGATTTGGATGTGTTTTAAAGCCTGGCCAATACACATTATCAACTTTTGAATGTGCTTTTAAGAAATGCGCTAACTCTTTTGCATTGCTGCAATGGCACTCCATGCGTAAATGCAAAGTTTTTATTCCTCTTAACACTAAAAAACTGTCCATTGGGCCTGCTATAGCCCCACATGACTTTTGAATAAAATAAAGTTCATCAGTCAAGTTTTTATCCTTAACAATAAGCCCTCCCAAAATAACATCAGAATGACCACCGAGGTATTTTGTTGCAGAATGCATGACTATATCAGCACCTAAATCTAGAGGTCTTTGCAAATATGGAGTGGCAAAAGTATTATCCACAGCAACTAATATGTTTTTTGGTTTTGCGAGCGATGTAATTTTTTTGATATCTACTAAGTTCAATAAAGGGTTGGAAGGTGTTTCTATCCAGATTAACTTGGTATTATCTGTAAAATATTGATCCATTTTATGAACATCGTCATGTTTTATAAATTGAAATTTAATATTGTATCTTTCAAAAACCTGAGTGAAAATCCGAAAAGACCCACCGTAAATATCATTGGTTGTGAGAACTTCGTCTCCTGGCTTTAACAATTTTAATACACAATCTACGGCTGCTATTCCAGAAGCAAAGGCAAATCCATGAGCTCCATTTTCGAGACTGGCGAATGCCTTTTCTAAAGCGGTTCTAGTAGGGTTTCCAGATCTCGAATATTCATAACCTTTATGTACTCCAGGAGCAGTCTGCGCAAAGGTTGATGTTTGATAGATAGGCATCGAAACAGCTCCTGTACTTGGTTCATGCTGCTGGCCTCCGTGAATTGCTTTTGTTTCGAATTTCATCTGTCTACTTAAGTGTTATTAAAAATTACTTTACAACTCTTTTTATTAATTTTCCTAAAGAAAGCCCTTGGCCTACAATTGAAAACACAACAACGATGTAGGTAATTACTAAAAATAAATCGCGATGCATTGCTGAAGTTAGACTTAGTGCAAGAGCAATTGAAATACCCCCACGCAGTCCGCCCCAAGTCATAATTAAATTGGTGTTTGGTACAAAATCGAGTTTTTTTGAATAGAATTTTATGGGTAATAGTAATGACATATATCTTGCAAATAAGAGCAGAGGAATGATTAATATTCCTGCTAAGATGTATTCTTTATCAAACGTTAAAACAAGTATTTCCATGCCAATTAAAACAAACAGGATAGTATTTAGTAATACATCAACTAGTTCCCAAAATTTGTCTACATATTGTTCCGTTATTTTGCTCATGGCGTTGTTTCTAACAGTATCATTACCAACCATCAATCCCGCTGTTACCATTGCTAGTGGTGCAGATAAATGCAGGGATTGGGCAATTACGGTTCCGCCCATTACTGTTGCAATTGTTATAATTACCTCCGTGTCATAATCGTCTATAGATTTTAATAGACGATACGTGAGCCAACCAAGTAATAACCCTAAAGCAATTCCGCCACCCACTTCAACTAAAAATAATTCTGCTATATGTAAAGCAGAAATTTCAGATCCTCCTTTTGCAATCTGGAAAATGGTGATAAACACCACAACACCCACGCCATCATTAAATAATGACTCTCCAACAATTTTAGTTTCTAATTTTTTAGGTGCGCCAACTTGTTTTAAAATTCCTAATACTGCAATAGGGTCAGTAGGAGAAATAAGGGCGCCGAATAATAGGCAATAAATAAAATCTACTTCTAAACTTAACAATGGCAATAAATAATAAACAAGAATTCCAACCAAAAATGTAGAGGTTATAGTACCTAAGGTTGCAAATGCTAAAATAGGTTTACGTTGTACTTTTAATTGCTGAAAACTTGTGTGTAAAGCCCCTGCAAACAATAAAAAACTCAACATTACATCTAGAAGGACCGTTTCAAAATCTATTTCTGAAATCAATAGTTTTTCTTGTTCCAACAGCGTATCATCAAAATAACTAATACCTAAAACTATAAGGGTAGAAAGAATGGCTATAGACATTAGCCCAATAGTGTTTGGCAGTTTTAGAAATCTCGCGTTCAAATATCCAAAAAGTGCCGCTAAGACGATAAGAACAGTAATTATTGTAAATACATCCATTTAGATCAATTTTTTCAGTCCAAATAAAACGCCTAAATGAATACCTTCATGAAAATTACTAAATGCCAATGCTGTTTCAATATTGGACAATGTTACGTTTAAACTGGTTGTATAAGCATTATAGTTTTTAAAAATGCCATTGTTATAATCGGCTTCTAGTTTCTCCGGAAGCTCTAAAAATAAGCGTTTCACCTCTTCAAATTCTTCTTTAGATAGATCCCCTTCGGTTTTTGTGCCTTTTTTAAATTTCTCTACAATTTCATCCGATATATACATGGGCAAACCCGAATTCTTGTAGCATAATAGTTGCTGAGTAACCATTAAATGAGCAATATTCCAAGCAATATTATTTTTATGACCACTAGGCACTTTATTTATTTGTTCCAATGTAAATGGATCAATAATTCTAAGAATAGCGGATCTCGTCTTTTTAAGGATGTCGAATTGATGGGTCATGTTTAAATTTTTCATAAAAATAACCAATTTTAAAGTGAAAACGGATAACTTTAATCCATGAAAAAAATCTATCATCTTAAAACATGTGATACGTGTAGACGAATTTTGAAAGCCGTAAATATTGACGGATTTGAATTGCAAGAAATAAAAACAAATCCAGTAACTGTAGCACAATTAGAAGAAATGTATGCATTTACAAATAGTTATGAGGACCTGTTTAATAAGCGAGCAAAGAAATACAAGCAAATGGATCTAAAAGGGCAGGTATTAAGTGAAAAAGAGTATCGTCAATTAATTTTGGATGAATATACCTTTTTGAAGCGCCCCGTTTTTGTTATTGATAATGAAATTTTCGTAGGGAATAGTAAAAAAACAGTTGAGAAGCTTGTTGAGATATTGAATAATTAATCCGCTCTATTATTAATTTCATATATTTATATCACCTCTATTATATGAAACTTAGAAACCCACAAAGAAAATATTTGATAGTCATCCTTATTGCGATAGGGGCTATTTTACTCACTAACTATTCTGTTTCTTATATAGTAAAAAAGAAAATTGTTACCGTATTATCTGAAAATCTTCTCAAAGAGTATACAGCTTCGGTAGACAAAGTTGAATTTAAATTGATTCGGCGATCACTGTCTTTTAACGGAGTTAAGTTTGTGCCAAAATCTGAAGTGGTTTCGGACATGGTAGAGAATAAAGGAGAGGTAAATAGTGTTGATAATATCACTTTGAAATCGCTGGAATTAAAGGGAATAGGAATATTTAATTTGCTTTTTTCGAAGAAAATTTCCATCAATACTTTATCGTTTAACGATTTATTTATTCGGAAAATCGAGAACCCAAATTTAGTTATCGAAAAGGATAAAAAGAATAAGCCGAAACCTATAAATTTAGATTCAATTAAGGTTACAAAATTGGGAGGATTGGTTATTGATAATTTGGAATTCGTAGATCTTATGTATCAGGTTTATGATGTGTCTAAGAGCGAAATTACGTTTCAAAATAGCCCGGTTAGTTTCAATTCTAGTGGTGTAAAACTGGTTGAAATTGAAGAAAATTTATTTAAATTACTTCCATCGCAAGAAATATTTAAAATTGAAGATGTCCAGTTGGAATTTGAAAAAAAGAACTACTCTTTAAGTTTGGATAAATTGGTATTAGATTTTAAATCTCAAGTTGCAACAATTAATGATTTTTCATTCAAACCAAATATTTCAAAATTCGATTTAGCGGAGAAATACACCTTTAACGATGATGTTTTTGATGTAACTTTTCAAGAAGTAAATGTTTACAATTTTAACTTGATTAAATTGTTTAAAGAAAATGCTTTTTTACTCGATAGTGTAGCTATAAACGGATTGGATTTAAAGTTGTTTAAAGATAAAAGGAAGCCGTTTAACATGGATAAATATGTTGGCTTACCACACATTAATTTACAAAATAGTTCCAAAGTTATAAACGTTCCTTTAGTATCTGTTAAGAACAGTCATTTAACAATAGAAGAGCAATTAGAAAATAAAGACACCTTGTTTAGTTTAACGATTAATGATATAAATGCTAAAATTCAAAACATATCTACCATACCAGAATTTACTCAAAATCCAATAACTGTTAATATCGATGCGAATTTAATGAATGAGGCCCCACTACATGTAGTTATGAATATGCCTTTGAAAAAAGGACAACATACCTTTTATTTTTCAGGAGAATTAGGGCAATCGGAGTTCGAATTATATGATGCTGCACTTTATCCAGTACTTGGATTAAAGATTTTAAGCGGAGAGATAGATAAAATGCAATTTTCAGCAAAAGCAAACAATACTTCTTCAAGTGGAAATATGACCATGCTATATCATAATTTAGAAGCAACTGTTTTTAAATCCAACTCCTTAGAAAGAAACAAATTCTTAAGTTGGTCTGTAAATCATGTTGTTAGAAAATCTAACCCTAACAAAAAAGGAAAAGTAAAAGAGGTAGAAATGCAGTTTACACGAGACACCTATAAAGGTTTGGGGAACTATATTTGGAAAACTCTTCAAAGTGGAATTGTAAATACAATCTCACCAACAGGAAAGGATAAAAAGAAATAAATTAGTTCCAATAATCTGCCACCCATGGAGCAGGTCTTACATATCGATACCATTTACCACGACCACCTTTAATGGCTTTATGAGGATTTATTTCTCCATGAAAGATGATAATTTTTGACCCTTCTGGAATAGTGGGTTTTTTCCAAAAGGCCAATGGGAATCTAGAAATACAATCGTATTTAAAACTAGGGCACCAGGCTTTATCCCAATATTGTAATTTCCCTTTGTCGTTAATGGCGTGTGTAAGGTATTCCTGTTCGTTTCTATGTTCTTTAATTACGTTGTCAAAGTTGGCAATAAAATCATCAAAAACATACCCATGTTTACCAATATCAAAGCGATAAACAGAGGAATTTCCTGTTATTCTCCATGAACGCCAACTATGATCTTTTATAATCCTGAACTCACCTTCAACATCAAAGAAACAATCAATATTATCTACAATTACGATATCTAAATCTAAAAACAAGGCTCTTCCTTCCAAACCATATAAATCGGCTTTTAGTGTGGTTAATTTTTTCCACATCCTTTCGGGTAAATTTGATGGTATGTCAATTTCTGGAATTGGGTGACATTCTACCTCGTCAATAATTCCAGTTTCGTCATCAGTAAAACAAACCATTTTAAAATCATATGTTAGGTTTTTACTAACCATAGAATATAATCTATTCACGTATTCTGCTCCGTAAAGAGTTCCCCACTTCATGCAAAAAATATAATTTGTTTGCGCCATCCTATAAGAATTTACGTTCTATTAAATTTATAAACCGGCCTTCAAACTCTTCTTTACCAGTCCAGTCGTAATCTGGTTTCACCATTTTTTTGATAAAATTCTTAGCCTCTTTTTCTGTTTTAAACGAGTTTAATTGAGAAAGAACTCGGTTAAAATCAGCCTGAGAATGATTAAATAAATGCTTTACAAATGCAATACGATCATTTAATCCTACTTGAATATTTTTTTGAAGCACATCATTTAAAGAAGTTTTGGTTTGCGTTTTAACATCTTCAGCTTTAGAAAATAAATTTGTCGTTACATCAGCAGAAACAGCATCTTTAAACTCTTCTTCAATGGTTAATTGTTTTATGGGTTCAGTTTTAACCGCTTCTGATTCAGAAGTATCATTTTCTTCCGGCGACTCTATATCTAACACAATTTCCTCTTCAACTTCTTCTTCAACATCAACTTCAGATTGTGTAATTTCTATTTTGGTTTCGACAGTTTCAACTGGTTCTTCAGTCTTTTGAATTTCAATTTTCTCTTCAACTTCTTCCACCTGCAATAATTCCTCTGCAATTTCAACCTTATTATTTTCAACAGCAACTTCAATTTTTTCTAATAACTCTTCTTTGGTTTCTGTTGCAGTTGAAGTCGTTTCTAAATACTCATCAACAAAAGCCAAAACAGATAGTCTTTCATGCAATTCTCTTGCTTTCTCTTTTAAAGCATTTACATCATTTCTGTTTTTCATTTGCAAAATAGTATGAGCTAAACTCACTAATTCGGCTTCCAATCTTTTGTGCATAAGTTCGAAAATTTAGTTGGTGGTACGTGTTTATTTTTGATACATTTGTAGGGTTAGCAAGATAAATTTGTTTAACCTTACAAGTCCGAAAATTACAAAATGTTTCTTGAAAATACAGTAAATCATACAGAACAATTTGGGTGGATAGAAGTTATTTGTGGGTCGATGTTTTCAGGAAAAACTGAAGAATTAATTCGACGACTAAGAAGAGCTCAGTTCGCAAAGCAAAAAGTTGAAATTTTTAAACCAGCGGTTGACATTCGTTATGATGAAGAGAAAGTGGTTTCTCATGACTCTAATGAAATAAGGTCTACACCGGTTCCAGCGGCCGCCAATATTAGAATTTTGGCAAGTGATGTTGATGTAGTTGGTATTGATGAGGCGCAATTTTTTGATGATGAAATTGTAGCGGTCTGCAATGATTTGGCGAATAGAGGGGTTAGAGTAATTGTAGCAGGGTTGGACATGGATTTTAAAGGAAACCCGTTTGGACCTATGCCTGCCTTAATGGCCACTGCAGAATATGTGACCAAAGTACATGCTGTATGTACGAGAACTGGAAACTTAGCCCATTATAGTCATAGAACTGCAGAGGGTGACGATTTGGTTTTATTGGGAGAAACCCAAGAATATGAACCGTTGAGTAGGGCGGCATATTACAAGGCAAATCTTGAAAAAAAAGTTGCCAAAATGGATGTTATTGAAGAAGAGATAAAAAAAGATGAGTAACCATGTTACCACTTTACGAATTGATTTAAACGCCTTACATTTTAATTTAAATTATTTTAAATCTAAAGTTAAGAGCGAGACTAAAATAATGGCCGTTGTTAAAGCTTTCGGTTATGGTAGCGACGCTATTGCTGTTGCACAATTTATCCAAAATAAGGTTTCTTATTTTGCTGTTGCGTATACCCATGAAGGAGTAAGTCTTAGAGAAGTGGGAATTAAAACACCAATTTTGGTTTTACACCCTCAGAAAGAGAATTTAGTGGATCTATTATCGTATGACTTAGAACCAAACTTATACAATAGAAACATTCTTGAAGAATTTGTTGAAATAGCAAGTCACAATAAAGTAACAGATTACCCTGTCCATATTAAATTTAATACTGGATTAAATAGATTAGGGTTTTCGTTTGAAGATATTGATTATTTGAGGAATGAATTAAAAGAGAGCCTAGCATTAAAAGTTAAATCTCTTTTCTCTCATCTGGCCGCCTCGGAAGACCTTAATGAAAAGGAATTTACACTTGACCAAATTGCTTTATTCAAAAAGATTTCAACGGAATTCCAACATAAATTTGGATTTATGCCTGAACTTCATTTATGCAATACATCTGGGGTTTTAAATTACCCGGAAGCTCATTTAGATATGGTGCGAGTAGGAATTGGTTTATACGGACTTACCAATGAAAAAAACGCCGGTTTGGTGTTAAAAAACGTACTTTCCTTAAAATCTATAATATCTCAAATTCATTCCCTTAAAAAAGGTGAGAGTATTGGATATAACAGAGGCTTAATCGCTAAAGAATCTATGCATATAGCTACAATTCCTATTGGTCATGCCGATGGAATACCAAGAATCCTTGGAAATGGAAAAGGGTTTGTACATATTAATGGACAGAAAGTACAAATTGTGGGTAATGTGTGTATGGATATGATAATGGTAGATATTTCAGGTATTGAATGCAAAGAAGGTGATTCTGTAGTTATTTTTGATAGCCAAGAATCCATTGAAGAATTAGCAACTGCAGCCGATACCATTTCGTATGAAATGCTAACCGCTATTTCACAACGAGTTAGAAGAGTGTTGGTGTCTTAAAAATCATTATATTAGTATTCTAATTACTAATTAAAACTAATTATTATGGGAATGCTCAAAGAATTTAAAGCCTTTGCAATGAAGGGAAACCTTGTAGATATTGCTGTTGGTTTTGTAATGGGTGCCGCATTTAAAAGTGTGGTTACTTCGTTTACAGGAGGAATTGTTTCTCCGTTAATAGGACTGATATTTAATTCTAACTTTAAAGATTTAAAATATGTGGTAAAGGAAGGCGTTGCAAATGCAGAAGGTAAAATTGAGGGAGAAGTTGCTGTGTTGTATGGCGATTTTTTAACAAACACGATCGATTTTATTATAGTCGCGTTTGTGATGTTTATGGTTGTAAAAGGGGTAAATAAAATGAAAACTCCACCGCCGCCGCCTGCACCATCCGGTCCAAGTGACAATGATCTACTTGCCGAGATTAGAGATTTATTGAAAAAATAAAGTTAAAAGCCTGATATTTAAAAATATCGGGCTTTTTTAAAACCACCCATTTACCAATTCGTTTTTGGTCATTCTAACAATGGCAGCATATGGGCTGTAATTTGGTTTTAAAGGTTTGTTTTTTGCAATTTGATGTATTTGATAATCGTAGAATCCAGCTTCGGCAAAATCGCTCATTTTTTTAATTGGAAAATCAAAGGAAGCATCTTGCATGGTTGTTTTTTCTTTGTTCACAAAACAAGAAGGAAATGATTCATCAGCCAAATATGGTCTTGCAAAACCGATCATTTCTAATTCGTTATTTGCTATTACTTGCTCACAAAATTCTAAGGTTCGAAATCCACCAGTTACCATTAAGGGAATATTTGTTTCTTTTCTAACTTTCTCGGCAAACTCCATAAAATAAGCCTCTCTTTTTCGAGTAGATTCGCGTTCACTACGTTTTGTTAAGAACACAATATTCTCATAGGTTCCGCCAGAAATTTCAAGCAAATCGATGTTTAGTTCTTTCAATCGCTCAATTACATAAAAGGCATCTTTTTCATCAAATCCACCACGTTGAAAATCTGCTGAATTTAATTTAACTGCTATAGGAAAATCTGCACCAAGTTCTATCCTTGCTTTTTTAATTATTTCTAATAAAACTCTAGATCTATTTTCTATAAAGCCTCCATACTCGTCCGTTCTTTTATTGGTATTTGGTGATAAAAATTGGCTTAATAAATAACCATGAGCAGCATGAAACTGAACTCCTGTAAATCCTGCTTTTTTACAAACTTTTGCGGTGGTAACATAACGCTCTATTACATCTTCAATTTGCTCAATTGTCATTGCCTTTGGCTTGGCAAATAGGCCTAATTTTTTCAATTTTACGGCGGATGGAGCAATAGGATTAAAGGTTGAAAAAATGGTTGATTGCCTTCCTCCATGGCTTATTTGTGCCCAGAACTGATTACCATTACTAGTTCCAGCCTTTGCATATTTTGTTAATTGCTCTAACCCACTTTCATTTTCTACAACAACATTTCCAGATGATTCTTTATAGCGTTTATCTACCATAATGTTTCCTGATATTAGAAGCCCAGTTCCAGAATTAGCCCACTTCTTATATAAATTGGTTAAGGTATCTGTGGCGTAAAAGTTTTTATCAGACAAACGTTCGGTCATTGCAGCTTTCGCAATTCTATTCGGAATTACTACACCACATGGTAATGTAAATGGCTGCAGTAAAGGAGAGTACCTATTAAATTTTGTCATGATAGTTACTTTTTTGTGTTGTATACTTCCGCAATGGTTTGCGTGTCTTTTTTGATATTCTCAGGAATAAGGATGTCTCCAGTTTCAACTTTTCCAGTTTTTAAAACCTTAAAATAAATACCACTTTTAGTACTATTCCAAAATTGCTTTACGATGGTTTGTGTTTCAAATCGAATACCTAATTTAAAACAAGGTTGTCTTGGTTTGGTTACTTCAAGTAGGCATTGTCCTAATTGATAGGTACTGCCAACAGTAATGTTTTCTTCGTCTAACTCATCAAAAGTCAAATTTTCTCCAAACATTCCGAATTCCCAATCTAGATTGGGGTGCAAATCTTTGAAATATACATAGTGCTGGGCTGAATAGCCATAAACAGCTTGCTCTGATCCTCCATGGTGCTTTCTGTCTACAACGGCATCATCTTCTACATCTTCTTCCCCTAAGAAAATTGATCCATTGGTTGGGTATTTATAAATACCAGTTTCAACAGATTTATTTTTCCATTGAATTACTTTTCTTTCACCAATATTTGTAGCTAAAACTTTCATAGGATATAATTTTCTAAACGATCAACAATTTTTCTGTCGTTTGAAAGCCTCGGGATTTTATTTTGCCCCCCTAACTTTCCTTGAGACTTCATATATTCATGAAAGCCACCTCTCTTTACAATCGATATTTTTAAGGGTTGTAAAATTTTACCCTCAATTAAATCTTTATAATAGCTGTTTTGTTTTTGTAACGAGTTATCGATGTCCAATTTAAAAGTCTCAATATCGTTTGGTATTTCCTCAAATTCCACAAACCATTCATGATAAGGTAATTCATTTTTAGTCTTAATTTTAGGAGCCAAAGTATATTCGGTAACACTTGCGTTTGAATTGATAGTTGCTTCTAGCATTGCAGATTCCACTTCTTTACCAATAACATGTTCTCCAAATGCTGATATAAAATGTTTTATACGTCCTGTAACCAATATCCTATGAGGTTTTAGGTTCACAAATGCTATAGTATCCCCAATATTATAACCCCAAAGACCTGCATTGGTATTTAAAATAATAACATAGTTTACTCCTATTTCAACATCGGCAATCGAAAGTCTTGTCGGATTTTCATCATAAAATTCGTCAGCTGGTATAAATTCATAAAAAATACCACCATTTAAATTTAATAGCATACCAATTTCATCGGTATCTTGATAGGCAATAAATCCTTCAGAAGCAGGATATAATTCTACCGACGGCACATTGCGACCAATTAATTCTTCAAACTTTTTTCGATAAGGTTCGTAGTTAACGCCGCCATAAACAAAAACTTCAAAATTTGGAAAAACGTCTCCAACTTTCTTACCAGTTCTAGCTACAATTCGTTCAAAATACATTTGTACCCAAGATGGAATTCCACCAATTAAACGCATATCTTCATTAATGGTTTCATCAATTACTTTCTCAACTTTTGTTTCCCAATCTTCAATACAATTTGTTTCCCAGCTTGGCAGTCTATTTTTTTGCAAATAACCAGGGACATAATGCGCAGAAATTCCTGAAAGTCTTCCGACTTTAACTCCATTTTTTTCATTTAATTCTGGACTGCCTTGAAGAAAGATCATTTTACCCTCAACAAAATTCGCTTTCTTTTTTCGGTTGATGTACATTAATAGTGCATTTCTAGCGCCCTTAATATGTTCGGGCATAGAGGATTTGGTAAGGGGAATGTATTTTGTGCCAGAAGTAGTTCCTGAAGTTTTGGCAAAGTACAGCGGTTTTCCCTTCCATAAAACATTCGATTCTCCGGCAACAACACGATCTACATATGGTCTTAAACCTTCGTAATCTCTAATAGGGATATTTGTTTTAAAATCGCCGTAATTTTTTATGTTAGAAAAGTTATGATCTTTTCCAAATGAGGTATATTTTGCTTTGGAAAGCAGTTTTTCCATTACTTTATCCTGCGTTTTAACAGGATTATATGCCCATTTATAAATACGTTTTACTACGCTTTTTGCAAATGGAATCGCTAGAATTGATTTTATATTCATTTATTCGAAATCAATAAAATTAGTTGGATTTACTGGATAACCGTCACTCCATAATTCAAAATGTAAATGAGGGCCAGTAGTTAGTTCACCAGTAGATCCTGAACTTGCAATAACTTCACCAGACTTTACTAAATCTCCTTGTTGCTTATGCAATTCTCCATTGTGTTTGTATATTGAGATATATTTTTTAGTATGCTGTAATACGATTACATGTCCCGTAGCTGCAGTCCATTCTGCAAAAACAACTGTACCATCTGCAACGGCCTTAACAGGGGTTCCAGTTTTAACAACAACATCAACGGCGAAATGACGAAGGTTTATATCGTAGGTTTGCGTGATTTTTCCTGTTACGGGAGCAAAAAATACAATTCCTACATCTTTTTGGGCCTCGTTAAAAAAACTGTATTTGTCTTCACTTTCAACTTCTAGTCGGAAAAGAGAGTCTAATTCGGAACTATCTATTTGCAATGAATCTTGATTGAACTGTAATGTTTCAAACACCGAGTCTTTATCAAAATTAAAAGCAGTAACATCATCCATTAATACATTCTGAAAATTACTAATGTATCGGTTATTCACTTCTAGAATAGTTTCTAAAGAATCAATTTTTAAAATTAATTCATTTGTTTGTTTTTTTAGTTTAAGAGATGAATAGCCCGGAATATATTCCTTTAGAGAAGTAAAAGAGATTAAAGCCGCTGTAACACTAATTAATATTATAGCGACAATGCCAATTGCAATAAATACGTTTAACCGACTCATTTTAAAAGACAACTTTTCTTCAAAAGTATCTTCGTTAATCAATACCATACGGTATTTGTGAGTGAGTTTCTGTTTTAGATTCTTTTTATTTTGTGTTTGTTCTGTCATAAATCCTCTTAAAAGCAAATATACAACGGAAATTGCTTAGAATAATTTCATTTAAAAATACAGTAATTTTCCCTCTAATTTTTATAGAAATTCATTTCATCTATAAAGTTCCACACAGCAACAGGCACCAAAGGCTTAAAGTTTTTATTGTTTTTAATTGAGTTTCTAATAAGTGTAGCCGAAATCTCGATTATTGGAGCTTCAATTTTTTCAATGTTATGGTGAGAAATTAGTTCTGAAGTTTCAAGTTTTTTAGAAACTCTTGGATAAATCAAAATTGAATAGTTTTCCAATAAAATTTCGTAATTTTTCCATTTATGAAGACCATTAAGATTGTCTTCTCCCATAATCATTGAGAACTGATGCGTTGGATATTTTTCGGTTAAATGCGCAAGCGTATTTACCGTGTAATTAGGTTGGGGAAGCCCAAATTCTATATTTGAAGCCTTTAAATTGGGATAATCTTCAACAGCAATTTTCACCATTGACAATCTATGGATATCTGCTAAAAGCGAACTCTTTTTTTTATGTGGATTGTGAGGTGTAACAACAAACCAGACCTGATCTAAATCTGAATGTTCTACAAAATGATTTGCAATGATTAAATGACCAATATGAATCGGATTGAAGCTCCCAAAAAACAAACCAACTTTCATATTCTATTTTTTAGTAAAATCTGAGATCAAGTTAAATGCTGTTTTTTTAGCATCGTCTAAGTTGTCATTTATCACAATTTCATCAAAAAGTGGCGCGGTGGCTAATTCTGCCGAAGCCTTTGCAACACGCATATTTATTTTATCATCACTTTCAGTTTGCCTCTTTTTTAAACGGATTTTTAATTCGTCTATACTTGGAGGTTTTACAAAAATCGCCAATGTTTGATCTGGAAACTTACGCTTGATTCTTAATCCACCGGAGACGTCAATATCAAAAATAACATGTTTACCCAGTGCCCAAATGCGTTCAACTTCTGTTTTTAAAGTACCATAAAAATTATCACGATACACTTCTTCCCACTCCAAGAATTCTTCGTTTTTTATTTTGTTTTTAAATTCTGACGCAGATAAAAAATAATAATCTTTACCTTCTTCTTCAGTGCCACGTTTATCTCTGGAAGTTGCAGAAATTGAAAACTCAAGGTTTAACTCAGTCTGTTTTAGTAAATGACGTACGATGGTAGTTTTACCAGATCCTGATGGTGCCGAAAAAACAATTAACTTACCTTTACTCATTAAAGCACATTTAAATTTTGTTCTTTGATTTTTTCTAATTCGTCTTTCATCTGAACTACCAGCTTTTGCATATCGGCAAAATTGGCTTTTGAACCTATGGTATTTATTTCTCTACCAATTTCTTGCGTTATAAAACCAAGTTTTTTCCCATTTGAAGTTTCTGAATTTAGTTCAGTAAGAAAATAATCTAGGTGATTTTTTAAACGAACTTTTTCTTCAGTGATATCGAATTTTTCCAGATAATATATCAACTCTTGCTCAAATCTATTTTCATCTACTTTTGCTTCAATTTCTGAAATGGCTTTATTCAATCTTTCTTTTACATTTTCTATTCTTTGTGGATCAATGGTAATAACCTCATCTAATAGATTTTGTAAAACAGCGATTCTTTTTAAAAAGTCTTGTTTTAAAACTTCGCCTTCATCTTTTCTGTATGTTGCTATGTTTTTTAGCGCTGTATTGATGCCTTCTTCAATCTCTTTCCATTCATTATCGTCTAAAGACTCTCTTTTACTTTGTATGGTTTCCGGTAAACGAATAGCCATTTCAAGCAACTCTAGTTCTGAAGCAGGAGAAATCTCTTTCAATTGGTTCATATAAGAAACAACTGTTTCTTTGTTAATTTGAGAAGAAGAACTCTGACCAATGCTTTCTACAAAAATTGAAAAATCTACCTTACCTCTCACTAATATTGAGGCAATGGTTTTACGTACTTTCATTTCCTTCTCTTTGTAATAAGAGGGTGTTCTTACATTTAAATCTAAATTTTTACTATTTAAAGATTTAATTTCAATAGTAATTTTCTTTGTTGGTAATTGTAATTCAGTCTTACCATAACCCGTCATTGATTGTAACATATACTCGAAAATAAAATTATGCAAAGGTACACAAAATTGTGTTCTAGGCGGTTTGCTTTGGGCGTTTACTTACAAGATATACGCCTAAGAAAATTATAAGACTAGCCGTTACTTTTGTAGTGCTTAATTCATCACTTCCTAAAATTAGTGCGAAAATACTTGTAACCACAGGTTGTAGATAAATAAAGGCAGCAACGGTTGTAGTTTTTAATTTGGTTAGGGCGATAATATTAAATAAATAAGCGAAAAATGTGGTGAATACAACTACAAATAGAATTTTGTAAATAATTGATTCAGGTAAAAGTGCCCATTCAATTTCTTGAAATTCCGAAAATCCAAAGGGAACAACAACAAAAAGTCCAAATAAATAGACCCATTTAATCAATGTAAATGGGTGGTATTTTTCGAGGAGTTTTTTAATAATGATCAAATACACTGCATAGCAAGATGCATTGATAAAGATGTATAGATTTCCTAGAACAATATTGGGGGCGTTTTCCGCTTCAGATTTTCCATAAATAACTAAAATTGCGGCACCAATAAATCCAATTAGTACTCCCAATATTCTATGCGGAACCAACCTTTCCTTCAAAAATAAAATGGATAAAATAAAAACGAGAATTGGACCAACGATCATAATAACGGAGGCGTTTATAGGGGTAGTTAAACTAAGTCCTTTAAAAAAGAACAGCATGTTTAAGGCCGCTCCAAACAAGCCAGCAAAGAAAATAGGGATAAAATCTTTTTTATCAATCTTTTCCTTTTTCACAAATAAACCGAGGATCCAAAATAAGAGGCACGCACCTACAACACGAAGTATTATAAAACCAAAAGGTTTAACATACAAAGGCATCACATCTTTGGCAATACTATAATTGGCACCATAAATTAAAGTAGCTCCTAATGCGGCAAGAAACGCTAAAATTCTACCTTTCATCTCGTAGTTATTAGTTTGCAAAGATGATAAATAATGCTGTTAAACATATCGAATAAAAATTATCTTTGTGAAAACGATGCTTATGACCATTCATGATTTCTCTATTAAAAAATCAATTTTAAACAAGTTTATTTCAGAAATTAGAGACGTAAATTTGCAAAAAGACAGTTTAAGGTTTCGTAGAAATATTGAACGTATTGGCGAAATTTTAGGATATGAGATGAGTCAAGTACTCAATTATTCTAATCAAGAAATTACAACACCCCTTGGTGTAAAACCAATTGAATTAATTACTGAAGAGTTGGTATTGTGCTCCATTTTGAGAGCAGGATTGCCTTTACATAATGGCTTGTTAAATTATTTTGATGATGTAGAAAATGCTTTTGTCTCTGCCTATAGAAAACATACTTCTGAAGCCAATTTTACAATAAAAGTTGAGTATTTAGCATCTCCAAGTTTTGACGGGAAAACGCTTATTCTAGCAGACCCAATGTTGGCTACCGGAAGATCTTTAGTAGAAACTTATAAGGCGATGTTGAAAAATGGAGTTCCTAAACAAACGCATATTGTGGCAGTAATTGGTTCAGCTGAAGGAATAGCTTATATCAAAAAGCATTTTCCGGAAAACACCCACTTATGGATTGCAACGGTTGATGATAAATTAAACGATAAAGGATATATTGTGCCTGGTTTAGGAGATGCCGGCGATTTAGCCTATGGCTCTAAATTATAATATATAGGCGCTTAAGCAGACCAAAACTAATAAATAAACGAGAACTTCTCTAACTTTTTGATGTGTTACTAATTGCAATAAATTAGCCGTGAAAACAGCAAGCGGTAAAAAGGCAAAAATAAATTCGGAACCAGTTTTATTTGGAGCAAATAGCAATACTGTTACTGCAATAATAATATGACCATATAAAAGGTTCAAAGATGGCCTTATATCGTTTGTAAGTGAATTGATTTTTAGTCTTGTTAGCCCCATTGCAATAAGACCATAAGCACTCATAAATAAAAGAGGCACAAGTACATTTAAGGAACTGTAATTGTCAAAGACAAAACTGTATTCAATTAAAAGTCGATCTGAAAACAACTCCATTTTTTCCGACACCAAACAATAGGTGTAAAACAAGAACCAAGGAGTTATAAACCCAATTAATACTATAATGCAATTCCTAATTTCTTGTTTTTTATAAACGATTATAGCAATAATTGTAAGAATAAGAAATAAAGAACTCCATTCATAAAACAATGCGGCAATACCAATCCAAAAACCGCTATCAAAAATCTTCAGTTTTACACTTTTTAAAGATTGAATACTATAGGTTCTTCTAAATGCAAAGAGCAAAACAAAATGAGAAATAAAAACTTCATTCAATTGTATTGTTTTTGGGAACATTCCGAATAAAAATGCTAGCGATAATAGTACATATGAGTCTTGACCAGATAGATTATTTTTTCGATTGATGAATCGAATCAGGAAAAAGAGAATCAAAAAAACAATGGAAAATCCAAATTTTGACAACACCGTTAAAAATGAAAATTCTGGTTTTTCTATTAAAAAAATCGATAGCAAATAAAAAAAGACGAAAATACCCCCTATAAATATAGCATGAATAGGTTTAGTTTTCTTAAAAAAATTGGCAATCATTCTGAGTTTTTATACATTTGCAAAGTAAATATATTTAACAATGATTGCAAACAATATTTTTAGAGCGATAGGCGATTTTTTCACCAATGTAGCATTTAAGCCATTAGACGGAATTAGATTTATGGATAACTGGTGGTTGCAAAATTCGTTTAGCTGGATTCTTATGTTAATTACATGCTATGCTTTCGTTTATTGGATGCGTCAATTGAAGAAATTCAAAGACGAAGGAACAGAGTAGTTCTTCACTCCCTTTATACTTATTTAAATAGTCTCCCGTGGGAAGTAAAAACAAATTGAAGCGTTTTCGCGAGAATGAAACTTTCGCAAATGTTATACAACCTTCTCGTGAAGAAGTATTGACTAATTTTTCGCTGAAAGGAAAATGGAATACCTTTTTCAAAAATGACAACCCAATTATTTTAGAATTAGGTTGTGGAAAGGGTGAATATTCATTGGCCTTAGCAGAACAACACCCCAACAAAAATTTTATCGGTGTAGATATTAAAGGGGCTCGTTTTTGGCGTGGAGCCAAAACAGCTTTAGAAAGCGACATGAAAAATGTTGGCTTCTTAAGAACTCAGATAGAATTGATTGATAAGTGTTTTGCCGAAAATGAAGTGGATGAAATTTGGATTACGTTTCCAGATCCTCAAATTAAATACACACGTACTAAGCATAGAATGACCAATCAACAGTTTTTAAAAATGTATGATACAATTTTAAAACCAGATGGTGTGGCTCATTTAAAAACGGACAGTGAATTTATGCATGGTTATACGTTGGGTATTTTACATGGCGAAGGTCATGAAGTATTGTATGCCCACCATGATGTTTATAAGAATATTCAGCATGCGCCAAAAGAGGTTGTTAATACGCAAACTTATTATGAAAGTCAGTATTTAGAAACAGGGAAGGCTATTACTTACATTAAATTTAGATTGAATTACTAGTCGCTAATCTTTAGAATAGTTTTCTTTTTTCATTTCGAGTGAATTCGAGAATTCTTATCATTGATTTTAGTACTTTTAGTTTATGAAAAAAACAAACGACAACTTTTTTGAAAAGGCTTATGGAGTAGCGCGTTTAATCCCATTCGGAAGGGTTACTAGTTATGGTGCCATTGCCAAATTTTTGGGTGCTGCTCGTTCGGCAAGAATGGTTGGTTGGGCTATGAATGCTTCTCATAACGATGAAACCGTTCCTGCCCATAGGGTGGTGAACAGAGTGGGTTTATTGACAGGTAAAAACCACTTTGATGGCACTAATTTAATGCAGCAACTTTTAGAAAATGAAGGCGTGGTTGTGATCGAAAATCAAATCCAAGATTTTGATAAGATTTTTTGGGATCCATCCGAAGAATTAGACCTTGAAAATTAGGTTAAATTAAAGTAAAAAATAAGCGTATCTTTGCTGCGTAAAACCTTTATTATTTAGTTACGTGAGTATTCTTAAAAAAGACATATTAAAAGCACTTGAAAGTATTACTGCTCCTGGAGAAGGGAAAAGTTTAGTTGAAAGTAATTCGGTTAAAAACATTGTAGTTTTTGACAAAGAAGTAATTGTAGATGTAGAAATTGGAAACCCGTCTTTACAAGCAAAAAAACGTGTAGAGGTTGATATCATGAAAACAATTCATGAGCAAGTACATCCAAAAGCAGATATAAAGGTAAATGTAAAAGCCATTGCGCAAGCAAAACCAACAAACCAAATCAAAGGAAAAGAAATTCCTGGAATTAAAAATATTATTGCAATTGCATCTGGTAAAGGTGGTGTAGGAAAATCTACAATTACGGCCAATATGGCGGTAAGTTTAGCAAAAATGGGCTTTAGTGTTGGAGTATTAGATGCCGATGTATATGGACCATCAACACACATAATGTTTAATGTGGCAAAAGAAAGACCGAGATCTGTAAAGGTTGATGGACGTTCAAAAATGAAGCCGATTGAAAATTATGGTGTAAAAATATTATCACTAGGCTTTTTTACGCAACCGAATCAAGCAGTAATATGGAGAGGACCGATGGCCTCCAAAGCATTGAACCAATTAATTTTTGATGCGGATTGGGGAGAATTAGATTTCTTATTATTGGATTTACCTCCAGGAACTGGAGATATTCATTTATCAATTGTTCAATCTTTACCAATTACAGGAGCAGTAATTGTAAGTACACCTCAAAACATTGCTTTGGCTGATGCAAAGAAAGGAGTTGCAATGTTTAAACAAGAGAGCATCAATGTTCCGGTTTTAGGAATTGTAGAAAACATGAGTTATTTTACTCCTGAAGAATTACCAGACAACAAATACTATATCTTTGGAAAAGATGGTGCTAAGAATTTAGCAGAAGATTTAGAAACTCGATTCTTAGGAGAAGTTCCTTTAGTTCAGAGCATACGTGAAGCAGGAGATTTTGGAACACCTGCAGCGTTGCAATCTGGAACACCACAGGAAACGATTTTTAATGAAGTAACTAAAAATACAGTTGCAGAACTATTGAAAAGAAATAAAAACTTACCTCCTACAGAAGTGGTGAGAATTACAACAATGAGCGGATGTAGCCCAAATAAAAAATAGGATATGACAGCACAAGAATTAATAGCAAAAGTAGAAGATGCACTTGAAGAAATCAGACCTTATTTAATTACAGATGGAGGTAATATTTCTTTAGTAAATATTGAAGATGATGTTGTAAAAGTAAAGTTAGAAGGAGCATGCGTTGGCTGCTCTGTCAATCAAATGACACTTACAAACGGAGTAGAGGCTACAATTAAGAGACATGTTCCTCAGATTAAAAAAGTAATTGAAATTAGTCAAGAAACTGTCGAATAATACTTCCCTTTAAATTCTGTATATTTGTGTTGTTATGAACAATACATGGGCAGAATTATTACTTCTTTTAAAATTTCTCATCAAGAGAAGCCCTGAATAATTGTACTCTTTTATTAATAGAGTATTGCAAATTATTATTCAACATTTTAAATATTAAAATATGCCTAGATATCATACAATAGGTAATATTCCTTCTAAAAGACACACTGTTTTTAAAAGTCCTGGGGGTAAATTCTATTATGAAGAGCTTTTCGGAACTATTGGGTTTGATGGAATGTCTTCGTTATTATATCATACCCAACGACCGACGCAGGTTAAAGAGGTGCTAAAATCTACAGATGTAAGCCCAAAAATTGCGGTGGATAAAAACATGAAATCGTTAAGTTTAAAAGGATTTCAGGTTCCAGCAATTGACGACTTTTTAGAAAGCAGAAAAATTGTTTTGACCAACAGTAGTTGCCATATTGCGTTGGCAGCCCCCAAGAAATCACTTACCTCGTATTTTTATAAAAACACAGATTCAGATGAGGTCATTTTTATTCATGAAGGCACAGGGAAATTAAGAACTTTTCTTGGAAATATAGACTTTGAGTATGGAGATTATTTAGTCATTCCAAGAGGAATGATATACCAAATAGACTTCGATACAGAAGAGAATAGATTGTTTATAGTAGAGTCTAAAAGTCCAATTTATACTCCAAAACGTTATAGAAATTGGTTTGGGCAGCATTTAGAACATTCGCCTTTTTGTGAACGCGATATGCATCCACCTAAAGAATTAGAAACTTTTAATGAAAAAGGAGACTTTACTATAAAAGTTAAAAAGCAAGACATGATTCATGAATATGTTTATGCTGCACATCCGTTTAGCGTAGTTGGTTGGGATGGATATAACTATCCATACAAATTCTCAATTCATGATTTTGAACCAATAACGGGTCGTGTACACATGCCCCCTCCAATTCATCAGACTTTTGAAACAGATGCCTTTGTAATTTGTTCATTTGTACCGCGTTTATATGATTATCATCCAAATGCCGTGCCTGCACCATATAACCATAGTAATATAGACTCTGATGAGGTTTTGTATTATGTAGATGGAGATTTTATGAGTAGAAAAAGTGTGGATAAGGGACAAATAACATTGCACCCGGCTGGGATACCGCATGGACCACACCCAGGAACAATGGAAAAAAGTATAGGAGAAAAAGAAACATTAGAATTGGCAGTCATGGTTGATACGTTTGCGCCTTTAATGGTTACGGAGGAGGCTGTAAAAATTTCAGACGAGTCATATTACCAATCATGGTTAGATAAAAATTAAGAAGATGGGAGAGATTAAAAACTTAAAGAACATACAGAATACAACATACGGACTAGAGAAATTATTTGATGAAGCAGAGGATTTCTTGCCGTTATTAGGAACGGACTATATTGAATTATACGTTGGTAACGCGAAACAATCGGCACATTTCTACAAAACAGCATTTGGTTTTCAATCAGAGGCCTTTGCAGGTTTAGAGACGGGAATGAAAGACCGCGTATCATTTGTGTTAAAGCAAGATAAAATTCGATTGGTTTTAACAACTCCCTTGGAAGAGGGAGGAGAGTTAAACGAACATATTAATAAACACGGCGATGGTGTAAAAGTAGTTGCACTTTGGGTAGAAGATGCTAGAAAAGCATGGGAAGAGACTACAAAAAGAGGTGCAAAATCTTATATGGAGCCAAGAGTTGAAGAGGATGAAAACGGAACGGTTGTCAGATCTGGAATTCATACCTATGGAGATACAGTTCACATTTTTGTAGAACGCAAAAATTATAACGGCGTGTTTCTTCCGGGATATAGAAAATGGGAATCTCATTACAATCCAGAAACTGTAGGTTTAAAATTTGTAGATCATATGGTAGGTAATGTAGATTGGGGAGAAATGAAAGAATGGTGCCAGTTCTATGCCAAAGTAATGGGATTTGCCCAAATAATTTCCTTTACAGATGATGATATATCTACAGATTTTACTGCATTGATGAGTAAAGTTATGTCGAATGGAAATGGAAGAATTAAATTCCCGATAAACGAACCGGCTGAAGGGAAAAAGAAATCTCAGATAGAAGAATACATCGATTTTTATAATGGACCAGGAGTGCAACATATTGCGGTAGCAACAAATGATATTGTAAAAACAGTTTCTGCAATGAGAGATAGAGGTGTCGAATTTTTATATGTGCCAGAAACCTATTATGATGATTTGTTGGAACGTGTAGGCGCAATAGATGAAGATGTTGAGATTTTAAAGGAACACGGAATATTGATTGATAGGGATGATGAAGGCTATTTGTTACAATTATTCACCAAGCCTGTAGTTGATAGACCAACAATGTTTTTTGAAATTATCCAGAGAAAGGGTGCTCAATCGTTTGGTGTTGGTAATTTTAAAGCCTTGTTTGAAGCCATTGAAAGAGAACAAGAAAACAGAGGTACTTTATAAGTGTTATAAATGAAAAAAGAACAAATTCTTAAGGATTTAGAAGTAAGGTATGACGAATTAGGAATTCCTGAACAGGCTATTCTAGAAGGGATGCTCTATAGCAAACCTGTGACTTATTGGGATTATATTCAAACAGGACCCTTACTTTCGTTACAAGCGCAAAGAACAACACTGCCTGATGAGAAAGTGTTTATTATGTATCATCAAATAAATGAGTTGTTGTTTAAAATGATCCTTTGGGAAATGACTCAAATTTCTCGCAAGGAAAATCTAACTACAGAATTTTTCACGTCTAGATTGGGAAGAGTAAGCCGTTATTTTGATATGCTGGCTACTTCTTTTGATATTATGGGAGACGGCATGGATGTTGAACAATATATGCAGTTTAGGCATACGTTAACTCCGGCTAGTGGTTTTCAAAGCGCTCAATATAGAATGATAGAATTTGCCTCGACGGAATTAATTAATTTAATCGATTATAGGTTTAGAGATTCCATAAATAGAGATACACCTTATGAGCATGCGTTTGAACATTTGTATTGGCAGGCCGCAGGGAAAGATCATAAAACAGGCGATAAAACGTTTATGCTACAACAATTTGAGCGAAAGTATAAATCACGCTTTTTACGATTTATGAAAGAGTATAACACTACTAATTTATGGAGTCGTTTTAAAGAATTACCTGAAGACGATCAAAAAAACATTGAATTGGTAAATGCCATGCGTCACTATGATCATACCGTTAATGTAAGTTGGGTTATGGCGCATTATGATGCCGCAGGAAAATATTTAAGCAGTGGAGATAAAGAAGTGGAAGCAACAGGTGGAAGCACTTGGAGAAAATATATGCACCCTAAATATCAACGACGCATATTTTTTCCTGATTTATGGTCTCAGGAAGAATTGAAAAATTGGGGAGTATCTAATTTGGAGGGTTATAAAAAACTAGATAAAGTATTGTAAAAGCATATTGCTGTAAACGAAAAAAGCATCTCATAATTGAGATGCTTTTTTTGTTTTGCTTAGAATTGAATTATTCAGCAGCAGTTGCTTCAGCAGCCTCTGCTCCTTCTTCAACTCCTTCTTCGTCTTCATCCTCTTCTTCTTCAGATGCATTACGAGATTGTCTCACTTGTACTACAACCGTGTTTTCAGGGTGTAAGAAAGTACAACCGTGGTCATCAATTTCTGTAATTGTTAACTTGCTTCCAATTCTTAATTTAGAAATGTCTGCATTGAAGAAGTCAGGTAAATTATCTGGTAAACCTTTAACTCTTAATTTACGCTTAGGAAAACGTAAAGAACCACCATTCATAACACCTGGAGCGTTTCCTACTAAATGCACTGGAATTTCCATAGTAACTTCTTTATCACTAAACAATTGATAGAAATCAATGTGTAAGATTTTGTCCGTTACTGGGTGAAATTGAATGTCTTGTAGAATAGCGTTAAATTTTTCACCGCTTTCAAGTTCAATCGTTGCAGTATATACATTTGGAGTATACACTAAGTTTCTGAACGCTAGTTCATCTGCCGAAAAGTGTAAGGCTTCTTTTCCTCCGTATAATACGCAAGGTACCTTTCCAGCATTACGTAAGGCTTTAGTCGCAACTTTACCTACGCTTTCTCTTTTAGATCCTGAGATTGTAATCGATTTCATGATTGTTATTTAATTAAAATTTATAATATAAACTTATTGCTAATAGATGTATTGTTCTGAACATGAGACATTACATCAGCGAATAAGGGCGCGCAAGGTACAACTTTTATTTTAGAACTACTCCTTTCTAATGGAATAGTATCTGAAATAATTAACTCTTCTAATTTAGAGTTCTCAATACGCTCAATTGCTCCGCCAGATAAAATTCCGTGAGTCGCTAATGCTCTAACACTCAGCGCTCCACGTTCCATCATTAATTCAGCCGCTTTTGCTAAAGTTCCTGCAGTGTCTACCATATCATCTACCAAAACAACATTTTTTCCTTGGACATCACCAATTAATTCCATGTGAGCTATCACATTTGCCTTCAAACGCTGCTTATAACAGATTACGACATCACTTTTTAAGTGCTTAGAATAGGCATAGGCTCTTTTAGAACCACCCATATCTGGAGATGCAATTGTTAGATTTTCAAGATTTAAACTTTTTAAATAAGGCATAAAAATAGTAGAGGCAAATAAGTGATCTACTGGCTTTTCAAAGAAACCTTGAATTTGATCAGCATGTAAATCCATGGTAATAATTCTAGTCGCTCCTGCAGTTTCCAACATTTTTGCAATTAATTTTGCAGCTATAGGCACTCTTGGTTTGTCTTTTCTATCTTGTCTAGCCCATCCAAAATAAGGAATAACCGCTGTAATATGTCTTGCAGATGCTCTTTTTGCAGCATCTAAAATTAGCAGCATTTCCATTAAATTGTCTGAATTTGGAAAGGTAGATCCTATAACGAAAATCCGACGCCCCCTAACCGATTCCTCTAAGGCTGGTTGAAACTCACCATCGCTATATTTAGATATGATAACGTTGCCTAAATCAGTACCATAGGCTTTTGCAATTTTTTCAGCCAATTCCGTACTTTGAGTGCAAGCAAAGAATTTTGGCTCTAGAATGTTGTTTGACATTTTGAAAGAATTTAAGTGTGTTGTTTGGTGCAAAAGTAGAAATATTTATTCGGTATTTGTAGGATTAAAAATAATTTATTCCCTAAATTTGCACACCAATTTTAAACAGGCTCAAGTGGCGGAATTGGTAGACGCGCTGGATTCAAAATCCAGTTCTTTCGGGAGTGTGGGTTCGATTCCCACCTTGAGTACTAGAAGGCTTCAACATTTGTTGAAGCTTTTTCATTTTAAAGGACTTCTTTTCATTGCAAATAATGTAATTAACACGAGTTTATTTCATAAACATGAATTCAGATGAATGCCATTATTTAAATATTCTCAAAACAATCATCAATTAGGTGTAAATTCTAAACCAATTAGTAAGTTTGTATGATATTATTCACAAACAATACGGATTAATGAAAAAGTTGAATGAATTTATTTGGGAAACACATGGAATTCATGCTGGGACTGAGCAAGATCATGTAAAGCATGGAATTGACAAATTAGAAGATATTGTTGATAAGGCCATTGAAGCGGGCCATCCAAGCATCACATTTATTATCCATTCTCCAAGGTTAACTAAGTTTAGATATATAGCGGAGTTAGACACTAATGTTAAGTTTATTCGTGGAAATCAATCTTATTTAAATTATCCAAAGCGTATTGCAAATCTTCGTGAAAAATATGATGGACAAATTAATATTAAGTACGGTGTAGAATTGGAATGGATGGGAGAAGATTTGGGCTTACAATGGAGTAGGTCTAAGATTTTTCAGGCAGAAGATGCCGATTATGTTATAGGTTCGGTTCATTTCTCACCAGAAGGGTTGCCATATGATGGTTCAAAAGAAGAGGCACAAGAATTGTTAAAACTTCGAGGAAGTTTAGAAGCCTATTGGGATGGTTATTTTAATGAAATGATTCAAATGATTGAGGGTTTCGGAGATATGATTCAGATTATTGGTCATTTAGACTTACCTAAATTAAATGTTGACATTCCAGATGCTATTTTAAATTTTGAAACAAGCGATCATCCGTTAGCAAATAAATTAAGAACATTACTAGAAATTATTGCCGATAGAAATTTATCTCTCGATGTGAACATGGCAGGTAAATTTAAGGGGGTTGGCGTCTATCCAATATTGCCAATTCTAAAGAGAGCTCATGAATTGCAAATTCCTGTTTGTGTCGGGACGGACACACATCATGTCCGCTATTACGGCGTAAATTTTAAAGAAAGTTTAGAGTACATTAATGAAGCAGGATATCAAAATTATGTGAGCTATTCAAAACTAATTCCTGAAACGAGAACGATTTTCGATGATCATGATTTAAAGGTGAAATTTACCGTTTTAAATAAGGGAATTGAACTATTGAACTCTCGATTAGATAATGAAGAACGAAGAATAATTCCTGATTTTTCGTTTGGTGGTTCCTTCTCAGAATTTGTAGATATTTATAAGAATGCAACGAGCATGGGTGGTTACAATGCATTGCGTGTTAGAAAATTTGATAAATCTATAACAGTTACTGATAAGGCACCAGAAAGTTCGAATAAAAAAGTGAATGGGTTGTTTTCTGAACACTTAGACAAGCCAGGAGTGATATCATCACTATTTAATACATTGGCTTCAGAAGAAATTAATGTAGAAACGGCAAGGTTAAAATCTAATGGTGATGGAACTGCTGTAGCGTTTTTATCCTTAGGTTCGAGTAATGGAAATATTCAAAATGCAATTGATTTTATAAACGGAACGGATGCGGGGTTGTTTACAAATTTGACCTTTAAGGAAAATGCAATCTTACCGAACTACAATCGCGAAGGTGTTTATTTGTTAGAGTTAGACGGAGTTGAGTTAAAAATTGCACTGAGCGGTAAAATGATTGTTACTAAGCACAACAATGCACCCGGAGTTTTGTTAATTCTTCTTTCAGCATTGGCATCAAAACAGATTAATATTATCGATTTACGATTGGGGAGTTTAAATGATGTTGGGTATTCTGCAATTGCTGTAGACGGCGATAGCAATGTAATTAACAGTTTACTTTCAAAACTTGGAAATCAATATTATGAAGCCACTTTGGTAGAATTTCATAGCATGTAAATTTCTATTTAATTTTCATGATCTTATGAGTTTCTGATAAGCCATTATAGGTAAGTTTTAACACATAATTTCCTGATTTTAAATTTTTGAGGTCTAAGTGTAATCTGCCGGCAACCGCATTTTTAGTTCGTTTTAAAATAAATCGACCTGAAGAAGAGAAAATTTCAATTTCAACTTGTTCTAGTTCATTAATACTATAAAGAATAATTTTATCCTCAAAAGGGTTTGGGAAAATCTGCCATTCTTTTCCATCTTTTGGAGGTTGACTAGGCGCTTTTATGCAATATTTAGAAACGTTGAATTCATCCTTAATAAGATTCTCAATCGGCTTGTCATAAAAACTTCGGTTTGAAGTGTGGTTAAAGAAAGAACCATCAATAATTTCTTTAGAAGCACCTAAATAATCTTTTAAAAGTGTTGCAAATGTTTCACGATAATCATGCTGAACAGTTTCAATTTGATAATTATTACTACTGCCCGCTTCAGATAGATCTGGGTTAGAACCAGATACACCACCACCAACAGGTTCTCCAAAAACGAACATTGGAGCAATTCGGCCGTGATCCGTTCCTAAGTTTCCATTTTCTTTTGCCTTTCTTCCGAACTCAGAAAACGTTAATCCCACAACATCATTTGCCAGATTTTGAGAAGATAAATCAGTTAGAAATGCTTCGATACCTTCTGATAATTGTTTCAATAAGTTATAATGATTTCCAATCGGATTTCCAAGTTCTTCTGCTTGTGAATTATGCGTGTCAAATCCATGCAGGCGAACCATAAACACCTTTGATTGTAAATCTCCACTAATTAAACGAGCAACTGTTTTAAGTTGGTCAGAGATGTTCGTACTAGGATATGAAATGGCATTTTTACCTTTGTTAAATGATGTAGAGATAGCTTCTGCATATTTGTTTGATAATTTATCCGCATTTATTAAAAACTCTAATTCTTTTCCGTAGTCCGAATTGGGGATGTTTTCGGGTGGTGTTCCACCCAATCCATTTAACACAGAATAATAACCCGAAGGGTCTTGTCCGGTTATATTTAATCCCATTCCATGTTCTTCTACTCCATGGAATCCTAAGGAGTTTTTAGGAGAACCCATTTCAACAGCCATTGGGAAAGGGTCGTCTAGGAATTCATAATAATATTGTTCCATAAATCGTCCAATCCACCCAGAATTATGTCCGTTATTTGAACTGTTTCCGTCGTTACCGGTCATATATAAATCTTTCGATTTAAAATGACTTTTGTTTTGAGCCGGATACCCAACGGATTGAAGCACTCTCAAATTTCCTTGATCATAAATAGATTTTAATCCAGATAATGCCGGATGTAATCCGATTTGCTGATCATCGTTTAGTGAGGTGTCTAATTTTAAATAAGCGTTTGTTCCAGAATTTACAATTTTTAGGGTAGGCCTTAAATTACTGTATAAATCATATTGATTTAGAGGAATTACAGTGTTCAAGCCATCGTTTCCTCCAGACAAGTTAATTAAAATGAGTTTTCTATTAGAAATGTCCGGGCATTCCATCATAGAAAGCAAAGGTTTTAAGGTGGCGTTAATTTCAATGGGTGTTAATCCAATAGCACTAGCAGTTGCAGATAATTTTATAAAATTTCGTCTATTCATTTTTAATGGGGGTTACATTAGTTGAAATTCAGGTGCATTAACCATTGCAATTAATAATTCATTTAAACGAGGTCTGATAACTTCATCATTTCCATTGTTTTTAAAGCGCCTCCACTCCGCACCCCAGTAATAACTATTATATCCAGAGATTAGGATGCTTTCAAAATAGGAAACCCTACTCTCGTCGATTACTTCTGGATATAGTATTGAAGAAATTTCCGTTATCATTTCAATTGAGTTGGAAATATTAATGATGTTATTTTCAATGAATGAAACAGTATCTAATTCTGAATAAATATTTCCGGAGATAATGGTGTTCTTTCCTAAAATAAAACTCTCCATTAGTTTGTAACGAGAAATGATGGTGGTAGACGAAAACCAATGCCGATCAAAATCTGGAGTTTGATAGTGCGCAGGGTATCCTGCCACAGAATCGGGATTGTACAATTGTAGCCCCGCACTGCTTAGAAAAATATTGTGTACAAACCAATGGTAAAAGTTTCGATAAAAATATAGCGGATTTACTTCAGGATTTGGGAATGAAACATTAAATAGAGTGGAAATTTCAGAAAGCAATTGTAATGGACTTTTAACAATAGCGCCAATAATTTCATTCGTAGTATCACTATCATCCATATCATAAAAGTGCTCGCTTGCAAATAGTGTTTTTATTGCAGGAATCAGTTCATAATTATTTTCTTTTAAAACGATGGCAAGAGGTTTTATAATATTAGTTTCAACTTCTTCATCCCACTCGCTTTTTACAAAAAAACGATATAATTTTCTTGCATAAGAAATGGCTGTAGCCTCTTTAGAAAATACCATTTCAACAAATTCATCCAGTTCTTCATACATGCCCTGAACAGAATCTCTACCTTTGATAGTTTTGTTGTCAAAAGCGGCACTAAATGTTTTGTCATTTTTATCATGCTTGTTTTTATTCGCATATCCCCTCGGAATTCCTGTGTCTAAATCAATATTTGAGCGATCTATTTTCGTTTTAAAGCCCGAAAATACTTTCGAGGCTTGCTGCACATCAAATTCGGTGTAATTAGTATAGTCACCTTCTCCTTTTTGTTCACCTTTTAAAATTGTAAATAATTCTAAATACTCTCTTCCATAATTTTCGTTTGGATTATTGGCGTTGTTATCTGTGTTGTCTAAATAAGTCAACATGGAATTGTCGAGTGTAATTTTTTTTGCGAGGGTTTTAATATTTCCTAAGGAGTAATAATCTAGAAGCCTCAAATGGTCGTAAAATGTTGTTGCTGGACCAGCACCTAAATCTTTTCCAACTGTAAAACATGAATGTAAAAAGAATGTAAATTTATGTCTTAAAGATGATTGGTTAATGGCGTTGTACCACCAATGCCCTGTAATATAACTTCTCTTTCTTCCTTGTCCATCAAATTGATTTGGATGTAATTCAGACGATGTCCAATATCCATCTGGACTTACTGTAGGAAGTGGGTCATAGGGCTCTGAAAGAGAGTCTTCTTTTTGTTTGATTAGTTCGTTTAAACTTTCCAAAGCCGATTTTTTAGAAAAAAAATCTATTAGCTCTTTGTTATACTTAAAAGTTAATCTGCGAATTAAATGTTTCGCTTTTCGTTGGCCTAACGGACCTTCGAATGGCTTAAGTGAGGACATTTTAATGGGTTAAGTTTTTTCGAATATAGAAATTTTATGATAAATAGATTGAAGTTTAGTGATTTAGGATAATTACTGGGTGTTCTTTTCTTTTTTTTGTTAAAAAATAAGTGGTACAACGTGGTTAAAAAAAATATGGTTGATCACGCGAGAAATTAAAATTTGGTAAATATTTAACGCACTATTAATCAATTCTCTTTATTTTCGTGAGGTTAAAAATAAGGATGAGTAAAAAGCAACTTAAATATGATAATGCCTATATGAGAATGGCATTAGAATGGGCTAAATTGTCGCATTGCAAAAGAAAACAGGTGGGGGCTTTAATCGTTAAGAAAAGAATGATTATTTCAGATGGATTTAATGGTTCTCCAACGGGTTTTGATAATGAATGTGAAGATTGTGATGGAAATACCAAATGGCATGTATTACATGCAGAAGCAAATGCCATATTAAAAGTTGCTAGTTCTACACAATCTTGTAGAGGCGCTACGTTATATATTACGCTATCACCTTGTAAAGATTGTAGTAAACTAATTCATCAATCCGAAATAAAAAGAGTGGTATATCATCAAGAATATAAAGACACTTCAGGATTGGATTTTTTAGCAAAGGCAGGTGTAGAAATAACCCATTTAAAAGAGTTGAATGAATAATAAAGGACCCATATATTTAGGAATAGCTGTAGCCGTTGGAATATTGATTGGAAGTTTTCTAAACTTCGAAAATAAGTCGGGTTCCATTTTTGGAGCAAGTGCTGAGGAGTCTAAAATAAAAAGATTGATAAATTATATTCAATATGATTATGTAGATGAGGTGAATACTGAAGAATTATTGGATGGAGCCATTAATCAGATTGTTGGAAAATTAGATCCGCACTCTGTTTATTTTACAAAGGAGCAATTACAACGTGAAACAGAGGAGTTACAAGGAAACTTTGTTGGAATTGGTGTTCAGTTTAGAATTTTTGCTGATTCTGTTGTTGTCTCAAGAGTGTTGGAAGGTGGACCTAGCGAAAGAATTGGACTGAAAGCAGGTGATCGAATTTTGAAGGCAAACAGCGATTCTCTTTCAGGTGTTGGATTGGACAATAATGGAGTGATGAAAATTTTAAAAGGTCAGCCTAATACTGAAGTGGAACTCTCTATTTATAGAAGATCTGTAGATAAAGTTTTACCATATACTTTAACGCGAGGAGATGTACCTATTAAAAGTGTTACTTCTTCTTATATGATTAATGAAGATATTGGGTATATAAAACTGGATCGATTTGCAATGACTTCTTATGATGAGTTTAAAATAGAATTGGATCAATTGATAAATAAAGGGATGACAACACTGGTGTTTGATTTAAGAGATAATGGCGGTGGATTTATGAATATAGCCAATCAAATAGCGGACGAGTTTTTAGAGAAGGATAAACTAATTGTCTTTACAAAAAATAAAAAAGGAGACGTAATGAAAGATTTTGCGACTTCAACAGGTAGTTTTGAAGATGGAAAAGTCTTTGTGCTTATTAATGAAAATTCTGCTTCGGCCAGCGAAATTATTGCCGGAGCATTGCAAGATAATGATAGGGGAACAATCATTGGACGTCGTTCTTTTGGGAAAGGTTTAGTGCAACAAACAATGGGTCTTGGAGATGGTTCTGCCATTCGTTTAACTACAGCAAGATATTATACGCCAACCGGTAGATCAATTCAAAAACCTTATAATTTAAGTCGAAGCAAGGAATATTATGAAACATTTTCTGAGCGTTATTCCAATGGCGAACTGGTTAGTGCGGATAGTATTAAAGTCAATGATTCTTTAAAATTTGTTACACCAAAAGGAAAGGTTGTTTTTGGAGGAGGAGGAATTGTGCCAGATACCTTTGTAGGGATTGATACTACGCAATATATTCAAAATAGATATGTAAGAGGATTGAACGAATTTTCATTTGAATATGTAGATAATAACCGAGATAAATTCAAAGGACTAGATGTAGATAAATTTATTGCTGAATTCGATCAGGATGGCGAAATTTTGAATAAATACTTATCACAGTTAGATGTAAATCTACCATTAGCACCAGCTACAAGGAAAAGGGTAGAGGATTATTTGAAAGCAAGTTTTGCTCAGAATTTATATGATGAAAATGGCTTTTATCAAGTTATTCAAATCGATGATTCAATGATAGAAACGGTAAAGGAATTGGAAAACTCCAATTAATCTTTGTACTTTTCATTTTTAAATGGATTCAACTAAAAAAATATATTTTGCTTCTGATCAGCACTTTGGAGCACCAACTCCTGAAGATAGTTTCCCGAGAGAGCAGAAATTTATTCGTTGGCTAGATTTTGTAAAAAAAGATGCTGAAGCTATTTTCTTGCTTGGAGATTTATTCGATTTTTGGTTCGAGTATAAAAAAGTTGTTCCAAGAGGTTTTGTAAGAGTCTTGGGTAAACTTGCGGAAATTAGAGATTCTGGCATACCGATTTATTTTTTTATTGGTAATCATGACCTGTGGATGGACGATTATTTTCAAAAAGAATTGGACATTCCTGTTTATCATAAACCACAAGAATTTACCTTTAATAAAAAATCATTTTTAATTGGACATGGCGATGGCTTAGGCCCTGGAGACAAGGGGTATAAGCGCATGAAAAAGGTGTTTACAAATCCTTTTTCTAAATGGTTGTACCGTTGGTTACATCCAGATATCGGAGTTCGATTGGCGCAGTATTTATCGGTAAAAAACAAATTGATTTCCGGTGACGAGGATGTCGTTTTTTTAGGAGAAGAAAATGAATGGTTGGTGCAATATGCTAAGCGCAAATTAGAGTCAAAGCACTATGATTATTTTTTATTTGGTCACCGTCATTTACCTATGGAAATCTCTGTTGGAGAAAATTCAAAATACATCAACACCGGAGACTGGATTACGCACTTCACTTTTGCGGTCTTTGATGGAAGCGAATTATCGCTTCAAACCTTTGTAGAATAAGCTTTTTTATAGAATATTTTTAACCAATTTTTAACAGCGTTAAAAAAAAATATTCTGCTACTTGCAACACTCAATAAAGGAATGTAAATTCACGCCTTAAAATTCAAATAATGATAGAAAATACTAACACTACCGTAGATATCAGAGCGATAAATGAGAAAATAGAGAAGGAAAGCGCTTTTGTAGATTTGTTAACAATGGAGATGAATAAAGTCATTGTTGGTCAGAAACATATGATTGAACGATTGCTTATTGGTTTGTTGGGAAATGGACATATTTTACTTGAAGGAGTTCCTGGCTTGGCAAAAACCCTAGCAATTAATACTTTATCTAAAGCGGTTAAAGGAGAATTTAGTAGGGTCCAGTTTACACCTGATTTATTACCTGCCGATGTTGTAGGAACCATGATTTATAATATGAAAGAGAATGATTTCATGATTAAAAAGGGACCTATTTTTGCAAACTTTGTATTGGCAGATGAGATTAACCGTGCGCCTGCAAAAGTACAGTCGGCATTGTTAGAGGCCATGCAAGAACGTCAAATTACAATTGGAGATGAAACGTTTAAGTTAGATGAGCCATTTTTGGTAATGGCAACGCAAAACCCAGTAGAGCAGGAAGGAACATATCCATTACCTGAAGCGCAGGTAGACCGTTTTATGCTAAAAGTGGTAATTGATTATCCTCAGAAAGAACACGAACAATTAATTATGCGTCAGAATTTGTCTGGCGGATTCGATAAGATTAATCCAGTGATTTCTTTAGATCAGATCAACTCGGCAAGAGAGGCTGTAAAAGAAGTTTATATGGATGAAAAAATCGAAAAATATATTTTAGATATCATTTTTGCTACACGTTTTCCGGAGCGTTATAACTTAGCAGAGTTAAAGAACTTGATTAGCTTTGGTGCATCGCCTAGGGGAAGTATCAATTTAGCAATGGCAGCAAAATGTTATGCATTTATTAAGCGAAGAGGTTATGTTATTCCAGAAGATGTAAGAGCTGTAGTTACAGATGTATTACGTCATAGGATCGGAATTACGTATGAGGCTGAAGCTGAGAATGTAACTTCAGAAGATATTGTTAGCAAAATCGTAAACGAGGTAGAAGTACCATAGTTTTTGTTAAACCGTTTAATTGTTTAAATGGTAAAACAACGATTATACAATTCAACAATTCAACAATTCAACAACATTGGATACTAAAGAATTATTAAAAAAAGTACGAAAGATAGAGATTAAGACAAGACGATTGTCTGATCATATATTTTCTGGCGAATATCACAGTTCGTTTAAAGGACGTGGTATGACTTTTTCTGAAGTAAGACAGTATCAGTTTGGAGATGATGTTAGAAGTATAGACTGGAATGTTACTGCACGTTACAACGAACCATATATTAAAGTTTTTGAAGAGGAGCGAGAATTAACCATGATGTTAATGGTTGATGTTAGTGGGTCTGAGTTTTTTGGAACCACTTCTCAATTTAAGCGAGATACAGTTACTGAAATTGCGGCGACACTGGCATTTTCGGCCATTCAAAACAATGATAAAGTAGGACTGCTATTGTTTTCTGACGATGTTGAATTGTTTATTCCGCCTAAAAAAGGAAAAGGACATGTACTTAGAATTATTCGCGAGTTAATTGAATTTAAACCTAAAAGTAATAAAACAAATATTGAAGAGGCGTTAAAGTATTTATCTAATGTGATGAAGAAAAAAGCCATTGTATTTGTATTGTCAGATTTTATGGATGAAGGCTATGATCACACTATGAAAATAGTTGGAAATAAGCACGATGTAACGGGTATAAGAGTATATGATAAGCATGACGAAGAGATTCCAAATTTAGGAATGCTACCTGTAAAAGATGCAGAAAGTGGCGAAGTTGTTCTAGTAAACACCATGTCCAAATCTGTACGTACTAGTTATAAAGCCAATTATTTAAAATCGGTTGATTATTACGAGAAATCTTTTAGTCGCAGTGGAGCAGGAACAATCAGTACGCGTGTAGATGAAAGTTATGTAAAGAAATTATTAGGATATTTTAAGCAAAAAGGAGCGAGATAAGTTGAAGAAAAGAATTTTCTATATAGCATTTTTCATAGGAGCATTTGTAATGGCTCAGTCCCCAATAAAAATGGAGGTAGATACAACCAACATTAGAATTGGAGAACAGATTGAATATAAATTAACTGTAGATAATACAGAAACTGTTGTTTTTCCGAAGTTGGAAATGGACAGTCTTAAAAAAGTTGAGGTTGTTGAAGATTTGCCAGTTGACACTACGAAAACAAAATTTATAAAAAAGTATTTATTGACTAGTTTTGATAGTGGTTCGTACGTAATCCCTCAGCAAGAAGTTTTAATAAATGCTAAAAATTTTAAAACGGATTCCTTACTTATTGCGGTATCTACTGTAAAGGTTGATACGTTAAAGCAAAAACTTTTCCCGATAAAAGCGGTTAAAAATCAGCCGATAATTTTTGATGATTATGCCTTGTATGTTTGGATAGGCTTGGCAATTCTGTTGTTGATTATTGCAATTGTATTGTATGTTGTTTTAAGAAAGAAAAAGGAAGAAATTCCACTTGAAGAAAGAATACCACCGTATCAATTAGCAATGCAGCGTTTGGGCGAATTAGATGCCAAAGAATTATTGAAACAAGACAAGATAAAACTCTATTATATTGAATTAACTGATATTATTAGGTCTTTTATAGAGCGAGAGTTAAAAATTCCGGCATTAGAATCTACAACGGATGAATTAATTGAGATGATTTTGGATTTTAAGAGTATGGATAAACTCGATTTGCCAAAAGAGACAATAAAGAATTTACAGAAATTATTGCAAGAAGCCGATTTGGTAAAATTTGCCAAGTTTAAGCCAATGGCCATAGAGGTGGAAGGACACAGATCTCAAACGGAACATATTATCAATAACCTTCGTCCAGAAGAAGTTGAAGTGACTGAGAATGTAACAAATGAAACCATAAATACTCCGCAGAACAAGCAAGCAACAAAGAAAAAGTGGAGTAAAAAGAAGATTATTATTATATCTGTTGTTGGTTTCCTTTTTGTTGTTCTAACAGTTGTAGGAGTTCTGATGTTCAAAGGATATAAATACGCTCAGGAGAATATAATTGGGTATCAAACTAAAGAGTTATTGAAGAATGATTGGAGTTTAAGCACCTACGGTTCACCAACGGTAACCTTAGAGTCTCCAGAAATTCTAAAATCTAATTTATTAGAGGTTCCTGCTCGGGCAAAGGAAATGATTAATCAAATAGCACAATTTGACTACACAAGTATTATTGGTGGTCTTCAAATTAGTGTTACTACGATGGATTTTACGGAAAAGGTTACTGAGTATAATTTGGAATCGGGGGTGCAAGGTGCATTGTCTGCAATGCAGTCGCAAGGAGTAGAATTTATTTCCTCAGACCAGGAGTCGATGCAAATTGACGGAGAAGAAGGGGTGAAATTAATTTCTCAGTATAGCATGGTTAATCCTGTAACTAATAAACCAGAATTTTATCAGTTGAGAGGTGCAGTGTTTGGAGATATTAACGGATCAAGGACAATTGTAGTTACTTACAAAGATGGAGATGCCAGTGGAGAAGAAATAGCGAATCGTGTAATTAATTCTGTAAAGTTGTAAAATGAGGTTGTGGAATAACATAGAATTTACAAATCCCGAGTTTTTATGGTTGCTGTTGGTGGTTCCACTATTGGTAGTTTATTACGTTGTATTGCGTAAAAAAAGTACAGCATCACTTACTTTATCAAGTACAAAATCGTTTGGAGAACCATCTATTTTACCAAGGTTAAAACCAATTTTACACGTGTTAAGGTTGGCTGCGATTTCTTTATTAATTGTAGCATTGGCAAGACCAAGAATTACATCGGTTAGTACAAAAGTAAATACCAATAAAGGAATTGATATTGTAATGGCTATTGACGTTTCTGCAAGTATGTTGGCACGTGATTTGAAACCAAATCGTTTGGGAGCCTTAAAAAAGGTAGCGACTAATTTTGTTGATAAAAGACCAAGTGATAGAATCGGAATTGTCATTTATGCCGGAGAAAGTTTTACTCAAACACCTATTACAAGTGACAAAAGAATCGTGAAAAGAACCATTAATGATATCAAATGGGGGCAATTAGAAGGAGGAACCGCCATTGGAATGGGCTTAGGTTCTGCCGTAAACCGATTAAAGGAAAGTAAGGCAAAGAGCAAGGTTATTATTTTACTTACAGACGGAGTAAATAACTCCGGGTTCGTAGATCCTAAAACGGCTACAGAATTGGCTAAAGAATTAGGAATTAAAACCTATACAATTGGCCTTGGAACAAAGGGCAATGCGCCTTCACCGGCTTATAGAGATGGCAACGGAAAGTTGGTGTTTCAAAACATGCCAGTAGAGATTGATGAAGAATTATTAGAATATATAGCGTCTGAAACTGAAGGGAAATATTTTAGAGCAACTGACAATAAAAAGTTAGAAGCTATTTACGACGAAATAAACAAACTAGAGAAAACCGAAATAGAGGAGTTTAAATATTACAATTACGATGAAAGATACCGATTCTTGGTAATATTAGCTGGACTTATTTTAGGGTTAGAAATGTTATTAAGATTTACAATTTTTAGATCATTTATATAGTACAATGTATCAAATAGAAGAACCATATTACTTTACCTTTTTAATCTCTGTTCCGGTGATTTTTGTGGTTTTCCTTGCGATATTTTGGTGGAAAAAAAGGAAACAGAAACAATTCGCAAATCCGGAGTTGTTAGAAAAGTTAATGCCTGAAAAATCTGATTTTAAGAGTTTTATTAAGATCATTGCCTTCTTATTTGGGTTGTCATTTTTAATTATTTCTTTAACTAACCCAAAAATGGGGACAAAGTTAGAAACGGTAAAAAGACAAGGAGTAGATATTGTATTTGCACTGGATGTTTCTAAAAGTATGTTGGCTGAAGATATTGCACCAAACAGACTAGAAAAGGCAAAACAAATCATTTCTAAAATAGTTGATAAATTAGGAAGTGATAGAATTGGAATCATTATTTATGCGGGTAATGCATATCCGTTATTACCAATAACCACAGATCAAGGAGCGGCCAAAATGTTTTTGCAAAATGCAAGTCCAAATTTAGTATCGAGCCAGGGAACAGCTATAAATGATGCTATTGAAATGGCTACGACCTATTATAATGATGATGAACAAACAAATCGTTTTTTGTTTATTATCTCGGATGGTGAAGATCATCAAGAAGATGCATCGAGCGCCATAGCCAAAGCAACAAAAGAAGGAATTAAAACCTATACGGTTGGAGTGGGAACGGCAAAAGGAGGGCCAATTCCGATTAAATTTAATGGCAAATTAGAAGGCTATAAAAAAGATAGTAAAGGAGAAACTGTTGTTACAAGATTGGTTGAATCAACTCTAAAAGAAATTGCAGACAAAGGCAATGGAAAATATATTTTAGGAAATAAAACGCAGGCTACTGTAGACTATGTTGAAGATTTATTATTGAAGGCAGAAAAGAGTGAGTTTGAGACCAAGCAGTTTTCAGATTATAAAGATCAATTCCAATGGTTTGTTGCTATTGCTTTGTTCTTTTTAATTATGGATGCTCTTATGCTAGAGAAAAAGACAAAATGGATTCAAAAATTAAATTTGTTTAATAAAAAATGAGACAAGTTTTAATAATCATATGTGCATTAATTCCGTTGAGTATTTTGGCTCAGGAAATTGACCCTGCTTTACAACGTGAGGCTAGAAAGTACGTTAGAGAAGGAAATGAGTTGTACAACCAACAAAAATTTTCTGATGCTGAGGTCGCTTATAAAAAGGCATTGGTAAATGACCCCGCGTACGAAATAGCAAATTATAATTTAGGAAATGCTTTATCGCAACAAAACAGAGATGAAGAAGCAATTGCACAGTACGAGATAACTGCAAAGTTGACGGAGGATAAAATGACAAAGAGTGAGGCATATCATAATATTGGTAATACACATTTTGATGCTAAAAAATACCAGCCAGCAATTGATGCCTATAAAAATTCTTTGAGAAACAACCCTAAAGACGACGAGACTCGTTACAATTTAGCCTTGGCTCAAAAAATGTTAGAAGATCAGCAGCAAAATCAAGATAACAAAGACAATAAAGACAACAAGGATAATAAAGACGATAAGAATCAGGATAAAAAAGATCAGAACGACGACAAGAATGATGATCAGCAAGATAAAAAGGATGATCAGCAGAAGGGAGATGATGAGAAAGATGATAAAAACGATCAGCAAAAAGACCCGAAGGATCAAAAAGACTACAAGGGTAATGATCAAAATAAAAAGCCTCAACCGGGTAAATTATCGCCTCAACAAATTCAGCAATTGCTAGAAGCAATGAATAATGAGGAGAAAAAGACCCAAGAAAAAATGAATGCTAGAAAAGAAAAAGGGAAAAAGATTAAACAAGAAAAAGATTGGTAAATTAAATGCGAATTAAACATTTTTACATAGTAATTTTTCTATTTGTTTCTGCTACAGTATTTGGGCAGAATGAGGTGGAATTTATCACTACAGTAAGTAAAAGTGAGTTAGGCGTACACCAACGTTTTAGATTAGAATTTACGGTGAACAAACAAGGAGCCGACGATTTTGAACTGCCAGACATGGAAGATTTTGAAGTCTTGGCTGGCCCAAGTTCCTCTATAAATCAATCTTGGATAAATGGCAAAGCTTCTTATGAGCAATCGTATATTTTTATTTTAAAACCTAAAAAGGTTGGAACATTTATTATTCAACCAGGTACCATTGACTATAAGGGGAAGCGTATTAAATCAAACAGTGTTCAAATAAAGGTTTTACCGGAATCCGAAGTGCCTAAGGATCCGAATGACCCATATTATATAGCAAGTCAGAATTTACACTTAACTGCTGAAATTTCTAATGAAAGACCTTATGTGGGTGAAGGTATTTATGTTGTCTATAAATTGTATTTCAGCCATAATATTGGCTTTAGCAATTGGCAAATTAAAGATGTACCCCAATACAATGGATTTTGGAATCAAGATATTGAAGTAAAGAAACCAGAGGTTCAGAATACTACGTACAAAGGAGAGAAATACCGTTATATTATTTTAAAACGCGCCCTGTTAATTCCTCAAAAATCGGGTAAACTAGACATTGATCCAATTAACATGGACATTGCCGTAGCAGTACCAACCGGAAGAGGTGATTTCTTCGGAAATGCAATTACGCAGCGGGTAAATTACTCAACAAGTTCTGGTAAACGAAAAGTTAACGTTCAAGACTTGCCTTATGAAAACAGACCTGCTGATTTCTCTGGAGCTGTAGGAGAATTCGATTTCTTAGTTTCTGCTTCAAAAGATATTTTAAGAGCCAATGAAACCACACAATTAGAGGTTAAAGTTTCTGGTAAAGGGAACTTAAAATTATTTGAATTACCAAAAATAGAAACACCGGAAGAATTAGAGGTTTACACACCAGAACATAAGGAAAGTGTTAAAACCACCTTAACCGGGTTATCAGGTAAAATAACGGATACATACACCATTGTGCCTGAGTTTAAGGGTAAATATAAAATACCTGAGGTATCATTTACCTACTTTAGTTTAAAAGAAAAGGCCTATAGAACAATTACCAATCAACCCATAATAATTGATGTTACTGAGGGTAAAACACAACCGAATGCATCAGTAAATGATGAGGCGGTAACTCCAGGAAAACAAGTGGTAATGGCAACGGATAAAAACTTCAGATTTATTCAATACAGAACAAATTTTGAGCCGGTTTTAAAAGAGGTATTCTTTAAATCTAATTTGTTTTATTTATTATTGTTCCTTCCATTTATTGCCATTCCGATTGGAATATTTATCGGAAAGAAAAAGGCGCAAAGAGACGGTGACGTGGTAGGGAAACGTTTAAGAAAAGCAGATAAACTTGCGAAGAAATATTTATCTCAGGCTAAGAAGCAATTAGGTAAAAAAGAAGCATTTTATATTTCATTAGAAAAAGCGTTGCATAATTATTTAAAGGCGACATTGAATATTGAAACCTCGGATATCAGTAAAGAGAAAATATCAGCAATTCTGCAAGGAAGAAAAGTTGATATTGAAACGATTAAAGAGTTTATAGCAGTACTGAATGATTGCGACTTTGCTCGTTATACCCCAACCACAGATACTATGATGAAAGAGGAGTATAACAAAGCAAAAATGGTAATTGCTAAAATTGATAAACAGATATAGATGAATCGAATAGTTATCATAGCGTTTTTATTGATTTCAAGTTTTGGATTTTCACAATCGGCATATGAATTATTTGATAAGGGTAATGAATTATACAAGACAGGAAAATATCAAGAGGCTATTGAGGTTTATGAGCAAATTTCAGATTTAGAAGTGCAGTCGGATGAGGTGTATTTTAATTTAGGGAATAGTTATTATAAATTAAATATGGTGGGTCCGTCAATTTACAATTTTGAAAAAGCGCTAAAGATTAACCCGACCAATGAAGATGCTCAGATAAATTTAGAATTTGCCAACAAGTTAGCCTTAGATGCTATTGAAGTATTACCAAAAACAGTTTTTCAAAAATTTTCTGATGCTGTTATTTATAAGTTGCCTTATGAAACATGGGCTGTTCTCGCTATTGTATTTTCATTTTTAGGTGCTCTGTTGTTTTTATTGTATCATTTCTCTTATTCATCTGGAAAGAAAATATTGTTTTTTAATACCAGCTTGTTGAGTGCGATTCTTTTAGTAATTGCTACAACTTTTGCCTTTAAAGCCTATAGTTTTGAAGAAAACACCACCATGGCAATTGTTTTTGAAAAAGAAACGGAAATTAAAAACGCACCTACTTTTAATAGCGATACAATCTTTGAGTTACATGAAGGTACAAAGGTGCAGGTGCTAGACGCTATAGACGATTGGAAAAAAATAAAACTAGCCGATGGTAAAATTGGTTGGATCGTTGGGGAGAATATTAAAGAGATTTAACTTCGAATATTTCTTTTATTAATCTCAGAATTGTCTCTCACGGAAAACCGTGAATATGAAAAATCACGGTATTCCGTTACTTCTTAATTGAATCGATTTTTTTAAATTTCACGACCCAAATGATTAATATGCACTTTCAGGTTAAATTTTACTATACTTTAATATTTTTATTTGTCTATACTTTATGTAATGGACAAGAAAATATTACTATTTATTATGAGCAAATTAGTAATGGTTTTAAGTTTTATGTTGACAGTAAGGAACATTGTCCTACAACACTAAACCTCAATTTTGTGCTTGCAAATATGATTGTTGTCGGACAAGAGGGGGAAACAAGTGTTACTAAAGTTGTAAAACCTCGTAAAAGAAATCAACTAATAGCAACTTTAAGAACTTCAAAAAAACTAAACCATTCAATTTTTCTTTTGATTATTTAACAAGTTACGGGGATTTTCGCATTGAAACGCATGATTTAGATTATCCTTATACTTTACCTTACCAGTCTTCAGATAAATTTTTACTGATTCAAGGTTATAACGGTTCTTTTTCTCATCAGAATGAGAATTCTCTTGATTTTTCTATGCCTATTGGAACGGAAATTTTAGCAATTAGAGATGGAGTCGTAGTAAAAGTGGTTGAAAAAAATGATATAAACTGTTCAACAATAGATTGTATAAAGTTTAATAATGTCATTTTAGTTTATCACTCAGATGGAACATTTGCGGAATACGTGCATATAAAGCAAAACGGTTCAGAGGTTAAGGTGGGTGAAAAAGTAAGTCAAGGGCAATTAATTGGATATAGTGGTAATGTTGGTTATTCTTCAACTCCTCATTTACACGTTTCAGTTTTTAAACATACTATTAAAGAAAAAATCACTTTGAAGACAAAATTTAAAATTAATAACGGAGAGATTGTAGATAAACTTATAGAGAGAAAAGAATACTCTAGAAATTATTAATCTTGGGTAAACGATAAATCTAGCCGATGGTAAAATTGGTTGTATTGTTGGGGAGAATATTAAAGAGATTTAAATCTCAACATCTCCTATTGTTTCTTCTACCACAGTTAAATAATCTCCGAACAGTATTGGCGCTAAATCCTGCACTGGTTCATAAAGTATAGAATCTTCGGTTACATCTTCAGAAGTAAAAGGAATGTTTTTATTGAGTTTGTCAAAAATCAATAACAAAACACTTAATATCACTCCAATTTTTAGCGCTCCAAAAATGGCACCTAGCAATTTATTAATAAAGCCTAGGGATGCAAAATCAGCCATTTTGGTAAGCATTTTACCAAGCATGGCAATAACAATTACAATTACAATAAAAGTTAAAGCAAACGCTGTTATTGAAATGTATTTTTCATCCCAATCTACACTCTTGTGCAAGTAATCACCTACAAAATAAGAAAAATGCATGGCTCCGTAAATTCCAGCAATTAGGGCAATAAGCGAGGCTAGTTCAACAAACAAACCTTTCATAAGTCCGCGAATAAATCCGAATAGCAATAAAACAAGTAAGACAATATCAAAGGTGTTCATAGGAGTTGATTTGGTGTAAACAAATTTAACAGAATAAATTGTAAATCAAACTGTTTGAACTATAAACGAAAAATGATAGAATAAAGTATCTTTACACCATGATAGGAGAACAGCAATTGAAAGAAAACTGGGAAGCAGTTGTCGGATTTATGTCCGAAAAGTTTGGTGATGGAGAACAATTAGATTTAGATGCGATTGTGTATTTAATTGGAGTTCAAGAACTAGGTATTGGAGCAAAGAATTTTAAAAAAGATGAAAAAGTAAATCTAATGCATATTGCTATTTGTAGGTTGCTAGAGCCTTATGGCTATTATGAATTTGACTTTTTTGATGATGATGGCTGGCCACATTATAATACTAAAGAACAATTACCAACATTAAAACCTGGCGAACAATCGGTATTAATGAAAGAAGCTATTGTACAGTATTTTATTGAAAAGGAGTTGATTTAAGTCACATTCACTTTTCGAACCACTTTTGCAAGTAACGCAGGGGATATTCGTTTTAAATAAATGCTTGCGGTTTCTTTGAGTCCACCAATTACCACTTCACGTTTTTTTCGACTCATTGCCCGGATCATTTTCTTGGCAAACACTTCGGGTAAAATACCGTTGTCTGTGGCTACATCCATTTTATTTTGCAACTCGCCATTACCAACTAAAGCGTTAAATGACAATCGAGTCCTTACATAACCTGGCATTATTAAAGTAACAACTATATTGTATTTATGCACCTCGGCACGCAAACTATCAAAAAAGCCGTGCAATGCATGTTTAGATGCAGAATAAGAAGAACGAACTGGTGTGGCCACTTTACCAACAACACTGGTTACCACAACAAATTGTCCTGATTTTCGCTCCGTAAAATGAGGAAGTAAAGCTTTTGAAAGCGCCACTGTTCCGAAGTAGTTGACATCCATCATTTTTTTATCAACTTTTAACAAAGTGTCTTTGGCTAAAGCGCGTTGACTTATACCTCCATTATTAATTAGAATATCGATATGTCCAAATAACTCAATTGCCTTATGGGTTATTGCTTCTAAGGTTTCGTATTGCTCTAAATCTAACGGTAATATTTTAATATTTTTAGGATGCATTGCCGCTTTTTTTACACTTTCCAATTGCTGTTCATTTCTAGATGAGATGATCAACTTACAATCCATTTTAGACAATTCGATAGTGGTTGCCTCTCCAATTCCAGAAGATGCCCCTGTAATCCAAATTACTTTGTTTTTTAAATCCATAACGAAGCGTTAATTTTTAGCAAAATAAGCAATTAAAGTGTATTTTTAGTCGCTCGAAAAATAACGCTGATTTTTAAAAAGTTACCATGTTAAAACACCTGTTGTTTCTACTAGTTTTAGTTCCGATTACTGCGCTAAGTCAAGATTCTCTATTTGTAAAACTGAACCCACAAGGAGCATTCGATCAAATATCAATGTTTAGAATTAATGGAGCGCATCAAGCATATGTTACGAATGCAAAAAGCGAGGACGGAAATTTTAAATTGGAATTTCCAATGGATGCCACTCCAGGGATGTATCGTTTGTTTTTTGATTTGCAAAACGGGCTTTTTTTCGAGGTTTTATATAATAATGAAACCATAGCGGTAGAATTTGACCCTTCTATGCCAGATGATACTGCGGTCTTTTCTAGTTCTGAAGAGAATAAAGTTTATCAAACCTATATTCAGCAGATTGGAGCACAGCAATATAAATTAGACTCCTTGCAATATGCTTATTTTAATGCTCCGATAAAGCAATATATAAAAGAGGAATATCCAAAAGAATTGCTAAAGTTATATGAACTACAGGATGGATTTGAAAAGAAAGCTGTTGGACTAATGACATTGGATTTTATCAAAGGCAATGAGAAGTACTATAGTCCTGAAATCATTGAGAGCTTAGAAGACTACATGCTTAGCATGAATGAACACTTTTTTGATTATGTAGATTTCTCGAATGACAATTTAACTTCATCTTCTTTTTTTATTGATAAGGTGATTGAGTATGTGTTTTATATGAATTCGGCTGAGGATCAGGAAACAGATGCTACCTTAAAAAAGCAAGTCATTGCTATCGCAATGGATAAGATTGGGGATAATAATAAAGTTAAGAATGAGGTGATTAGTTCTTTAATATATGCATTTGCACAGCAACAAAACATAGAATTGGTGTCTTATATCGAAGAAAACTACTATAAAACACAGCCGCAGGAATTTCAAGACGAACGGTTTTTGAAACAGATACATAGCATGATAAAAATAGCGGTTGGAATGACTGCTCCTGAAATTACTTGGACTGAAAATGAAGTTGAAAAAAAATTATCTGAATTAAGTGAAGCTGAAAAGTATGTTGTCGTTTTTTGGAGCACAACTTGTTCACATTGTTTAGATGAAATTCCTTTGTTTTACAACTATTCAGAAAGTTTGCCTAATGTAAAAGTTATTGCTGTTGCCTTAGAGGAAGACGCAATTGGCTTTAAAAACCAAATAAAAACGATGCCCAACTGGATTAATGTTTTAGGTCTAGATAAATGGGAAAATGAATTCGCGCGTAGTTACGATATCAATGCAACACCTTCTTATTTTGTATTGGACTCCGATAAAAAAATTCTGGCAAAGCCAGATACCTTTGAAGATGTAATCGATTATTTTTCTGAATAAAATTTCGTTTTATGAGCATCGGCAAAAGTCTTTAATTGCTTTGCAATTTCCGGATGCTCGTTGATCACATTTTTCGATTCATATGGATCGTTTTCCATATCAAATAATGATAGTTCAATCTCCTTGTTATCATAGTTTCCCGAAGCACCGTCTTTACCGGGCGTATTTAAAGAAGCGTATTTGTGAGGTAAATGTAATTTCCATTTTCCATCACCACTCATTACACTTTCAAAATTTTTCCCTGTAGAAAAAGGATAGTAATTATGCGGATTTTTTGCACCGGATTCACCCGTAATTAGATCCCATACATTTTTGCCGTCCATTGGACCTTCTGGTAATTCTAATGAGGTTATACTTGCCAGCGTAGGCAATAAATCTAAAGATGAAAACATTTTATCAGAACTTGAATTTGCTTCTAAATGATTTGGGTATTTTATGATGCAAGCACTTCTAGTACCACCTTCAAAACTTGTAGCTTTAGCCTCCTTAAATGGCGTTGTTCCTGCATGGTTTCCATATGCCGCCCAAGGGCCATTGTCTGATGTGAAAATTACAATGGTATTTTCGTCTACCTCATTCTTATGCATTGCATTCATAATTTGTCCTACTGACCAATCTAATTCTAACATGACATCAGCATACAAGCCTTTACCCGATTTTCCTTCAAATTCTTCGCTAGCAAAAATAGGCACATGCGGCATGGAGTGTGGCACGTATAATAAGAAAGGTTCGTTGCTATTTCTATTGATAAAATCTACTGCACCTTCTGTATACCATTTCGTCAATTGTTTTTGTTCGGGTACACCGACATCCTCAATAGTAACTTTTCCGTTTTTCCAATATTGAATTGGAAATCTACCCCAATATTTAGGATTTACCGGATGGTGTTTCCACATGTCATTAGAATACATCAGTCCTTCAGATTCATCAAACCCCCTATTATGAGGTCTCGTTTCTGGCGTATCTCCTAAATGCCATTTTCCGAATATTCCAGTTGTATACCCTGCTGCTTGAAAAATTTCACCCATCGTTGGATAAATGGTATCTAAACACTTTTCTTTTGGACCATGCGCACCAAAAACCTTTGTTCTTCCAGGATATAATCCTGTCATTAAAGCGGATCTAGATGCCGAGCAAATTGCTTGTGGCACATGAAAATTGGTGTAACGCACACCTTCATTTGCTAGTTTTTGAACGTTTGGAGTTTCGATAGCTACCTGCCCGAAAGGATTAAAATCTGAATACCCTGAATCATCTAGAAAGATGATAACAACATTTGGTTTTGGCGATTCGTTTTTTACAATTGATTGAGGTTTTTCTTTACAAGAAGTTGCTATAAATGCTAACGTAGCTATAATACTAATGCAGTATCTGTTCATAAATGGTTGAGTTGACGGTTAAAAATACAAAAACGCATCTTCTATATGTTCAATTTTAAAGGTCTGTTTGTTTTTGAGAATAGCAATGACGTCAAATCTTATTTCATTATCAAAGTTTTTAGACAGAACGTATTCATTCATAGCCAAAACGAGTAGGCTTATTTTCTTTTTTGAAATAAAATCTTGAGGGTCTCCAAAATAATCAGATGTTCTGGTTTTAACTTCTACCGCAATTATGAGTTCATTTTTTTGAGCAATAACATCTACTTCTGCTTTTTGAAACCTCCAATTTTTATCTAATATGGTATACCCTTTGTCTATCAAATAATCAATGGCAATTTGCTCTCCTTTTTTCCCAAGTTCATTATGTTGAGCCATTTTTAGTTGATTGTGGAAACTGAAACTTTCTCTTTAGACACCTTTAATCTTACTTCACTTCCAAAGACTAATGCTCTATTATCATCAATATGACCTGCAGGAAAATCGAAAATTACTGGAAAATCAGTTCCTTCTAAGGTTTCAAAAACCACTTCTTGTAATGTTTTGCCAAAAGGATTGCTATCATTTGTTTTTAATCTAAAATCGCCAACAATTAGTCCAGCTGCCTTTTCAAAATATCCTGCTCTTTTTAAACTAATCAGCATGCGATCGATATGATATAAATACTCACCAACGTCTTCAATGAATATGATTTTTCCAGTAGTATCTAAATCTGTATCAGAACCAAGCATACTATATAATATGGATAAGTTCCCGCCAACTAAAGTACCTTTACACTTTCCAATTTTATTGTTTCCGTTTCCGTCTAAACTATATTTCAATTTTTTACCAAATAACACTTGATAAAGTGATTGCATAGATGGTTCTTGAATGGGATCTTTTAAATCCAACGTACTTGGCATTTGTGCATGAATACTCTGATATCCTAACGTGTGTAATTTGTTGTGTAAAACTGTAATATCAGAATAACCAACAACCCATTTGGGGTGTTTTTTAAAAGTAGTAAAATCTAAATCATCAATAATTCTGACAGTACCATAACCACCACGACCTGCCCAAATCATTTTAATATTAGGGTTGTCTAATCCTTTTTGAAAATCATCTAATCGTTCTTGATCAGTGCCTGAAAAGGAATTACTTTCTCCAAGCACATATTTTCCTAACTTCACAACTAGACCCCATTGTTCGGCAAGGTCAATTCCTGCTTGTATTGCCTCTAAATTTTTAAGTTTTCCTGCAGGTGCAACTATCAAGATGGTATCACCTTTTTTAAGACTTGGCGGTTTAATTAAGTCACTTTTAAAATTATTACTATAGCTAAGAATAAAACTAAAAGAAAATACGAATAACAGAAGTTGTTTCAACATTGAAATGGGTTAATTATTAGATGCTATCAAAAGTAAAGAAAAAATCATTCTCATTTTAACCTATCAGTCGGATTGAGTACTTTTGCAATCAAAGATTAAAATTCATTTTTGTGAGTAGATATACCATTACATCGGCATTACCTTATACAAACGGCCCTGTTCATATTGGACATTTAGCAGGCGTTTACGTACCATCAGATATTTATGCGCGCTATTTGCGAATGCAAGGACATGATGTTGCTTTTGTTTGTGGTTCTGATGAGCACGGAGTGCCAATTACATTAAAAGCAAAAAAGGAAGGCATTACACCGCAACAAGTGGTAGATAAATATCATGCAATCATTAAAAATTCATTTAATGAATTTGGAATTACGTTTGATAATTATTCAAGAACTTCAGCAGCGGTTCACCATGAAACAGCATCAGAATTTTTCAAGAATTTGTATGAGAATGACAAGTTTATTGAAAAGGTAGATGAGCAATTATACGATGAAGAAGCCAATCAGTTTTTAGCGGACCGATTTGTTATTGGTACTTGTCCAAAGTGTGGAAATGAAGAGAGTTATGGAGATCAATGTGAAAAATGTGGAACAAGTCATAATGCAACAGATTTAATCAACCCGAAATCTGCCATTACCGGTAATGTACCAAGTTTAAAGCAAACCAAACATTGGTTTTTACCACTAGACAAATACGAATCTTGGTTAAGAGAATGGATTGTAGAAGGTCATAAAAACGATTGGAAAAGCAATGTGCTGGGTCAGGTGAAATCATGGGTGGATGACGGTTTAAGGCCAAGAGCGGTAACACGTGATTTGGATTGGGGAATTCCCGTTCCAGTAGAAGGAGCCGAAGGAAAAGTGTTGTATGTATGGTTTGATGCACCGATTGGATATATTTCTTCTACTAAAGAATGGGCAAAAGAAAATGGAAAAGATTGGGAGCCTTATTGGAAAGATAAAGACACTAAATTAGTACACTTTATTGGGAAGGATAATATCGTATTTCATTGTATCATTTTCCCAGCAATGTTAAAAGCACATGGCGACTACATATTGCCAGAGAATGTGCCAGCCAACGAGTTTTTAAATTTAGAAGGAAACAAGATTTCTACTTCTAAGAATTGGGCTGTTTGGTTACATGAATATTTAGAAGATTTTCCTGGAAAGCAAGATGTATTGCGTTATGCATTAACAGCGAATGCGCCAGAAACAAAGGATAATGATTTTACTTGGAAAGATTTCCAAACAAGAAATAATAGTGAGTTAGTTGCCATTTTCGGAAACTTTATAAACCGAGTTGTGGTGCTAACAAATAAATATTATGGTGGAATTGTTCCAACAGCGGGAGAATTTTCTGAAGTCGATGAAGAGACCCTAGCAAAAGTAAAGGAGTTTCCTGGAATCATTGCAAACTCTGTAGAGCGTTATCGATTTAGAGAAGCGATGGGCGAATTGATGAACTTGGCTCGTTTAGGAAACAAATATTTGGCAGATGAAGAGCCATGGAAACAAGTAAAAGAGAATCCGGAAAGGGTTGAAACAATTATGTATGTTGCTTTACAAATTGCGGCAGCATTAGCAACTTTATCCGAACCATTTTTACCATTTACTTCGAATAAATTAAAAGTGATTCTTCGTGTTACTCAGAATGACAACGAAAGTCATGCTCAGCATGTCGAAGCATCTAACTGGAATGACGTTTCAATTAAAGAAGAACTTATACCTTCTGGTCATCAAATTGGAAAGGCTGAATTGTTATTTGCTAAGATTGAAGACAAAGACATTCAAATTCAGTTAGACAAGTTAGAAGCGACAAAAGTTGCAAATGAAATTGCAAATAAAGAAGTAGAGCCTCAAAAAGATATAATTTCTTTTGATGATTTTACAAAATTGGATATTAGAATTGGAACGATTCTAGAAGCCGAAAAAGTTCCAAAAACAAAGAAATTGTTAAAACTGAAGGTTGATGTTGGGATTGATACTAGAACCATTGTTAGTGGTATTGCAGAAAGTTTTTCAGCCGAAGACGTTATTGGGCAAAAAGTGAGTGTGTTGGTCAATTTGGCACCTCGTAAAATTAGAGGAGTTGAAAGTCAAGGTATGATTTTAATGACTGACACTATGGATGGTAAACTAGCCTTTATTGAGCCAGAAAGAGAAGTAAATAATGGAGAGAGCGTGAGTTAAATCACCTTTTTAAAAGTAAATTATAAAGACTGATTGAAAAGAACTTTTTGTCATTTTGAGCGAAGTCGAAAAATCTCATTTATTTAGTATTCAAGTGATATAGAAATAAGAGATTCTTCATTTTCATTCAGAATGGCATTTTTCAATCAGTCTTTTTCATGAATCAAACTATGAGTAGCCAATTAATTCAATTTATAAAGAATTTTACCAACCTGTCAGAAGCATCAATTAGCAATACAGTTGAATTGTTAAATGAAGACTGTACCGTTCCCTTTATTTCTCGTTATCGTAAAGAGCGAACAGGAAATTTAGATGAAGTTCAGATTGGGGATATTGTAAAATTCAAGGAGCAGTTTGAAGAATTAAATAAACGGAAATCATCCATTTTAAAAGCACTTAAAGAACAAGAGGTTTTAACGGACGAATTACAGCGGAAAATTGAAAGTTCTGATAATTTAGTTGTCTTAGAAGATTTGTATTTGCCGTATAAAAAGAAGCGTAAAACAAAGGCAGAAACTGCTAGAGCAAATGGATTGGAGCCTTTAGCCAAAATAATCATGAGTCAACGCGCAAATGATTTGGATTATATCGCATCTAAATATGTGAATGCGAAAGTAACAAATGAAGACGATGCATTGGACGGTGCGCGACATATTATTGCAGAGTGGATAAATGAACGAACTGATATCAGAAATAATATTCGTTGGCAATTAGAAAAGTTTGCACAGATTACAACCAAAGGAGTTAAGACAAAAATTACGGATGAAAAAGCACAAAAATTTAGAGATTATTTTGATTGGTCAGAGTCTTTAAGTAGATGTCCTTCACATAGATTGTTGGCCATTTTACGTGCGGAAAAGGAGGGGTTTATTCGCCTAAAAATTGAAATAGATGATGAACGGGCATTGGATAAAATTGAAAGTAGAATTATCCGATCAAACAATGAGTGTGCAGATCAAATAGCGTTGGCTATTAAAGATGCTTATAAACGATTGTTACTGCCAGCGTTATCGAATGAAATTCTGGCAAAAGCTAAAGAGAAAGCGGACGAAACTGCCATTAATGTATTTGCTAAAAACTTAAAGCAGTTGTTGCTTGGATCACCTTTAGGTGAGAAACGAATTTTGGGTATTGATCCTGGATTTAGAACTGGTTGTAAGGTGGTTTGCTTAAATGCGCAAGGTGATTTAAAACATAACGAAACCATTTTTCCGCATGCGCCACAGAACAAATCTATAGAGGCTATGAAGAAGATTAGTTCCTTAGTAAATGCGCATAAAATTGAGGCCATTGCTATTGGTAACGGAACAGCTTCTAGAGAAACGGAACAATTGATTCGTAAAATTAGATTCGATAAAGAAATTCAAGTATTTGTAGTAAGTGAAGCTGGCGCCTCGATTTACTCTGCCTCAAAAATTGCGCGAGAAGAATTTCCTAATTATGATGTAACGGTACGTGGAGCCGTTTCTATTGCGAGACGTTTGGCAGACCCGTTGGCTGAGTTGGTTAAAATAGATGCCAAGTCTATAGGAGTGGGACAGTACCAGCACGATGTAGATCAATCGAAACTAAAGAAATCATTGGATGCTGTTGTAGAAAGTTGTGTAAACACAATTGGCGTAAATATCAATACTGCAAGTAAACCTTTGTTGAGTTATGTTTCGGGTATTGGACCAAAATTGGCCGAGAATATTGTGACGTATCGAAATGAAAATGGTGCATTTGAATCTAGAAATGAGATTAAGAAAGTACCAAGATTGGGAGCCAAGTCATTTGAACAAGGAGCAGGATTTTTAAGAATTAAAGATGCTAAAAACCCATTAGATGATTCGGCTGTACACCCAGAAAGTTATTTGTTGGTAAATAGAATGGCAAAGGAAGTAAAGAAATCAGTTGATGAGTTAATCGGTAATAAAACGGTTTTACAACAAATAGATTTACACAAATATTGTACAGGTTCTGTGGGTTTACCAACTTTAAAGGATATTATTTCCGAATTGGAAAAACCTGGAGCTGACCCGAGAGAAACGGCTAAAGTATTTACATTTAATAAAGACATACGAACAATTAACGATTTACGAGAAGGACAATTATTGCCTGGGATTGTAAACAACATCACCAATTTTGGATGTTTTGTGGATGTAGGGATTAAAGAAAGTGGCCTAGTGCATGTTTCAAATTTGGCGGATAAATATGTGTCTGATGTTTCTTCAATTGTTGCACTGCATCAACAAGTTATAGTAAAAGTGCTAGAAGTTGACGTGCAACGAAAACGAATTCAGTTGTCTATGAATTATATGTAACTTTATCTATTTTCACATCATGAAACAAAGCATCGTAATTTTCGGAATATTGTTAGCTATACTTTCTTGTAATCAGAGAGAAGAGAAAAACCCGAATGAATTTATCACGGCTACCGGAAAAGTATTTACTGTAAATAAAGTAAATACAAATAGTGCAAGTTTAGCCTCTTTAATAATTGAAACGAAAGGATTTAAAATCAACAACGAGTTTACCTTGACGGATATTGATCCAGTAATGGAAATTAAAGTTACAGATCTAGATAATAATGGTTATGACGAATTGTATATAATTACACGATCGGCTGGTTCAGGAAGTTACGCTACTGTTTATGGATATGCTTCTAACCAAGATAAAAGTGTTACACCCATATATATTCCAGAATTTACTGAAAAAGATTTTGAAGAGGGCGCATTGTTCGAAGCCTATCAGGGGCATGATACTTTTGTTTTTGAAAACGATCGATTGATACGTTATTTCCCAATCTATTTAAGCGAAGATATTAATTCCGAGCCTGTGGAATATCAAGAAGAAGTTATTTATAAATTAGAAAAAGGAGAGGCTAGTTGGCAATTAAAAATTGAATAACTTTTCTAATCAAATTGAAAAAGCTTGGAGGAAATTTCCGAGTTTTTTTAGTCCTCATCATTTTATTTTAGCGATTCTATTTAGAACTGAATTAATTTGTCAAATATGATAAATATCAGAACTTGAATGGATTTTATCATTTTTCTTTGTTTAGAAGACAAAACACTCTTATTTACAAAAGACTTTATTTATTGAAACCAATAATTAAGGTTCTCTTTTTATGATTTGGTTAGTAGGAAGGCTTTATGGAGCATTGTCATTTAATATTATTAGGGTTCGAAATTAGTTTTATGGTTTAATTATTTAGAACGCTATAAATAGACCTTTTCTTCTGAAGCCTTCAACTAACAAATGATAGTTTATGCTATCCTATAGAACACTTTAATTATAAAGGATAAAAAAAGTAATTGTTGAATATTTAGAAATTGGAATGAAAACCTTGCTAATAAAATTCTTAGAGTTTATCTAAATCTTTAAGTGTAATTACTTGCCTGGTACCTTGCATAGAGGTCACATATTTTTCGATAGTTTTATCTCGAAAATCGGCCAATATAGTTTCTTTAAAAGGAGCAACTATGAAATGAACAGGGCATGGATTTTCGCCATTGCATTTTTTTAATCCTAAAAAACAGTTGTCGAATTTATCAGTCCCATCAATACTTTCAATAACGTTCCAAATGGCATTTTGTTTGTCCATGTCACTTAAAAAGAAGCCTCCGTTTGGACCTTTGGTAGAAGAGACCAAGTTATCTCTAGACAATTGTTGTAATAGTTTGGCTAAAAAAGGTTGTGGAGTTTCTAACTCTTCAGCAATAGCCTTCACCCCAATTTTTTTTGATTCATTTGAGTGAATGGCCAAATACAAAACGGATCGAATTGCATATTTACAAGCATTTGATAGCATAGATTTCCTTTAGGACTCAAATATAGTAAAAAAGATAATGATGTCTTTTTTATAGAATCGGCAGCTATATTAATTTAAGAATGTTTTCTAAAATTGGGTTTCTATTGGAGGCATTCCATGCAACTGATAAAACAGTTCGTTGTTTTATTTTTTTCAATTCAATAAACTTAATATTCATTTGATACCCTAATTGAAGGGTGCTCGGAACAATGGCTATTCCAAAATTGTTCTCGACTAGTTTAAAAATGGTACTCGCATGTACTGTGTTATGAGAAATACTCGGTATAAACCCACTATCACTGAAAATTTGCATCACTTGAGCATAGTAGTTCGGACTGTATGATTGATCGAAAAGAATAAATTGTTCGTTTTTAAATTGTGAAAGGTTTTTAAAATTACTTTGATTAATTGGGTGATTTTTAGGTAGGACCAGAGAAAAAGTATCTTCAAAAATCGGTTTTATTTTTAAACCCGATGGGACTTGGTTCATACGTACAAATGCAAGATCAATTTCTTGTGTAAGCAGTGCATCAATTTGTTCGGGGTTTTCCATTTCCTTTAAGTTATAATGAAGATTTGGAAGGTTCTCATTTATGCGATGTAGCAAACTTGGAATCACGTTTTGCATGGCGGAGCCAACATAGCCAAGGTTTATATTTCCTTCAATTCCTTGATTTAATAATTGTGCATGTTGCACTGAATCATTAATGTTTTTAAGTGTGAGTACAAATTCATTTTTAAGATAATTTCCTGCTTTCGTCAATGAAACCTTTTTATTGCTACGTTCAAATAACGGAAAGCCTAATTCTTCTTCCAGCTGCTTTATTTGTCGGCTCAATCCCGGCTGAGAAATAAATAAGCGTTCTGCCGCTTTTCGAAAATGTAAATCTTCAGCAACTGCTAAAAAGTAATGAATATGACGTAACTCCATTGATAACTATTAATTATCAATACTTGATGGTATTGATATTGTTAAGCATCAAATATAATGCTAATTTTGAAGAAATTAAAAAGGAGTTGAAGTATGTTTAAATACGGAGAAGATCATTTAACTGTAGGAAAAGTTTTAGTCATTTTAAGAGGGAATATAGAAACAATAATTTCATCTTCGGTTGCAAGTAAAATAGAAAAAGCACATCAAATTGTGTTAAAGACCTCTCAAAAAGAAGAGGCCGTTTATGGAATAAATACAGGGTTTGGGCCATTGTGTGACACTAAAATTTCACCCGAAGACACCAGCGAGTTACAGCGTAAAATTTTATTAAGTCATAGTGTTGGGGTCGGTAACCCTATTTCACAAGATTTGGCAAAATTAATGTTGATTCTAAAAGTTCAGTCATTATCGCAAGGGCATTCAGGAATATCAAGAACAATAATAGACCGAATTTTATGGCATATTGATAACGAAGTTATTCCAGTTGTTCCGGAGCAAGGTTCTGTAGGAGCATCAGGAGATTTATGTCCATTATCGCACTTGTTCTTACCATTATTGGGCGAAGGAGAAGTTTATTATAAAGGGAAAAGAGTTCACAGTTCAGAAGTATTGCGTGCATTTAATTTAGAGCCGGTTCCTTTACACCCAAAAGCGGGATTGGCGTTAATCAACGGAACACAATTTATCTTAGCGCATGCGGTGATGGTTGTAGATAAATTACATAGCACACTTTCGCATGCCGATGTTATTGGTGCATTAATGATAGAGGGATTGATGGGGTCACAAGCGCCTTTTCATCCAGAATTACACGTTACTAGGCCGTATAAAGGGAATACACATGTTGCGGCAAGAATTGCCAAATTTTTAAAGGATTCCGACATTGGAAAATCACATATAGATTGTGGTAAGGTACAAGACCCATATTCTTTACGATGCATGCCACAAGTGCATGGAAGTTCTAGAAATGCTTGGCTACATTTAAAAGAAATTGTTGAGGTAGAAATGAATTCAGCAACAGACAATCCAATTATAATTTCGGAAGATTTAATTATTAGTGGAGGTTCTTTTCACGGACAACCATTGGCATTACCACTAGACTATGCTTGCTTGGCAGCGGCGGAATTAGGAAGTATTTCAGATAGAAGAACCTATTTGTCGTTAGAAGGGAAATATGAAGGTACTCCAAGATTGTTGATGGAAGATACAGGGTTGAATTCCGGATTTATGATTCTGCAATATACAACTGCCGCTTTGGTAAGTGAAAACAAAGGCTTGTGTTTCCCTGCAAGTGCCGATAGCATTCCGACTTCTTTAGGACAAGAAGACCACGTAAGTATGGGTTCTATTGGCGGGAGAAAAGCACTTCGTGTTTTAGAGAACTTGGAAAAAATATTAGCAATTGAATTGTTAAGTGCTGCTCAGGCCTTTGAGTTTAGAAAACCTTTAAATTCTAGTAAAATATTAGATGAGGTTTATGATGAAGTTCGCAAGCATGTAGGTTTTGCTAAAGAAGACCGCATCTTTTCTTATGATATTGATAAGGCATTGAAATTGGTGCAATCTAGAGATTTATTGCATTTATCAGAAATGGATGGGGCGTATAGCCAGTACGATAACGAATTTGAGAACTATTAAAAATCTATTGAAATGACGACATTAGAATTTCAACAAGAAATATTGCGAGGAATTCCATCTGAATTACCAGCTAAGAAAGCATATCCTAAAAACGCAAATAGAGCGCCTAAGCGAAAAGATATTTTATCAAAAGATGAAAAGAAATTAGCGGTTCAAAATGCGTTGCGCTATTTCCCAAAAGCATGGCATGCGGAATTAGCGTTGGAATTTGCTCAAGAATTAAAAGAATACGGACGAATTTATATGTACCGCTTTAAGCCTTCATATAATTTATATGCAAGACCTATTTCGGAGTATCCTGCAAAATCAGCACAAGCCGCTGCTATCATGTTAATGATTCAGAATAATTTAGATCCTTTTGTAGCTCAGCATCCAGAAGAGTTAATTACTTATGGTGGTAATGGTGCCGTGTTTCAAAATTGGGGGCAATACGTGTTAACCATGCAATATTTGGCAACCATGACTGAAGAGCAGACTTTACATATGTATTCTGGACATCCAATGGGACTTTTTCCTTCATCTAAAGATGCGCCAAGAGTGGTTGTTACTAACGGAATGATGATTCCAAATTATTCACAGCAAGACGATTGGGAGAAATTCAACGCATTAGGTGTAACCCAATACGGACAAATGACTGCAGGGTCATATATGTATATTGGCCCACAAGGAATTGTACATGGAACAACAATTACTTTGATGAATGCTTTTAGAAAGGTATTGGATAGAAATGACAATCCAAATGGAAAAGTTTTTGTGACCTCGGGGTTAGGAGGAATGAGTGGTGCGCAACCTAAAGCAGGGAATATTGCGGGCTGTATAACTGTTTGTGCTGAGGTAAATGTAAAAGCAGCTGAGAAACGACATGAACAAGGTTGGGCAGATGTTATTATTAAAGATATGCCAACTCTGATTTCTCGAGTTCAGGAAGCTCAAAAAAATAAAGAGGTTGTTTCCATTGCTTTTGTTGGGAACATTGTTGAGGTTTGGGAAGAATTCGATAAGGCTAATGTATATATTCATGTTGGCTCTGATCAAACGTCACTGCATAATCCGTGGTCGGGTGGCTATTACCCAGCTGGTTTAACTTATGAGGAGTCGAATGATTTGATTCGAAACAATCCAGAATTGTTTAAAGAAAAAGTGCAGGAGTCTTTGAAAAGACAGGCTTCTGCTATAAATAAACATACAGAAAAGGGAACCTATTTCTTTGATTATGGAAACGCATTTTTGCTAGAAGCAAGCCGAGCAGGAGCCGATATTATGGCTGAAAATGGTATTGATTTCAGGTATAAATCATATGTCCAAGACATTTTAGGCCCGATGTGTTTCGACTATGGATTTGGTCCATTTAGATGGGTTTGTACTTCAGGTAATCCGGAAGACTTGGATAAAACAGACGAAATTGCAATGCGAGTTTTGGCAGAAATCCAAGAAAACGCACCAGAGGAAATTCAGTTGCAGATGCAAGACAATATCACCTGGATAAAAGACGCAAAACAGAATAAAATGGTGGTTGGTTCACAGGCTAGGATATTATATGCTGATGCCGAGGGTAGAATGAAAATAGCCTCTGCATTTAATGATGCTGTTCAAAACGGAACATTATCTGCGCCAGTAGTATTGGGTCGCGATCATCATGATGTTAGTGGTACGGATTCACCCTACAGAGAAACAAGTAACATTTACGACGGAAGTAAGTTTACTGCAGACATGTCTATTCATAATGTAATTGGCGATAGTTTTAGAGGCGCTACCTGGGTGTCTATTCATAATGGTGGAGGCGTTGGCTGGGGAGAAGTTTCTAATGGTGGATTTGGAATGCTGTTAGATGGTACTTCAGACGCCCAAAGAAAACTGGAAAGCATGTTGTTTTATGATGTAAACAATGGAATTGCTCGTAGAGGTTGGGCAAGAAATGATGAGGCTTTATTTGCTATTAAAAGAGAAATGAAGCGCAGCCCGAATTTAAAAGTAACCTTACCAGAAATGGTTGATGGCGATATTTTAAACAATTTAGAGTTTTAAGAATTGATAGAAACAAAAGAATTATTGCATAAAGTAAGTGCTGCTTTATGGCAAGGAAGAGAGAATGACGGAAGTTTAGATTGTGAATATTGGCATCATAGAATTCGATTACAAGAAAATTTAGCCCTTGAAAGCGTTTCTCCAAGTATTGGTTTGCTAGGTTATGCGGTTGATGAAGGCGTTCGAAGAAATCAAGGGAGAGAAGGCGCTATTAATGGGCCAGATGCTATTAGAAATAGGTTGGCAAAAATTCCAATTCACAATCAGGAAAAAGATCTTTTAGACTTTGGTAATATTTGTTGTGAAGATAGAGATTTAGAGACTGCACAAGCCTATTTACGAAAGGCTACGCATCAATTAAAAACAAATGGCATTTTTCCAATTGTATTAGGAGGGGGACATGATATTACCTACGGCTCTTATATGGGTGTTCGCGATTATATAAAGTCAAAAGGAGAAGGAAAAATTGGAATTCTAAACTTTGATGCCCATTTTGATTTAAGACCTATGGTAGATAAACCCACTTCAGGTACTGTTTTTAATCAGATTTATTATGACTTACGCAAGGAAGGAGAGGAATTCGAATACTTTGTTTTGGGTATTCAAGAGCAGGGAAACAGTAAAGCTTTGTTCGATGTTGCTAAAGATTTGGGAACCGATTTTATGACAAATTTTGAATGTGAATTAAGTAATATATCTAAGGTTCAAAACCGACTAAAACAGTTTATAAATAAAATAGATTACTTATATATTACCATAGATTTAGACGGTTTTTCTAGTGCTTATGCCCCTGGAGTTAGCGCACCATCACCTTTAGGATTTGAACCTAAATTTGTTTGGATTGTTTTAGATTTTGTAGCAAAGAACGCTGAAGTAGTGGGTTGTGATATTGCCGAGTTAAATCCGAAGTTTGATATTGACAATCATACCGCAAGTTTGGCTGCGAGATTGGTAGATTTTTTGGCAATTCAGAAATAAATAGAAGCGTTTTTTTGTGGCCTTTACTTTATTCGATTTTAATACTACCATTTACCCAATCTGGAAGATAAAAATTCATACCAGTGTTTCTTTCTATAGTAACTAGTTTGTTTCGAATATTTATGGTTCTAAGCCCTATTTTTTGCCTTAATTGATTTGTTTTTGATAAGGTGGAATCTACAGGTGATTGTAGAAATCCATAACCTGGCATTGTTCTTTTTGAAGACACGGCTATTTGCCAATCATCTATTAAGGCGAATTCATAGGGAGATATATTTCCTTTTTCAATGGCTGTAACTAATTTGGGTTTAATGAAGACATAGAGAGTGTCTTTCTTGTTATATTCTAAAGATATAGAATTGTGATGGCTTATAATTGTTGACATCCAGAAATCATTACCAATCAGTTTTTCTCCAGGATATCCTTGATTATTCAATATATCTATGAGTTCTAGCATTTGATTTTCGCTATGAGGAGCAAACTTCATTGTTCCATATTTTTCTTGAGCCTTATTTCCTATCCTAAATAGTGCGCCTAGCGCTTTTTTCTGGTCTTTTTTGAACATAAGATGCACATGCTCTCTTAAACTCCAATCAATTCTTCTTTCATAGCTACTCCGAAGATTATCATAGGATTGTATAATGGTGCTCCATTCAGGATTGTTTTGAAGTGACTTCAAAAAATTATTTTTCTTTAAATCTTTTAACTCCCATCCGGCTGCTATACCCATTTTTATAAAATCGAAAGCCTTTTTTTTATCACCTAAGTAAAACGCCAATTGCGAAGCGACTTTATAATCTCTCAAAAAAACGAACTCATAATGTTTAAAAACCTGTTCGTATGTGATTAAAGCTTTGACAAACTGCTGTTCACTTAGAAACTTTTCTGCCTTGGTAATTTGTTTATGATATTCTATATAATCTGAATTTTCATAAGTATTAAAACTGCTAAAAGCAATAATTGCAATGAGACAATAAATAAGAATTCTATACTTCATAATTAACAGTTTGCTTATGATTTCGCACCGTTTTTCAGCAACTAATGTAGTAAATACAAGCTAAATAGAAAAAAACCAAGGATTTACGTAAGTAAGAGAATACTAGCAATGAATTATAACCAGTGTTAACTTTAGGTGCTTTATTATGGGGAGCAGTAATTTTATTGAAATTTGGTAACCTTTTTATAATAAATATTGTCCTATTGGAAATAGATAAATTTAATTATGAAATTACCGGTTAGAAAAATTAAAGGAATTGCTTTAATAGCCATACTTCTTTCAAATGTTATTAATGCTCAAATTTCAAATGATAATGATTTGTTTCAAGTTTTAAAAGCAAAAGACAGTTTGTTTTTTGAAGTAGGGTTTAATAAATGCAATTTGGAAGTGTTTCAAGAATTGTTGCCTGAAGAATTTGAATTTTATCATGACAAAGATGGTATTACAGAGTCTAGAGCAAAATTTATAAGAACATTAAAAAAGAATATTTGCGGTACAGAGAAAAACAATATAAAAAGAGTTTTAGAAAAAGGCAGTCTTGAAGTGTTTCCTTTATATAATAAAGGGAATTTATATGGAGCAATCCAAACGGGTAGACATTCTTTTGGTAGTACAATTGCTAGATTTACAAACCTATGGATTTTAGAACAAGGAAAATGGATGCCTACAAGAATGATGAGTTATGATCATAAAATAAATACTGCTCCCATAGTTTCGAACGTAGAATTTATCAAATTGTCTCATAAAGAAATGTCAATTTATTTAGGAAACTATGAATTCTCGCCAGATTTTACCTTATCAATAATTATTATAGGAGACAAAATTTATGGCGATGCGCAAGGTCAAAAAGTGGAGATTAATTATTATGGAGACCATAAGTTTTTAGATAACAATCAAGCAATGAAACTTAATTTTATTTTGAATGATGAAGGAATTGTTACAGGACTAAAAATGATCGGTCGCGATAGAGAAATGGTAGCAACAGACCTGCTAAACGAAGTTCTGTGTTTTAAGAGTAAATATAAAGAATTTGAACAACTATTATCGAAGTATTGGACTTCCTAATAAAGTTCGATAATAGTTCATCAAATAGATAATGTAATTATCGTTATTTGTCAAATTCTGATTATTGGGAGCGCAAAATACAGATCCAAATTACGTTTAGGTATAGTTGTGTCATCGTTTAGGCTCGATGCCCAACTAGGGTTGATATTCATTTAGAATTGAGATGGAGTAATTTGGTTTAGCAGGTCTGTTGTGACACATTCCTTTTGGGGTGGGAGCGCAAAGCACGTAGCAACAAAAGTTCAACGCTAGTTGAATGTGTCACAACTTGTTTGTGTTATGATGAGTTGCGGTTAAAAGTGCGATTTACTTTCCGCCGTTGCGGAAAGATAATTAATTCGTGTGAATTTTCCGAAAGGGAATTCCGCAAGCAATTAATTATACACATTGTTGGCAATAGTTATTTTACGTTTTGTTTAAATTTTACTGACTCTTTTCCATTTGTAACTACTATAGTATAGTCCCCTTGTTTTAATCCTAGACTACAATTATCTATTTGGTTTTTTACTTCTGTTATGTCAATTGGCACAGCCAAATTCATATCTTCTCCTTTTTTGAAAGCAAGAACCATAACTGGAAATTTAATTTTAATATCACTTAAAGTAATGGAAACTTTTTTATTACCATTCTCAAAGAGCCAATTAGGTCTTCCATCAATATAGTTTGTATTTGGGTGAAAAACGACTATGTCAGTCCAAGCAGTTCCACGTTTATATTTTAATGGATTATTATCTTTATCAATTAAGACTGTTGACTCTTTAATATCTAGTGCTTTTAACAGAGGGTGGTTGTATTTTGAGTTACTTTTTTCGCTATAAAGTACCTGATTAATAGTTAGAGGATTTATCTTTGTGTATTCAGTTAATCTTCCAGCCATTGCTTTTTCCCAAGGTTTATGAATTCCTTCTAAAGCGTGGTCAAAACCACAATAAATTAAAAATTTCTCATTTGGTTTAGAGTTTATTACATTTTCAATGTTTCTTGCTTGTTCTATTTCTCTTGGTTTCCCTCCTCCTTTACTCATATTTTCATAAGCAAATAATTCATATCCTATTTCTAAAGCTTCTCTGACTAAATTTCCAAATTGAGGATCTTTTATATAATATCCTGTTTTGAGAATTGGATAACTTCGGTTATTGAGTGTTGAATCTAAATACTTTCCATTTCCTAGTGCTTCAAGGCCTAAATTTTTATATCCATTATCGAAAAGGTTTTGCAGAAGTGATTTAGTGAATACTCGATGGAAAGAATTTTGATGCGCTTCGTTTATTATTAATAATTGATTTTCCTTTGCTTTTTCGAGAATATAATCGGATGCGTTAACTTTTGAATATTTCTTGTAAATCGAATCTATTTGGTTTTTTGAATACTTTACTTCCCTTGTTCCTGTTGCCATATCCCATTGAATTAAAGCATTTTTATAATCTCCTTTTGCAGCATAATCAGCAGCCGAAAATTGATATTTCCAAGGAACAGTGTCTTTAGCTATTTTGTCTTCTATTTCAGAAGAAAATTTATAGTGGGTTTTAAAATCAATTTTTTCAATTACCCTTTTTTCTTTTCTGCAGCTTGAAAATCCAATTAAAATTGAGTTTATTAAAAGTATTTTTAAAACATTTTTTGAATTCATAAAGTTGTTTTTGTTTGATGAATTCAAATATAACTAAATTTTTAGTTTCAACTAAGAATTTAGTTAAAAAATAACTAGTACAAATGTTAATTGGTTGTTTTGTTTTTACAATTTTTCTCTAAAGTTAGCATAAATTTTATACGGTGTTGTGTTTAGTTTTTATTCAGATATCAGTTTTTTTATTCCATCTGCTAGATTGTCAATAGTTTCTTTGGAATACCCTTCAGAAGTGTATCTAATTGTTCCTTTTTTATCAATTAAAAAATTTTTTGGGATTGAACCTTGAGCATATTGATGCCATATTTCTCCATTGGTATCATAGCCAACGTTAAAATTGACTCCGTATTTTTTCAAATGTGGCATTTTTTGAGAAACAGTTTCTTTTTTTTGTCCAATGGCTATGGGTACAAAAATAAAGTCCTTATCACCAAATTGTTTTAGTATTTTATCTGGAATTTCCGCAAATTCCATCAAGCAAGGTCCACACCAGGTTGCCCAAAAATTCAGTAATACTACTTTACCTTTTAGTTCTGAAAGTGTAATATCTTCTCCATTTAACATTTTTACGGTAAAATCCGAAGCCTTATCGTTTATGGTTAAAAAGAAGTCATTTTTAGACTCTTTTTTTTCCACTTTATTTTTAGGAGCAATTCGTTTTTGTTCCGCAAGTTCTTCTTCTGTTCTTATTTTTATAGTGATAACAAACTCTTTATCTTTTATAACATCTCCGAGTATTTCATAAAGAGAGTCACGTTTTTCTTGTGTAACACCCTTGTTCATGTTTTTCAGTTTTCCATTGTTTGCATACACTTGTACTTCCTGTTTTGTCACTATTTTCTCATTGAGAATTATAACATACTCTGGTTTTTCCACTTTATCTTGTGCTTGAATAGTTAAAGATTGAATCGCACCTATAAAAATTAGTAATACTATGTTTTTCATGTTTAAAATTTTGAACAGGACAAATATAACTATTTTTATAGTTATACAACTAAAATAATAGTTAGTGTAAAAATAATAATTACGAATATTGTTTTTTCAGGAATTACACACAGCGTGTTTGTGTATGATTTCGTTGCGTGTTTGAGCAACTAATTTAGCAAATACAAACCGAATAGAAAATCCGCGAGGATTTTCGTAAGTAGCCGAATACTAGCAATGAATTATACACGGTGTTGGCAGTAGTTATTAATTACTAAAATTGTTTTCTATATGCCACTCTTTCTTCATTTGTGTTATTTCTTATCAAGAGAATATACAATGAACCATCAGCTTCATTTTTTTTAATTTTTATCTTTGACGGAGATCCGTCAATTAAAAACGTGTCGTCACCAATAAAAGTCAATTCATTCGTGCCATTGCCGATAAAACCCTTTATATATAAACCTTCATCCCCGCTAATTACTTCTACTACTTCGCCAAATAAGGTATGTATGTATTTTCCAGTAATCATTTCAGTTAATTCCTTGGTCATAGGTTTTTCAAGTGATTTATCTATTGGAATATACCATTTATTAGCTTCAATAATACTGTTTCTGAATTGATTTGTTACTGGCATTCTATTTGTGTTGGCACCATTTCCTAAAAAGGCAATTCCGTTACCATCCTTCATCGTTCCGTATATATGACCACCAATACCGGTATTTGCTCCTCCATGAGAAAACCAATCATAGTTACCGAAACCGTACCTTCTTTCCCAACCTAGGCTCCATCCACCCAAAACTTTTGACGTAACAATAGCTGTTACCCTTTTTGCTACTTTATTCGATATTACTGTATTGTTTTTATTTCTTAAGGCATTTTGTATTTCAATGACAAAAGTTGCTAAATCTGATGGAGTTGACCATAAGCCTGATGGGGCCACTTGTGGAGTAATAGGTATACCTGTTCCAACAATCTCACCATTTTCATCATGAGCCATAGCAATATTAGTAAGAAAATCGGTTTCATTTGGTTGCTTCATCGTAGTATTATTTAAAGCCAGTGGCTGAAAAAGATATTCATAGGCCAAGTCGGCTAATGACACTCCAAGACTATCTTCGATTGCCATTTGTGCTATAACATATCCACCACCACTATAACTCCAATTTGTCCCGGGTTTCCATTGGAATGATATTTCCTCATCGTAACGAGGGAGTTGGCCTTTTAGGCTTTGGACCAAGATAGGGATTGAATCACCTTCATAGAAATCGGCAAAGCCATGTTGGGTAGTTCCCGCTGTATGACTTAATAAATGTTCAAAGGTTAGTTCTGTATCACTTAAGAACTCACTCTCTGGTAATTTCCACCTTTTCAAATAATTTGAAACGGGGTCCTTCAAATTTATCAAACCTTTTTCTTCTAAAATTGCAAATAAAGTAGCTGTGATTGGTTTTGCAATAGAGGCCGTTGAAAAAGCAGTATTACCATCAATAGGTTCTCCTGTTTCAACATCTTTTATCCCCCAGGTTCCTGTCCATACAATCTTATAGTTTTCAAAAACAGCTACGCTTAATCCTTTTAAACCATGTAGTTTCATGGCGTCTTTTACCGAATATAAAGTGCTATCATTTTTAATAAGGCTATTTATTGCTTTTTCCTTTTTTGAATCTGTTTTCTTATTAAAATTCGGATTACATCCAAAAATGAATGAGCAAAAAGCAATTACTATAAATGAAATTTTAATCCTCGATTCTCTCAATTTTTGAACTTTCTTTTATGTGTTTGATATTAAAGACGAAACTTAATATAAATTGTTGCAATAATGTTGAAAATTATTGC
>NZ_JAVRHV010000006.1:0-192778 GCF_031846385.1 Urechidicola vernalis
AAAAATTAAAACTTTTTTTAATCTTTTTTCTTACCCCGAACAAAACCTCTATCTCAATGAACTTGCTCTCAAAACTTATGCCTCAAAAGCGGATGCAAATATACTAACATTCTTTTCTTAAAACCTAATAAAACCTTGTAAAAAAATAGAATTTATTTAACTCATTACGATAGCCCTTGAATATCAATAACCTATTACCTTTATTTTTTTTGAACATGAATTAAATTACCTCGCTTAGCGGCTATATTCATATAATCAAAATCTAATTTCGACACTTGTTTTTCTAAGGTTCCATTCATAAAAGCCCTTTGTAAGATATCTTCTATCATAAAATCCTCATCTATCAATTCTGGATTGTATTCTAATTTTAGAGATAATTTAAATAGACTCGCTGTCTTATGATACCAAAAAGCCTTCCATCCACTTCTAATTTCCTTTATTAAATCGAACGTGGTAACTCCAGTTTGCCTATGAATTAGTTTTATCAAAATACGTCCTTCCGTTCTTGTTAACTTTTTCAATTGTTCAGTAAACTCTTCCTCCATATATTTTTGAACTCTTTTTGTATACAATTTCTTCTTACGCTTAGAATCGATATTATCCAACCTTTCATTTAAAGTCGTTAATCGTTCGGCCGCCAATTTTGCAAAAGGGTAAGCTTTTATAGTTTTTTTTCTAAACCAATAATAATAACGTTTGTCATAATCGTTCTTAAACTTAACTTTATTCAGAACTGCCACTTCATCTAATTCTATGACCACCGTATCACCTTCAAAAATTATGTAGTCCTTATATATATAGGAAGAGTCCTTTTTTATTTTCTTTTCGGTTTGTGAGAACCCAAAAACTCCGATTAATACAAAAAATAAACTAACAAGTTTTCTCATAGCTATATATAACGTCTTTAGAGTTTACAAAATTACAATTATTTGAAACTAGAAATAATGTAAAACGGAAATTTCAGTATTTTTGAGAAAACTTTAAGAACATGAGCAATACAAAATCAATTTTAAATAAAAAATCAATAACCTTCCTCGAAAAATACTTGAATAACCCCTCTCCTACTGGCTACGAAAGTGAAGGTCAGAAAATTTGGATGGACTATTTAAAACCCTATGTTGATACATTTATAACGGATAGTTATGGAACAGCAGTTGGAGTGATTAATCCAGATGCAAAATTTAGAGTGGTTATAGAAGGTCATGCCGACGAAATTTCTTGGTATGTAAACTACATAACTGATGATGGATTGATCTATGTTATTAGAAATGGTGGAAGTGATCACCAGATTGCTCCTTCAAAACGGGTAAATATCCACACAAAAAAGGGAATTGTAAAAGGTATTTTTGGATGGCCAGCAATTCATACAAGACTAAAAGGCAAAGAAGAAACGCCTAAACTCGATAACATCTTTATAGATGTTGGTTGTAAATGTAAAAAGGAGGTGGAAAAATTAGGTGTTCATGTAGGATGCGTTATAACCTACCCTGATGAATTCATGATTTTGAATAAAACCAATTTTGTTTGTAGAGCCCTGGATAATAGAATGGGTGGATTTATGATTGCAGAAGTTGCAAGATTGTTAAAGGAGAATAAAAAGGACCTTCCTTTTGGCTTATATATAACAAACTCGGTTCAAGAAGAAATTGGATTACGTGGAGCCGAAATGATTACACATACCATTCAGCCTAATGTTGCCATCATTACAGATGTATGTCATGATACAACAACGCCTATGATTAACAAGAAAAAAGAGGGTGAAACAAAATCTGGAGATGGCCCTGTTATTTCATATGCTCCCGCTGTACAAAATAATTTGCGTGAATTAATTATTGATACTGCAGAAAAGAATGAAATTCCATTTCAGCGCTTAGCTTCTTCTAGAGCTACAGGAACCGATACTGATGCTTTTGCATATTCTAATGGAGGCGTACCAAGTGCATTAATTAGTTTAGCGCTAAGATATATGCATACAACAGTTGAAATGGTTGCCAAGGAAGATGTGGAAAATGTAATTAAATTAATCTATGAATCGTTACTTCAAATAGACCCTAAAAAAGGTTTTAGTTATTTTGATTAATGACAGATGAATTAATAGACATATTAAATAAAGATTATTCTTTTCAAAAAACTGCTTTAAAATCTGAAGCACATAAATATGGATGGTTGCATGCAAGCGTCCATATTTGGTTTTATACGGAGACTGAAGAATTATTATTACAGAAAAGAAGTGCTACAAAAATTGCATTTCCGAATGTTTGGGATGTTTCAGTTGCTGGACATATTGGAACTAAAGAATCTCCATTAGAAAGTGCATTAAGGGAAATTAAAGAGGAAATTGGATTGGAAATTGAAAAGGAATCCCTAAAACCAATTGGAACTTATCACGAACATCAACAATTTAATCCTGCTTATATAGATAATGAATTACACTACATTTATAAATGTAAATTAGAGAAGCGGTTTTCAGAATTAAAAATTCAAAAAGAGGAACTAACCGCACTTAAATTAATTCCTATAAAACTATTTCGCCAAGAAATTAAAGAATTAAATCATGATTATGCCAAACATCCAACGGATTATTATCTTCAAATCCTAAATAATCTGGAACAATGAATGTGGTATTGTTAACCATTGCTCCAATTGCTTTCATCATTATTTATATCTATGTGAAAGACAAGTATGAAAAAGAGCCAAAAAAATTACTAGTAAAAACCTTTTTAGGTGGTGCGATTATAAGTGTTATTGCAACCATTCTAATCTCTACAATAGCGAGTAAAATATTTCCTTTCTCAGATTCCTTTAATCTTTTTCAGCAATTTACTAAAGCCTTTATAGTTGTTGCATTAGTTGAAGAGTTTAGCAAATACCTTATTGTTAGGTTTTACGCTCAGAAAAAATCCGCATTTAATGAGCCTTTTGATGGAATTGTATACGCCGTTATGGTTTCTATGGGTTTTGCATTTACAGAAAACATTCTATATGTGATGGATGGAGGGTTTTATACCGCTCTAGCAAGAGCATTCACCGCTGTACCTGCTCATGCTACATTTGGAATAATAATGGGTTATTATATGGGAATTGCAAAATTCTCTAGGCACAGAATAAAATACAATCTTTTAGGATTACTATATGCCACGTTGTTTCACGGAGCATATGATTATTTCTTATTTATCAATTTTATTCCTGGAATTTGGATCGGCGCTTTACTCTCCTTAATAATAGGTATTGTATTATCAAGGAAAGCAATTAAAAAACACCAAAACCGCTCTCAGTTTAAATATTAAAGGGCATTATCCATTATTTCTTGAACCACTTCCGGGTTCAATAAAGTGGATGTGTCTCCTAAATTAGAGGTGTCCTTTGAAGCAATCTTACGTAATATTCTACGCATAATTTTACCACTTCTTGTTTTAGGCAGACCAACTGTAAACTGAATTTTATCCAATTTTGCAATTGGACCAATGTGTTCTGTAATTATTTGATTGATCTCTTTTCTTAAATTAGTCTGATCTCTAGACTCACCTGTTTCCTTCAAAATCACATATCCGTAAAGAGCGTTTCCTTTAATATCATGTGGAAATCCAACAATAGCGGATTCAGCAACCGCTGGGTGTTCATTCACAGCATCCTCAATTGGAGCAGTTCCTAAATTATGTCCTGATACAATTATTACATCATCTACCCTACCGGTAATCCTGTAATATCCAGTTGCATCTCTTAGCGCACCATCTCCTGTAAAGTATTTCTTTTCATAGGCAGAAAAATAGGTTTCTTTATAGCGCTGATGATTTCCCCAAATGGTTCTGGCCATAGAAGGCCATGGAAATTTAATACACAATCGACCATCAACTTGATTGCCATGAATCTCTTCACCATTTTCATCCATTAGGGCTGGTTGAATTCCAATAAACGGTAACGTAGCATATGTTGGAATTGTTGGTGTTACATATGGCAACGGAGAAATCATGATTCCTCCAGTTTCTGTTTGCCACCAAGTATCGACAATTGGACTTTTCTTATGCCCTACATTATCATTGTACCAGTGCCATGCTTCTTCATTTATTGGTTCGCCTACAGAGCCCAATACTTTTAATGAAGACAAATCATATTTATCTACATAATCTAGTTTTTCTTTTGCCAAGGCTCTAATTGCTGTAGGTGCTGTATAAAATTGCGTGATTTTATGCTTTTCAACAACTTCCCAAAATCTTCCATAATCCGGATAACTTGGAACGCCCTCGAACATTACTGTTGTTGCTCCATTTGCCAAAGGTCCATATACAATATAACTATGCCCAGTAATCCACCCAATATCTGCAGTACACCAATACACGTCGTTTGCACGGTAATTAAATACATTTTTAAAGGTGTATGCCGTGTAAACCATATAACCAGCAGTTGTATGCACCATACCTTTTGGTTGCCCAGTTGATCCGGAAGTATATAAAATAAATAATGGATCTTCTGCATCCATTATTTCTGGCTCACACTCTTTAGAAGCATCATCTAATAAAGGCTGCAACCATTTATCCCTACCTTCTTTCATATTGATTTCTGAATTGATTCTATTTACAACCAAAACAGTTTCTACGTTTGCACATTCTTCTAAACCTTCATCAACTATTCCTTTTAAATCAATTGTCTTTTTACCTCGGTAGGACCCATCGGAAGTAATGACCATTTTACAATCTGAATCATTAATTCTAGATGATAATGCTGTTGCTGAGAATCCTGCAAATACTACGGAATGTATAGCCCCAATACGAGCACAAGCTAATAATGAAATTGCCAATTCAGGAATCATCGGTAAATAAATGCAGACACGATCGCCTTTTTTAATTCCTTGAGATTTCAAAACATTTGCAAATTGATTTACTCTTTCGTACAAACGATTATACGTAATGTGCTGTGCTTCCTCATCCGGGTTATTAGGCTCGAAAAGAATTGCCGTTTTATTTCCATTTGTTCGCAAATGACGGTCAATACAATTCTCCGTTATGTTTAATTTGGCACCTTCATACCATTTAATTTCAGGTTTCTTAAAATCCCACGACAAAACTTTGTCCCAACGTTTACGCCAAACAAAGTGTTCTTCTGCAATCTCCTCCCAAAATACTTTAGGCTCTCTAACGGATTTACGATACACCTTATAATATTCTTCAAGATGCTTTATATGATAATTACTCATTAGTAGTAGTGTTTATTAGGTTAAAAGCGATTTCTAAAATCGAATCCGAAAATAATAAAATTAGCAATTTGAAAATTACTTTTTTCTATTGATGACGTGATTTTATCGACCAACTAAACTTTGAAAATGAAATATTAATGTGTTGCTTCTCCCGCTCCACTCGGTATTCTGATATTCTCAACAATTTCTTGTACTTCTTTTGGGGGTGCTGGTGTAAATTTCGAAATTACCATTGAAACAACAAAGTTTGCAATCATTGCTACAGTTCCAAACCCTTCTGGAGAAATTCCAAACCACCAATCTTCTTTAGTCCCTCCTCCAAACCAATCGAATTTGAATTTGAGCATATAAAATAACATGGACAAGATACCCACAACCATTCCGGCAATGGCTCCTTCTTTATTCATTCGTTTACTGAATATTCCTAATACTATTGCAGGGAAAAACGAGGCCGCCGCCAAACCAAAGGCTAAAGCAACTGTTGCGGCGACGAAGTCGGGTGGATTAATACCAAAATATCCAGCAACACAAACAGCGGCTACAGCAGATAAACGCGCAGCAACCAATTCTCCTTTCTCAGATATATCTGGTTTTATCATTTTTTTAATTAAATCATGCGAAACTGAGGCTGATATTACGAGTAATAATCCCGCCGCAGTAGATAATGCAGCCGCTAAACCGCCTGCCGCTACAAGGGCAATTACCCAATTTGGAAGTTTGGCTATTTCAGGATTTGCCAGAACCATAATATCTCTATCAACCGTTAATTCATTTAAACTCTCATCCCCAACATATTGAACTTTACCGTCTCCATTCTTGTCTTCAAAAGCGATCAATCCCGTAGTTTCCCAATTCTCGAACCACTCTGGCAACTGATCATACTGAACATTATGAACTGTCTCGATCATATTGGTTCTAGAAAACACAGCAATTGCTGGAGCAGTTGTATAAAGAATTCCAATAAATAATAAAGCCCATCCAGCAGATACACGTGCGTCGGCAACTTTTTTTACTGTAAAGAATCGCACAATAACATGAGGTAATCCTGCTGTACCAACCATTAAGGCTGCCGTAATAAAGAACACATCTAAAGTCGATTTTGAACCTGAGGTATATTCTGCAAAACCTAAATCTTTATGCAAGCCATCTAATTTATCTAACAAATACATTCCTGTTTCGTCAGTTCCTCCAAAGCCTAATTGTGGAATTGGATTTCCTGTCATCTGAATAGAGATAAAAATAGCAGGAACCATAAAAGCAAAAATCAACACACAGTATTGAGCTACTTGCGTGTAAGTAATTCCCTTCATCCCCCCTAAAACGGCATAAAATAAAACGATAATCATTCCAATAATAACACCCGTATTTATATCAACTTCTAAAAACCGAGAGAACACCAATCCTACGCCACGCATCTGTCCAGCCACATAAGTAAATGAAACGAGCAGTGCACAAAATACTGCAACTGTTCTAGCAACATTTGAATAATACCTATCTCCGATAAAATCAGGCACCGTAAATTTTCCGAATTTTCTTAGATAAGGCGCCAATAATAATGCTAACAATACATAACCACCAGTCCAACCCATTAGATAAACAGAACCATCATATCCTGAAAAGGAAATAATACCTGCCATTGAAATAAAAGATGCTGCAGACATCCAATCTGCCGCAGTTGCCAAACCATTCGCTAAAGGGGAAACACCTCCTCCTGCAACATAAAATTCTTTTGTAGATCCGGCCCGTGACCAAATTGCGATACCAATATAAAGCGCAAAGGTAATTCCTACCAAAACCCAAGTCCAAGTTTGTAAATCCATAATTATTTATCGAGGTTGTGTTTTTTGTCTAGTTTGTTCATTAAGCGAATGTATACGAATATAAGTATTACGAATACATAAATAGATCCTTGTTGAGCGAACCAAAACCCAAGTTTAAAGCCGCCAACTCTAATAGTATTCAATTCTTCAACAAATACAATTCCGAAAAGATAAGAGACAATAAACCAAATGGATAAAAGAATGGCCAAATATCTCAGGTTTGTTTTCCAATAAGCTTTATGATTGGGTGTAGACATGCTAGGTTTATTTTTGGATTCTAAAAATACATCTTTTTTAATTTAACTCACCATTCATTTAACCATTACAATCAAATCTTTTTTTGAACCCATTGTAAATTGATAATTGCTTTAGTACTTTCGCTCTATGATTGAATTCTCTGAAATTATAAAATCGCTGATAGAAAACTGGGGAATTGTTTTGCTCTTTTTTTCAATTGCAATTTTATATTCATCTGTAGGATTTGGCGGTGGCTCTAGTTACTTAGCAATACTTGCGCTCACTGGCTTAGCATTTACACAAATTAGAGCTACAGCTTTATTGTGTAATATAGTAGTTGTTACAAGTGGTACATTAATATATGCCAAACACGGTCTTTATAATTGGAGAAAAGTAATTCCACTAGTTTCTTTTTCAATTCCCTTAGCATTTATTGGCGGTTATTTAAAAATTAGCCAATCATTCTTTTTTATTCTATTGGGAATTACCTTAATTATTGCTGCATTATTTATGTGGATGTCGAAATACGTTTCGGAAAAATCAAGTGGTGAATTTTATCAATCTTCATTAACTAAGGATGCATCTTATGGAGGAATTATTGGTTTTATTTCTGGAATGGTCGGTATTGGTGGTGGCATTTTTTTAGCACCATTACTTCATTTAACCAATTGGGATACGCCTAAAAAAATTGCTGCTACAGCCAGTTTATTTATTTTAGTAAACTCCATTGCCGGATTGTTAGGGCAAATGCAACATAATAAATTTACAATAGAATGGGATCTAACCTTAGTACTATTGATATCGGTGTTTATTGGAGGTCAAATAGGGTCAAGATTAAGTGCTAAAACAATCTCTCCTTTTCTATTAAAAAAAATAACAGCTGTGCTTATCGCAATTGTTGGATTGCGAATTCTTTGGAAGTATGTAATTTAATACACTATACTGATGAGAGCCCCATATATATCAGCAAAACACCAAAAAAGGAAAGCACCATCATTAAAATACTCGTTTGATTTCTAATTAGAAAATTCCGCCATTTTAAGAACAATGTGTCTAATTTTTCTTGTGATAAATTATAAATAATTACCGGAACAATCATACTGCTGCTCGCCAATACTGTGAACAATAAAGAAGCAATGCCTCTGTCTAATAAGTCAGAAGTTAACGCTGTTTTTATTTGAACTGCACCGGCAACAACAAGGGCTAAGTTTTTTACATTTATAGTACACATTAAAAAACCTAGCGAAATAGATCTTTTAAATCCAAACTTATCTATATGAACAAATAGTTTAGGTATTTTAATTGGATCTGTTTTTTTAGTTCCCTTTATCTTAACAATAACAGCGGCCAACAACATTGCAACACCAATAATTATTTGAGTATTTTTTGAAGACCCCATCGATTTCCATGTTGCCTCCAATGGAATTGGTAACAATAAAACAGCACCTGCAATTAAATAAACCCCGACTAACCATCCAATTAAAAATGCAGAACTGTTTTGTTTCGCTTTTGGTGTAAGTAAAAGCATAAACATTGCTATTAAGGGCAGCGGACTAAGTGCTAGCCCTATTAACATAGGTAATGTTTTTAATAAAGATTCAATCAATTCTTTTAAATTAAACGGTTTACAATTATATCTATATGCTCTTTTTCTTTATAAAAAGTATGTGCAGCATTTCGAATACTTGTATAATTCAGTTCCATTAGTTGAAACCAATTATTCGATGGAGCATCGGAGTCCTTTTCTCCATAAAATAATTCAATCTTACAATTTGGTTTTAGAGTTTCCATTCTCAATCTTGTCGATGATACACCTATTATTCGTTGAATTTTCAACCCTTTTAAGCCCGCCTTCCAGCCTATAGTTCCACCAATACTAAAACCTAAAACATTAACTAACTCATTCTCTAGGTTTAAGAGGTTATTTATTGCAATTTCTATTCCTCCATTAACAAACGCATTATGCAATTCACTTTCAGTTTTACTTGCCTTTTTAATTTCGGCAAGGACTAAAGCATCATAAAATACAACCTCGAAGTAATCATTTAGAATAGCCATATAATTCTGAATCCAATTATTCTCTTTAAAACCAAATAAATCAGAAATTACAATAAGCCTAGATTTCATAAATTTTAAACGGACTTTTCCATGATAAAATCATCCATTACGTAACCAGATCCTATATTAGTTACAACGGCATCAACATTAATAAAACCCATTTTTTCATAGGCCCTAATTGCATTATCATTGTACTTATTAACGGTAAGGGCTACTTTATCCTTTTTCAATTCAACTGCCATTTCAAATACAAAATTCAACATAAACTTACCTAATCCTTTTCCTTGAAAGTGTTGTAACACATAAATCTTGCTTAAAAACAATTCATTCTCTTTAGGTAAAATAGATAAATACCCTACAGGTTCATTTTTGAAATTTATGATATAATACAAATAACCAGCATGCAATTGTTCAGTCATTGTATTCGCCGACTGAAACTTTTTAAGCATGTAAGCAACTTGTTCTTCACCAATAATTGGTGTATAATGCTGCTCCCACACTTCTTTTGCTAGTTTTTCAACCATCAAAATATCTTCTCTCGTATCGACAACTTTTAAATGCATTCTTATTTGATAACTTTCTTCAAACTTTTTTGAACCAATTCTGTCATTACATTGTAGCCTTCGTTATTCGGATGGACACCATCATAACCATATTCTGTAATTAACCCATTTCTTTCATCGACCATTGATGAAAAATAATCTAAATATTCATGGCCATTTTTTGCGGCATATTCTTTAAGTAAAAGATTTAAATCAATAATTTTTTGAGCAGGCTCCAATCCAGGCTTCCATGGATAATCATAAACTGGCAGGACAGAAGAAATTACAACTTTAATATCATTTGCTTCGGCAATTTCACACATCGAAAAAATATTATCGGCAATCATTTTTATTGTAGAAGGCCCCGTATTACCAGCAATATCATTTGTTCCCGCCAAAATAACGACCACTTTTGGTTTTAAATCTATCACATCTGGACGGAACCGAACAAGCATCTGCGGCGTTGTTTGTCCGCCAATACCTCTATTTACAAAATTGTTTGTATTGAAAAAATCAGGATTGGTATTGTACCAACCTATTGTTATAGAGTTCCCCATAAAGACAACTTCGGGATCATCTTTATCTCCGTTTAAAAACGGCGCATTGGCCTCTTTGAAACTTTCTAAATTTGCCCAGTCTTGTGCGTTTACATTTTCCATACCTACCATATAAACAAGAAAAACTCCCAAATACAGGAGTTTCTTATATGTTTTCAATGATTTTAATTTCATAAATATTATTTAGTTAAAAAAGCATTAACATTAACATTGATTCTGTTTTCAACATCCGAAACGTCAGCTTTAACAAAGTTTTCTCCTGTTATCTGCTCATATAACTCAATATACCTATTTGAAATCTCAATTAATTTTTCATCAGACATTTCCGGTATTTGTTGCCCTTCCTTTCCTTGAAAACCATTTTCTATTAACCATTGGCGTACAAACTCTTTAGATAATTGTTTTTGAGCCTCTCCTCTATCTTGTCTTTCTTGATATCCTTCTGCGTAAAAATAACGGGAAGAATCAGGAGTGTGAATTTCATCAATCAACACAATTTTACCCTCTTTAGTTTTCCCAAACTCATATTTAGTGTCAACCAAAATTAACCCCCGGTCGTTTGCTATTTCACTACCACGCTGAAACAGTTTTCTAGTATAATCTTCCAATACCAAATAATCTTCTTCAGAAACGATTCCATTTGCTAAAATATCCTCTCTAGAAATGTCCTCGTCATGTTCACCGTTTTCAGCCTTTGTTGAAGGTGTAATAATTGGTTCAGGGAATTTATCATTCTCTTTCATCCCTTCAGGCATTGGCATTCCACACAACAATCTTTTCCCAATTTTATATTCTCTTGCCGCGTGTCCACTTAAATATCCACGAATTACCATTTCTACCTTAAACGGCTCACATAAATGACCAACAGCAACATTTGGATCTGGAATATCAACAATCCAGTTTGGAACCAAATCTGAAGTTGCATTCATCATTTTGGCCGCAATCTGATTCAAAATTTGTCCTTTAAAAGGAATTTGTCTTGGCATAATTACATCAAAAGCCGATAACCTATCAGTAGCAATCATCACTAAGACCTCATCATTAATATTATAAACCTCTCTTACTTTTCCTTTATAAATAGACTTTTGATTCGAAAAATTATAATTTGTATCGTTAATTGTATTCATTGTTGTGTTGTAAAACAGACCTTTCATTTGAACAAAAGGTGACAATTCTTAAATGTTAATATTCAATCGCAAAGATACAACCCGCTATTCAGATTCTATACTTTTAAATGCTTTAATAATATGTGTTACTAACCTATGACGAACTACATCTTTATCATCTAAATAAACCATTGAAATTCCTTTAACATCTTTTAATGCCAATAAGGCCTCTTTTAAACCAGAAACTTGTCGATGCGGTAAATCTATCTGACCAGGATCACCCGTAATTATAAACTTGGCACTTTTTCCCATACGAGTCAAAAACATTTTCATTTGGCTATGTGTGGTATTCTGTCCTTCATCTAAAATAACAAAAGCATTGTCTAAAGTTCTACCTCTCATAAATGCCAATGGTGCTATTTGAATTACTCCTTTTTCTAAATAAGAATCCAATCTTTCAAACGGAATCATATCTCTAAGAGCATCATATAATGGCTGCATATATGGATCTAACTTCTCTTTCATATCACCTGGTAAAAAACCTAATTTTTCACCGGACTCTACAGCAGGTCGCGTTAGAATAATTCGTTTAACTTCTTTTTCTTTTAAAGCTCTAACAGCTAAAGCAACCGCAGTGTAAGTTTTCCCTGTTCCTGCGGGACCAACAGCAAATAACATGTCATTCTTTTGCATGTTATCTACCATCTTTTGCTGGTTTGGACTTTGTGGTTTAATTAATTTTCCACCTACACCATGTACTAATACACCATCAGATTTTGCATGGTTTTTCGGAGCAACATCATCAGAAGCGACAATACGCTCAATACTGTTTTCGTCTAATTTATTATACTTATTAAAATGAATAATTAGCCGTTGCACCTTTTTTTCAAAAACATCTAAAATTTCAGGTTCTCCAAATGCTTTTAACTTTGTTCCTCTCGCAACAATTTTTAGTTTTGGGTAGTACTTTTTTAAAATGTCTACATTACTATTTCTTGGCCCAAACAAATCATTTGGGTTGATATCGGTAAGTTCTATTAGGCGCTCGTTCAAATGATTATTGTTTTTGGTTTTTTGTTAGAAAATTGCTTGTAAAAACAAATCAATAATAGTTGAATATTGATTAGATTTGTAAACAAATTTATAAATTTATTATTGCAACCAACAATTAACCGCAGGAAGTAATTAACAAATGTCTTTAATAACTTTAACTACCGATTTCGGATTGAAAGACCACTTTGTTGGGGCAGTAAAAGGAGCGATTTATACTGAACTTCCTGATGTCACTATTGTTGATATTTCACACGATATTTCACCATTTAACATTGCTGAAACTGCGTATGTTATGAAAAACTCTTATAGGAGTTTTCCTGAAGGGAGTATTCATATTATTGGTGTAGATTCAGAATTAAATCAAGATACGAATCACATCGCTTTAAAACTAGACAACCACTTCTTTATCTGCCCGAATAATGGTGTAATATCTATGATTGCGTCTGATTTTAAACCGGAGAAAATTGTAGAGATTAATATTCATGATCGTGTAGAAAGTAGTTTTCCGGTATTAGATGTTTTCGTTAAAGTGGCTTGCCACATTAAAAGAGGTGGTACATTAGAAATTATTGGTAGAGTAATAGAAGATTTTAAACGATTAATTGATATCCAGCCTGTAATTTCATCTGACAATACTAAAATTACTGGATCCGTGATTTACATAGATAATTACGGAAATGTAATTACAAACATTAATAGAAAATTGTTTAATGAAATTGGAAAAGGACGTCCATTTACAATGCATGCTGGCCGCTATAAATTCACCAAAATATTCGAAAAATATAGCGACATTGTCAACTTTGATTTACCTGAAGAACAAAGAAATCAAGATGGTCAAAAATTAATTATTTTCAATTCTTCTGACTTTATTGAAGTTTCTATTTATAGAAGTAATATGAAAACCGTTGGAGGTGCATCTAGTTTACTAGGACTTGATTACAGGGATCAATTAACTATAACTTTTGAATAAAAATACCAAACGTAAAAATAGAGCGTTTGTTTAAAGAATTACGAATACACATATGATTGCCATTTTAAAAAAAGAATTAAATGCATTTTTCTCTACACCCATTGGTTATTTAGTCATTGCGGTATTTTTAGGGTTAAATGGTCTATTTCTTTGGGTTTTTGATGGTGATTTTAACATCTTAAATACTGGATTTGCCGATTTAAACGGATTCTTTTATTTAGCACCTTGGATTTTCACATTTCTAATTCCAGCAATTACCATGCGCATGTTTTCTGACGAATATGCAATTGGCACCATAGAAATATTAAAAACAAAACCTTTAAGCCTTTGGCAAATAATTTTTGGTAAATACTTTGCAGCCTTAATACTCATTATTTTTTCAATTGTACCAACTTTAGTTTATGTATACTCCATAGGGTCCCTTGGAAACCCGGCAAATAATTTTGATTTAGGAAGCCTTTTGGGTTCATATATTGGACTATTGTTTTTGGCTAGTACTTATATTGCTATTGGATTATATACCTCAACTCTTTCTAAAAATCAGATTACTACCTTTATTATTGGTGTTTGCTTATCGTTATTTTTGTATTCTGGCTTTGACGCTATGGATTCCCTATTTGGAAATTTAGAATACACCGTTCAAAAAACAGGCATGTCAGCGCATTTTAAAAGTTTGGCTCGTGGTGTAATTGACACAAGAGATTTGATCTATTTTTTAAGTATCTCAGGATTCTTTCTTGTACTAACTAAATTTAGACTAGAACGTGCTTAATTCAAAAAACATAAAGAGAGTTGGTATTCTAATCGTTTGCGTATTAGGAATAAATTTCATTTCTAATAATTTTTACCATCGTTTTGATTTAACAGAAGATGGTCGATACACACTATCAAACCCAGCCAAAACAATTTTAGAAAATGTAAATTCTTCTATTACTATAAAAGTATATCTAGAAGGAGAATTTCCTTCTGAATTTAAGCGTTTATCTGATGAAACGCGTCAACTATTAGAGGAATTAAAGGTTGAAAATTCTAATATACGATTCCGATTTATTAATCCATTAGATACAGATACCGAAGCGTTAATTGAAAGTGGACTTCAACCGAGTCAATTAACTATCGAAAAGAATGGACAGACTCAGGAAGTTATTATTTTCCCTTGGGCAACAGTACAAAAAGGAAAAAAAAATGAATTGGTTTCTTTACTAAAAGATACCAATGTACAAAGTCAAGACGAGCAATTGCAAAATGCAATAGAGAATTTAGAATATGCCTTTGCAGATGCCATTCATAAAATAACAGCTAAAAAAGAAAAGAAAATTGCCATTCTAAAAGGAAATGGTCAACTAGATGATATTTACATTGCTGATTTTTTAAGGAAGATTGGAGAATATTATCATTTGGCTCCTTTTACACTAGACTCGGTTAAAAGCAACCCTGAAAAAACGCTATCGCAATTAACAAATTTCGATTTAGCAATTATTGCAAAACCCACAGAGAAATTTACTGAAAATGAAAAATATACGCTGGATCAATTCATAACCAACGGAGGAAAATCATTATGGTTACTTGATAAAACGCATGCCGAATTAGATAGTTTAATGGATTCGGGAGAATCATTGGCATTTCCTAGAGATTTAAACCTGACTGATCAATTATTTAGTTATGGAGTTCGAATAAACCCTGTTCTTGTGCAAGATTTGTACAGCGCTAAAATTCCTTTAGCCACAGGTAGAATCGGCAATCAAACACAATACAATAAGTTATTGTGGAAATATTACCCTGTTGCCATTTCTAAAAACAACCACCCTATAAACAAACATATAGAACCAATCAATTTTAAATTTGCTAACGCTTTAGATATTTTAAACAATGATGTTGACAAAACGGTCTTATTACAAAGTTCACTGCTATCAAAAACGGTAGGGACACCGTCCATCATAAGTTTAAAAACGATTACAGAAAAACCAGATCCTAAATTATTTAATAACGGAAATATCCCATTAGCCGTGCTTTTAGAAGGGAAATTTAATTCAGCCTATAAAAATAGAGTTCAACCTTTTAGCACATCATTAAAAAAACTCATTTCCGAAGAAAATAAAATGATTGTCATTGCGGATGGAGATGTTATTGCGAACCAAGTTACTAGAGGGATTCCTGAGCCGCTAGGTGTTGATAAATACACTGGGCAACAATTTGGAAACAAAGAGTTTTTATTGAATTGTGTTAACTATCTACTAGACGATACAGGCTTGGTACAAATTCGCTCTAAAACTATTGAACTAAAAATGTTAGATAGAGAAAAAGCGTATCAGTCTCGTACTTTTTACCAGTTTCTAAATATTACTTTACCTCTATTCATAATTGCATTATTTGGACTTGTTTTTAATTTCATTCGAAAGAAAAAGTACACCTAAGCATACTCATAATTTTTTGTTAAACTACTTCCTCTCCATTTTTTGATTTGGTTTATGTTTATATTTGTGTAACTAAAAACGAAATATTATGATCAAAAAATTTACTACACTACTAAGTATTTTGAGTGTTACTTTTGCGCTAAATGCGCAAATACAAACACCGCAACCGAGTCCAGGTGCAAAAATTGAGCAAACTGTTGGAATGACAACAATAAAGGTTGACTACTCACGCCCCTCTATGCGAGGCAGAGTTGTTTTTGGCGATTTAGTGCCTTATGGAAAACTTTGGAGAACTGGAGCCAATATGAGAACTTCTATATCTTTTGGAGATGACGTTACTATTGAAGGTCAAGAATTGAAGAAAGGTACATACGCAATATTTTCTGTCCCATCTGAAGATTCTTGGGATGTAATATTTTACACAGAATATAATGCAGGTGGAGCACCACAGGAATTAGACAATTCTAAAGTAGCGCTAAAAGTTAATGTAAAAACTGGACAGATGGCAAATGCTTGGGAGTCCTTTACTATTGCATTTGGTGATTTCACAAATGACTCCGCTAATCTTTATATCGCTTGGGAAAAAACAATGGTTAGATTAAACGTTGGAGTTCCTTCAGATGCAATAGCAATGAAAAGCATTGAAACTACGATGGCGGGACCTGCGGCAGGAGATTACTTTCAAGCAGCGGTTTACTACTTAACATCAGGTAAAGATTTAAATCAAGCAAAAACTTGGATAGATAAAGCTGTTGAAATGGATGGTGAAAATCAAAAATTCTGGGTTCTACGTCAGCAATCTTTAATTTATGCAGGTTTGAATAAAAAGAAAGAAGCAGTTGCTATCGCTGAAAAATCTTTGAAACTTGCTGAAAAATACAAAAACGCAGACTACGTTAAAATGAATAAAGAATCCATTACAGAATGGTCTAAATAATAATTAAAATAACTAAATTAAAATCTAAACAATTATGAAATCTAAACTAATCCTATCTCTTATTATGTTAGTGTCTGCTGTAACTTTTGGACAAAAAAGTCCGGCTGAAACAGTAACAGGAACAATTGCAGAAGCAAGCGTTGAAATTAAATACAGTTCGCCAAGAGTTAAGGAAAGAACGATCTATGGAAATTTAGTTCCTTATGCTAAAGTATGGAGAGCTGGTGCAAACGAAAATACTACAATTTCATTTGACAAAGCAGTAAAAGTAAATGGCCAAGATTTGGCTGCTGGAACATATGGTTTCTTTATTATCCCTAATGAAAATGATAACTGGATAGCAATTTTTAGCAATAAAAATGATGCTTGGGGTTCTTCTTCTTATAAAGAAGCAGATGATGCTTTACGAGTAGATGTTAAGGCAAAATCTTTAAAAGAATCGAAAGAAAACTTAACTTATAAGGTAACTGAAAAAGGTGTCAAATTTGTTTGGGCTGATAAAGGCTTCATGATGAAAGTAAAATAATTCACACGAATTTTATATGAAAAGGCTGCTCTTTAGAGCGGCCTTTTTTTTGTTTTGTATTCTTATCTTTGAGAATAAAATTTGATATCATGAAAATTCATTTCTCGCTTTTATTTATCCTAATTCCTTTTTTGAGTTTTTCACAATCTGTAAATACAACGCCTTTAAAACATTTAGTAAACAAAGTTTGGAAAGCAAACGGGAATTGGAGAGATGGTAGCCCTTTTAAGCAGAAAATTTCTTTTTCATTGGATTTAAATGAATCCATTATCATTTCAAAAACGAAAGGATTTATAGATGAAACTAAAGAAAAATACGGAAATCGCAACCATGGTGTACGAATGTATGACACCTCTTCTAGTTCCTACAAATTTTGGGAATTCGATGTTTTTGGTGGTGCAACTACGGGAGACATTACCTTTATTGAAAACGACATTTATTACACCTACCAATATGGTGAAAGCATCGTTACCGATTTATGGGAATATGTAAACCAAACAACATACAACTATAAAGTCGGCATTTTAGTAAATGACGAATGGCAAAATGTTTTTCTAGAAACTACTTTTTCTGCTGATTAATTTCCTGAATTTAATCTTGAAGTATAACTCTTAATCTCTTTAACAACCTTTGGCGCTAAAATAATAGTCGCTGTCATTGTTGGTATAGCCATTAATGCAAATACGCCATCAATTAAATTAATCATCATACTTAATGATGTTGTTGCTCCAATAACGATACTAGCGATGTAAAAATAGTTGTAATAATGCTTTTTATCTGCACCAAACAAGTACGACATACATTTTGTTCCGTAATACGAATAGGAGAACAACGAAGAAATACTAAAAATAGCAATGCATAACAAGAGTAAATAACTCCCAATAGACGGAATGGCATTATTAAACGCCGAAGCTGTTAAACTTACTCCATTTGCTTCTGTTGTTTGCCAAACACCCGTTACCAAAATTGCTAAAGCGGTTAAAGTACATACAACTAGTGTATCAATTGCTGGACCCAACATTGCGACTAAACCTTCTCTTACTGGTTCATCCGTTTTTGCCGCTCCATGCGCCATTGGCGCTGTTCCGATTCCGGCCTCATTAGAAAATGCTCCTCTTCGGATTCCATGGATAATTAATGCTCCTAAAACTCCTCCAAAAACAGCCTCACCTTTCATATGGTTTGCTTCAAATGCATCTGTAAAAATCATTAAAAAGTATTTTGGAACTTCGTTCATATTTACCACTAAAATGATAACGACCAACACAAAATATAACACCACCATAGATGGTACTAATCTAGAAGCAGTTTTACCTATTCTTTTCAACCCTCCTAAAATAACCACAGAAGTAAGCGCAACAAGAATTAACGCGATAATAATATTAGAACCTAAGCCAACATCTACTCCATTTGGTTTTAATAAAATATCATTAATCGCTTGTGTTAGTTGATTTACATTAAAAATTGGAAAGGCTCCGATTAAACCACAAATACTAAACATAACGGCTAAGGGTTTCCATTTTACCCCTAATCCTTCTCTTATAAAATACATCGGTCCTCCCTGTAGTTCACCGGCACTATCTTTTCCTCGGTACATAATAGCCAGTGTAGACGTAAAAAATTTTGTAGACATCCCAACAATTGCACTAACCCACATCCAAAATACTGCCCCAGGACCACCAATTGATATTGCTACCGCAACACCAGCAATATTACCCATACCTACGGTTGCAGATAAAGCCGTTGCCAAGGCCTGAAAATGACTAATTTGTCCAGGATCGTTAGGGTCATCGTACTTTCCACGTAATACTTGGATAGCGTGACCTAAATAGCGAAAAGGTAAAAATTTTGACAAAATTAAAAGATACAACCCTCCTCCTATTAACAACACTAATAAGGGCAATCCCCATACAAAAGAAGCAAACGATGCTATCCAACTATCTAATAATTCCATGTAACTAAATTTTAAGTGCTAAAAATAGTAAAGTGAAAACACTATTGCCTATCGAATTTATAATAATTATCAAAAAGTAACTGACAAGTATAAACTCACATTACATAATTTTCTAATAACATTTCTGTAACTTTGCGTTTTTCCAATATTTTACATGAAAAATCAGCAAGAATATATAGATGTTTTAGGAGCGAGGGTTCACAACTTAAAGAATATTGATGTTCGTATACCACGTGAAAAATTGGTGGTCATAACCGGATTAAGTGGTAGTGGAAAATCCTCATTAGCCTTTGATACTATCTATGCTGAAGGACAACGAAGATATATAGAAACTTTTTCTGCATATGCACGTCAATTCTTAGGTGGATTAGAACGACCGGATGTTGACAAAATTGACGGCTTATCTCCTGTAATTGCTATTGAACAAAAAACAACAAATAAAAGCCCTAGATCAACGGTAGGAACCGTAACCGAAATCTATGATTTTATGCGATTACTCTTTGCCAGAGCATCAGATTCATATTCATACAACACCGGAGAAAAAATGGTGAGTTATAGCGATGAGCATATTCGCCAACTAATTCTAAATGATTTTGATGGAAAAAGAGTAAATATCCTTGCCCCCGTAGTAAAATCCAGAAAAGGACATTATAGAGAGTTATTTGAGCAAATTGCCAAGCAAGGTTTTGTAAAGGTTCGTGTTGATGGCGAGATTGTAGACATCGAAAAAGGAATGCGCTTAGACCGTTACAAAAACCATGATATTGAAATTGTAATTGATCGTTTACAAATAAACGAATCCATCGAAAAACGTTTATCTGAATCTATTGTAACAGCATTATACTCTGGAAACAATGTAATGATGGTGTTAGAGCATGACGCTGAAAAACCTCGCTACTTTAGTAGAGAATTGATGTGTCCAACAACGGGAATTGCTTATCAAAACCCTGAGCCAAACACCTTCTCTTTTAACTCGCCTAAAGGGGCGTGCCAAACTTGTAATGGATTAGGAAAAATAAACATTGTTAACGAGGCCAAGATTATTCCGGATAATTCCATGTCTATAAAGAATGGAGGGATTGCGCCAATTGGTGAACAAAAAAGCAGTTGGATTTTTAAACAATTAGAATTAATTGGAGAACGATATAATTTTAAATTAACAGATCCTATATCTAAAATTCCAAAAGAAGCTTTAGAGATTATATTAAATGGAGGAAACGAGAAATTTAAGGTTGCATCAAAAACCATGGGGATAACCCGAAATTATGAAATAGACTTTGAAGGAATCATCAATTTTATTCAAAGCCAATACAATACTTCTGAATCTACTTCTATTAAAAGATGGGCTAAAGGTTTTATGAATGAAGTTAATTGTACAACCTGCCATGGTAAACGCCTTAAAAAAGAAGCGCTTCATTTTAAAATAGATGGTAATAACATTGCCGACTTAGCACAAATGGATGTGATTGAAATGGCAAATTGGTTCAAAGATATTTCACAAAATTTAACAGAACGTCAATTAACAATTGGTTCAGAAATAATAAAAGAGATACGAACACGTATTCAGTTTTTAGTGGATGTTGGATTGGATTATTTAACCATTGACAGAACTTCAAAATCACTTTCTGGTGGAGAAGCACAACGAATTAGATTAGCCACTCAAATAGGATCTCAATTAGTCGGAGTTCTATATATTTTAGACGAACCCAGTATCGGGCTTCATCAACGAGATAATCAAAAATTAATCGATTCTTTGGTGAAGTTAAGAGATGTTGGCAATTCGGTATTAGTCGTTGAACATGATAAGGACATGATTGAAAAAGCCGATTATGTTTTAGATATTGGTCCTGGTGCCGGTAGACATGGCGGTGAAATTGTGAGCGAAGGTTCATTCGAAGAAATAAAGTTGCATAAAACACTAACATCTGACTATTTAACCGAACGAAAAAAAATAGAAATTCCAACGCAACGGAGAAAAGGAAATGGCAATAAAATAGTCCTAAAAGGAGCAAGTGGTAATAATTTAAAAAATGTCACAGCCGAATTCCCTCTTGGAAAATTAATCTGTGTAACGGGGGTTTCTGGAAGTGGTAAATCAACCTTAATAAACGGAACCCTCTACCCTATTTTAAATCATCATATTTACCGCGGTGTAAAAAAACCGATGCCTTATAAATCCATAAAAGGTCTAGAGCATATAGATAAAATTATTGCCATAGATCAATCTCCTATAGGAAGAACGCCTCGATCTAACCCGGCAACATATACGGGTGTTTTTAGTGATATTAGAAGTATTTTCACCAAGATCCCTGAATCTCAGATTAGAGGTTATAAACCAGGTCGTTTTTCTTTTAATGTCAAAGGCGGTCGCTGTGAAACTTGCCAAGGAGGTGGTGTTAGGATTATTGAAATGAATTTTTTACCAGATGTAGAAGTTGAATGCGAAACATGTCAAGGAAAAAGATTCAACAGAGAAACCTTAGAGATAAGGCATAAAGGAAAATCTATATCTGATGTTCTAAATATGACCATAAATGAATCGGTTGATTTCTTCGAAAAATACCCGAAAATCTACAAGAAATTAAAGACAATTAAAGATGTTGGGCTTGGCTACATTACCCTTGGACAGCAATCTACAACCCTTTCTGGCGGTGAAGCGCAGCGCATAAAATTAGCGTCTGAACTTTCTAAAAGAGATACTGGAAATACATTCTATATTCTAGACGAACCTACTACTGGATTGCATTTTGAAGATATTCGCGTTCTAATGGAAGTATTAAATAAACTTACCGATAAAGGAAATACAGTATTGGTAATTGAGCATAATATGGATGTTATAAAACTCGCAGACCATATTATAGATATAGGACTCGAAGGTGGTAAAAAAGGAGGCGAAATTCTATGCACTGGGACCCCAGAAGCAATTGTTAAAAACAAAAAAAGTTACACTTCAAAATTCTTGATAAAAGAACTATCTTAGCAGGCTCACTTTTTTAGAAATTGCAAAAAAACAAATGATTATGAGTCCAAATGAAGATAGAAAAATAAAAGAAAAATTCAAGCACAAAACATGGAACGAAGTTAAAACCAATGATTCTTGGGCCATTTTTAAAATTATGGCAGAATTTGTTGAGGGCTATGAAAAACTTAGCAAAATAGGTCCTTGCGTTAGTATTTTTGGTTCTGCCAGATTACGACCTGGTCATGAATATTACGAATTAGCAGAACGTACCGCATATAAATTATCACAAAATGGATATGGTGTTGTTACAGGAGGAGGACCTGGAATTATGGAGGCCGGTAATAAAGGTGCTCATAGAGGAAAAGGTGTTTCGGTTGGATTAAATATTGAATTGCCATTTGAACAACACGACAATCCATGGATCGATAAAGATAAAAATCTAGATTTCGATTATTTCTTTGTTCGTAAAGTAATGTTTGTAAAATACTCACAAGGATTTGTTGTAATGCCAGGAGGTTTTGGAACCTTAGATGAAATGTTTGAAGCACTTACTTTAATTCAAACAAAAAAAATTGGAGCATTCCCTATTATATTAGTGGGCACCGAGTTTTGGAGTGGATTATTAGACTGGGTAAAAGACACGCTACTCAAAAAATTTAGCAGCATTAGCGAAACAGATTTAGACCTTATTTCATTAGTTGATACAGAAGATGAAGTAATTGATGTAATAAATGAATTCTATAAAAAATATAGTTTGAGTCCAAACTTTTAAAATTCAATTTATAAATTTCTTTATTTTAACGCATTATTTATACCAAAACGGTACATTTAATGCGTTAGTAAGTTATAGAGATTTTATCCTACCAAATTGTTGTGAAGATTCAAAAAATTCTTGTCGGTTTTCTATTGCTTTGGGCGTTTTTTACCCAAGCACAAACCAATGAAATAAAGATTGATGCAACTTTAGATATTGAAAATTACGCTCTTCATATACAACAGCAAATCATTTTTAATAATAACTCTGAAAAACCATTAGATACAATTTTTCTTCATAATTGGATGAATGGCTATAGAGATAATGAAACACCACTTGCAAAAAGGCTAATTGAAGATTATAACAAAACACTCTATTTTGCAAAAGACAAACACCGCGGAGAAACAACTATAAAAAACATCTCAATTGATTTTCAATCAATCAATTTTATTGAATATAATGGAATTGCTGATATAATTGCAATTCCACTTAATGAAACAATTCAACCTGGAGGGTCAACTCAGTTAAATCTTACCTACACAGTTAGAATCCCATCTGATAAGTATACCAGCTATGGCCGAAATCGAGAATTTTTTAATTTAAGATATTGGTATCTAGTTCCTGCAAATTATACGGATAAATGGGAGTTGATGAGCAATTTAAACATGGATGATTTGTATATGGATATTGCAGATTATGACATCAAAATTGCCGTTCCGAAGTTTTACAGATTAAGTTCTAGTTTACTCGGTAGTACCGAAACTAATAATAATGATAGAATTTATCATTTAAAAGGAAAAAAACGTGTAGATATAGAACTATCGATCAGTCCAATAGTTGATTATACCACTTACGAAACGGACAATGTTATCATAGAATCTAATATGAAGGCTGTAAATTTAGATTTAAATGTTAGACGCGATATATTAGGGAGAGAAATGGCGTTTTTAGAAGAGCAACTAGGAAAATACCCTCATAAAAAACTATTTGTTGATAGGATCTCTTATTTAAAAAATCCAGTATATGGATTGAACCAACTACCTTCTTTTATTCAACCTTTTTCTGATGCTTTTGAATGGGACATTAAAATGTTTAAAATTTTATCTAAAACATATATAGACAATACGTTATTAATAAATCGTAGAGAAGATATGTGGTTAGCAGATGGAATTCAGCATTATTTAATGATGAAATATGTTGAAACCTATTACCCAGAAATAAAAGCGATTGGAAACATATCAAAAGTGTGGGGTATCAGAACTTTTAATTTGGCCAAACTAGATTTTAATGATAAATACCCTTTTGTATATCAATTCGCTGCCCGAAAAAATGTAGATCAAGCATTGAGTAAAAGAGCCGATTCCCTTTCTAATTTCAATCGTAAACTTGTAAACAAATACAAAGCAGGTCTTGGGCTAGAATACTTAGACGCCTATATAGGTAAAGATCTTATTTCAGAAAACATAAAAGAATTTTATAATGAGAATGTTCTCAAAAACAGCTCAAGTAAATCGTTTAAAAACAACTTGATTAATAGCACAGATAAAGACCTTTCATGGTTTTTTGGAGACTATGTACAATCAAAAAAGAAAATAGACTATACCATCAAAAAAATTAACGTCGTTGGAGATTCTATTGATGTAGTGATAAAAAACAAGCGAAACATTACTGTTCCAGTATTGCTTTATGGTGTCAACAGTAATGAAATTAAATATAAAAAATGGTATTCAAATATAGACTCTACAGCCACTGTAAGAATACCTAATGATAGCATCGATAGACTTGCATTGAATTATGAATTTAAGTACCCAGAATTAAACCTAAGAGACAACTGGAAGAGTGTTAAAAAAAGACTATTCAACCGTCCAGTCAAGTTTAAATTATTTAAGGATATTGAAAACCCATATTACAATCAAATATTTTATGATGCTAAGGGAAAATACAACTACTATGATGGTTTACAAATTGGATTAAACTTCTCAAATAAATCACTATTAAACAAACCGTTCTCTTACCGACTTCAACCTTTTTACGGAATTAAATCTGAGAGCATTACTGGATCATTTTCATTACTTTATGAATATACACCTGAAGAAACAGTTATAGATAGACTACAGTTGGGTTTTGCTGGTAGTTATTTCCATTACGATACCGATTTGTCATATCAAACATTCTCACCCTATGCTGTTCTTAATTTTAAACGAAAGAGTTTAAGAGATGTTGGAGGTAGCGCATTAATTGCTAGTTTATCGGCCATACAAAGAGACATTGATCCTAATGAGTTAGCACCAAACCCCGAAGAATATAAATACAATATTTTCAGTTTGAGTTATGTGTATTCGAAACCTGCACTTATTGAGGATTTTAGACATGCCACAAATTTGGAATTTGAAAGTGATTTTACCAAACTCTCATATGACCTTAGATATCGAAGATTAACAGATAACTTAAGACAATTCGATTTTAGATTGTTCGCAGGTGTATTTTTACGTAACAAAACTGAATCTGACTTTTTTAGTTATGGTTTATCGAAACAAAACGATTACCTCTTCCGATTAAATTTCTTCGGTCGTTCGGAAGATTCTGGTTTTTTTAGCCAACAGTACATTACCAGTGAAGGAGGTTTTAAATCGCATGTTGAAAAAAACTTTGCAAATCAATGGATGGTTTCCTTTAACTCTAGTATTGGGTTATGGCGATGGATTGAGGTGTACAATGATGTGGCTTTATTGAAAAGTAAAAATGAGTCCACATTTTTTGCCTATGAGAATGGAATACGGTTAAATTTTGTGCATGAAATCCTAGAAGTCTATTTTCCAGTGTATTCCAATAATGGTTGGGAAATCACTCAAGAGGCCTATCCAACAAGGATAAGATTCGTATTATCAATAAATCCTAAAAAAATTATTAATTTCGCTAGAAGAGGCTTTTTTTAGTGAAAATAATTTAAATAATACGCCTCATTTTGATAATTCATTAAATATTCTTAAATTTGCAGTCCATAAAATCATCCCATGGTCTCTGAAAAAACTTCTAAAAACACCGAACAACTTTCATTCCAGCAATTTAGAGAAGAAATCTTAAATGATTATCGGATTGCAGTATTGAGTAGAGAATGTAGTTTGCTAGGGAGAAAAGAGGTATTGACCGGAAAAGCAAAATTTGGAATATTTGGTGACGGAAAAGAAATTCCACAATTAGCCATGGCCAAAGCCTTTAAGAAAGGTGACTTCAGATCTGGTTATTATAGAGATCAAACTTTTATGTTTGCTTTGGGTGAATTAACACCACAACAGTTTTTTGCTGGCTTATATGCACATCCTGATGTGAATGCTGAACCTTTCTCTGCTGGAAGGCAAATGGGAGGGCATTTTGCAACCCAAAGTATAAAACCCGATGGCACATGGAACAATCTTACAGAACAATACAATACCTCTGCCGATATATCTTCAACGGCTGGTCAAATGCCAAGACTGCTCGGTTTAGCACAAGCTTCTAAAGTTTATAGAGAATTAGATACCGTAAAAGAACACAGTAAAAACTTTTCTAAAAAAGGAAATGAAATTGCTTGGGGTACTATCGGAAATGCTAGTACTAGTGAAGGATTGTTTTTTGAAACTTTTAATGCAGCAGGAGTTTTACAAGTTCCAATGGTTATAAGTGTTTGGGACGACGAATATGGTATTTCTGTACATGCAAAGCATCACACAACAAAAGAAAACATTTCTGAAGTTTTAAAAGGATTTCAAAGAGACGCTAAGAATAAAGGTTACGAAATAGTAACAGTTAAGGGATGGGATTACGTACAACTAATCGACACCTATAATAAAATTGCAGAATTAGCGCGTAAAGAACATGTTCCTGCTTTAATTCATGTTACAGAAGTAACGCAGCCACAAGGGCATTCGACCTCTGGGTCTCATGAGCGTTATAAATCTAAAGAACGTTTGCAATGGGAAAGAGACCACGATTGTAATTTAAAAATGCGCGAATGGATTCTTGATTTCGAATTGGAATCGAATGGAGAAATCTTAAGATTTATAGACTCAGAAGACGAATTAATTGCTATTGAAAAAGCAGCCAAAAAAGAAGTGAGTATTGCAAAAAGAAACGCTTGGAAATCTTATACGGAATCCATCGATGCAGATTTACATGAGGCAATACCTTATTTAGAAAAAGCAGCGCTAAAAAGTTCTAACAAGCAGTTTTTACAAAAAACCGTAAATGATTTAAAATCATTACACGAGCCTTTAAGAAAAGATATTTTTACACTTCTCAGAAAAGCTTTACCTTTTTTAGCCAATGATACTTCTAATGAGAAAAATCAGTTTTTACATTGGTTAAAAACAAAGCAACGCAACATTCAAGAAAAATATAGTTCTGAATTATACGATGACAGTTTAAATGCTACGACAGCAATTGAAGGTGTTCAGCCTTCTTATGATGAAACGCCTAACCAAGTAGATGCAAGAATTGTAATACGTGATAATTTTGACGCCTTATTCAATAAATATCCTCAATTAATGACCTTCGGAGAAGATGTTGGGTTTATTGGGGATGTAAATCAAGGTTTAGAAGGTTTACAAGCTAAATTTGGAGCGATTCGTATTTCAGATACGGGTATTAGAGAAGCATCAATAATGGGACAAGGTATTGGTCTTTCTTTAAGAGGACTTCGACCAATTGTAGAAATTCAGTATTTAGATTATCTAATCTATGCACTCCAAATAATGAGTGATGATATTGCAACCTTGCGTTATAGAACTTTTGGCCAACAAGTTGCTCCTGTAATTATTAGAACTAGAGGACATAGACTTGAAGGAATTTGGCATTCTGGATCACCAATGGCTATGATGCTTGGTGCATTTAGAGGCATACACTTATTGGTCCCTAGAAACATGACAAAAGCGGCAGGCTTTTATAACACGCTCTTACAAGCAAATGAACCTGCAGTAGTAATTGAATGCTTAAATGGATATCGATTAAAAGAAGATTTACCAACCAATCTTGGAGAATTTACTACTCCCCTTGGAGTTGTAGAAACGTTAAAAGAAGGAGAAGACATTACCATAGTTTCTTACGGATCTACCTTACGCATTGTAGAACAAGTAGCGAAGGATTTGTTACAGGTAAATATAAATGTTGAAGTAATTGATGTACAATCTCTCTTACCATTTGACATTAAACATGATATTGTTAAAAGTTTACAAAAAACTAACCGATTGTTGATTGTTGACGAGGATGTTCCAGGTGGAGGTTCTGCATATATCCTGCAAGAAGTACTCGAAAACCAGAATGGATACGAATACTTAGATGCTAAACCGGTAACTTTAAGTGCTAAGGCTCATAGACCTGCATACGGTACTGATGGTGACTATTATTCTAAACCAAATGAAAATGACATCTTTGAAACCGCATATAAAATTATGCAAGAAGCAAATCCTAAAGCATACCCTGCTTTAATTTAAAAATATTGAATTCTATATAAAAAAACTCCTTCTATTTTTAGAAGGAGTTTTTTTATACTATCTATTTGGCGGCGGAGGTGGTGGTGGAATTTCATCTAACGCTTTGTTTTCATTTAAATCATCTAAATTTGATTGAATTACCGGTAATAATGAATCTTCATTTTTCAAGGCAATTTCAATTCCTTTTTTAAATATATCAATAGCTTCCTTTTGCTTTCCAAATCTATTTAAAGCTTCGCCATAACTGTTATAAGCGTTTATTGAGTTAGGATAAAATTCAAGCACCAAAGACAAAACATCCATTCCTAATTCGTTTTTACCGCTCTGAAAATAGTTGTATGCCTGCGCATTTAAGTAGTTTTCTGATGGCTTGAATTCTTCTCCGACCAGTTTACTATATTTATTATAATGCCTTAAAGAAGCCTCTATATAATTTCTATTCTTTATATCTACATTAAAATCGGATATCATATTAAGCAACTGTTCCAAGTCAACACCTCCTTTAATATTATCCTTCGAGAGGTTCCAATTTTTATAATTTTTTATATTCCCTCCAAAAGATTCTGAGACCCCTTCTAGCACTCCATTTTTTAATGCAAATCTTATTTTAGAATTCATATTTCTAATAGAATCCGAAATAATCACTTTTAAAAGATCATCTTCAACAACAACCTTCTTAACTTTTAACATATCAGTTCTATCAGGAGTAAAAAAAGAAATTTCGGCTTCCATACGTGTTGACTGAAAAGTTATGTCTAAAATTAACCCCAGATAAACATTATTATAGGTTGAAGTTCCATACCAACGTCCGTCAATCTTTTCCGAATTAATCTCATCTCCAATAATGATTTCAGGAATTGAGTACGTTGTCGTAGGCTCATTTAATTTTAAATAGCCACCCTTCTTTGCCAATTTACTCACAACATTCCAACTTGATTTTTGAATGAATTCTATATTCTTTTGATTTAATTGCAATAAGATTTCTTCCTCTTCAGAAGACTCACCTCTACTTGACAATCGAAAACCTGATATTTTATTTGAAAGCCCTTCTGTTGATTCTTTAAAAATTGTCGAAAATATGGTCGAGGCAACTATAAACGAGCCATATTCAGATGGGTGCGAGCCGTCCGGGTCGTATAAACTAAGAGAATTATTTACTCTTAATTTATCCCAAACTAACCCTACGGGCGCAAGAATTGCATCTAATTCACTCGCTATTTGGTTATATGCATGTGTAAGAATCACCTGTTCATTTGGTTTATTTTTAGTAGACCATGTCATAAAAAAAACAGTTTGCGCTCCTCTTTTCTTAATTTCAGTATTGAATTTTCTAGCGTATTCATAAAAATTATCAGTATCACCAAAATATATATCATTATCAATAATAAGTCCCATGCCTAGTTTACTCTGTTCCTGCAAAACCACATAATCCCAATCTTTCGATTTAAGGGTTTCCAAGGCAGATCCTTCTTCCCAATGCCTTTTCAATGTCATTCCGCCTTGACTCACTAATTTTACTTCAATTTCATGGTTTGGAAATTTTTCTTTTACCATTGACTTTAATAATTCTGGAGAACTATTATAGTAGGTATAACTATTTCCAATAAAAAGAATTCTAGTTTTGGCTGAATCAGGCACATGTGAACAAGAGATAACAAATGAAAAAATCAAAGTTACTCTAGATAGCATTTTAATAAAGTGCATCAAGTTGATTTTAATGTTGATCAAAAGTAGCAAGAAATAATCGTACCAAAAGTTAAATTTTATGTATTAAAATAAAGTTTATTGAGTCAACTTTTTGGTACATTTACAATAAAATTTGAAAATTCATGATTCATCTCATTGTTGGCAACACCGGCTCTGGAAAGACAACCTACTCCAATCAATTAAAAGAAAAAATCAAAGGGATTATCTTTTCTATAGATAAGTGGAATAACGCCTTATTTATTCCTGATAAGACCGATAAGGATGGCTTGGAATGGTTTTTAGAACGAATTGAAAGATCTGAAAAATTGATTCTAGATTTAATTAGTCAATTAGAACAATCTGGAACTGATTCAATTTTAGACTTAGGGTTATCAAAGGCGGAACATCGTCAAAAATTTCGAAATTTTGCAAATACTAATGGATATGAAATCAAACTTCATTATCTCGACATTCCCAAAGAAACTCGACTTCAACGCGTTTTAAAAAGGAATTCTGAAAAGGGAGACACGTTTGAATTTGAAGTTACCCAAGAGAATTTTGATTTTATGGAAACATGGTTTGAAAAACCAACAGAAAAAGAATTGAAAATAGCTGTTTTAATTCATGAATAACATTTCCTTTAATTTGAAAAATACTTTTAATTTGAAAATACTTTTTTTATTTTCATCTCTAATGATTTGTGGGATTTGCCACGGACAGAAGAAACTGCTTAAAGTAATTACGACTAGCGCAAATACTGAGTGGAGAACATCAAATCCAAAATTAGAAAAAACTAAGCACTCTTTTTTCAATACAAAAAATTCTAAATCTAATCTAGTAATTCCGGTTGAAATAAGCGGCCTGAGTATTCCGTTCTCTTGGGACTGCGACCTTTCAATTTTAAATTTCTTAACGTTAGAAGATGATGATTATTCAGTTAAAACTGGAATGAACGCGGATTCCATTTATTTAGGAACAAAAATTAGTTGGAGTAAAAACAAATCCTCACTTATATGGTTAAATAACAAAACTCATAAAGCATCAATTGACAATTGGTATTTAATGGAAGTAACGGATTGCCCAAATACTTTTGTTTTCCCTGTTTTACAATTTAGTCCAGTTTTAGAATTAAAAAAAGCCAGAACTAATAATTTGAAAGGTATTGCCATTATCCCGTTCAACCCTGAAATTAAAAATATAAAAAGCTTAAAAACTAAACTATATACAATTAATAAAATAGAATTAAGCGGAACAGGATATGATCTTAATGATGACGGTGCTTTAGATGTTTTCATTCATTATGAATCTATTGCAAACGATGGAACAATCGGGTACAAGCGAATGTATTTAAATATTAATGGGTCTTGGGTTTGTAAATGGAATCAATATTATCAAGAATGTATTTAAAACACTTTCTCTCTGTAGTAATTAGTCTTTTTTTTGTATCTAGTTTCTCTCAAAAAAAGGAAATCAAATACTTTGATGAGTTTAGGCAAGAAATTAACAAGCGACAGTTTAAAAAACTTATCGACTATAAAAACACAATAGATATCTACATTGAAAGGGACTCCTTAACCCTTGGTCTTATCGTAAAACGAAATAACTTTGGTAAACTTTCTTCTAGAAATAACAATGCCTTTAGAAGATACTTAAGTGAAGTAGCCACAACTCCAATTAATGAGAACGAAAAAATCGTTATTTCATATCTGTATGAGGAAGCAGAATTAAAAACAACACAACAAAAGTCAACATGGAATGTTTTAAGTGCTAATTTTTTGAAACGACTTCATGAAACGAGCCCAAATGTCAGACAGTTTTATATAGTTTCTCCTAAAAACTCAAAATTAGATTATTTCGGAGCACCAGAAATACCTTGGATTATAGATGCCGATTTTAATGTTGAGCGTTTATTTTTTGATAAACCCATAAACTCGGGAATTTACATTTTATTAAAACCAAATGGTTTATATTATTTCTATGTAGGTGAATATGGAGATTTTATGGTTTTAGAGAATGCTTCAAAGTTCTTTGCTAAAAAATAATATGAGTAGTTTATTTTGATTAATTTTAACTACCAAATTTTAATTCAAATGAAAAAAACTATCCTTCTATTTTGTTCTGTACTCGTTAGCGCAATTACATACGGACAATCTCGTACAATAACTGTTGATTCTACAGTCATTACAAAACATGAAACAACTGCAAACGGAGTATCATTTCCATATACTGCCACTACTGGAACGCAGCCTGTTTGGAATAATGACGGGGCCGTTGTTGCATCGTTATTTTATACGTATTACAAACGCTCGGATATTAAAGACGATACAAGTAGACCTCTATTAATTTCGTTTAATGGTGGGCCTGGTTCTGCTTCTGTTTGGATGCATGTTGCTTATACGGGTCCGAAAATTTTAAAAATTGATGATGAGGGTTACCCAGTACAACCTTACGGTGTAAAATCAAATCCATATTCAGTTCTTGATGTTGCTGACATTTTATACGTCAACCCCGTTAACACAGGCTATTCTAGAATGGTAAAAGACAAAAACGGTGAATATCCAGATCGAAAACAATTTTTTGGTGTCAATGCTGATATCCAATATTTAGCAGAGTGGGTCAACACGTTTGTAACAAGAAATAACAGGTGGAGATCTCCTAAATATATTATCGGTGAAAGTTATGGAGGAACAAGAGTTGCTGGTTTAGCAAAAGCACTGCAAGGTTCACAATGGATGTATTTAAACGGTGTTATTATGGTTTCTCCTGCAGATTATAAAGTGTTGCGTCAAGACAATCCTCTTTCTAATGGCATAAATCTACCTTATTTTACTGCCGCAGCTTGGCATCAAAAGGCATTAAGTGCAGATTTACAAAACAAAGATTTATTAGAAATTTTGCCTGAAGTTGAAGCATACGCAATTAATGAATTGATTCCCGCATTATCAAAAGGAGGCTCATTAAGTGCTGCCGACAAAGATGCAATAGCAACAGAAGTCGCACGCTATTCGGGGCTCTCAAAACAAGCCGTTCTAGATAATAATTTAGCGGTACCTACCTCCTATTTTTGGAAAGAATTGAAACGAAATAAAGGATTTACAGTGGGTCGATTGGATTCGAGATACTTAGGGATTGATAAAAAAAATGCTGGGGATAGCCCAGATTATAATTCTGAAATTACTTCGTGGTTACATTCCTTTACTCCAGCCATTAATTATTATTTACGTGAAGAACTAAATTATAAAACAGATTTAAAATACAACATGTTTGGAAGTGTGCGTCCTTGGGATAACAGCAACGATAATACACGAGAAAACTTGCGTCAGGCTATGGCAGAGAATCCTAACTTACATGTATTATATCAATCGGGATATTACGATGGTGCAACGACTTATTTTAATGCAAAATATTCTATGTGGCAACTAGATCCAAGTGGTAAAATGAAAGGCAGACTTTCATTTAAAGGTTACAGAAGTGGCCATATGATGTATCTGAGAAAAGAAGACTTAGAAGCATCCAACAAGCATTTGAGAGAATTTATTCTTAATACAATTCCAAAAGAAGGCGTACCTGCCAAATATTAACTTCTTAACAATTTAAGTCCTATTGCGCATTGCAAACATTTTTGTGGTGCGCAATAGTTGTTTTTTAACTCTAGTAAAGCCTGTGTTTCAAAAGCGCTTGATGTTGGAAAAGACAGTGCTTTAAAATTGTCAATTATACTATTCCCTTCAGGCTTCAATTCTTGAATTAATCTTAAAAACGGAACAGGTTCAAATTTACCTACATGTTTAAAATAGACAAACCTCAGCGGAATTATAGTGTTGATTAACAATAAATCTACAAATGATTTTGTGAGGTTTTTGTTACTTTTTTTGGAATCAGTTTCAAATGTATAATGTGTTTCCCAATACTTAGAAGTCGCAACTTTAAAATAAGTATAGAAATCACTTAAAGAATTTAATTTCATTACATCGGCAAACAGTTGCTTTTTTTCAAAAATTAAGTTGGCTAATTGCGCTGCTCTAATGGTTGGGAAATTGGTGGGTCGCAATCTAAAATACTGCACTTTGGTTATCGGTAGGCCTAACTTGTATTTTTTAACCTGATACTCATACTCCTTTTTCAACTCCAAATAATAATCGTTTTCTACAACTTCATTTAGCATTGCTAATTGTCCAAAAAACAAACTCTCCAACCGTGTTAGACTTTGAGATTCCTTTCTAACAATTGCATAGTCTAATGCATCGGCCATTTTAAAAAAGGGTTCAGCATTCACTTTTAAACCAAAATTCTTAGCCAATAACTGAAACAATACCTGCTCCCAATTAAACTCACTTTTGTTCAGTAATTTGTTTACTTCTAAAGCCTTTCTCTCAATTCGCTCTATATATAAACGCTCTAACCAATTGTTAATGGTAAAATGATCTATTAAATCTAACGACTTTTCGCAGTTGATAAAACTCTTTGATTTTGAAAATAACTTCTGGTAATTGTTCAATAATTCCTTAGAAACAATTTTATTCAATTCGATGGTAGGCAAAACATTATTCGCTTTGTCAAAAACTGCAACATCATTGTTCCAAACAACATGTAAAATTAAGGCATCATAATTACTGTCATTCTCATGTCCATGGACATACCAATCTGATGCATTTACATGAATTTCAATATTTCCGGCCCACAATTGATCGTCGATTCTAATTCTTGCATTCAAGAAATCAGGACCTGTATGTAAATTGTGTGTACCAACAGAAACTACATAAATTGGCTTACAGGAGACCGTTTTCATACTAGATGAATAAAACAACTTGTGCATCCAAATAAAATGGAGTAATTCTTCTTTCATAGCAAACAAAAGGATTCATTAAATATACAAATTTTATACATCGATTGATTATTATAATCACATTACCACTTTAAGTTTTCATTTTTACCTTTCCTTTGCATAATTATTATAGAACAATGGATAGTATAGAAAAATTAAAATGGCGTTATGCCACGAAAAAATTTAATCGTGATAAAAAGTTATCTAACGAACAATTAGATGTACTCAAAAACGCATTCAATTTAACCGCAACCTCTTATGGACTGCAACCTCTTAAATTATTAGTGATTTCGAACCAAGAAGTTAAAGATAACTTGGTTGAATACGCCTTTAACCAATCGCAAGTTGCAGACTGTTCACATCTCTTGGTTATTTGCATAAAAACAGATATTGATAGTAATTATGTCGATAGAAAATTTAATCTCGAAATAAAGGAGCGTGGACTAGAACCTGAAATGCTATCTGATTTTAGAGCCTACTTAAAGAAAACGATCGAAAATCAATCGCAAGAAGATAAAGATAACGCTGCGAAAAACCAGGCATATATTGCCTTAGGTAATTTAATGACCGTTTGCGCACTTGAAGAAATTGACTCTTGTCCAATGGAAGGTTTTTTACCTTCCAAATTTGATAAAGCACTTAATCTAAAGGATGAAAACCTTAAATCAGTACTTTTATTACCCGTTGGATTTAGAGCGGAAGACGACTTTATGAGTTCTCTTAAAAAAGTTAGACTACCAATTGAAGAATCAATTATTACAATTGATTAATAATTCAATTTTAGGATACTTATAAGTATCTTCGCAACATATTCAAATACTTAACTTATTACCATGATTAGAACTATTGAACCTAAACAAGTTTGGAAAAACTTTGCTGATTTAAACGCCATTCCTCGTGCTTCTAAAAAGGAAGAACAAGTAATAGCCTTTATGCTTGATTTTGGGAAAAAATTAGGATTGGAAACAACCATAGATAAAGTTCAAAACGTTTTAATTAAAAAGCCTGCAACCCAAGGTATGGAAAACCGTAAGTCTGTGGTTTTGCAAAGTCATTTAGACATGGTGCATCAAAAAAATAATGACACGAATTTCGATTTTGATACAGAAGGTATTAAAATGTTTATTGATGGAGATTGGGTTAAAGCGGAAGGAACAACTTTAGGTGCAGACAACGGTCTTGGTGTTGCTGCGATTATGGGGGTCTTAGAATCTACCGATATTGCTCATCCTGCAATTGAAGCATTATTTACTATTGATGAAGAGACTGGTATGACTGGTGCTATGGGATTAGAACCCGGTTTTTTAAGTGGTGACATTTTATTAAACTTAGACACGGAAGAAGATGATGAAATTGGTGTAGGTTGTGCTGGTGGAGTTGATGTAACTGCATCTAAAAAATATGAACAGCAAAAAATATCTAATGGCGTTACGTATAAAATTACTGTAAAAGGTTTGCAAGGAGGCCATTCTGGAATGGATATTCATAAAGGTTTTGGAAATTCAAACAAGTTGATGAACCGTCTTTTGGATGCTATCAAAGATTTTATTCAAATCTCTGAAATTGATGGAGGAAGTTTAAGAAATGCCATTCCAAGAGAGAGTAATGCTGTAGTAGTTGTAAAAGATACCGCAGAATTCGAACAAATATTTAAAACCGCTTCATCAGAAATATATAACGAGTACACTTCAATTGAAAAAGATTTAGTTATCAGTTATAGTATTTCAGATGCCTCTGATTCAGTTTTATCTTCAAAAGATCAAGATATAATTATTCAAACTATCTACGCTTTGCATAATGGAGTATACAGAATGAGCCCTGATATTGAAGATTTAGTAGAAACATCTAATAACATTGCGAGAGTAATTGTTAAGGATGGTAAAATCCAAATCTTATGTTTAACACGTTCTTCTGTTGAAACTGGCAAATGGGATATGGCTAAAACTCTAGAAAGCACCTTTAATCTTGGTGGTTTTAATGTAGAGTACTCGGGGTCTTATCCTGGTTGGAAACCGAACCCAGACTCTACCATTTTAAAAGTAATGAAGCCTTTATATGAAAACTTATTTAACTCAAAAGCAAACATTTTGGCTTGCCATGCTGGCTTAGAATGTGGCTTATTGGGAACGCATTATCCAGAAATGGATATGATTTCTTTTGGTCCAAATATTAGAGGCGCACATTCACCTGATGAAAGGGCACAAATCAGTTCCACTAAAAAATTCTGGAAATTCTTAATTGAAATTTTAAAGAATATTCCAGTTAAAGCATAACAGATGGGAAAGAAAGTGATTATTACTGGTGCTAGTGGTATGGTTGGTAAAGGTGTTTTATTAGAATGCTTAATATCAGATTATATTAGCGAAGTATTGGTCATCAATCGCTCTTCAATTAATGAAAGTCACTCAAAATTAAAAGAGGTCTTATTAGAAGACTTTACACAAATAGCAACGATTAAAAACGAAATAGAAGGTTATGATGCTTGCTTTTTCTGTATGGGAATTTCTTCAATAGGTATAAGTGAGACTGACTTTAACGCAATTACATTCGAACCTGTTAAAGCATTTACTGATGTATTGTATACTGTAAACCCTAAACTAGTTTTCAATTATGTTTCAGGTACCGGAACAGACAGTTCTGAGACAAGTAAAACCATGTGGGCGAGGGTTAAGGGAAAGACGGAAAATTATATTTTAAATAAAGGTTTTAAAGATGCCTACGCTTTTAGACCAAATATGATTATTCCCGAAAAAGGCACTAAGTCTAAAACTGGTTGGTACAATAGTATTTATGTTCTATTGCGTCCATTCTTTCCGTTATTAAAAAAGTCAAAAAACATTACTACCACTACCCGATTAGGACAAGCAATGATTAATTCAATAATTCATCCAATTGAATTAAAGCACTTAGAAAATAAAGATATAAATCAACTTTCCAATATTTCGACGGTCAATTAATTAGGCTTTCTTCATTTATTCTTTTTACCTTGTGATTAGAATTTATTTGTAATGATAAAGCAATTCATTTTTATTTTCTGCTTTGTAAACTTGTTGAATTCCTATTCGCAAGAAGTTACCTTATACAAGCAATTTGGCGGTCACATAGATTTTACCATAATTGGAAATTCCATGAATCTAGATGAGAATGGCGCATTTTCTAATTGTGTTATAAATACATCTTCTAGTGCGACTTTGAATTTAACCGATGATGAAACAATTAAAGGAGCATACTTGTATTGGGCTGGTTCTGGACCGGGAGATTTTGGGGTTCAATTAAATAATGAAAGTATTACTTCACAGCGAAATTTTAATGCTGTTTTAGAAACAGTTGACCTTCCATATTTTAGTGCTTTTTATGATGTTACGGCACAAATCATATCTGAAAGAAATACAGAATACACTTTAAGCGAGCTAGATCTTACTGATATCATTTCGGCTTATTGCCCCAACGGAACTAATTTTGCCGGGTGGGCAATTTTGGTAATTTATGAAAACCCAAACCTACCTCTAAATCAAATTAATATTTATGATGGCTTAGAGTACGTACCTAATGAACTTTCAATTTCATTAAATAATATTGATGTAATTGACACCATTGATTCTAAAATTGGATTTATTGCTTGGGAAGGGGACGCTTTCCTAAGTGTAAATGAGTCACTTTATATAAACGGAAACCTTATAGGAAACCCTCCATTAAACCCCAATGATAATGCATTTAATGGTACCAATACTTATACAAATTCTGATGAACTCTACAATATGGATTTGGATGAGTACAGCATTCAAAACAATATTGCAATCGGCGATGACACTGTAAATATTCAATTGACTTCTGGGCAAGATTTTGTGATGATCAATACTATCATTACAAAACTCAATAGTCAATTGCCAGATGCAACAATAAGTATTGACAATTTTCAAATTACCTCTTGCAACAATAGAGAAACGCAATGCTATGTAACAGTTTACAATAATAACAGCACCAAAGAACTCCCTGTAAATACATCAATAACTATATATGGTGACGAGAATTTGTTAGCTACTACATTTACTACTTCAATCATACCAATCAATGGCTCAGAATCCATTGAAATTCCCCTTATAATTCCAGAAAGTATTTTACAAGATTTTGAATTGAAAGCAGTTGTAAATGAAATAAATCCAGTTCTAGAAATTAGAACTGACAACAATGAATATTTTCTCTTTATTAATTATCCTTTACCACCAGTTTTAGAGGTCCAAAGCCCAATTGAAAACTGCAACTTAGGGTTTGAAAAAGGAATTTTTGACTTCTCTGATATTTACACCGAAATAATAACTACAGTAGGATCAGACGTAACCATAACGTTTTACCCAACCGAAGAGGATTATTTAAATGATACTGCTCCAATCAATCCCAATTTTGATTACGAGAACATCTCAAATCCACAAACAATTTATATTAAAGCAACAAACGATTTAACAGGCTGCTACTCTTATGTAACACTTCCAATATCTGTATATAATTGTCCGCCCTTTATCCCAGATGGTTTCTCTCCAAATGGTGATGGAATCAATGATGAATTTAATATTAGTGGATTGTACGATATTTTTACATCCTTTAATCTAGAAATATATAATCGTTGGGGTACATTGGTTTATGATACCAATCAAAATAAAGAACCTTGGAATGGTCGTTTATATAACACAAAAGAACTCGTACCTACCGGAGTTTATTATTACATCTTATATCCAAACGACTCAAATTACAAAACCGTTCAAGGATCCGTTTATGTAAGTCGCTAAAATTAATTTACTACCCCTGACATATTTTGTCACTGCTCACTTTAATTTTGTGGTATATTTAAACTTTAAAATCAAAAAATCATGAAAAACGCAGTGAATTGGTTCGAAATTCCAGTTACAAATTACGAAAGAGCAAAAACATTTTACAACACTATTTTAAATCTGGAAATCCAAGATTACCATATGCCAGAAAAAAATATGGAATATGGCATGTTTCCGTATGACATGCAAGGTAATGGCGTTGGAGGAGCCATTGTAAAAATGGAAGGTCTTAATCCATCTTCAGATGGATCAACTGTTTATTTAAATGGTGGAGATGATTTAAGTGTTGCATTAGAAAAGGTTGAATCTGCTGGAGGCACTATAATTATGCCAAAAATGGATATCGATGAAAACGGATTTATAGCCCAGTTTATAGATACTGAAGGAAATCGTGTTGCCTTACATTCAATGAATTAAAATTTATTAGAAAGATAGTGAACCGATGGTTCACTATCTTTGGTTTATGACACAACTTTCGAGACTCATATCTATTCTTACTTTATTAAAATCGAAGCGATTGTTAACGGCAACTGAATTGTCAAATCGTTTCGATGTGAGCATTCGAACTATTTATAGAGATATTCGAAAATTAGAGGAAGCGGGTGTACCAGTAATAACCATTGAGGGTAAAGGTTACACTTTGATGGATGGATATACCGTCGCTCCCGTTCAATTCACAGAAAAACAAGCAAACGCACTAATCACTGCCCAGCATTTAATCAAACAAAGTAATGATCAATCCTTTATTAGAGATTTTGAAGAAGCCCTGACTAAAATCAAATCTGTATTTAGAAGTTCCATTCAAGAAAAGAGTGAATTACTTAATGAAAACATTCATGTGTTCAACACAAAAAATGAAACGATCAGTAGCAATGCTTTGTCTGAATTTCAATTAGCGATTACGAACTTTAATTTCGTAGAAATAAATTATTCAAAGGTGTATACCGATGAAAAATCATTTCGAAAGATTGAACCTTGCGCCCTGTACTCCACACAGAATAAATGGATTTTAATTGCTTGGTGTCATTTAAGAAAGGATTACAGAGCGTTTAGATTGGATAGAATTCAACATTTTAAAATTCTACAAGAAAAATTTGAAGACCGAAAGTTTAGCCTAATCGATTTTCATAAAAATGAAAATTACCCAGATACTTAAAAAATGGATAAAACTATATGTGAAAGAATAATCGCTATTTGCGATGCAAAAATCGCTAAAAAAGGAGACGTAGTTGGCCTCTCATTTTATGCATTTTTTGAAAACAAAAACAACAATCCCGAAACCTTGTTTAAAGTTGCCAAATGGTGGATAAAAGAAGAGAAGTTAGACCACTTCGAAAAAGCCATTAAGATAAAAAAGCTCGTCAAAGAACTAGACCAATTTAATTAACAAAACCACGAATTATTTTGTTGATTTTCATTCAATTAAATTCATTAATTTTGGATGTGAGGTTAAAACTATTCATATTATTTTTTTCGATTGGAATCTTATCCTATTCACAAGGCGAAGCCAATAATTGGTTTTTTGGTGAAAACGCTGGTTTAAAATTTAGCAAAAGTGGGATTCCATCTGCTCAAAGTGGTACATTAAATACCTTAGAAGGATGCGCATCCATATCAGACTCAAATGGTAATCTTTTGTTTTATTCCGATGGCACAACCGTCTTCACCAAAACGCATCAAGTTATGGAAAACGGGACGGATCTAAAAGGCCATAGTTCTAGTACGCAATCCGCAATTATTGTTCCCAATCCCCTTGATGAGAATATTTACTACTTATTTACAGTCGGTCAATTTCGAGATGCCGGTTTTCATTATTACACTATAGATTTATCTAAAAACAATGGAGAAGGCGCCGTCGTTGGAGGCGAAGTAAATTTAGATCCAACGGATGGGACATATACTAAAACTTGGACTGAAAAAATTACTGCGGTGAAATCTAATGATTGTGATTATTGGGTTATCTCGGTGGTTGAAAACAAAATATTATCCTATAGAGTGGATGAAAATGGTGTAAATTCAGACCCTGTAAGTTCTAGTGGAAGTTTCTTTGCTTATAACACTAGAGGTTATTTAAAAGTTTCTCCAAATGGCAAAAAGTTAGCAATTGCTCATCAAGGAATCGTACAAGATGATCGAAAAGTTATCCTATACGACTTTAACAGAGATACTGGAGAAGCAACCAATGAAAACGTAATCTATCAAAGTCAAAATAATGAACAACCATATGGTTTAGAGTTCTCTGCCGAAACCAAGATGCTTTATATGACCACAACGGATTTTGTTGGCAGTACAACTGAAGATGAAGACTCTGACGCCCCTCAAAACGGAACTTATAGATTATATCAATTTGAATTGGACAAACCATCGATTTTAAGGACCAAAACATTAATTTATACAGAAAAAGAAGCCTTTAGAGGAGCTCTTCAATTGGGTCCTGACAAAAAAATATACGCAACCATTCCGGAAACTTATTTTAAAGGAACTACATTTTTAGATGTAATTCATGAACCAGAGAAAAAAGGCAACGCTTGCAGATTTCGAAAGGGGTATATTTATTTAGGAGGAAAATTTTCGATGCAGGGTCTCCCGCCTTTTATTCAATCCATTTTTGCCGAAGATGAGATTAATATTGTAAACCCTTTTGAAGAAGTAGATCTTACAAGTAGCGAATTGGCTATTTGTGAAAACTCAGAATACACGCTCTCAGGGCCAGATATTCCAGATGGCGATTACAGTTGGACCTTTAACAATGGATCGGGAGAAGTTCCTATACAACTGCCTACACCGCGACATCAATTAACAATCAGTTCCAATTCTCCATCAAAGATTGGTAAATACACATTAACTATAGAAACAAATGATAAATGCAATTTAATCCTTAAAGGGGAAGCAAATCTTTCTTTTATAATCCCTCCAAACACCAAACCAATAGCAACTTTAATTAAATGTGACCTATTCGATTCAAATCCTAGTGATGGATTGACCTTTTTTAATTTGAAAGAAAGTTTGGATGAGCTCACTTATAATGATTCGAAAAATTTCAGTGTTTATTACTATTTAACCGATTCTGATGCAGAAAATGATCAATTCAATCAAAATGCGCTACCCAATGTGTTTTCAAACACAATTCCAAACCAAACTATAACTGCTAAACTTTTTTATCAAAACTCAAAATGCTATAGTTTAAGTAAAGTAGAATTGATTGCGAATGTTAGCGTCGTTCAAACCACCTCTGACTTAATCGAGTGTGAAATTGAAAATGACGAAGCTTCCTTTGATTTAAAAACAAAAAGAACAGAAATTCTAAATGCTCTTAACATCGGAAATAATGTTGCCATTTACTTTTATGATTCCATAGAGAATGCTTTGAATGAAACGAATCTTTTAGGAGATTTCAAAAATTCAGCCGGTGAAACTATCTATTTTAATATTACACAAGACGGTATTTGTTATGGCTCTGGAGAGTTTAATTTAATTGTAAGTACATTTCCAGATTTAGACCTAGAAGAAAACTATATTTTATGTAAGTCTGATTATCCAATAAAAATTAACGCGGGAGTGCCAATAGATATTCAACACAACTACGAGTATATATGGAGTACAGGAGCAGTAACACATGAAATTGAAATTAACTCTGAAGCGGATATATCGCTAATCATTAGAGCAAAATTAAATGCTTGTGAATTTATAAAAACATTTGAAATCGAAGACGCCCCAATTCCTACCATAGTAGATTACGAGGTGGTTTCTGAAACTTTTGGAAACACTATTCACATTATTACTGATACAGATTTTGAGAACCTATATGCCATTGGAAGTCCGCTCAACCCATATAAATTAATAAATTCATTTGATAATTTAGTACCTGGAGTCTATGATGTTTTTGTTAAAAACAAGTATGAATGCGGGACAGTATCTAAGAAGATTTATGTTCTTGGATTCCCAAAATTCTTTACACCAAATGATGATGGATATAACGATCATTGGCAATTAATTGGTTTAGATCAGATAAATTTTTCTTTTTCAGACATTCAAATTTTTGATCGTTTTGGCAAACATTTAAAATCCATTGCTCCAAATGAGTATTGGTCTGGAATATACAATGACATTGAACTGCCTTCTTCGGACTATTGGTTTTCATTCAATGTAACCGATAAAGAAAATATTACAAAAAATTACAAAGGGCATTTCAGTCTCATCCGACGTTAATATTTTATAATTTTAATGGCTATCATTATTTAGAATAGTAGATTTACTGTATGGAATTTAAACTAAAATCAGAATTTAAACCAACGGGTGATCAACCCGAAGCAATTGCTCAATTAGTAGATGGATTGAATAATGGAGACGACAGTCAAGTTTTGCTTGGTGTTACTGGGTCTGGAAAAACGTTTACCGTTGCCAATGTGATTGAAAAAGTGGATAGACCTACTTTGGTTTTGGCACACAACAAAACATTAGCCGCCCAATTATATTCTGAGTTTAAGCAGTTCTTTCCAGACAACGCTGTTGAGTATTTCGTTTCTTATTACGATTACTACCAACCAGAAGCATACATACCTGTTACAGGTACATTTATTGAAAAAGATCTATCAATAAACGATGATATAGAACGCATGAGAATTAGCACCTCCTCAGCCCTATTATCTGGTCGTAGAGATGTTTTAGTAGTTGCTTCAGTATCTTGTTTATACGGGATTGGAAATCCGATTGAATTTAAAAAGAATGTAATTGAAATTGAACAGGATATGCAAATATCCAGGACTAAATTCTTACATCAACTCGTTCAAAGTTTATACTCAAGAACAGAAATGGAAATTAGCAGTGGTACTTTTAAAGTAAAGGGAGATATTGTTACTGTATATCCATCTTATGGAGATTATGCTTATCGCATACATTTCTTTGGTGATGAAATTGAAGAAATCGAAAGTTTTGATTTACAAAACAACGAAGTAGTAGAAAAGTTTGAAAACTTAACCATTTATCCTGCCAATCTTTTTGTGACTTCGCCCGATGTAATGCAGAATGCCATTCATCAAATTCAAGAAGATCTGATGAAACAGCATGATTATTTTAAAGAAATCGGAAAACATTTAGAAGCAAAAAGGTTAAAGGAACGGACAGAATTCGATTTAGAAATGATCCGTGAATTGGGCTATTGTTCAGGAATAGAAAACTATTCTAGATATTTAGATGGTAGAGAAGCAGGCACAAGACCGTTCTGTCTTCTAGATTATTTTCCTGATGATTATTTAATGATTATAGATGAAAGTCATGTTACCATTCCACAAACACATGCCATGTATGGTGGTGACAGAAGTAGAAAAGAGAATTTAGTAGAATTTGGGTTTAGATTGCCTGCAGCAATGGATAATAGACCTCTAAAATTTGAAGAGTTTGAAGCCATTCAAAACCAAACAATATATGTAAGTGCTACTCCCGCAGATTACGAACTACAGAAAACAGAAGGTCTTTTTGTTGAACAAGTAATTAGACCTACTGGGCTTTTAGATCCAATAATTGATGTAAGACCTAGTTTAAATCAAATTGATGATTTAATTGAGGAAATTCAAATAAGAGTTGAAAAAGATGAACGAACTTTAGTTACAACGTTGACTAAAAGAATGGCTGAAGAGTTAACAAAATACTTGAGTCGAATCCAAATTCGTTGTCGTTATATTCATTCTGATGTTGACACTTTGGAACGTGTTGAAATAATGCAAGATTTAAGAAAAGGTTTATTCGATGTTTTAATTGGTGTAAACCTGTTAAGAGAAGGATTGGATTTACCAGAAGTTTCTTTGGTGGCAATTTTAGATGCAGATAAAGAAGGGTTTCTAAGAAGTCATAGATCTATAACACAAACCATTGGTCGTGCTGCAAGAAACGTTGAAGGCAAAGCTATTTTATATGCTGATAAAATTACCAACAGCATGCAATTGACAATTGATGAAACTACACGGAGAAGAGAAAAGCAAATTGCTTACAATACTGCGAACAACATAACACCTAAACAAATTAAGAAGGCCATTGATAATTCATTGATTAAAACCAATGTATCTTCATTCCACTATGATAATTCTAACAAGGCTGCAGAAGAAGAAGCTCAATATTTATCGAAAGGAGAAATTGAACAACGTATTAGAGACAAGCGTAAATTAATGGAAGAAGCTGCAAAAGCTTTAGATTTTTTAGTTGCGGCTCAATTACGCGATGAAATAAAAGAATTACAAACACACTTATAAAAAAAGCCGCTCAATAGTTGAGCGGCTTTTAATTCTTAATTCCAAACATGGTTTAACAACCAATCTTCTACATCTGGCATATATGTTTCATATTCACATCCCGCAAAATGGTCTAAACCAGCAACACGGACAAATGTAATATCTGACCCCGCATTAATAGAACCATCGATAAACCCCTGTGTTATTTCAACATCAAACAATTCATCTTCTTCACCATGGAAAGCATAAATAGGAATATCAAATTTTGTATATCCTCCTGAACTACTCGTATCATAAGAACTGGCTAAGGGAATTGCCGCTGAAAATATTTCTGGAAAGAACTGAGCAAAGAAAAAACTACCGTTGCCTCCATCACTATAACCCATTACCACAATTTTAGAAGTATCTACATCTAAAAATTGAGAAACCATATCTACTAGTGCCTGAACTTGAACTTGATTAAACTCATCATACCATTGATATCCACTACTGTTTGGTCTAACAATATAAGGGTCTAAATTTTCCATACCTGGAAGTATCAAGCAACTTGTTGTTTTATGCGCATCTAGTAGCATATTTCTAGCGCCACCATGCAAATCAATTATTAAAGGTCTCTTATTGGCTGAACTTGCCGATTCTGGCTGAACAATTCTAAAATTCCAGAAAACACCTTCAACCAACGATTCCAGAGCCAAATCATTAACACCATCATTAATAATTAAATTGCTAAAATCTTCTCTAACATCAGCTGCTGTTCTCGGCTCTTTAGGAGGTGTATCATCATCAGAACTACAACTAATAACAAAAATTAAAGAAAAAAATGCAAGGCAATACAATAGGTTTTTCATCTTAAAAGTATAATGATTAGATCTTAAAATTAATTCTAATCCATTTACACTCAAAAAAATAAATGTTAAAAAAAACAAAAAGCCGTGAAAATCACGGCCTTTATAAATTTATGTTTTAAGGAATTAGTTTCCTTCATTATAGTCTGCTAAAAACTTAGCCAATCCAATATCAGTCAATGGATGTTTTAATAAACCTTCAATGGCACTTAAAGGCCCTGTCATTACATCTGCGCCAATTTTAGCACAATCCATAATATGCATTGTATGTCTTACAGATGCCGCTAAAATTTGCGTATCAAAACCATAGTTGTCATAAATTAATCTAATCTCAGAAATTAAATTTAATCCATCAGTAGAAATATCATCTAAACGACCTATAAAAGGAGACATATATGTTGCTCCTGCTTTTGCTGCTAACAATGCTTGTCCAGCAGAAAAAATCAAGGTTACGTTTGTTTTGATTCCTTTTTCAGAAAAATACTTACATGCTTTCACCCCATCTTTAATCATAGGAATCTTCACTACAATTTGTGGATGTAAAGCAGCCAAGGCTTCACCTTCTTTAATCATTCCCTCAAAATCAGTTGAAATTACTTCAGCACTCACATCACCTTCAACAATATTACATATGTCTACGTAATGCTTTAAAATATTTTTTTGGCCGGTAATTCCTTCCTTAGCCATTAATGATGGGTTGGTCGTAACACCATCTAAAATCCCTAAGGCTTGAGCCTCTCTAATTTGATCTAAATTCGCTGTGTCAATAAAAAACTTCATGAGTATATTTTGAGTTAAATTTTATGGTGCAAAGATATGAAAAACTAACACTTTGCCACTTGATGTTTAAACAAATAAGTAAAGATTTACTAAAATTTTTCGAACTACAATTTATAATGGTTCATCAATAATTTTTCATACATCCTATCCGGTAATATCCGCTTTAAAACAATGGAAAACTTCTGCATAAAATCTCCCACTTTATAATGAAGTTTCGGATTTTTAGTATTGATAATCTCATAAACCGTTTTCGCCATTTCAATTGGGTCACCTCCTTCATCTACATGCGCATCCATAAGGTCAAGGTTTAACTGGTAGTTTTCTTTATAAGCTGAATTCTCGAATATCGGCGTATGATAGCGACCACTTGCAATACTTGTTGCAAAGTCCCCTGGTGCAACATTGGTAACATTTATTCCAAACCTTTTCGTCTCCATACTCATGGCTTCTGTAACCAATTCTAAAGCACCTTTGGTCGCAGAGTAAATTCCACGATAAGGTAAGCCCATATAACCAGCAATTGAAGTAACATTAATGATCAATCCAGATTTCTGATTTCTCATAATTGGCAAAACCGCCTTAGCAACATCAATCGCTCCGAATAAATTCGTATCAAAAACTTTACGCATTTCATCTGTCGGTGTATCTTCAATAGGTCCAGTAATACCCATTCCGGCATTATTTACCAACACATCTAATCGTCCTTCTTTAGTAATGACTTCGGCAATTGCATTAGATATAGATTTCGGATTGGTAACATCCAAAGCAACTAAATTAAAAGGATGATTTTTCATATTATCAGGATTTCTACTAGTTCCATAAACTACATATCCTTTTTCCGATAAAAACTCTCCGATAGATTTTCCAATACCAGATGAACCTCCGGTTATAAATATAACTTTACTCATAAGGGTAAAAATAAGTGGTTTTGATCAATAAAAAAATGAGAAAAAGAAGAAAGTTTCGGATACAAAAAATGGCAAGCGACCTACATCACACTGCTACAACCTAATACCCTTGCTGCGTTCCCGCCCTGGGGGATTCAAAGGGAGCTAGTTGTGTAGGACTTGCCGCTGCAAATTTACAATCAATTTTAGCAATGGGCAACCAATTTTTATTCTTTTTTCTGTAACATTTTTAATGAACTGACTACTAATCATTTTATAAATTAAAAAATACTTCAAACTCAAATACTTATAGTTTTTAGTATATTTGTTCAACTAATTAAACTACTTAAAAAAATGGAAAATCAAACAGTCTCTTCAAAATCAATTATGCTTAGTAAAGGTGTTATGCTTGGAATTGCTTCAATTCTGCTAGCGGTAACAGTTTATGCCTTAGGCCAGTCTTACGACCAACCCTTTTGGGCTACATTGGTAAGTATCGTTTTAACGATTGTTGTTATAGCAATGGGGTTAAAAGAGTTTAAAGCTGGTAATGGCGGGTTTCTAAAACTTGGAGAGGCGTTAAAAATTGGTCTTGGAATATCACTTATTTCAGCAATTGTTTATATCATATATTTTATGGTATTCATAAATTTTGTTGAACCTGATTTTTATACAAACATGTATACCATTCAAGAAAATTCATGGATTGATTCAGGAATGACCGATGAACAAATTGATGGTGCCAAGTCTATGTATGAAACGATGGCCAACCCAATGGTTACTACTGGAATTGTGTTAATTTCTAGTTTGTTTTTTGGTTTTATTACTTCGTTAATTGTAGGTTTAATTATGAAGAAGTCAAACGAAGAAGTTACTAGTATCTAGAAAAAAATATTAAATGAATATATCTGTTGTCATTCCTTTGTTGAATGAAGACGAATCTTTAAATGAATTATACGATTGGATTGTACGAGTTGTGCAATCCAATCGTTATTCTTATGAAATCCTTTTTATTGATGATGGCTCTACCGACAACTCTTGGAAGGTAATTCAAGAATTGTCTGAAAAAGACCGCCATGTAAAAGGAATTAAATTCCAAACAAATTATGGCAAGTCACAGGCCTTAAATGCTGGATTTAAAATTGCGCAAGGTAATGTTGTCATTACCATGGACGCTGATTTACAAGATAGTCCAGACGAGATCCCTGAATTATATGATCTCATTACCAAAGAAGGATTTGACTTAATCTCTGGTTGGAAGAAAAAACGCTTTGATTCTAAAATTCGTAAAAATATTCCTTCTAAATTATTTAATTGGGCCGCAAGAAAAACGTCTGGATTAAAACTACATGATTTTAATTGTGGACTAAAGGCTTATAGCAATGAGGTAGTAAAGAATGTTGATGTATATGGAGAAATGCATCGTTATATTCCGGTATTGGCTAAAAATGCAGGTTTCAATAAAATCGATGAAAAAGTTGTGCAACATCAAGCTAGAAAATACGGAGAAACTAAATTTGGAATGGACCGTTTTATCAATGGGTTCTTAGATTTAATTACAATTTGGTTTTTATCCAAATTTGGCAAACGTCCTATGCACTTATTTGGATTATTAGGAAGTCTAATGTTCGCTGTTGGTTTCTTTTCGGCAGTTTATATTGGTGTTATGAAATTATTGCGTTTGTTCGTTTTTCATACACCTACTAAGTTAATAACTGAAAACCCTTGGTTTTATATTGCTTTAACTACTATGGTTATCGGTACGCTTTTCTTTTTATCAGGATTTATTGGAGAACTGATATTGCGATCTAAAAGAGATGAAAGTCTTTATAAGATTAGTAAAAAGTTACACTTATAATCTTTTCATAAATTTCTATATTTGTCTTTAAACTTAAGAAGTTCAACATTCCTATGAATACTCAAGAAATATTAGCAAAAGCTCAAAGTTGGTTATCTGCTACATTTGATGCAGAAACGCAGCAAGAAATTCAAAACTTAATTGATAACAATCCGGATGAATTGGCGGATCGTTTTTATAAAAACACAGAATTCGGAACTGGTGGAATGCGTGGTATGATGGGAGCAGGAACCAATCGTATAAACAAATATACCTTGGGAAGAGCCACGCAAGGCTTGTCAAATTATTTAAATCAAAATTTTCCTAATAAAGAACTAAAGGTTGTCATAGCGTACGATTGCCGTCATAATAGTCAAAAATTTGCACATATTGTTGCAAGCGTTTTTGCTGCCAATGGTATTAAGGCGTTTGTATTTGATAGTTTAAGACCAACTCCAGAACTTTCTTTTGCGGTTAGACATTTAGGTTGTGATGCAGGGATTGTTTTAACAGCATCTCATAATCCTCCAGAATATAATGGGTATAAAGTATATTGGTCAGATGGTGGTCAAATTGTTCCTCCACACGACGATAAAATAATTTCTGAAGTAAACAAGTTAGATTTTTCTGAAATAAAATATACAGAAGATACAAGCCTAATAGAAATAATTGGGTCTAAAGTTGATGATGCATTTATCAATGGCGCTGTGGAAAACGGAAAAATTCCATCATTGTCTAACAGGGATAATTTAAAAATTGTTTTTACTTCATTACACGGTACTTCAATAGTCTCTATGCCGGAAACATTGAAACGTGCCGGCTATACAGATGTTCATATTGTTGAAGAACAGAGAAAACCAAACGGGGATTTTCCGACAGTAGCTTCACCAAATCCTGAAGAACCTGCAGCATTAAAAATGGCAACAGATTTGGCTGATAAGATTGGAGCAGATATTGTAATAGGAACAGATCCTGATTGTGATAGATTAGGTGTTGCTGTAAGAAATTTAAATGGCGACATAACCTTACTCAATGGGAATCAAACCATGAGCGTTATGACCGATTTCCTTATTAAAAAATGGAAAAACGAAGGTCGTTTAAACGGAAATCAATTTGTAGGTTCTACCATTGTTTCTTCAGAATTGGTGAATAGAATTGCTGAAGGTTATGGAGTTGAAACCAAAATTGGATTGACAGGATTTAAATGGATTGCAAAAATGATTCGAGATTTTGATTCAATGGATTTTATTGGTGGTGGCGAAGAGAGTTTCGGATATATGGTAGGCGATTTTGTAAGAGATAAAGATGCTGTTACCGCTACCCTACTAGCTTGTGAAATTGCTGCTTGGGCAAAAGAAAATGGAAGTTCATTTTATAATGAATTACTAAATATATACGCCAGAAATGGTTTCTATAAAGAACACCTAATTTCAATTGTTAAAAAAGGTATGGATGGCGCCGAGCAAATCAGTAATATGATGAAAGGTATGCGCGAGAACCCCCTAACAGAAATTGATGGTGAAAAAATTGAAACTTTAAGTGATTATCAATCTTCTATTCGAAAAAATTTAATCACAGGTGAAGAAATTACAATGGACATTCCAAAATCTAACGTACTCATTTATCAAACGGAGAGTGGTACTCGTATAGCGGCAAGACCAAGTGGTACAGAGCCTAAAATTAAATTCTATTTTAGTGTAAATACGAAGTTAGCAAATACAACTATTGCATCTCAAGTTGAGGCGGAATTAGCAGCCAAAACAGAACGTATCATTCAAGAAATGAATTTGATTTAATGACTTATTTCAGGAAAATATTGGCATTTGCCAAGCCTTATACTAGATTTATCTGGTTAAATGTAATTTTCAACATATTATATGCCATTTTTAATGTTCTGTCTGTTTTAGGATTTATCCCAGTACTAGGAATTTTATTTGGACAGGAAAAACAGGTGTATGAAAAACCAACTTACGAAGGAATTAAGTCCATTTATAATTTTGTTCAAAACTCACTTAATTATAGGGTTACCGAAATGATGGAAAGTGGAGGGATAGACAAAGCTTTACTATTTATTTGCATTCTTTCATTCAGTTTATTTTTCTTTAAAAACTTCTTTAGATACTTAGCTTCATTTGTTCTAGCCTATTTAAGAAACGGAATTGTTAAGGATTTAAGAGATAAACTATATAGAAAAATTGTAGAATTGCCAATTGCCTATTTTTCAGAAAAGAAAAAAGGTGATGTCATTGCCAGAATGACTTCAGACGTACAAGAAATCGAAGTTTCTTTTTTGACTTCTTTAGAAACTATAGTAAGAGAACCATTAACAATTGTATTAACCCTAGTATCTATGTTTGCTATTAGCGTTAAACTAACGCTATTTGTTTTTATTCTTTTACCTGTTTCTGGTTTTATCATATCATCTATTAGTAAAAAACTAAAAGCAAATTCGTTATTAGCACAAAAAGAAAATGGTAATTTCTTGTCTTTTATAGAAGAAACCTTAACTGGATTGAGGGTCATAAAAGGTTTTAATGCTGAGGAACGAATCGAAAATAAATTCAATAATTCCACCAAGAAGTATCGGAATTTGATGACAAGTGTATTACATAGAAAAACATTGGCGTCACCAATGAGTGAATTCTTAGGAACAACTACGATTATCGCAATTCTATGGTTTGGTGGACGCTTGGTTTTAGGAGAAAACAGTGATATGACTCCTCAAGAATTTTTTGGATATATAGGTTTGTTTTATTTAGTATTGAATCCTGCCAAGGCAATTGCAACAGCATATTCAAATATTCAACGAGGAGATGCTTCTGCAGAACGTATTTTAGAAGTCTTAGAAACTGAAAACACTATTGTTGATGCAAAAAATGCCATTGATAAAGGCGAATTTGAAAAATCAATTTCATTTAACAATATTTCTTTTAAATATGAAGACGAATATGTGTTAAAAGATTTTTCATTAACAGTTAATAAAGGACAAACTGTTGCCTTAGTTGGTCAGTCTGGAAGTGGTAAATCTACCATTGCAAATCTTATCACTCGATTTTATGATGTAAATAAAGGAACTATTACAATAGATGATATTGATATTAAAAATATTAGCAAGAAATCTTTAAGAGGCTTAATGGGAATTGTAACACAAGATTCAATCCTTTTTAATGACACCATTAAAAATAATATCAGTTTAGGGGTTGAAAATCCTAATGATAAAGACATATTAGATGCGTCTTCAATTGCCAATGCACATGAATTTATAAAAGATTTACCTGAACAATACAATACAAATATTGGAGACAGCGGAAACAAGTTATCGGGAGGTCAAAAACAACGTTTATCTATTGCTAGAGCTGTATTGAAAAATCCGCCAATAATGGTTCTTGATGAAGCGACTTCTGCGTTGGATACTGAAAGTGAACAATTGGTACAATTGGCCTTAGAAAAAATGATGCAAAATAGAACTTCGTTGGTTATTGCTCACAGACTCTCTACCATTCAGAAAGCTGATAAGATTGTTGTATTGAAAAAAGGTAAAATTGTTGAACAAGGAAAACACGAAGAATTACTGGCCTTAAATGGCACGTATCATAAATTAGTAACCATGCAATCTTTAGCCTAATGAGCGAACATATCTTTATAAACGGACATAAACATGTTTCACATCAACACGAAAGTTATGATGTCGATACCATGAAGAATCGTAGTAAAGAATTTTATAAATGGCTAAACTCAAGAAGGTCTGTTAGAGAATATTCTGATAAAGAAGTATCCAAAGAGGTTATTGAGAATATTATGATGAGTGCATCAACGGCTCCTTCTGGAGCACACAAGCAACCATGGACATTTTGTGCTATTTCTAGTGCCGAAATTAAATCGAAAATTAGAGCAGCAGCAGAAGCTGAAGAAAAAGAAACTTATTCTAAAAGAATGAGTGATCGTTGGAGAAAAGATTTAGAACCGTTAGGAACAGATGATAACAAGCCTTTTTTGGAAATTGCACCATGGCTTATTGTAGTGTTCAAAAGGGTTTATGAGCATGAAAATGGTGAAAAACACAATAATTATTATGTAAATGAATCTGTTGGTATTGCATCTGGTATGTTAATCTCGGCTATTCATAATGCAGGACTAGTTACGTTGACACATACACCTAGCCCAATGAATTTTCTTACTAAAGTATTGGAAAGGCCTTCTAACGAGCGACCGTTTCTTTTGCTTCCTGTTGGATACCCAAAAGAACCTATTTACGTTCCGAACATCGACCGTAAAGGCTTGGATGAAATTAGTGTTTTTTACGAGTAAAAAGTGAACTTTTAAACAACAACAAAAAATTCTAAGCCCTTTTCAGACCAAGGCTATCAGCTTTAGAAAGCATGAATTGAAATGCCTCATCGTAGTCATTTGCTATTTCACCTTCTAAGATTGCTTCTTTAATAGCATCTTTAATTTGGCCTATTTCTCTACATGGTTTTAATTCGAACGTTTTCATTATCAATTCACCAGAAATTGGCGGCTGAAAATTACGAACATGGTCACGTTCTTCTACTTCCTTAATTTTTTGACGGACCAATTCAAAGTTTTTATGATAACGCTTGAATTTCTTAGGGTTCTTAGTAGTAATGTCCGCTTCGCATAAAGTCATTAAACTTTCTATATCTTCACCAGCGTCAAAAATTAAACGTCTTACGGCAGAATCAGTTACTTCAGATGCCAAAACAATTGGGCGAGAACTTAATAACACCATCTTTTGAACAAATTTCATCTTATTGTTCAATGGCATTCTTAACCGTTTAAATAGTTTATAAACCATTTTAGAACCTACAAACTCATGCGCATGAAAAGTCCAACCTATTTTCTTATCAAATTTCTTTGTTGGCGCCTTTCCAATATCATGCAACAATGCTGCCCAACGAAGCCAAAGATCTTGCGTGTGTTCAGAAATATTATCAACAACCTCAAAGGTGTGGTAAAAGTTATCTTTATGTTTTTGCCCATCGACATCCTCAACTCCTTTTAATGCTGTAACTTCAGGAAGGATTTGATTCAATAGATCACATTTATACAATAATAAAAATCCTATTGAAGGCTTTGGTGAAGCAATAATTTTATTCAGTTCATCAACAATTCGTTCCCTTGTTATAATCTTTAATCGTTCAGAATGTTCAGAGATAGCCAAAAGAGAATCTTCTTCAATTCTAAAATTCAACTGTGTGGCAAATCTAATTGCTCGCATCATTCTTAAGGGGTCATCAGAATAAGTAATACCTGGCTCTAATGGTGTTCTTATTATTTTATTTTCTAAATCTTTAATTCCACCAAAAGGATCAAGTAAATCTCCTCGAGAGTTCTCGTTTAAACTAATGGCCAAGGCGTTAATTGTAAAGTCTCTGCGATTTTGATCATCCTCTAAAGTTCCATTTTCTACTATTGGGTTTCTACTATCTTCAGCATAAGACTCTCTTCTTGCTCCAACAAATTCAACTTCAATATCGTCGTAGCGTAACATCGCTGTACCATAGGTTTTAAAAACCTGCACCTTAGGTTGATTTGGCAATAGCTTAGCAACTTCTTGCGCGAGTTTAATTCCACTTCCAATGGCTACGATATCTACATCTTTTGCAGTTCCTCGTTTTAAAATAAAATCGCGAACAAATCCACCAATTACATAAGATTCTATACTTAAATTGGTTGAAGCTTTTGAAATAAATTCAAATATAGGATGTGTAATAGCTACAGAATAATTCATAGATTAATGGCTTACTAAGCTCTTAGTACTTCAATTTCTCCAGAAGGTAAGACTTTCACTATTTTTGAAGGTAACTGACTCCCTGAATGGTTCGGCAAATTTACAACATAGTCTACGCTCTCCAAAATTGCTTTGTCTATTTCTTGAAAAGATTGCGGTGTTGGTTCACCACTAATATTCGCAGAAGTCGAAACCAATGGCCTGCCAAATCTACGAATCAGTTCTTGACAAAATTCATCCTTAACAATACGGATAGCAACAGTATTATCATCTGCAATGCAATTTTTCGCTATTCCCTTAGGCTGTGTATAAATAACGGTGGTAGGCCGAGTAGAATTCGCTAAAAAGTCATGTATCTCATTGGTTATTTTTACATAATCCTGAAGCATTTCTATCGAATCTACTAATAAGATTAAACTTTTTGAACTGGGCCTTTTCTTTATTTCAAAAATTCTTTGAACTGCATTATTGTCCGTTGCATCACAACCAATTCCCCATACAGTATCTGTAGGATAAAGCAAGGTATTGCCTTTGTTCAGAAATAAAACTACTTTTTTAAATTCTTCATTCATTGGACAATTTTTTTGTTTCAATACATGAATTATGGCTGTGTAGAATTGCTAGCGCAAATTATGATTTAATAACCACAACTTAATAAACCTGGTTAGAACACCATAGGATTGTGTCACCGCAATTACAAATCCAGGAAAGCCATCTAAAATTCCTAACCTAATAAAATAATGAATAAAAAATCGAGCAATTGGTTTTACAAAAATATGAAAAGCATTTACCTTCTTATTCTTTCGTTTTAATTGCTCGGCTTGCAACCAAGCATATTGATTTAATTTATTGATATAATGATCAAACCCCCTGTAAGAATAATGCTCTAATTTACTTTTAAAGAAACCTAATTTACCGTTTGCTTTTATAACTTCATGCACTAAGTTACCATTATATCTACAGAAATTCCTGTTAAACAAACGAGCAACTTTATCTCGTTGCCAACCACTATATTTTATTTTTCTTCCGCCAAAATAAAAGGTTCTATACACATAAAACCCTACAAAATCCTTTGGGTCTTTTAGAGCATTTAATATTTCAACTTCTAAATTAGGAGTAACACGTTCATCGGCATCTAAAAGGTAAATCCAATCATTTTCAGCCTGATCTATTGCAAAATTCTTCTGTGAAGAAAAATCATCAAATTCTCTCTGAATTAAACGAATGTCATACTGTTCTGCCAACTCTACCGTTCTATCAGTACTGAAGGAATCAATAACAATTATCTCATCAGCAAAACTAACGGACTTTATAGCATCTTCAATATGTATTTCCTCGTTAAAGGTTGGTATTATAGCAGTTACTTTCAAGTGTTCTTTTTCAAATATAAAATTAAACCGCTACATTATTTTCGCGAAGTGCATCATTTAATGATGTTTTCTTATTTGTACTTTCTTTTCTTTTTCCAATAATTAAGGCACAAGGTACATTAAATGTTCCAGATTTAAACTTCTTTGGATATGATCCCGGAATAACAACAGATCTCGCTGGGACCCTTCCTTTCATTTCTATAGGCTCATCACCTGTTACATCAATAATTTTCGTGCTCATTGTCAAAACAACATTTGCTCCAAGGACTGCTTCCTTTTCTACTCGCACTCCTTCAACAACAATACAACGAGATCCTACAAAAACATCATCTTCTATAATTACTGGTGCTGCTTGTAATGGCTCTAATACACCTCCAATACCAACACCACCACTTAAATGTACATTTTTCCCAATTTGAGCGCAACTACCTACAGTTGCCCAAGTATCTACCATAGTTCCTTCGTCTACATAAGCACCTATATTTACATAACTTGGCATTAATATAGTACCTGAAGAAATATAGGATCCATGTCTCGCTACTGCATGTGGTACTACTCTAATTCCTCGTTCAGCATAATTCTTTTTTAATGGAATTTTATCATGATATTCGAAGATACCAACTTCTAAAGTTTCCATTTTCTGAATAGGAAAATACATTACAACAGCTTTTTTTACCCATTCATTAACTTGCCATCCTCCTTCAATTGGTTCAGCAACTCTTAAACTTCCTTTATCTAATAAATCAACTACCTCTCTTATCGTATTTTGAGTTGACACTTCTTTTAATAATTCACGGTTTTCCCATGCATTTTCAATAATCTGTTGAATTCCTTTCATTCCATTAAAAAATTAGAAATACAAAGATAATTATCCCTAATAAATTATTCTTCATAAAAGCACTTTTATTTATTAGTAGTATTTTTGTATCAAAATAATGGTAAAATGGGAAGATTACTCGCAATAGATTACGGAAAAATAAGAACGGGTATTGCCATTACGGACGAATTAAAACTGATTGCCTCTGGGCTTACTACGGTAAATACCAAAGAGTTATTTTCGTTTTTAAATTCCTATTTATCAAAAGAAAAAGTTGACGCAATTATTGTTGGAGAACCCAAGCAAATGAACAATACTCCGAGTGAAAGTGAAGCGTTGATTATTCCATTTTTAAAAAAGCTAAATTTAACGTTTCCAAAAACTCCTGTAAAAAGGGTCGATGAAAGATTTACATCAAAAATAGCTTTTCAAAGTATGATTGATAGCGGGCTTGGAAAAAAACAGCGAAAAAATAAGGCGTTAATTGATGAAATTAGTGCTACAATTATTTTACAAACATATTTAGATCAAAAGTAATTATGAACTTATTTAGAAGCATATATGTTTATATAAAACGTAAAAACAGGGTTTATTCAAAAAATAAGATTGTTGTAGTTGAAAAGGAACAATTGAAAAACACTGAATTTGTAATAGTTGCCGACGATTGTTGGGGTGCTGCCGTATATCAATGGTATGGACGTTCTTACAACAGTCCCTTTGCTGGCGTTGGAATTTATGGCGATTGCTTCATTAAATTGCTATCGGATTTTGACGAATACATGAAGAAGGAGTTGAAATTTGTTACCGAAACTAAATACCCTCAAAGACCCCTTAACTACCCTATGGCGCTTTTAGGTGATGTAGAGTTACATTTTACGCATTACAAAACCAAAGAAGATGCTGGCACCAAATGGGAAAGACGCACACAAAGAATGTTAGAGGTAACTGATAAGGACAACTACTTTTTTAAAATGAGCGATGTTTGGGGAGCCTCTGAAGAGAACTATGAAGCCTTTCACAAACTCCCATTTAAAAACAAGGTTTCATATATTCCTAAAAACAAAAAAGACCATAAACTAGAAAATCAAGTAGGTATTGTAGAGCCTCATAAGGTTTATAAAACTACCGTGCCAAATGGTGTAAAACTTTTCAAAATTTCCTTCTTGTATTTCGATTTAACAGAATGGTTGTTAAACAAAAAAGTAGTTAGAACCCGATTTAAATCTTAATCTAAATCTAGATATAAAACTTCTTATTGTTTCTATCTAAAATCGTACTTTTGCAACCGATAAAAATTAAAAAATGATATTACCTATAATTGCATACGGAGATCCTGTTTTAAGAAAAGTTGGAGCAGATATTGATGCATCTTATCCAAATTTGTCAGAGTTAATTGAAAATATGTGGCAAACAATGGAGAACGCTCATGGAGTTGGATTAGCAGCGCCTCAAATTGGAAAAGCAATTCGTATCTTTTTAGTTGATACTACTCCGTTTGCAGATGATGAAGATTTAAGTGAAGAAGAACGAACATTTTTAGGTGAATTTAAAAAAGTATTTATCAATGCCAAAATTACCAGCGAAACCGGTGATGAATGGGTTTTTAATGAAGGATGTCTTAGTATTCCTGATGTTAGAGAAGATGTTTTTAGACATGAAAATTTAACAATTGAGTATTTGAATGAGAACTTTGAACCTCAAAAAGATGAATTGAAAGGGTTGGCAGCAAGAGTTGTTCAGCACGAATATGATCATATTGAAGGTATCTTATTCACCGACAAACTATCGTCTTTAAAAAAGCGACTGATAAAGAAGAAATTAGAGAATATATCAAAAGGAAAAATAAAATCGGATTATAGAATGCGTTTCTACAATCCTAAGAAAAGATAACACATATGAGTTTAGAAAAAGTAATTTCAGTTACAGGAAAACCAGGGTTGTATGAAATCATTGCACAATCTAAAGGAGGTATTATTGTAGAATCAATGTTGGACAAGAAACGTTTTCCAATAAATGCAATGCACAATGTAAGCGTATTAGATAATATTGCAATCTATACTTACGAAGAAGAAATTCCTTTAAAATTTGTTTTAAAATCAATTTTTGACAAAGAGGAAGGAAAGGAAAGTATCAGCCCTAAAGACAGTAGTGCAAAATTAACGGCATACTTTTCAGAAGTCTTACCAAATTATGATGATGAGCGAGTATATCCATCAAACATCAAGAAAGTATTACAATGGTATAACTTATTGGTAAAAAACAATTTCGATTTCAGCACAATAACTGAAGACGAAGAGACTGAAACCGAAGCATAGATGAATTCAAGATCGCAACAACTAAAGGCCATAGATAGATTATTAACTATAATGGACGAGTTGCGTGAAAAATGTCCATGGGACAAAAAACAGACACTGCAATCATTGCGTCATTTAACCATAGAAGAAACCTATGAGTTGGGTGACGCAATTTTAGATAATGACCTTAACGAGGTAAAAAAAGAGTTAGGCGATTTATTACTTCATATTATTTTTTATGCCAAGATAGGTTCTGAAACCGATGATTTTGACATTGCAGATGTAGCTCACGAAATTTCAGAAAAATTGATCCACCGTCATCCTCATATATATGGAGATGTAGATGTAAAAGACGAAGAAGAAGTTAAGCGAAATTGGGAAAAATTAAAACTTAAAGAGGGTAAAACTTCAGTTTTAGAAGGCGTTCCTCGTTCTTTACCTGCGATGGTAAAAGCAAATAGAATTCAAGATAAAGTTGCCGGTGTAGGATTTGATTGGGAACATCCAGAACAAGTATGGGAAAAAGTTCAAGAAGAACTTTCTGAATTGAATGAAGAAGTTAAAAATGACCATCAAAATAATATTGAAGCAGAATTTGGTGATGTGTTATTTTCCATGATTAATTATGCTCGATTTATAAACGTAAATCCTGAAAATGCTCTAGAACGCACCAATAAAAAGTTTATTAAACGTTTTCAATTTTTAGAAGAAGCCGCTAAAAAAGAAGGAAAAGAACTTTCAGATATGACATTGGCCGAAATGGATGTTTACTGGAATGCTTCTAAAAAAATCCATAAATAATTATGGACTTCTTTATTAGACAAGAAGTACAACAAGATTACCCATTCGTTTTTGATCTTATTAAAAAAGCATTCGAAAACGACCCTCATTCGGATAACAAAGAACAACATATTGTAGATAGATTAAGAAGATCTTCATCTTTTATCCCTGAATTATCTTTAGTTGCAGTCTCTAGCAATAAAATAGTTGGTAATATTTTAATGACTCCAATAAAGATAAAAAATAAAACTTCAGATTTTAAATCTTTGGCACTTGCACCAGTTTCGGTAACTCCCGATTTTCAAAACCAAGGTATTGGTAGCAAACTAATATTAGTCGCACATGAAATTGCCTTAAATTTAGGATTTGAATCAGTTGTGGTTATAGGTCATGAGAACTATTATCCAAAATTTGGATATAAAAAAGCAAGAGATTTCAATATTTCAGTTCCCTTTGAAGTTCCAGATGAAAACTGTATGGCCATTGAATTACATAAAGATTCCTTAAAAAACGTCTATGGAATGGTGGTTTACCCTTCTGAGTTTATATAGTAAAAAACCATTACAAAGAAATAAATTCTTATTTTTCAAGTCTAATTGAAAAATAAATGAAAAAATCAACAATAATTGGGACGCTTCTTTTAGTTTGCCTCTTAATAGTTCCAGGATGTACTTCTGGTGCGGGAAAAAACATAAATGATACTAAATTAAGACACGTCGTCCTTTTCAAGTTTAAAGATTCCGCAACAAAAGAAGAGGTTAAGGTGGCGAATGATGCGTTTTTGGCGTTACCTGATAGAATTGCTGAAATCAAAGAATTTGAATGGGGATTGAATAATAGCCCTGAAAATCATCATCAAGGCCTGACTCACTGCTATATCCTAACTTTTGAATCTGAGGAAGACCTTGCCGTTTATTTGCCACATCCAGACCACAAAGCATTTGGCGAAATTTTAGGACCTATTCTAGACAAAGTAGTAGTTGTAGATTATTGGACTAAATAAAAAAGATTAAATAAAAGAACCAATTAGTAAACTAATTGGTTCTTTTATTATTATAACTTTTTTGCTCCTTTAACTTTTTGCTTTGTTAAGGCTATTTCTATTACTTCACTCATTTCTTTAACATAATGAAAAGTAACACCTTTTAAATAACGCTGATTAATTTCATCGACATCTTTCTTATTATCGGCACATAAAATTATCTCTTTAATATTTGCGCGTTTTGCAGCCAAAATTTTCTCTTTTATACCTCCTACTGGTAATACCTTTCCTCTTAAAGTAATCTCTCCAGACATAGCAATTCTAGATTTTACTTTTCGCTGTGTAAATACTGACACCAAAGACGTTAACATAGTAATTCCAGCACTTGGACCATCTTTAGGCGTTGCACCTTCAGGAACATGTATATGGACTTTATTTTCGTCAATAATTTTTGAATCGATACCAAAACTATCCGCTTTAGCACGAATATACTCCATTGCAATAGTGGCAGACTCTTTCATAACTGTTCCAAGGTTTCCAGTAATCGTCAATCCTTTTCCTTTAGAGATTATGGACTCTATAAATAAAATATCTCCACCTACCCTTGTCCATGCCAGACCAGTTACAACACCAGCAACATTATTATTTTCATATTTATCACGTTCTAAATGAGAAACGCCTAATATTTTTTCAACATCTTCAGAAGAAATAGCAGTCTTATACTCCTCCTCCATTGCAATGGATTTTGCGGCATACCTTACAACTTTCGCTATTTGTTTATCTAATCCTCTAACACCAGACTCACGCGTATAGCCCTCAACAATCTTCTCTAATTCTGCTTTTTTAATTTGAATATCTTTAGCTTCTAATCCATGCTCTTTGATCTGCTTAGGTAGCAAATGTCTTTTCGCTATTTCAACTTTTTCTTCAATTGTATAGCCACTTACATTTATAATTTCCATCCTATCCTTTAGCGCCCATGGAATTGTAGATAAACTATTAGCAGTTGCCACAAATAAAATCTTTGACAAATCATATCCAACTTCTAAATAATTGTCATAGAATTCAGAATTTTGTTCTGGATCTAACACCTCTAACATCGCGGCCGATGGGTCTCCATTATGAGAACTTGCTGTTAACTTGTCAATTTCATCTAAAACAAATACAGGATTTGACGTACCCGCCTTCTTCAAACTTTGTAACAATCTACCAGGCATTGCTCCGATGTACGTTTTTCTGTGCCCGCGAATCTCTGCTTCATCTCTCAATCCACCTAAAGACATACGCACATATTCTCTACCTAAAGACTCTGCAATAGACTTACCAAGTGAAGTTTTCCCAACTCCTGGAGGTCCGTATAAACAAATGATTGGTGATTTCATATCACCTTTCAACTTTAACACAGCCAAGTGTTCGATAATTCTATCTTTTACTTTTTCCAGACCAAAATGATCTCGATCCAAAATCTTTTGAGCACGCTTTAAATCGAATAAATCCGTTGAATATTCAGACCACGGTAATTCTAACATTAAATCCAAATAGTTACGTTGAACAGAATACTCTGCTACTTGAGGATTCATACGTTGCAATCTTCCAATTTCTTTATCAAACTTCTCTCCTATTTCTTGAGGCCATTTTTTCTTAAGTGCCTTTTCCTTCATCTCGGCAATTTCCTCTTCATAAGAAACTCCTCCTAATTCTTCCTGAATTGTTTTTAATTGCTGATTTAAATAATACTCGCGTTGCTGCTGATCCATATCAGAGCGCGTTTTAGATTGAATATCTTGACGCAACTCTAACTTCTGCATTTCCTTAGACATCAACTTTAATGTGCGTAGTGCTCGCTCTTGTAAATTGTTGATGTTTACTAATTCCTGTTTCTCCGCCACCGACAAGTTCATATTAGATGAAACGAAATTCACTAAAAATGGACTGCTTTCAATGTTTTTAATGGCAAATGACGCTTCCGACGGTAAACTTGGATTTATTTTAATAATCTTCAAGGCCATCGATTTAATCGATTCTATGATCGCATCAAATTCTGGATCTTTAATTTGAGACCTATCCTCTTCTATTTTTTTAGTGGTTGCCTTTAAATAAGGTTCCTCTTGAGTAACAGCAGCTACCTCAAATCGTTTTGTACCTTGTATAATAACAGTTGTATTTCCATCAGGCATTTTTAACATTTTCAGAATACGCGCTACCGTTCCCACCTTATGAATATCATCAATAGATGGGTTTTCAACGGTTTCATTCTTTTGTGCTACAACGCCAATAATTTTATTTCCTTTATTGGCATCTTTTATTAATTGAATAGATTTATCTCTACCTGCGGTAATAGGGATTACAACACCTGGAAAAAGCACTGTATTTCTCAAAGGCAAAATTGGTAATTCATCTGGAATATCCTCTTTATTTATCTTCTCTTCATCCTCAGGGGTCATTAAAGGAATTAATTCTGCTTCATCATCAAACATTCTCTGAAATGACAGATTGTCTATTTTTAAAAATTTAGAATCGCTCATATGTATATTATAGTCATTTTGTCATTTCTTAAATTAATAAAATTAAATAACAAAATTGATTTACTTATTATTAAATTGTAACTCAACAAGTTAACTGTCCTCAATCAACCTGTTTAGTATAGTAAGGACAATAGTTATGCCATTAAATAAATTAATAACGTAAATTTATTTTCACGAAAGTGTAACAGTTTAACTTCTAATTTGTCTTTTTAACAGAAACGATTCAATTGCAACATACTAACCAACATACGAGTGAACTTTTACTTCGTTGTAAAAATGGAGAACAAAGTGCCCAATTCGAGATTTATAAGCTGTATTATAAAGCAATGTATAATACTGCCCTTAGAATTTTGAACAACAGTTTTGAAGCTGAAGATATGATGCAAGAATCGTTTTTAATTGCATTCACAAAATTGGGCACTTTTAAAGGAGAAGTTGCCTTTGGGGCTTGGTTAAAGCGAATTGTAATAAACAAATGTTTAACGCAATTGAAAAAGAACAATCGTTTTGAAGAAGTAAAATTAGAAGTAAAAAGAAATGAATCTGTTGAAGAAGTTATTGAAACAGAATCTTTAGAACCAAAATTAATTTTGAATGCTATTAATGGATTAAAAGATAATTATAGAATTGCATTGAATTTACACCTCATTGAAGGTTATGATTATGAAGAAATTTCAGAAATAATGGATATCTCTTATGAAAATAGTAGAACCACAATTTCTAGAGCAAAAAGCAAATTACGAACAACATTAACAACACAATATGCATAGTCCAGAATCTAAATTTGACAAGTTATTCGAGCAAGATTTTGATTTTTCAGAACCAACAATTGGTCATTTCAATAGGTTTGAAAAACGATTACAAGAACAGAACAATTCTAAATCGAACACAAACTCTAGTTGGAAATGGATTTCGATTGCTGCATCTATTGCATTAATTTTCGGAATTTGGTTTGGACAGTCGACAACTAGTAATGGTTTAGAATTGGCTGATGTCTCACCTAAAATGGAAGAAACACAAACTTACTTTACTTCATTAATTAGATCGGAAATTGAAAAGGTAAACTCAGAAAAAAATGCAGACAATCAAACAATGATTAATGATGCATTTGTTCAACTAGACAAACTAGAAAGACACTATGAAGATTTAACCATAGAATTGAAAAATAGCAATGCTGATAAACGAATCATTTTTGCAATGATCTCAAATTTTCAGCAACGTGCAGAAGTATTACAAAATTTATTAGAACAAATAGAAAACAACAAACAATTAAAAACAACAACATATGAAAACTTTAGTTAAAATTACTTTACTATTATTATTTGTCCCAAGTGTTGTATTGGCAAACAATTTAAAAGGAAAATACACCAAAACTAAAACCATTAATAAAGAGTTTACAGTAAATGCTGATGCGTTAGTTTCATTAAGCAATAAGTATGGGAGTATCGATATTAAACCATCTAACCAAAACAAGGTTACTTTAGAAATTATCATTACAACTAGCAGTAATAGTGAATCTAAGGCCTTAGATAGGTTAAATTCTATCTCCGTAAACATTTCTGGAAGCAATAGTTCTGTATCTGCTCAAACTAAATTTGAAAAGAAGAGCAACTGGAATTTATTTGGAAACAACAATTCTTCGAGCATGGACATTAAATACATTGTAAAAATGCCTATTAGCAACAAACTCGATGTTAGTATGGATTACGGAAATGTTATGATTGAAAAACTTGAAGGCAGAGCAAATATTAATATTGATTATGGCAAACTAATAGCTGGTGAATTGTTAAGTAATAATACAGACATTAACTTAGACTATTCAAGAGGCTCTTCAGTTGAAACAATGGGTGATGGAACCATAAATATTGATTATTCATCTATTGACATACAAAATGCTGGTAATATTGATTTAAATACTGATTACAGTGATACATCATTCGAAAACGTAGGAGATTTGGTTTACAATACAGATTACGGAAGTATTAAAGCTGAAAATGCCAATTCAATAAGTGGTGATAGTGACTATGCAAGCTTAAAATTTGGAAAAATTGCAAACTCATTAGAGGTTTCTGCAGATTATGGAAGTCTAAAAGTAGAAGAAATGGGACAAAATTTTTCTAAAATAGTAATTGACACGGACTATATCGGTGTTAAAATAGGCGTACATGCTAATGCTTCATTTAGTTACAATATAAGCAGTAAATATGGAGGGATTTCTTTACCAGATAATGTTACAAATACTAGGGAAATCATTAAAAATACGAGTAAGCATTATGAAGGTTCGTATAACGGTACAAAAGGAAATGTGTCCATTACAACATCTTATGGAAGTGTAAAAATTTATAAAAACTAATAAATAAAACTAGATATGAAAACCATTAAAATTATTGCAATCTGTTTAACAACATTACTAACTATTAACGCTAACGCCAAGGAAAAAATTAGAGGTAATGGAAAAGTTATTACCGAAAACAGAACGACTGGAGAATATGACAAGATTTCTATTGGAGGATCTTTTGAAGTCGAATTAGTTTCTGGAAAAGAAGGAAACATTACCATAAAAGTTGAAGAAAATTTAGCACCTTACTTAATTACCAAAGTTGAAAAAGGAGAATTAAAGATAAAATGGAAAAAAGGGAAAAATATTTCTCATAAAAAAACCATTTATATAACAATTCCATTTAAAGACATTAATGCGGTTGCATTTGGCGGATCTGGAAATGTGGTAGGCAAAGATCCTATTAAGTCCGACAATCTTGCTCTAAGTCTTGCTGGATCAGGAGACATGGACTTAATGGTAGATGCAAATACAATGGGAGCAAGTTTAGCAGGTTCGGGTTCAATTGATCTTCAAGGAACTACAGACTCCATTAAATATGCTATTGCAGGGTCTGGAAATATAAGAGGGTATGAATTAGAGGTAGGTGATGCGAACGTAGCTATCTCGGGGTCAGGTAATGTTTCAGCAACCATTAATGGTAAATTAAATGCTAAAATTTCTGGTTCTGGAAACGTACGTTACAAAGGAAACCCTTCTACAGAAAGTGTTAAAGTTTCAGGTTCGGGAAGTGTTTCAAAAAAGAATTAAATTGCTTTTGAACTAACCAAAACTAAAAAAGCCAAGTTTAAACTTGGCTTTTTTTTATTTAAAAATTTCTATACTTCGTAGTGTCATCAAAGACTTGCTGCAAAATAGTTTCTTCTTTTTCGTCAAAATCGAGTTGCTTACGCTCCATTACCGCGGTTGCAACCTCCTTTACCTTATTCATTTGATATACCGAAAAACCTTTTGTTCCACCCCAAGCAAATGAAGGAATAAAATTTCGTTGAAAGCCTGCTCCGAAAATATTAGTACTTACTCCAACAACAGTTCCCGTATTAAACATCGTGTTAATTCCACATTTAGAATGATCCCCCATCATTAAACCGCAAAACTGTAAACCAGTTTTAGCAAAACGTTCAGTTTCATAACTCCAAAGTTTCACCTCTGCATAATTGTTCTTTAAATTAGAATTGTTTGTATCTGCACCTAAATTACACCATTCACCAATTACTGAGTTTCCTAAATACCCTTCATGTCCTTTGTTTGAATACCCAAAAATCACAGAATTCTTAACTTCTCCTCCAACGGTACAATTGGGTCCAATTGTAGTCGCCTGATAAATTTTAGCACCCATTTTTAAGGCTGAATTCTCTCCAAGTGAAAACGGACCTCTCACATTACACCCTTCCATAACTACAGCATTTTTACCAATATAAATTGGGCCATCTATTGCGTTTAAAGACCCTACGGTTAATTCTACACCCTCCTCTATGAAGATATTCTCTTTATTAAAACAGTGTATAGAATCTGGGATAGTTTCAGAGTCACGGCCTTCCGTTATTAAATCAAAATCTAATTGAATAGCCTCTGCATTCTTAGAAAAAATATCCCAAGTGTTTTTTATCTGCAATACTTCTTGTTCAAATTCAATCTGGTTATAGGTGTCAAAATTCTCAACCTCTTGTGAGTCTGTAGCAAAGAAAGCGATAATCGCATTGTTTTGAACAACAGCTTCATTCTCTTTTAAACCTTTAACAACCTCAACCAACGCATCTGTAGGCAAATACGAAGCGTTAATCATAATGTTCTGCTCCATTTCCACCATAGGAAATTTCAATTCTAAATACTCCTCTGTCAAAGTACTAGTAGAATACCCTAGGTAACGCTCCCATTTTTCTCGAATTGTAAGGATTCCAATTCTAATATCTGCAACCGGTCTTGTATATGTAAACGGTAGTAAAGTTTCACGAACTTCACCATCAAAAAGAATATAATTCATTTTCAATTTTAATTTTGAGCAAATATAAAACAATGAATTATATCAAATGAGTTTTTTTGAGTATTCAATAAAGACTTAAAGGTCATCTTTTATACAAATAAAAATCCAGTATATGTAATTTATGAACCATAGTTACGTCTTATTAAAAAACTTAAACAAACTTTACTATGAAATCTAATCTATTTATTTCTGTTCTTTTTATTTTAAGTTTAACAATTTCATGCTCATCAGATGATGATGATGTCATGAACCCTTCAAATCCAAACACTTCTGTAACATATGCCAATAGTATAAAATCTATAATGGATAGTAATTGTAATAGTTGTCATGGAAATCCCCCAACAAATAACGCCCCTATGTCGTTAACCTCATCGGCATTAGTGCAAAGTGCAATCAATTCGCGCGATTTGATAGGAAGAGTTGAAGATGGTTCTATGCCTCCTTCCGGAAACCTCAGTTCAAGTCAAATTAGTGCCATTAAAAATTGGCAAGCCGGTGGTTTTAAATAAAATTCACGTTTCTAAAACACCCTTGATAAATTAAACCCGAAATAAATATCCCCTTCAGACCAATCACCTGCAGCATTTGTTAAAAAACCTGCGTCGTACATAGGCTGAGCATTAGTAAGATGTAATTGAAATACATGCCCACCTGTCTCAATATCGACTCCAATAGATAATGGGTTTCTAAAAATACTATTCGATGCTCTATTGAAGTGATATGCGTAATCAATATTAAATGTAACAAATTTCGAAAGTTTATATCTTCCTCCTCCACCTAGTGCATATTGCGTGTTATCTTGCATATCATTCTCCACAAAATTTTCATGAAATAAAATTGGCACAATCTGTAACGATAATTTCTCAGTAATTTTTCTTGATATCATTAATTGAGTTAAGTATGTTAATCTATGCTTAAACTCAAAATTCATATAGTCGTCCTCATCAATACCTGTGTTAATTGCAATACTGCTAAATCCTACAACATTAAGTGGAAAACCATGCTCTTGTTGTTGTATAAACCGATATTTAGATGTAATATCATAAACTTTATTGTATGAACTTCTGGATACTCCGAAATTTAACCAATCCGTAAATCCATAAATTAGACTAAATCTTATCGATGAAGTATCTAACCCAAAAAACTCATCTATACCACCTTTAATTGATCCAAACCTGTGGGCAATAACAAAGTAAAAATCTTTTTGAGCCGCCAATTTGGTAGACTCTATATCAACAATTTTCAATCCTTTAAATGCTGATGTAACGGTACTATCTAAAACTACTTCTTCTTCTAATTCACTCAGCAATTCCTCTTGAGAAAATACAACACCTGAAATAAGAATACTTAATAACATTAAACTAAAATTTCTCATAACTAAAATTTCTATTGTTTTATAATTATACACTGATCTAACTTCAGTTCTTCCAAAAGTTCATCATATCCAATAAAACGTCCCTTTATCTTAACAGTTGTATTTAGATTTAAACTCTTTGAATCCAAATTATAACAAACAATTCTATCATCTAACATGACAAAATCTCTTTCCAAATTTGTAACTTCACCTTCAATAATAATTATTTTATTAAGATACTTATTTGTGCTTTCATCCAAATTCAATTGAAACTCATCTAGAATATCATTTGAAAATAATGTATAGTCAGGTCGCTCTAGTTGAATATTTCTGTGAGATTTATAGATGTAATTATACCCGACAATTCCTAAAACAATTAAAATTAAAAATCCAATCTTCATTTTATTCATTTCAAAAAGTATTAATTCATTTCTTAAATATAGTGGTAATTTTTAATGTTTTTAATCATTAAGCAATTGAATTTCAATTCTCCAAGCCCGAAATAAAAAAATAAATCCTATTTATTTTTCTATATTTGTTTAAATTCATCATTGAAATAATGTAGCTCATGAAGAAAATTAACCTAGCTTTAGTAGTATTTATTTCAATTGTTTATTTTTCTTGTTCTAATGACAGTACAGAAGATTTAAATCCTCCAATACCTGTCGATATTAATTACACAAACGATATTAAACCAATTATGGAAAGCCATTGTAATAATTGTCATGGAGCCCCTCCTACTAATGGAGCTCCAGTTTCTTTAACAACCTATGATGAAGTTAAAAATGAAACACAGAATGGTGAACTAATTGATCGCATTGAGAGACCGCAAGGAACTGCTGGAGTAATGCCTCCCGGAGGAAGCACCTTGACAAGTGCGCAAATTCAAACAATTAAAGATTGGATGACAGAAGGATTTAAAGAATAAAATCATGAGAGTCATATTTATTTTAACTTGCTTAATTCTAATTTCTAAAACTGCTAACTCGCAAAAATATTTTACAAAAAGTGGGGCTATAGAATTTGAAGCCTCAGTTCCTTCATTTGAAGAAGTAAATGCGAAAAATAAAACGGTGACGGCAATAATGAATGTTGAAACTGGTGAATTAGCGGCATTGGCATTGGTCAAAGCTTTCAGATTTAAAATTGCACTAATGGAAGAACACTTTAATGAAAATTATGCTGAATCTTCTAAATTTCCAAAAACAACTTTAAAAGGTGTTATTCAAAATTTTAAATTGAACGAATTAACAAAAAATAGAAAACAATTTTACATTGAAGGAGAAATTAGTTTTCATGGTAAAACTAAAAAAGTTCTTATCGAATCTTATATTTCGCTAGACAATAGTCAAATTATTATTTCCTCAGAATTTATATTGAATCCTGAAGACTTTGATATAGAATTAGCAAAGGTGGTTAGAAATAAAGTTGCCGATGAAGTAATTGTATCTACCAATTTTATTATGGCACTTAAAAAATAAGTTATTAATAATTAAAAGCCCTTTTTCAAGGGCTTTTAATTATTTACTCAAATACATTTTTCTTCGAGAATATAGTTCGTAGAATTGATCGTCTTTTAAACTATCTATAAACAAAATACTTTCTCCAGTCGATTTCATTTCAGGACCCAAATTCTTATTTACATTCGGAAATTTATTAAACGAGAATACAGGCTGCTTAATTGCATATCCATCCAATCTTGGGTTGAAATTGAAATCTGTAACCTTCTTGTCTCCTAACATCACCTTAGTTGCATAATTAACATATGGTTCTTGGTATGCTTTCGCAATAAATGGCACAGTTCTAGAGGCTCTAGGGTTCGCTTCAATAATATAAACCATATCATCTTTTACTGCAAATTGAATATTAATCAATCCGACAGTTTTAAGTGCTCTTGCAATTTTCTTAGTATGGTCTTTAATTTGTTGCATTACAAACTCACCTAAGTTAAATGGAGGCAACGTTGCATTTGAATCTCCAGAGTGCACTCCACAAGGCTCAATATGCTCCATAATTCCGATGATATACACATTACCATCTGCATCACAAATCGCATCTGCTTCTGCCTCGATGGCTCCATCTAAATAGTGGTCCAATAACAATACGTTACCAGGCATTTTTCGATGCAAATCAACTACATGTTTTTCAAGATCATCTTTATTAATTACAATCTTCATTCCTTGTCCTCCTAATACATAAGATGGTCTTACCAAAATTGGAAAATCTAACTCATCTGCAATGGTGAGCGCTTCATCGGCGTTAGTTGCGGTACCAAATTGTGGAAAAGGAATATTTAACTCTGTTAACAATTCAGAGAAACGACCTCTATCTTCAGCTAAATCTAAAGCCTCAAAGCTAGTTCCAATAATTTTGATTCCGTATTTTTCTAGTTTTTCTGCTAGTTTTAATGCAGTTTGTCCTCCCAACTGAACAATTACACCTTCAGGTTTTTCATGCTGAATAATGTCATAAATATGCTCCCAGAAAATTGGTTCGAAGTATAATTTATCAGAAATATCAAAATCTGTAGAAACTGTTTCTGGGTTACAGTTAATCATAATAGTTTCATATCCCGCTTCACGTGCAGCTAGTACACCATGCACACAACAATAGTCAAATTCAATTCCCTGCCCAATCCTATTAGGGCCAGAACCTAGAACAACCACTTTCTTTTTATCAGAAACTACACTTTCATTGTCAGCAAATGATTTTCCATTAATAATACTGTTGTTTTCAAAGGTTGAATAATAATATGGCGTTTCCGCATTAAACTCTGCGGCACACGTATCTACTAATTTGTATACCCTGTTTATATCTAACTCCTGACGTTTTTTATAAACTTGACTTTCTAGACACTCCATCATATGTGCAATTTGTCTATCGCCATATCCCTTTTGCTTTGCCTCTAATAACAAACCTTTTGGTAATGTCTCAATCGTATATTTAGAGATTTCCTTTTCTAATAAATACAATTCTTCATATTGCTTCAAGAACCACATATCTATCTTTGTGATTTCATGAATTTTACTTAGAGATATCCCCATTTGAATAGCATCGTAAATTACGAATACTCGATCCCAACTCGCATGTGTTAGTTTGCTAATAATTTTATCGTATTCTTTGTATCCTTTTCCATCCGCACCAATTCCGTTTCTCTTAATCTCTAAGGATTGTGTTGCCTTGTGCAATGCTTCTTGGAACGAACGTCCAATTCCCATCACCTCCCCAACAGCTTTCATCTGAAGTCCTAAAGTTCTATCTGACCCTTCAAACTTATCAAAGTTCCAACGCGGAATTTTTACAATAACATAATCCAAAGTAGGCTCAAATAAAGCTGAAGTTGTTTTAGTAATTTGATTATCTAATTCATCTAAGTGATATCCTATGGCCAGTTTTGATGCAATTTTTGCAATTGGATATCCTGTCGCTTTTGATGCCAATGCAGACGACCTAGATACACGTGGGTTAATTTCAATAGCAATGATATCTTCTTTCTCATCTGGAGAAACGGCGAATTGTACATTACATCCTCCCGCAAAATCACCGATAGAACGCATCATTTTAATGGCCATATCACGCATTCTTTGGAAAGTTGTATCACTCAAGGTCATTGCAGGTGCGACTGTAATTGAATCACCCGTATGGATCCCCATAGGGTCAAAATTCTCAATAGAACAAATAATTACAACGTTGTCATTTTTGTCTCTTAAAAGTTCTAACTCAAACTCTTTCCATCCCATCATGGCCTTATCAATCATCACCTCATGAATCGGTGAAATTTCTAAACCTCTTCTCAGTAACTCATCATAATCCTCTTCTTTGTGTACTATTGCTGCACCAGCTCCACCTAAAGTAAATGAAGAACGAATACATAAAGGAAAACCAAATTCTTGCGCAATTTCTTTACCTTTTAAGAAAGATGTTGCTGTTGCTTGAGGTGCCATTGGCACATCAATTTCGCTCATCAAATTTCTAAATTGCTCTCTATCTTCTGTAATATTAATAGCGTCAATATTTACACCAATTAATTCAACATTATAATCTTTCCATATTCCTTTATCATCCGCCTCAATACATAAATTCAACGCTGTTTGCCCTCCCATTGTAGGTAAAACTGCATCTACATTATGAATTTCTAAAATCTCAATAATCGACTTTGTTGTCAATGGTTTTAAATAAACATGATCCGCTGTTTCTGGATCTGTCATAATCGTTGCTGGATTCGAATTAATAAGAACAACTTCTATACCTTCTTCTCTTAACGAGCGAATGGCCTGTGTTCCAGAATAATCAAACTCACATGCTTGCCCAATTACAATTGGACCTGAACCTATAATTAAAACCGATTTTAACTTATTATTTTTTGGCATTTTAAAACTTTTATCTTGAGATGTTAAATATTATGGATTTGTTTCTTTTTTAAAAAAATAGTTATTAAAACTTATAAAAAGACTAAAAAAAAGGTGTTACTGAAAAACAGTAACACCTTGTATATAATTTTTTAATACAATCATTATTTCTTTGGTCTAGGATCTGAAGAAACACTTAATCTCTTTCTTCCTTTAGCTCTTCTTCTAGCTAAAACCTTTCTACCGTTAGCAGACGCCATTCTTTCTCTGAAACCGTGTTTGTTTCTTTTCTTTCTTTTCGATGGCTGATACGTTCTTTTTGGCATTACTTTATGTTTTAAATATCGTCTTTATTTTTATACTTAGCTTAAATTGCGAAATCCTCTGCTAAAAGTGGGGCAAATATACAATCATTTTTATATCTGACAAGTGCAAAATTACAAAAATTTAAAAAAATTTTATTCAGTCTTTTTAGGTTGAAAAAAGATATATTTGTTTAACTACAAAATAACGAAAACTATGTATCAAAAACCAATGTTAAAAGAAGGAAGTCTAGACGGAATGTCAATTGTTGTTACTGGCGGAGGAAGCGGTCTTGGAAAGGCAATGACAACGTATTTCCTCGAGTTAGGTGCAAAAGTTGCTATAACCTCTAGAAATCTCGAAAAATTAGAAACAGTAAAAATTGAATTAGAAGAAAAAACTGGAGGAACAGTATTACCAATTCAATGTGATGTGCGTCATTATGATCAAGTAGAGGCGATGTTACAAAAAACAGTGGATACTTTTGGAAAAGTAGACGGCTTACTAAATAATGCTGCAGGAAATTTTATTTCACCAACCGAGAGACTCTCAGCAAATGCTTTTGATACTATAATAGATATTGTACTAAAAGGGAGTAAAAACTGCACATTGGCTTTTGGAAAACATTGGATTAAAGAAAAGCAAGAGAAAGCAACAGTTTTAAACATTGTTACGACATATGCCTGGACGGGTTCTGCCTATGTAGTTCCTTCTGCTACGGCAAAGGCAGGTGTACTAGCCATGACACGCTCATTAGCCGTAGAATGGGCTAAATATGGAATACGTTCAAACGCCATTGCCCCTGGCCCATTCCCTACAAAAGGCGCTTGGGATAGATTACTTCCTGGAAACTTAAAGGAAAAATTCGACATGGCTAAAAAGGTTCCTGTTGGAAGAGTTGGAGTGCATCAAGAATTGGCAAATATAGCCGCCTATCTAATGTCAGATTACTCAGCATACGTTAATGGGGAAGTAATTACAATTGATGGCGGTGAATGGTTAAAAGGAGCCGGTGAATTTAATATGCTAGAAGAAATTCCAGAAGAAATGTGGGACATGTTAGAAATGATGATTCGAAGTAAGAAAAAGAAATAGCCATTAATTGTATGAATGAATAAAAAAATTGGTCTTAAGGAAGCCATATCTATTGGTATTGGCGGTATGGTGGGTGGAGGAATATTTGCTGTATTAGGATTAGCCGTATCGCTAGCAAAAGGTGGAACCCCTATTGCCTTTTTAATAGCTGGTGTTTTGGCACTAATTACCTCTTACAGTTACGTTAAACTATCACTTTCATTTCCAGATAGAGGAGGAACAGTTAAGTTCATAAACCAGGGATTTGGAAAATCAATTTTTAGTGGAGGTATTAATAACTTGCTTTGGATAAGTTATATAATTATGCTAGCCTTATATGCTTCTGCATTTGGATCTTACGCCCCTAACCTATTCCAACTAACCGGAGATAAGATATTCGACACCCATATATATGCTAGCTCCATAATTATTTTAGCTACAGCAATCAATTATTATAGCATTTCAGTGGTTGGTAAAATAGAGTCCTATGCTGTTATAATAAAACTTGTCATTCTTCTATCATTCGTTGCCATTGGATTGTATGGTTTAATTGGGAATCCAAATTTAAACCAATTAGTAGTGAGTAATTGGGAAACTCCCATTCATTTAATTGCTGGAGGTATGGTCATTTTTGTGTCATACGAAGGGTTTGAGTTAATTGCGAATGCCGCACCAGATATTATCAATCCGAAGAAGAACATTCCCAAAGCCTATTTCTACTCCGTAATTTTTGTAATTCTTTTATACATTATTATAGCGATAGTAACCCTAGGCTCACTTCCTTTTGATGAAATTGCGACGGCTGAAGATTATGTGTTAGCCGAGGCCGCAAAGCCCATGCTCGGAGAAGTTGGATTTACTATTATAACCATCGCTGCTTTAATTTCAACTTTTTCAGCAATAAATGCATCACTGTATGGTGGTAGTAGAGTAAGCTATGAAATTGCGGAAGACGACGAACTACCGCATGAGTTAACCAACGAACTATGGAATCAACCTATTGGATTACTAATAACCGCAATCGCTACATTAATAATTACAAACACCCTAAACCTAGAAAGTATTTCTACTGCAGGTAGTGTTGGGTTTCTGCTAATATTCGCAATTGTAAATTATGTTGGCTTTAAACTTTCTAAAGAAATAAAGGCAAACAAAATAATTACGTTATTAGGTTTTATAAGTTGTTCTAGTGCCCTAATAATTTTAATTTCTCAACAGTATAATTCTAACAAAGTTGGAGTTGTCATTGCTCTTTCGTTAATTTTAATTTGCTTTATTATTGAATATTTTTATAAAAAAACAGCATCAATAAAGAACGTCAATTCAAACTAAAGGGCTAATTTATTCTTAAGTTTTATATTATATTTGAAAATACTAACCCTTCTCTTTTATTAACCAAACTAAATAATAAATCACTATGATTTCACACATTAGTAATTCAGCACCCTTGAAAGGGATTGTACTTTTATTTCTAATTGCCTTTCAGTTAAATAGTTTATCTCAAGGCTTCGACGGCTATTACAGGTTTCCAGCGGTTCATGAAAACACAGTTGTTTTCACTGCCGAAGGCGATTTATGGACTGTCTCTCTAGATGGAGGGTTAGCCCAAAGATTAACAACACATCAAGAAGAAGAACGGTATCCAATCATTTCACCAGACGGAAAGACAGTTGCTTATTCCGCTAGTTATGAAGGGCCAACGGAATTATACACAATCCCAATTAATGGAGGACTACCTACAAGATGGACCTATGAAAGTTCAAGTGTTATTCCGAACAACTGGACTGAAAATGGAGAAATTGCCTATGCAACTAGAAATTATTCTACATTGCCAGATTGGCAAACAGTTAAATTAAATACTCAAACCAAACAAAAAAAGAGAATTCCTTTAAGTCAAGCTAGTGAAGCGTCTTTTGATACTACTGGAAAGACAATTTTCTTTGTTCGCCCTGCATATCATGGTAATGTAACCAAAAGATATCAAGGAGGAACCGCCCGCCAAATCTGGAAATTTACCGAAGGTATGGACGAAGCTGTAAAATTAACAACAGATCATCCAGGTGAAAGTCATCATCCTATGTGGATTAACAATAGAGTCTATTTTATAACGGATAGGGATGGTACAATGAACCTATGGTCTATGGATACGAATGGAGGTGATAAGAAACAGCATACAAAACACGAAGGTTTTGATGTTAGATATGCTAAAAACTCTAAAAACACCATTGTTTACCAACTGGGAGCAGACATTTGGAAATATGACGTAAATTCTAACTCATCTAATAAAATTGATATCAGGTTAGCAACTGATTTGGATCAATTAAGAGAAAAATGGGATGAAAACCCATCACAATATATCACAGCTGTTAATCCAAATAAGGATGGAAGTAAAATTGTAATTACTGCAAGAGGACGTGCCTTTGTAGCTCCAGTAAAATCAGGTAGGTTTATTGAATTTACACATCAAAAAAATGTTCGCTATAGAGATGCCACTTTCTCATCTGACGGAAAAAATATTTATACACTATCTGATGAAAGCGGTGAATTTGAATTTGTAAGCATGCCTTCTAACGGAATTGGTTCATCTAATTCAATTACTTCTAACGGATCTGTTTTAAGACTTGCCGGAGTTCCGTCACCCGATGGAAAATGGATTGCATATGATGATTTGGAAAACAACATGTTTATATTAAATATTGCTAGCGGAGAGAGTAAGAAAATTTCTAATAATGAAGAAGGCATAGGCTCTTTTTCGTGGTCACCAGATAGTAAATGGATTTCATTTGTTCAGTACGCTAACAATACAATGGCACAAATTCATATTTATAACCTAGATTCAAGTAAATCATTTGAATTAACATCTGATAGGGCAAATAGTTTATCTCCACAATGGAGTCCAGATGGGAAATTTATCTATTTTTTATCAGATCGAAGTTTTACCACTCTTGTTGGTGGTCCATGGGGTCCTAGACAACCGGAGCCTTATTTTGACGCAAGTGAGAAGTTATATCATGTAGCCCTGAATAAAGGAGTCCGTTCACCATTTAGACCAAATGATGAAATGGTTAAAAAGGAAGAAAAACAAGAAAAGAAATCAGAAGACAAAAAGATTTCAGTGACTATTGATATTGAGGGGATTGCATCTAGAATTATCGAAGTTCCAATTAAAGCAGGTAACTATAACGGATTAGCTATAAATAAAAAAGCAATTTACCTTGCATCAAGTTCGACGGGAATAAACAGTAAATCAAGTTTAAGCGCAGTTAAGATCGACAATAAAGATGTTAAACTAAAAACGATGATCGAAGGTATCCAAGGATTTAATTTGACTTCAGATGGTAGTAAAATTCTTGTAAGAAAAGGAAATAGTTTTTTTATGGTTCCAGCGGGCACAAGTAAAATAAGTGATTTAACTCAGTCCAAAATTGATCTAAGCGGTTGGAAATTTTCCATTACACCGCGTGAAGACTGGAAACAACTATTTACAGATGCTTGGAGAATGGAGCGCGATTATTTCTATGACAAAAACATGCACGGTGTAAATTGGAAAGGCATGTATGATAAATATTTTCCATTGGTTGATAGGGTAACAACAAGAGTTGAACTATCTGATTTAATTGGTCGTTTTGTTGGAGAATTATCGGCGCTACATACGAGCGTTCGTGGTGGAGATACTAGAGGAGATCAAAAAAATATTTCAGTAGCAAGTTTAGGTGCTAGATTCAGCAGAGACGAAAATGCTGGCGGCTATAGAATTGAATACATCTATAAAGCAGACCCAGATTATCCTGATGAAAAATCACCTTTAGACGACCCATATTTAGATATAAATGAAGGAGATATCATAACAAGTATAAATGGAGTTCCTACACTGTCATCTGTAGATATTGGAGCATTGATTAGAAATAAATCTGGAAAACAAGTTCGTTTATCTATTTCTAGTGGAAGTGTTAGCAAGGATGTTATTGTAGTTCCTTTTAATAATGAATACAATTTGCGCTATCGAGATTGGGAATACACAAGAAGACTCGAAGTTGAAGAAAAAACCAACAAAGATGTTGGTTATGTACACTTAAGAGCTATGGGAAGTAGCGACCTTAACCAGTGGTATAGGGAGTTTTACCCTGTTTTTGACAGACCAGGATTAATTATAGATGTTAGGCATAACAGAGGAGGTAATATTGAAAGTATCATTTTAGAAAAACTACTGCGCAAAGCATGGATGTATTGGAAATCTAGATCGGGTAAACCTTACTGGAATATGCAGTATGCTTTTAGAGGCCATATCGTTATTCTTGTTGACGGAAATACAGCCTCAGATGGAGAAGCTTTTGCAGATGGATTTAAAAAATTAAATTTAGGAATGGCTATAGGAACAAGAACATGGGGTGGCGAAATTTGGCTACACAGTGGAAATAGATTAAGTGATGGTGGTTTGGCCAGAGCTCCAATGATGGGAGTTTATGGCCCAGATGGAGAATGGCTTATCGAGGGTCATGGCTTTGAACCAGATATTGAAGTAGACAATTTACCTCATGCAACTTTTAATGGAAAAGATGCCCAATTAGAAGCGGCAATAGAACATCTTAAAAAACTAATAAAAGAGGATCCAAGAGAGGTTCCTCCTGTTCCTGCGTACCCAGACAAATCGTTTAAAAACTAACGACAACAAAATAATTGATAAAGTGATTTGAATCATTATTCAAATCACTTTATTATTATAATTAGATTTACAAATGCAATAATTGCTGTATTCTTATATGAAATCATCTACACTCAAAGAAATTAAAACAGAATTACAACATTGCTCTCAAAGCGAATTATTAGAGTTATGTCTTCGGTTAGGGCGCTTTAAAAAGGAAAATAAAGAACTCCTCACCTATTTATTGTTTGAGGCCAATGATGAAAATGGTTACATTGAAAGTGTAAAGGAATATATAGACGAACAATTTGAAGAGGTAAATACTAAGAGTTACTACTTTATCAGGAAAAGCGTTCGAAAGATTTTAACGAATACTAAAAAGTTCATTCGCTATTCTAAGAATAAAGAAACTGAAGTAGAATTGCTGCTCTATTTTTGTAAAAAACTGAAGGATTTTAGGCCTTCCATAAAAAGAAGCGTTCGTTTAATGAATGTTTATACTCGGCAATTGGCTATGATTGAAAAAACAGTAAGTGGATTGCATGAAGATTTACAATATGACTACCAATTGGAAATTGAGAGATTGGGTAATAGTTAATCGTTTCAACTTAATCATTCTTTTTCTAACTAGTCAATCATAATTCAATACTCATAACTTCTATCTTACTACCTTTGCATTAAATAAAACGAAGTATGCACTTTAGCGAATTACCTTTAGATAAATCAATTTTAAAAGCCATCAAAGAAACTGGGTACGACGCTCCTACCCCTATTCAAGAAAAATGTATCCCATTAGTTTTAGAGAATAAGGACATTATTGCATCTGCTCAAACGGGAACTGGAAAGACTGCTGCCTTTGCGTTACCAATTATTGAAAAATTGATTTGGCATCAAAATTCAAAAAAGAAAGGAAAGAAGATTCGTGCATTAATTGTAAGTCCAACCAGAGAATTGGCAGTTCAAATTCAAGATGATTTTAAAACCTATGCTAAATATACCAATTTAAGAACGACCGTAGTTTTTGGTGGCACGTCTATAGAACCACAAAAAGACGTTCTAAAAAAAGGTGTTGATGTTTTAATTGCAACGCCGGGCAGATTGTTAGATTTAAGAAAGCAGGATATTTTAAGTTTGAGCCATATTCAAACACTAGTGCTAGACGAAGCCGACTTAATGTTAGATATGGGCTTTTATGATGATGTGAACAAGATTGTAAAAGTATGCCCCAAGAATAGGCAGGTACTCTTATTCTCGGCAACCATGCCAAAAAAAGTATTACAACTGGCGAACGTGATTCTTAACAATCCTGAAAAGGTTGAGGTTGCTGCAAACTCTTCTGCTGCTAAAAATGTAAACCAGTTATTATATTATGTTCCTCGAAAAAAGAAATTAGAACTTTGTTTACACCTATTACGAAATACAGTAAAAGGAAGTATTCTTATTTTTAGACGTACTAAGTTTGGTGTTGACAAACTTGAATCTTCACTTAAAAAAAACGGCTACAATGTTACTTCTTTGCATGGTGATAAATCTCAAAGTGCGCGACAAGAAGCCTTGAACAAGTTCAAGAATAATGACGTTAATATTTTAATAGCAACTGATGTTGCTGCAAGAGGTATTGACATTAATAGTTTAGATGCTGTTATTAACTTTGACTTACCTAATATTCCGGAAACCTACGTTCATAGAATTGGAAGAACAGGTAGAGCAGGTGAATCTGGCAATGCATATTCTTTTTGCGGAGCAGACGAAATGAATTACATCAAAACAATTCAACAATTAATTCAAAAGAAAATTGAATTGGTTGAAGATCATCCATATCCAATGGATAAAAACACCAAAGCAATAAATCATAAAGGTTCGGGAAGTAAAAGTACCAATACCAAACCTGGTAAAAAGAAAGGGCGTAAATCAGCCAATTCGAAAAAGAACAAGAAACGCTGGTATTAACTTTGAATTAATATTAGTTTCCTATTTTTGTTTAACAAAAAAAGAAACTATGAAAAATGCACTTTTAACTTTACTGTGCATTACAACTCTATTTGCTTGTAATTCTGAAAAATCAAATTCTAATTCGGATGCTAACGCTGAAACAATTATCTATTATAATGGTGAAATTGTTACCATGGAAGGGAAACAAGGTAGCACAGTAGAATCCGTTGTAACCAAAAACAATAAAGTTGTTTTTACTGGGAGTCAAAAAGAGGCTCGATCTAATTACCCAAATTCGAATCAATTTGATTTAAAAGGAAATACAATGTTTCCTGGGTTTATTGAACAACATATGCACCCTTTTCTAGGGGCCTTAACATTAGTTATGAATGTAATTGCTCCAGAATCATGGGAATTACCTTCAAAGACATGGAAAGGCGTAGACAATGAAAAAGACTACTTCGCTACCTTGACTGATGTTGAAAACTCGATGGAAAATCCTGATGAAATCCTCCTAAGTTGGGGCTATCACCATAATTTTCACGGAGATCTAAATAGAGAAAAATTAGATAAAATAAGTGCAACTAGACCTATCTTGATATGGCACAGATCGGTTCATGAGTTCTTTTTGAATTCTGTTTTAATGGAGCAATTGGGAATGACTGATGCATGGGCAAAAACTTTTTCTGAAGAAATTCAAGGACAAATTAATATTGAGAAAGGCCACTTCTTTGAAGCGGGAGCAATGATAGCTTTACTTCCAAAAATATTTGAAATCATTGGTCCAGAAGAGAATATTAGAGAAGGATTGTATCAAATGGTAGAAATGTTACACAATAATGGAATTACTGCCTATAACGAGCCTGGTGCATTTATTATGCCAACTCATGTTAAAATCTATAAGGAGATATTAGGTGATGTTAAAACTCCAATGTATTCCTTTTTTACACCAGAAACCAAAACTCCTTTTTATCAAAATAAAGAGAAAGGCGATGAAGCTGTTGTTAAGGCTGTTGAAGATATTACCACTATGTTTCCTGAAACTGGAAAAATTAGATTTTTCAAAAAAACGGTTAAACTCTTAATAGATGGTGCCATTATTTCTCAATTAATGATGATGAAGGGTGGTTATACCGATGGACATCATGGTGAATGGATACAACCACCTCAAGAAATATCAGACGTGTTTGATATTTTTTGGGAGCGAGATTATCAAATACTAGTTCATGTAAACGGAGACAAAGGATTGGAGGAATTGCTTAAGGTAATTGAACGTAAAATGAAGGAGTCTCCACGTGAAGACCATAGAACAACCATAATTCATTTTGCCAATTCTACCGAAGCGCAAGTAAAGAAAATTTCGGAATTGGGATGTATTGTTAGTGCAAACCCGTACTATGTTACAGCATTTTCTGATAAATATGCTGAAGTTGGATTAGGTCCAGAACGTGCGAATGCCATGGTAAGGTCAGCTTCTGTGGAAAAATTGGGCATCCCATATTCATTACATTCAGATTTACCTATGGCACCTGCCAACCCTTTATATTTGGCATGGTGTGCAATTACTAGAGAAACATTGAACGGTAATCATCCTAGACCAGATTTGCGATTATCATTGCATCAAGCACTAAGAGGAATTACCATTGATGCAGCGCAATCTTGGAGAATGGAAAATGAATTAGGTTCAATTAAAAATGGAAAAATTGCAAACTTTACTATATTAAAAAACAATCCCTACAAAGTTGAAGCAGAAAAATTAAAAGATATTGAAGTACTGGGAACTGTATTTGAAGGTAACCATTTTCCAATAATTAAATAAAAAATTATGATAAAGAAAATTCTATTAGGTACATTCATCGCACTTGGCTTAACCTGTTATTCTCAAGAGGAACAAAAAGAATCAGAAGATTTAGCATCTAAAATTCAAAACCCTATTGCCAGTTTAATTAGTATCCCATTTCAAAATAATTACGATTTTGGTGAAGATATTAGACCTACAAACACTTTAAATTTCCAACCAGTTTATCCATTTAAGTTATCGGATAAAGTAAATTTAATTACCAGAACAATAATTCCAATTGTAAGTGGCCCAATTTATCCTGAAGGGCGTAGAGACGGGATTGGGAACATTAATGTTTCAATGTTTTTTACTCCAGCAAAAGCTAGTAAATTTATTTGGGGTGTAGGTCCAACTTTTATGTTTCCAACGATAGAACAAGGCTTGGGGTTTGATAAATTCGGAATTGCACCATCGGTAATTGGATTATACCAAAACAATGGTTGGACTGTTGGAGCAATCTTTGAAAACTTTTTTGGTGTTGCTGGAAATAGCAATAACGACCTAAATTTTTTCTATTCTCAGGTTTTTGCAGTTAAAAACATCAAAAATGGCTGGTATGTGAACTCTGCTCCTATTATTACGGCAAATTGGGACGCACCAGATAGTAACAAGTGGACAGTACCTATGGGTGCTGGATTTGGAAAACTATCTAAAGTCGGTAAATTACCTGTAAACTGGCAAATTGGATTCTATAAATATTTAGAAAGTGCCACGAATGCGGATTATCAAATAAGAGCGCAATTAGTTTTATTATTTCCTAAATAAATAATTATGAAGTTACTAGTTTCTGTTATATCGCTTATTATATTACAATCCTGTCAACCAAAAATTGAAAAGGATGAACTTATTGTGTGGATAAATAGTGCTAAAGTTGAATGCTCAGGAGTAGGTAAAATGACTTGTTTGCAAATTCAGAAAAATGTAGAACTAGACTTAACTCAAGACTGGGAATTTTTCTATTCTAATATCGAAGGATTTGAATATCAACCTGGATATTTTTATAAATTAAAAGTCAAAACAGAGAAAATTGAGAACCCTCCTGCCGATGGCTCCTCTATTAAATATACATTGGTTAAAGCTCTAGAAAAGAAAGAAGATTTACGTTATACCATTCATGATATCTACGCGCTCACGAACATAAATGGCAAAAATGTTTCTTCAGAAAATGTAGAACAAACACCTACATTGGAAATTAATGTTTCAAAAATGGAAATCTTAGGCACGAATGGATGTAATAATTTTGGAGGTAGCATATCTAAACTAGAAGGAGATAAAATTGAGTTTGGTCAACTAAGAGAAACATTAAAAATGTGTGAACACATGGATGTTTCGAGTTTGTATTCTAAAGAATTAGGAAATGTTAGATCCTTTAAAAAAGAACATGGCGCTCTTGTTTTTTATAATTCAGAAAACAAAATCATTCTCAGTTTTAAAAAGGTTGATTAAAATTTATATTTTAGAGCCTTTAAAAACTCCAACTTATGAACTTATTTAAATTCAATTACATTCCTCTTAACAAAGATCTAGGACTTCTATTATTACGTATTGCATTTGGCTTTGAAATGATTTATGGCCATGGCTGGAAAAAGTTAATTAATTATGATACCCGATTCCATTCTTTTCCTGATGTAATTGGTATTGGTAGTGAAGCTAGTTACATCCTAGTTACTTACTTTGAATGCTTTGGTGCATTGGCGGTAATATTAGGATTATACGCTCGTTTTCATGCCTTAGGGCTCGCCATTGTGATGCTTGTAGCATTTGTTGTTTCTCATGATATGCTACTTATTGGAAGTGGTAATGGTGAAAAACCATTTCTTTATTTCTTTGGATTTTTACTAATATTCTTGAATGGTGCTGGAAAATATTCAATCGACAGAAAAACTGGAGTTCGTTCTTAGATTCTGATTATTACAACATTATAAGCCCCTTAAAATTTTATCAGTTTTAAGGGGTTCTTTTTTTGCCAACTAAACAAGAGTTAGTACTTTTGCCCAAACCTATACACAATGAAAAAAACCAAATACGTTTTTGTTACAGGAGGCGTAACTTCATCACTTGGAAAAGGAATAATTGCAGCATCTTTGGCTAAACTCTTACAAAAAAGAGGCTATTCCGTAACCATTCAAAAATTAGACCCATACATTAATATAGATCCAGGAACACTGAATCCTTATGAGCATGGAGAATGTTTTGTTACTGATGATGGTGCTGAAACGGATTTGGATTTAGGGCATTATGAACGTTTTTTAAATATTCCTACATCACAAGCTAATAATGTAACTACAGGTCGTATTTATCAATCTGTAATTAATAAAGAACGTAAAGGTGAATTCTTAGGGAAAACTGTTCAGATTATCCCTCATATTACAGATGAGATTAAAAATAGAATTCAAATTTTAGGGAATACCGGAGAATTTGATATCGTAATAACAGAAATTGGTGGAACAGTTGGTGATATTGAATCATTGCCTTATGTTGAATCTGTTCGTCAATTATTATGGGAATTGGGTGATGAAAATGCAGTTTCTATTCATTTAACATTAGTACCTTATCTAGCAGCCGCAGGCGAGTTAAAAACAAAGCCAACGCAACATTCGGTTAAGATGTTGATGCAAAGTGGTGTGAGTCCAGATATATTGGTTTGTAGAAGTGAACATAAATTAAACGATGGTATCAAACGTAAATTGGCTTTATTCTGTAATGTAGAAAAAGAAGCAATTATAGAATCTTTAGATGCTGAAACCATTTATGATGTTCCGGATTTAATGTTAGAACAAAAATTAGATGAGGTTGTTCTTAAAAAACTAAACCTAGAATTCGACGGGACTCCAGAACTTGATGAATGGCATCGATTTTTAGATGGACATAAAAATCCAAAAAACACGGTTCATATTGGATTAATAGGAAAATATGTTGAACTTAAAGATGCGTACAAATCAATTTCTGAAGCCTTTATTCATGCTGGCGCCCATAATCAAGTAAAAGTAAAATTACACTGGATTCATTCTGAAGATTTAACTTCAGAAAACGTTCCTTCAAAATTAGAAGGATTAAACGGTGTATTGGTTGCACCTGGATTTGGAGATAGAGGTATTGAAGGTAAGATTGATGCGGTTCGTTATGCTCGTGAAAACAAGATTCCATTCTTTGGAATATGTTTAGGAATGCAAATGGCAGTGATAGAGTTTGCCAGGAATGTACTCGGATTAACTGGTGCATATTCTACTGAAATGGATGAAAACACAAAGCATCCTGTTATCAACCTAATGGAAGAACAGAAATCTATTGTTGATATGGGAGGAACGATGCGTTTAGGCTCTTGGAAATGTGAACTAAAAGAAGGTACTAAAATTAAAGAAATTTACAACGAAGATATAATTGATGAGCGTCATAGACATCGTTATGAATTCAACAACAATTATTTAGAGCAAGTTGAAAAGGCCGGAATGATTGCTACAGGTAAAAACCCAGACACCAATTTAGTTGAAGTAATTGAGATTCCTGAGCATCCATGGTTCATTGGTGCACAATATCATCCCGAATACAAGAGTACGGTTTTAAATCCACACCCATTGTTTGTCTCGTTTGTAAACGCTGCTTTGGAACACTCTTTGACTTAATACAAAATAGTTGACATTCCTATAAACACAAGTAAGCACTCGTAAAGCCTACAACAACTGGCTTCACCAACAATTACGATAAAATAACGAGGGATAAACTAAATAGAAATCACTACTTTTGTCGCGCTTTTTATGACACTCATTAAAAGGTAAATGACAAGATGACATTTTAAAATATGGAACAAAAGAAAACAGACTTTAATTCGATTATCGGATTTGTATTATTAGGAGCCATCGCCTTATGGTGGATGTACTCTAATCAACCGACTCCAGAAGAGTTAGAGCAACAAAAAACAGAACGCATTCAAGATTCTATCAATGCGATTCAAAAAGCCACTCCTGTTACAATAACCAACAAAGCTCCTGTTGAAGTGGTTTCTGATTCAATTGCAAAAGTTCAAGCACAGAATGAATTAGGAGCATTTGCGCAATCGGCAAATGTTGATGCTACAGCGACTACTGTTATTGAAAATGACTTGGTAAAATTAACCATCGCTAATAAGGGTGGGCAAATTGTTGAAGCGCATTTGAAAGAGTTTAACGAATATCACGGTGATCCAGTAAAGCTTATAAAAGAAAATAACGCTTCTTTCAATATAAACTTCGGAACTACAGATAACAGAATTTTAAACACAATAGATTTAAACTTTGAACCAACATTAACTCAAAATGGAGACAATCAAATATTGTCTATGAAGTTAAAGGTTGATAGCAATCGTTATTTAGAGTATCGCTATGAGTTAAAGCCAGACGATTACATGATTGATTTTGCAGTTCGCTCGAACGGATTAGGCAATGTAATCAATTCTTCTAATGATATAAACTTAGAATGGGATTTAACTGCTTTTAGAAACGAAAAAAGTATGCGTTCTGAAAGCATGTATTCTTGGTTTTACTATAAAGAAAAAGGCAATAAAGTTGATTATTTAAGTCAAGACGATACCGATGTTAATAACGAATTGAATTGGGTAGCCTACAAGCAACACTTCTTCACTTCTATTTTAATGACGGATACGCCATTTACTAAGGCGAACATTGTTTCAGAGAAATTGTATGAAGATGCGGATATAGATACTGTTTATACACATAAATACTCTTTAAACACTCCTTTAGAATTAAAAAGCGGTGAGTTAAATTATGCTATGAACTGGTATTATGGGCCGGTTGATTACCAATTATTAAAAACGTATGAAGGTACTCAATTAGACGAAGTTGCCGATATGGGTTGGGGTATCTTTGGTTGGATCAACAAATATGTATTTGTTTACATTTTTTCTTTCTTAGCATCCTTCAGCTTAAACTATGGATTGGTTATTATTTTAATGACAATAGCTGTGCGTATTTTAATGTCGCCACTGGTTTATAAATCTTATGTATCTAGTGCCAAAATGAAAGTTATTCGTCCAGAAATGGAGGAAATCAACAAGAAGTATCCAGGTAAAGAAAATGCAATGAAGCGCCAGCAAGAGACAATGGCCGTGCAACGTAAGGCTGGAGTTAGTATGATGTCTGGTTGTATACCTGCATTGTTACAAATGCCTGTGTTCTTTGCATTATTTAGATTCTTCCCCTCTAATCTAGAATTAAGAGGAAAGAGTTTCTTGTGGGCGGATGATTTATCTTCTTATGATAATATTTTCAATTTAGGGTTTAGCATTCCATTTTATGGAAGTCACGTTAGTTTATTCCCAATTCTCGCATCTGTTGCAATTTTCTTTTATATGAAAATGAATCAGAGTCAGCAAATGAATATGCAAGCACCTGCACAAGAAGGTATGCCAGATATGCAAAAGATGATGAAGATGATGATTTACTTCTCTCCTATTATGATGTTGTTCTTCTTCAACCAATATGCAAGTAGTTTAAGTTTGTACTATTTTGTATCTAACTTGTTAACCATTGCAATTATGTTAGTGATCAAGAACTTTGTTATTGACGAAGCAAAAATTCATGCGCAGATTGAAGAAAACAAGAAGAAACCAGAAAAGAAAAAGAGTGGTTTCCGTCAACGTTTAGATAACGCTATGAAACAAGCACAAGCACAACAAGAAGCTCAGAAAAAGGGTAAGAAATAAACCTTTAACTTTATATCAAATAAAAAATCTCAATGTTTTCACATTGAGATTTTTTTATTCTATTATTTACTTTTTAAGAATGGGTTAACTTAGTTATTACTTCTTCCAAACTAGGAAATAATTGAACTAAATCCTTCCGTTTTGGTAATTCAAAATCTTCAAAACTAAAGCCTGGTGCAACGGTACATCCTGTTAATGCAAAACTATTATCCAATACTACCTCAGCGGCAAACCAATATCGAGCAGGCACAACAAATTGAGGCACTTCATCATTAGAAATATTACGACCAATTAAACAATTTGAATATTTTCCTTCAGGTGATATCATATGCAGTCTAATTGCAGTTCCATCATAAAAATGCCAAATTTCATCCTGTTTAATTCGGTGAAACGCTGAAAAATTTTCAGATGTTAACAAGAAATAGATACATGTTGAATAATTTCTTTTCCCTTTTATACTTGCATCTAAAGAATCCTTATTAATTTCACCATTACTTCTATAAGTCTCTTTAAAATAACCACCTTCTGGGTGTTGTTTTAAATCTAATTTCTCTATTAATTTTTCTATTGAGTTCATTCTTATTTTTTGAAAAAATAAAAGTCCCTACAGAGGTATTTACTGTAAGGACTTTATAAATAATTATTTTGTAGGATTAATTTAAGAAACCAAATCCAACAGATAGGGTCAAGGTAGACAAATTATCTAAATCACCTGCAGATGTTCCATAAAGATATTTTACAGCAATGTTAAGACCAGAACCAGCATAACCAATAGGAATCATAGTTCCTATTTCTGGTTGAAATGCAAATCCAAAACTATCGTTATAAATAGATCGTAGACCAATATCATTACGACTTTCGGCATAAACGCCTCCAATTCCAGCACCTAAGAAAATCTTTCCTTTTCCAAATCCTTCCATGTAGTAATGTGAAGTAAACAAAACTGGAACTGTATTTAAATAATGTAATTGCGTTCCTGACAAATGACCGTCATAGCCTTCTACCTCAATTTCGATAGGAGGCAAATTATCTTGTTTTTCGTATAAGGTATTCCATCCCAAAGAACCTCCGATGGTCATATCTTTTTTAATAAAGTAACGTCCTTCTACAGAAACACCTCTAAAATTTACCCCACCAACAAAATCGCCCGTGTCACCCATAGCGGAAGTAATATCCCAATTAATTGCCCAATAAGATTCCTGAGCATTGCTAAAACTAAATGCCCCTATTACGAAAAGCATCACTATATATATTTTTTTCATAAATTTTTTTTATTAATTTAAGTAAGGAGATTGAGCGAATGCATCGTCAATACTTTCAATTGTTCTAGTACTGTTTGTGTTTTCATTTGAAGACAATAATCCTCTCATAAATGCTCTCCAAGACGGATCTCCATCAGTGCCATTGGCAATTTCTTTCATATCTAATATCACAGTACCAACATCATAAGAACTAACACTAACAATTGGAGGATAACACCACCAATACCACCATCCTGGTAAACAAGGAGGGTAAACTACACTCGCAGAAGTTTTGTTTCTTAGAACAATAGACGGAACTATTGTTGCTTCTACACCTGGAATTGGATCATTTGCTGTAATAACTTCTACTGCTCCATTACTTGGCGTAGGAACTGGTTGCGCAGTATTACTATAGATATAAACATTATCTACGCCATAAATTGCAACCAAATTATGTAAGGTAGTGTTTAAAATTTCATCGTCAATTTGACCACCATACGGGATGTCATCTCCATCACCAGCGGTAATTTGCCCTACTTTCCAATAAATCATTGCTGAATTTGGAGGAGTCTCGAAGTCACTTGCAGTATACAGTGTTGTAACCGTATCTAGATCTTTAATACTTACATCGTCACCAGGATAGCACGCCTTTAAGAAAGTTAGCATACTCAATACGAGTATACTATTTAATATTATTTTTTTCATAAAACATTTAATTAATTCATATCAAATGTAATATCAAAAAAAAGGAATAACAACGAAATTAACATTTAAAATCCCTCCTTATTTTGAGAAAAATTGAGATTTTAAAAAGCCTAAACCATAGCCCAAAAATTGCGTGTAAGTAGTAATTACACTATAAACTGCCACCTTTATTCTTTTATTGTAGATAAAAGAATCTAAAAAGATTAAAAAGAAATAGCAACATACAGGAATGACAAAATCTACGTGAACAAATATTGCTAATAAAATTGCAATATCCACCCCAATAATAAAAAGACTAGGAAACCAATATGTAATTTTGGATGTTCCAGGATACTTCTTATTTAAAATTGGTCTTGCCGTTCCAAAATTAAATGTTTGTTGGTAAAACTGCTTAATTGTGCTTCGTCTTTTATGATACACAAAGGCATCTTCAATCAATTGTGTTTCGAATCCATTATTCCAAAGTCTAAAAGACAAATCTATATCCTCTCCATATTTCATTTCGGAATAACCTTTAGTTATTTCGAACGCTTTCCTAGAAAGCCCCATATTAAAACTACGTGGCTGAAATTTTCCAACCCCTTTCTTTTTGCCCCTAATACCACCAGTTGTTATAACCGAAGTCATAGAATAGTTTATGGCTTTTTGCAATGGCGTAAACGAATGATGTGCAGCATCTGGACCACCATAAGCATCTGTAAAATTAGAATAGAGTTGCTCAGAGACAACGCTTAAATAATCTTCAGGCAATAAGACATCTGAATCTAAAATGATAAAATAATTTCCAGAAGCTTTTTGCATACCAAAATTTCGACTTTGCCCTGCTCCAGAATTCTCTTTGAAATAATAATGAAGATTCATACTGTCTTTAAATCTTTCACAAACAGAATCGCATTTATTCTTTGATCCATCTTCAACAACAATCACTTCAAAATTCTCTTTGCAAGACTGCAATGAAATACTCTGCAATAACTCTTCAATTTCTTGAGGGCGATTAAATACGGGAATGATTATTGAGAAGTTCAGATTCATTTGAAGCAAATATAATCAAGTTACAACTTAATTGAAATTACGAAAAAAAATAAAGGGACAAAAAAACGCCTAGATTTCTCTAGACGTATTCTTTTAATACTTTTTATTATGCTATTCAAACTTTGTATCTAAATTTATATAATCTAAAAACTCGGCTTTCACATCTTTGTTCTTAAACTTACCTCCAAACTCTGAAGTTACTGTACTACTGTCAATATCTCTAACACCTCTAGAATTTACGCATAAATGCTTTGCATCGATAACACATGCAACATCTTCGGTACCCAGCGCTTCTTGCAGAGCTTGCACAACTTGCATTGTTAAACGCTCTTGCACTTGAGGCCTTTTTGCATAATGATCTACAATTCTATTCATTTTTGAAAGACCAATTACGTTTCCACTAGAAATATACGCAACATGCGCTCTTCCAATAATAGGCAATAAATGATGTTCACATGTAGAATAGACTACAATGTTTTTTTCAACCAACATTTCACCATACTTATAGTTGTTATCGAATGTCGATAAATGTGGTTTGTTTTTAGGATCTAACCCTGAAAAAAGTTCATTTACAAAAGCTTTGGCAACTCTTTTTGGTGTTCCTTTTAGACTATCGTCTTCAAGGTCCATACCAAGCGTAGTTAAAATTTCACGCACATTCTCTTGAATTTTCTCAATTTTCTCAGCATCAGAAATGTCGAATGCATCGACTCTTAATGGAGTCGTTGCAGAAGAACCAACGTGGTCGTCGCCTCTATCTTCAATATTTTCTTTACTCATTCCGTTCTTAAGTTCAAACATGGTCTCGTTTATTAGGCGGCAAATTTACAAATTATTTAAGCGTTTCAATCATTTCGCTTAAATTACATGAAACCTGATCACCAGTATTCATATTTTTAAGGGTAAATAACTCATTTTCAATGTCAGTAACCGTAAATTCGATTCCTCTAGTTGTAGCGTATTTCCACTGTTTCTTTTGTTGCTTGTTACTACTCGCAACATCTGGATATACCTCGCATTTTATATTACTGCTTCTCAATGCCTTTAGCGCTTTTAAAACAGTGATTTGTTGTTCGTTATTATAATTTAAAAACAATACTTTCGGCTGTGGTAAATCCACTGTTTCAAACAAATTCAACTCTTCTAAAACCAAATAAATTCTATCCAATCCAAAAGAGATTCCAACACCACTAACATCTTTCAAACCAAAAATCCCAGTTAAATCATCATAGCGGCCTCCGCCACCTATTGAACCCATTTTTACACCTTTTGGCGCTGATACTTCAAAAATGGCTCCTGTGTAATAATTCAATCCTCTAGCCAAGGTTACGTCAATCTCCAATTCTGCCGATTCCAAGCCTAATTCTTCAATAGAATCAACTACAAATTCGAGGTCTGAAACACCGTTCAAGCCTTCGTCGGAAGCAGCCAACATTCCTTTCAATTCCGCTAATTTTTCTTTATTAGAACCATTAAAACTGAACAAAGGTTTCACTTTTTCAATTGCCTTCTCGGTTATTCCTTTTTCCAACATTTCTTTAACAACGCCTTCCTCTCCAATCTTATCAAGTTTATCTAAAGCAACGGTAAAATTGATTAATTTATCTGATGCTCCTATAATCTCTGCAATACCAGAAAGTATCTTTCGATTGTTCATTTTAATCATAGTTCCGGTTAATTTCAATTTTGAAAATACCGCATCGTATAACTGAACAAATTCTACTTCTTGCAATAAGCTTTTACTTCCAACCACATCTGCATCACACTGATAAAACTCTCTAAATCTTCCTTTTTGAGGTCTATCTGCACGCCATACCGGCTGCATTTGGTAACGCTTAAACGGAAATGAAATTTCGTTTTGGTGCTGCACTACATAACGTGCAAACGGCACTGTTAAATCGTAACGCAATGCTTTCTCAGAAATTTGTGATGTCAATTTTTGACTCTCTTTATTCCCCAATAAATTTGCATCCGCCTTTCTAAGGTAATCACCTGAATTTAAAATTTTAAAGATCAGCCGATCTCCTTCTTCACCATATTTACCCATTAAAGTAGAGGAATTCTCAAAACTTGGAGTTTCTATAGGTTGAAATCCGAAGTTCTCGAATACCTTCTGAATCGTACTAAAAATGTACTTTCTTTTGGCAACTTCATTTGGAGAAAAATCTCTGGTTCCTTTTGGGATGCTTGGCTTCATTTTAAAATGCGTTTATTCGACTGCAAATATCCGAAAAAATTACATGCCAATAAACAGGAATTTCTTCTTCATTTCTACATGTCAGTAATTAATGGCTATATTGCCAACCGTTATCTAATTACATGCGTACCATAACCCTAATTTTCTTATTATTTGTTCACTGGTGTTTTTCTCAATCTATTGAGACCATTGATCATCACGGTGCAAAGATATCTATGGAACATCTTTTACAACAATACATCCAGATAAATTCTGTAAGTGGTGAAGAAAAAGAAGCTGGAGATTTTTTAAAAAAAATATGTAAAGAGAATGGCTTGCACATTTCGGATTTTGGTAATACCAATGGTAATTACAATTTTGCTGCATCCGTTTACCCCTTAAATTCAAACAAACCAAACATCGTTTTTCTACATCATTTAGACGTTGTCCCTGAAACAGGATCTAATAATTCTGTTTACCCAGGCCAAATTAAAGATGATAAAATATTTGGCCGCGGAGCAATTGATAACAAAGGGGTGGGATTAATGCAATTATTTAGCATCATTCATTCGGCAAAATCACATTTTGATAATGAACAAAATTATAACGTAACTTTTTTAGCCGTTTCTTGTGAAGAAACGCAATGTGAAGGGGGTGTCTCTTATGTAATTGACAATCATCTAAACGAATTAAATCCTGCAGTAATTATTGGTGAAGGCCCTTCTGAATTAACAGCCATAATTGGGGGTGAGTTTAAAAATCCAATTTTTGGGATTTCGGTTGCGCATAAACGTCCGTTCTGGTTAAAATTAGAATTGGAAGTGGAAACAATAGGTCATGGATCAATCACTCCAATTTCATATGCAAATAAAGATATGGTAGAAGCGCTGGATAAACTTACCAAAAAAAAGTCTAAAATTTATTTTACAGATTTAAATACAGGGATCTTAAAAGCCTTAGGTTATCACAAAAAAGGCTTTGAAAAACTAGCATTGACTAATCCTAATTTATTTAAATCTCTTTTATTTCCGAAATTAAGAAAACAACCAGAGTTACTCGCTTTGTTTACAAATACTATTACCCTTACTAATATTTCATCTAACAACGAGATTCACAATATAATTCCAACAAAAACCATCGCTTTTTTAGATTGTAGATTGTTACCTGAAACAGATGAAAAAGAGTTCTTAAAAATGATAAAAAAACTATTAGACAATGACGATATCAAAATTACGGTTGTAAAAAACATGCCAAGAATAATACCATCAGATCCTGATTCTCAGTATTTCAAAAAATACAAAGAAGCTATTAAGCATTACAATCCAACATCAGAGATTATTCCCATATTAGTTCCAAACGTAAACGACTTAGGTGCTTTCCGAGCCAAAGGGATTTCTTCTTATGGCAGTATACCTGTTCATCTAACCAGACATGAATTAGAGAGCATACATAACTTAAATGAACACATTTCAATTCCGTTGTTGTACGATGGTGCGAAGACTTATCTAAACTTTATTGAAAAAATGCAAGGAAATTAATTCAACAATAACTCTCGTGCATTGTGTAAATCTTCTGGCGTATCTATTCCAATGGGTTGCTTATCGGTTAGGACCATTTTAATGGTGTATCCGTTTGCTAAAAAACGTAACTGTTCTAATTTCTCCGTTTGTTCTAAAACATGCATTGGCAACTGTGTACAATCTAATAAAGCCTGTTTTCTAAACGCATAAATTCCGATATGCTTGAAATAAGATGCATGTGAATTGTCTCTTGGAAATGGAATCGGAGCTCTACTAAAATAGAGAGCTACCTCATTAAGACCAGTAACTACTTTAACATTATTTGGGTTGTTAACTTCTTGTTCAGACGAAATCCGAAACATTAAAGACGCAATGTCAATCTCTTTTTCAGAATCCGTTTTAAAAACAGTTAATAAATTTTCTAAAGAGGTTTTATCAATAAATGGTTCATCTCCTTGGACATTTACAACAATATCTGCATCAATCAATTCAATGGCTTCTGCAATTCTATCGCTACCAGATTCGTGTTCCTTTTTACTCAAAATAGCTTTACCCCCATTCGATACTATTTCATCGAATATTATTTCGCTATCGGTTACCACATAAACCTCATTAAACAAATCCGTATTTACAGCGGCCCTATAGGTTCTTACAATAACAGACATTCCTCCCAAATCCTGCATTAGTTTTTTAGGAAACCTAGTTGCTTCCAATCTTGCAGGAATCATTGCTACTATTTTCATTTGATATCTCTTTTCGTTTTCTGCTTAAGTCTATTCATAGAGGCATTTAACTCGAATCCAAGCAATAAAATGACTGAATTTAGCCAAACAAATAACATTAATATTAATAGCGTTCCTATGGAACCATATAGTTTGTTGTATTGTGCAAAACTCTCAACATAAATTCCGAATAGATAAAACATCAAAAGTGTTAATAATGTTGTGAGCACTGCTCCAGTTGAAAAGTAAGATCGCTTCTTCAATCCTTTAGTTCCAAAATTATACAAAATGGTAACTGAAGTATAAATCATAGATGTAAGAAATAGAATGCGTCCTACCCTTATCCAGATATCATCATTCTGCACCCATCCATGTTCTTCCATATCCCCCATTCCAAGTTCAAAATAAATCATAGCGGCAATGGTTAACAAAAACAAAAAAGAAAGGACTATAGACACGCCTAGTGCCACTAAATATTGCCTCCAAATATTTCTAGTTATTCTAACGTGATAGGAATACTCAAACCCTCCAAAAATAGCATTAACTCCATTTGTCATTAAGAAAATAGACGCTAAAAATCCAAATGACAACAATCCACTGTATTGATTACTGGTAATATCTACTGCAATATCATTTATCACCATTTCTACAGATTCTGAGGTTGTTGGTGGTAATAATTCTTGTAAAACAAGCAAGAATCCCTCTTCAAAACCTTCTATTCTACCAGCAAAAATTGGCAACAAGGTCAAAATAAATAGTAAAAAGGGAAATAAGGCCATAAAAAAACTGAAGGCAATTGCACCCGCTCTAGAAGTTAAGGCTCCTTTTACAATGCCAATTATGTACATTTCTAACAAATCATACAAAGACATACCAAGCAGACCAGGAATTTTAACCTTTTTACCCAGCTTAACCAACACATCAAGTATCGGTACTTTTAATAATTTATCTTCAATTTGTTTGGTCATTTTAAAATGCCTTTAGACTCAAATCCATATTATGGACTGAATGCGTTATTGCACCGGTTGATATATAATCAACACCACATTCGGCATACTTCCGAATTGTTTGTTCGTTTATACCTCCACTTGATTCTGTTTGGCAAAAATCTCCAATTAAGTCAACCGCCTTTTTGGTATCATCAAAATTAAAGTTGTCAATTAATATTCTATGCACCCCTCTATTTATAATTATTTCTTTAATCTCTTCTATATTTCTAGCTTCAACAATAATTTTTAAATCGAGATGATTCTCACTTAAGTACGCGTTGGTCTTTTCAATAGCCTTTGAAATACCACCTGCAAAATCTATATGATTGTCTTTTAACATAATCATATCGTACAAAGCAAATCTATGGTTTACTCCTCCCCCGATCTTAACAGCCCACTTCTCAATGGCTCTAATACCGGGTGTGGTTTTTCTAGTATCCAAAATTTTAGTACTAGTTCCGGTAACTAACCCTACAAAATAATTTGTCTTTGTAGCAATAGCACTCATACGTTGCATTGCATTCAGCACCAGTCGTTCTGCTTTTAAAATAGATTGAGAATTTCCAGAAACATGCAAAACTATATCGCCAACCTTCACTTTTTCTCCATCTTCTATAAAAATTTCAACTTGAAGCGTTGTATCCACAAATTTGAAAATCATTTTTGCAAATTCTACACCTGCAATAATTCCATCTTCTTTAACCAACAATTTGGCCCTACCCTGTTCTAATTCTGGTATACAAGATAAAGAACTATGATCCCCTGCTCCAACATCTTCACGAATTCCGTTGGCTATAATTAGGTTTAACTCCTTATTAAATTTTGCTTTACTAATCATGGTACATTTTTTGCTTAAACAAAAATATCAAATTAATCTTCATCAAAAGAATGTTTGAAAATTATTTCTATATTTGAAAATATTGCCATGAAAACAAAACACACGCTTCTTGCACTTGCCTTTATTCTTATGGGTTCTATTCTTTCTTTCGGACAAACAACATCTAAAAAAGACAGCATTACTAAAGATAGTTCAGCAGTAAAGGTTAAAAAGGTTACCAAACCAAAAAAGAGAAGTTTTTATTTAGACGAAAAGTCTAAGGGCATCACAGAGAGAAATTTTAATACTAAATGTTCTGCTGCTGTTTTCTATTGCAAACGATTTGATAGAGAAGATATGATTATTTTTAAAGTATACGAGCGTATTTCTTTTGGAAAAATCACCCCTAAGCAATATAATCAACTTAGAATTTACTTAAATAGAAAATCGATTAAACAGACACCTGAAAATCATAAAATTTTAATTCATTACGAAAATCAATTGGTTGGCTTTAAAGAAAGTGTTGAGAGCTGCAACCTATACAATGGAAAAAGTTTAAAGGAAAATTTCGACTCTTTTAACAAACAGGCAAAAGCAAATGGAGAATATCCATTTGAGTCTATTAAAGAATTTCAACGATATGTAAGGAATCATCGATTAGAGTTTCATGATGAAGAAAAGTACAACCAAGAAGTTGCAACATATGCAAAACAACAAAACAATTGTATTAAAAGAATAGAAACTAAATTTGAGACACCTGTTTATTATATGGTAGGTGACAATTTTAATTACCCCATAAAAAACGAATATTTTACTTGGGTTGTCGATCAAAATGTTGTTAAAAATACATTTATGAAAGCCAATCCTGATGCCGATTTAATTGTTATAAAGCCTAACGGAGAATATTTTATTAAAAGTGATTTTTTACCTGATTTTGTACTAAATAAATTATTAAAAAAAGAGAACTGGAAACAATATAAAAGCGATTGGGTAAGTTCTAAATTAACGCAACACCCATTCGGAGTAGGAATTGTTGAAGACATTGTAAGACCTTATGAATTTTACACTTCTAATTGCTACTAATGAAAATAAAACTTTTAGCCATTGGAAAAACAGATGATGCACAATTACAAAAGTTAATTGAGACCTATCAAAATAGGTTAAAGCACTATGTTAAATTTGAATTACAAATAATTCCAGATATAAAAAACGTAAAGAATCTTTCTGAAAAACAGCAAAAAGAAAAGGAAGGAGAATTGCTATTAAAACAATTGGCGTCCACCGATCAATTAATACTTTTAGACGAAAAAGGAAAAGATTTTAGATCTAAAGAATTCGCACAATACTTACAAAAGAAAATGAATTCCGGTATTAAGCAACTTGTTTTTGTAATTGGTGGCCCCTACGGATTTTCTGAAACTGTTTACAAAAAAGCACAAGGAAAAGTTTCCATTTCTAAAATGACATTTTCACATCAAATGATTCGATTATTTGTAGTTGAACAAATCTATAGAGGGTTTACTATTTTAAAAAACGAACCATATCATCATGAATAGGCCAGTTCTTTTTTTGGTTCATTTACAAGTACTAATGCCTGTTGTAAATCCCAAATAATATCTTGAGCATCTTCAACACCAATAGAGATACGCACAGTATTTTCTGAAATTTCCATTTTTGCCTTTTCCTCAGGACTAATTCCGGCATGTGTCATCGTTCCCGGATGCTGAGCTAAACTTTCTGTCCCTCCTAAACTAACCGCAAGTTTCACCAATTTTAGTCCATTCAAAAATTCAAATGCTTGCTGTTCTCCACCTTTCACATTTACCGTAATCATAGCACCTGGTGCACTACATTGCTTTTTATAAATTTTGTATTGCGAAGTTCCTTCTTCTAACAAGCCTAAATAATTTACACGCTCTATCTTATCATGTTCATTTAAAAATGAGGCAACTTTTTGAGCATTATTTGTTTGCTGTGTCATTCTAACTTTTAACGTTTCTAGGCTCCTTAATAACAACCATGCCGTATTTGGGCTAATCATATTTCCTAAAAAAGTTCGCAATACTTTAATTCTACTCATTACTTCTTTACTTCCTAACACAGCGCCAGCAATTAAATCACTATGCCCTCCAATGTATTTAGTTGCAGAATACAAAACCAAATCTGCTCCAAACTCCAATGGATGTTGCCATATTGGCCCCATATAAGTATTGTCTACTGCCGTTAACACCTTTCTATCAGAAGCACTAAAATATTCAGACAACTCAGCAACTCCTTCTATATCAACCAGAGCATTGGTCGGATTTGCAGGCGTTTCTAAATAAATCATTGCCAATTTATCAGCTTTACCAGATTCTGCAATAGCAGTTTTAATATCATTGATTGTTTGATTGGGCTCAATACCTAATACATCAACTCCGATACTTGGTAAAAAATGATTGATAAAATGGTCGGTACCACCATATAGTGGACTTGTAAACACTAATAAATCTCCTGGTTTTAAAAACTCCAATAAAACAGTAGATATCGCAGACATTCCACTTTCAAACACTGCACAATCCTCTGCCTTGTCCCAAAGACATAACCTATTCTCTAAAATTTCTAAATTCGGATTGTTAATTCGACTATAGATCAGTCCTAATTCTTCTTTTGGCTTTTTATCTCTTAAACCATAAGCAATTTCAAAAAAGGCCTTTCCTTCTTCTGCTGTTTTAAACACAAAGGTTGAAGTTTGAAATATTGGACATTTAATAGCTCCTTCGGATAATTCAGGTTTATATCCGTGTGTCATCATTAAACTTTCCGGCTGAAATTCGTGTGGCTTCATAAGAGTTGTTTTATTTAACAAAGTTAACTTAAATAGATATATACTCTACGTTGATAAACTTTTTTGGATTATTAATCTTTTAAATGTAATTTTACAGAATTAAAGTCTAATTATTGACTCAAATCACCTTTAAATAAGAATAATAATCTACCTATGTTAGACAACACAGACAAATCGCTTTTGGTTTTACTTCAAAAAAATGCAAAATATACCATTAAAGAATTGGCCGCAAAACTAAACCTTACCGCTACCCCAATATTTGAACGCATAAAAAGATTAGAAAATGAAGGTTATATTCAAAACTACAAGGCCGTTGTAGATCGCAAAAAAATTGGTTTATCTTTAATTACTTTTTGCAACGTTTCTTTAAAAAATCATGAAACTACGATGATTGCTAAATTTGAGAAAGACATCGTTCAATTTAGTGAAGTTATAGAATGCTATCATATTGCTGGTATGTACGATTATTTAATTAAAGTAATGGTTAAAGACATGGACGAATACCAAGAGTTCGTGGCAAAAAAACTAGCCTCTTTAGAAAATTTAGGCCAAGTGCAAAGTTCCTTCGTTATGACAGAGGTCAAAACAAACGCAAGTCTTCCGGTTGAATAAAATAAATAGTACTTTTGTTTTGTAAAACAACTCGGAATAAATGAAAATTGTATTTGCTACAAACAACTTAAATAAATTACAAGAAGTTCAGGATTTACTGCCATTTTTTAATGTAGTAGGTTTAAAGGATATCGGGTGTGAAGAAGATATCCCGGAAACTGGTGACACTCTTGAAGAAAATGCAAAAATAAAAGCCAATTTCGTAAAAGAAAAGTTTGGTTTTAATTGTATTTCTGATGATACAGGATTGGAAGTAGAAGCGCTTAATGGTGAACCGGGAGTGCATACTGCTCGCTACTCAGGTGACTCAAGAGACCCGAATAAAAACATGGACAAACTTCTTAATGAATTAGAAGGAGAATCGAACAGAAAGGCACAATTTAGAACTGCAATTGCATTGGTTTTAGATGACGAGCAATTTGTTTTTGAAGGCGTTTGTAAAGGAGAAATTACAAAGGAGAAACAAGGTGAGAAAGGTTTTGGCTACGACCCGATTTTTAAACCAGAAGGCTCTTATGAGACTTTTGCAGAAATGGATATTGATGAAAAAGGCCGTATATCACATAGAGGAATTGCCATTCAAAAACTTATTATATTTTTAGAAACCATTCGATATTGAAATTGCAGAAATCATATCTGCTTTTCATTAGTTTACTTTTTGTACTCTTAGTTTTAGTTTGGTTTTTAAACATCAATTTAGGCTCTGTTTCCATACCTTTTAGTGACGTTATTTCTTCGATTTTTGAAGGTAAAGCTTCAAAAGAATCTTGGCATACAATTATTGTAAATTTTAGAATTCCAAAAGCCATAACTGCAGTGCTAGTTGGCTCAGGATTATCGATTAGCGGATTATTAATGCAAACTTTATTTAGGAACCCTCTAGCCGGTCCCTTTGTACTGGGAATTAGTTCAGGAGCAAGTTTGGGAGTAGCACTTCTAATTTTAGGAAGTTCATTATTAGGAGGGATTGCTGTAGGTTATTTATCCACATTCGGATTAGCTATTGCAGCAAGTTTAGGCTCTTTTATTGTGATGTCAGCAGTCCTTATTGTAGCCAATCGAGTACGAAACACGATGTCAATTCTTATCATCGGATTAATGTTTGGAAGTATAACTGCTGCTATTATTAGCGTACTCTCTTATTTTAGCAACCCTGAAAAATTACAGCAATTTATCTTTTGGGGCTTTGGTAGTTTAGGTAATTTAAGTTGGAATGAACTTGGGGTGTTTTCAACTTTATTTTTTATCAGTTTAAGCCTCATCGTTTTTATTCTAAAGCCGCTAAATAGTTTGTTACTCGGTGAAAATTATGCTAATAGTATTGGTGTAAACATTAAAAGAACCCGAAATTTAATTTTGATCATAACTTGTTTACTGACTGGAGTAATTACAGCTTTTTCTGGACCAATTGCATTTGTAGGTCTAGCGGTTCCTCATATTGCACGTTTACTATTTAACACCTCTAATCATAAAATTTTGATACCTGCTTCTGCCATATTAGGGGCTGTTTTAATGCTGTTTGCTGATATATTTGCGCAATTACCTTCAAGCGAATACACGCTTCCAATAAACGCAATTACATCAATTTTTGGTGCCCCAATTGTTATATGGCTTTTAGTACGAAAAAAGAATATATATTTATAAATTGACTGAAATAAACCAACATATTGCATTAGAAACAACCAATCTTTCAATTGGATACCCCTCAAAGAAAAATGTGCAAACAATTCTTCAAAATTTAAATTTAACTTTTGAAAAAGGAAGTTTCACTTGTATTTTGGGTAAAAATGGGGCTGGTAAATCCACTTTGCTTAGAACAATAGCGAAAATTCAACCTCCCTTAAACGGTACTATAATTTTAGACAATAAGAATTTAGAAAATTATTCTACAACAGAATTTTCAAAAAAAATTAGTTTGGTATTGACTGAAAAGTTACCAGAAAGTAATTTAACCGTATTCGAGTTGATTGCCTTAGGAAGACAGCCATATACTAATTGGGTGGACAAATTAAGAATAGAGGATGAGAACCAGATTAAAAAAGCAATGGAACTTACTCAAATCTCACAATTGTCATCTAAAAAATCCTATGAATTAAGCGATGGACAATTTCAACGTGTTTTAATTGCTAGAGCTCTTGCACAAGATACCGATATTATAATTTTTGATGAACCAACTGCGCATTTAGATATTCATCATACCCTCGAAACATTCAAACTTCTTCAAAGCCTGTCTGAAAATGAAGGGAAAACAATCATCGTTACTACTCACCAAATTCAATTGGCAATTCAATCTGCAAAACAATTATTTCTGATTTCTAATGAAGAGATTATTCATGGAACACCAAAGGAATTAATCGCTACTAAGAGTATTGAAAAATTATTCGAAACCGATGCCGTGCAATTCGATTACATTAAAGAACAATTTATTTTAAAAAGATAATTTAAGGGGTTCTTGTGTTCGCTTTAAAATGTTAAAATTGGTTAATCTATTGAAACATAAGGTTTTATTTTATATTTTTGCCGTCGATTAAATATACTACATGAATAAATATACACTCCTGGTCGCTGGAATTATGATGTTGGCGGCGTGTAAAACAAGTAAAGAAATAACTTCATCAGAATTAAATTCTGACTCAATAATCATCAAGCAATATGCAAATACTATCAATACTACAGACGTAAAGAAGCATGTATTTACTTTAGCTTCAGATGAATTTGAAGGAAGAAAAACCGGAGAGAAAGGTCAAAAACTAGCTGCAAAATATTTAGCAGATCAATACCAAGAATTTGGTTTAACTGGTAATCCTACAACCAATGATTACTATCAAGTTGTTCCAGTTGAAGCACTTAATAATAAATCGGCCTTTGCCTCGGAAAACGTAATTGGCTTTATAGAAGGAACTGAAAGACCCGAAGAAATTGTTGTAATTACTTCTCATTACGATCATGAAGGCATAAAAAATGGCTACATTTATAATGGTGCTGATGACAATGCATCTGGTACTTCTGCGGTATTAGAAATTGCTGAAGCTTTTGCTGAAGCCAAAAAGAATGGACATGGACCTAAACGTTCACTCCTATTTATCAATTTTACCGGTGAAGAGAAGGGGCTTCTTGGATCTAAATATTTCGCTGAAAGTTCGTTATTTCCACTAGAAAACATGGTTGCTGGTCTAAATATTGATATGATTGGAAGAGTTAGCACAGAGAAAGAAGGTAAATCTGATTATATTTATGTTATAGGCGCAGATAGATTAAGTTCAGAACTTCATACTATTAATGAAGAAGCCAATAAAGCATATGCCAATCTAGATCTAGATTACACTTATAATGCTGAAGACGATAAGAATAGATATTATTACAGATCTGATCATTATAACTTTGCAAAAAATAACATTCCTGTAATATTTTATTTTAATGGTGTCCATGAAGATTATCACCAGCCAACAGATACCGCTGAAAAAATAGACTTAAAACTCCTTACAAAGAGAGCACAACTCATCTTTTATACGGCTTGGGAATTGGCAAACAGAGATAACAGGATTATTGTTGATAAAGGAATTGAAGAAGATTTAGTGCAAAATACGGAAGACTAATTCTTTTAAAATATCACCATCTGATAAAGAATTAGCACCCACTCCTTTGCTTTTAACATCTGCCTCGCGTAAAAAACCTATTATTTGAGATACTTTTCTCATTGGGTAATGACGACTTGCAGTAATGTAGTCTTGAACAAAATAAGGATTGACCTTTAACGACTTTGCCGCACTCATCTTCGTTTTATCCTTTAAACCATGAAATGAAAGCAACTTGGTAAAAAAACTATTTAAAATTGCAATGGACATTATTAATGGATGACTCTTTTGATTGTGGGCAAAATAAGTGATTATCTGATTTGCCTTAACAACCTGCTTCTCTCCGATTGCTTTTTGCAGTTCAAAATTATTAAAATCCTTACTGATTCCAATATTTTCTTCAATTAGCTGCGGTGTAATCTCCTTTCCTTTTGGAATAACAACCGTTAGTTTATCTAATTCATTGCTGATTTTACTTAAATCATTTCCTAAAAACTCAACTAACATTTGAGCGCCTTTAGGCTGAATATCATAATTCCGTCCAGACAACACTCTTCGTATCCAGTCACCAACTTGATTGTCATATAATTTTTTACTTTCAAAAAGTTCTCCCTTTTTAGAAAGTGCCTTTGCTAATTTTTTACGCTTATCCAATGTTTTGTATTTATAACAAAATACCAATACGGTTGTTGGTTGTGGATTTTCTACATAACTCACCAAATTCTCGATAGACCTAGACAAATCTTGCGCCTCTTTAACAATAATGACTTGTCGCTCTGCCATCATAGGATAGCGCTTGGCATTTGAGATGATTTCGTCTATAGATACATCTCTACCGTACAAAAGCATTTGGTTAAACCCTCTCTCCTCTTCTTTCAACACATTATCTTCAATATAAGCCGCAATCTTATCAATATAATAAGGCTCATCTCCTTGTAAAAAATATAATGGCTTAATAGCACCCGATTTAATATCGGCAACTATTCTGGTAACATCCTCCATAAATGAATTAAATTTATCATTTTTGCCTTATGCAACAATTGAATTTTCCTTCGTATCAGTTCAAACTCAAAAGTAGCGAAAATAAGCAACTAATATTTGATAAAATTCGAAAAAAATATGTGGTTTTAACTCCAGAAGAATGGGTGCGACAGCATCTTGTTAACTACCTTATTACGGAAAAAAAATATCCTATTCAATTAATTGCAGTCGAGAAACAACTCGTTTTAAATGGTAGAAAAAAAAGATTTGACGTCTTAATTTACAATTCACTTGGTTTACCTTGTGTGATTATTGAATGCAAGGCTCCTTCCGTTAAAATTACACAAAAGACTTTTGATCAAATTGTAAGTTATAATATGCACTTCGATGCCCAATATTTAATTCTATCCAATGGAATAAACCATTATTCTTGCACATTGAATAATGAGAATAAATCTTATGATTTTTTAAAGGAAATCCCATCTTATTCACTTAGATGAAGAAAATGCAACCCTTGCAAAAATTGAACTATATTCATCTTTTTTATTGATTTTGAGCACAAAACAAAAATATTTTCCTAAAAAACCCGGAAAATAATATTTATGCATTACTTTTGTTAACTAATATTATTATTATTTTTCAATGAAAAACGGTACAGTAAAATTCTTCAATGAATCTAAAGGATTTGGATTCATCATCGAAGACGGTTCAAAAGACGAATACTTCGTACACATCTCAGGTCTAGTGGATAGAGTTGCAGAAGGTGACGCAGTGGAGTTTGAACTAAAAGAAGGAAGAAAAGGTTTAAACGCGGTAAACGTTAAAGCAATTTAATATTTATACCGAACTTTTTTATGAAAAGCTTGTAGTCTATACAGGCTTTTTTTTGTACCCAAAAGATTCTGACAGATTGGTAAAAGCCAAATAAAACTTTTAAATTAGCAATTACTAAACAGTGAACTTAGCTATAGTCATATTAAACTGGAATGGTGCAAAATTGTTGCAACAATTTCTGCCATCAATTATTAAACACAGCCCTAAAGGTATTGCTGATATCTATGTAGTTGATAATAATTCTTCTGACAATTCAATTTCAATTTTAAAAGAAAACTTCCCTCAAGTTCACATTGTTCAAAATGAAATAAACGGGGGTTTTGCTAAGGGGTATAACGACGGACTAAAACAAATTGATGCCGATTACTATGCTCTCGTAAATTCTGACATTGAAGTTTCAAAAAATTGGCTACAACCAATTTTAGCACATTTCAAGACACACCCAAATACAGCGATAATTCAACCAAAAATACTAGATTTTAAAAACAAATCAAAATTTGAATATGCAGGAGCAGCAGGTGGTCTACTAGACAAATTTGGATATCCGTATTGCCGAGGACGCATTTTTGACACTATTGAAGAAGACTATAATCAATACCATGATGCAACAATATTCTGGGCATCAGGCGCTTGTTTCTTTGTAAAGGCTGAGATTTATAAGGAGTTAAACGGTTTTGACGAAAATTACTTTGCTCATTATGAAGAAATTGATTTATGCTGGAGAATTCAAAATTTAAATTTCAATATAGATTTTGTTTCCAAATCAACGGTTTACCATGTTGGTGGAGCAACACTGAACAAATTAAGCCCAAAGAAGACTTACTTAAATTTTAGAAATAGTTTGCTAACGCTTGTGAAAAACGCTCCTAAAAAGGGTCTCTTTTTAATCACAATTACACGTATGGTTTTAGACGGAATTGCAGGTCTGAAATTTCTATTTAACCTAAAACCAAGACATACTTTTGCTATTTTAAAAGCGCATGTTAGTTTTTATTTGCATCTAAATGAATATCTAAAACTTAGGAAGGATATAGCATCAAAAAAGAGAGGGTATTTCCATACGAAAAGTATTGTATGGTCTTATTACATTAAGGGAAAGAAAACGTTTTCTAAGTTGACTAAATAATATCTAAGGATCCTTTACCTTCTCTAATTACTTCTGGCCCACCATCTGTTAAATCTATAACCGTAGATGCGACATTGTCTCCATAACCACTATCTATAACAGCGTCAACAGTTCCTTCCCATTTTTCATAAATTAACTCTGGATCTGTAGTGTATTCTAATAATTCATCTTCATCATGAATAGAAGTAGATACGATAGGATTCCCCAATTTTTCAACAATTGCTCTAGCAATATTATGATCAGGTACACGAATACCAACTGTTTTTTTCTTTTTAAATACTTTTGGGAGATTATTATTACCAGGTAAAATAAAGGTATAGGGTCCAGGCAAAGCGCGTTTTAAAATTTTAAACGTTCGTGAATCTATTTGTCTAACATAATCTGATAAATGACTTAAGTCATTACATAAAAAAGAAAAGTTGGCTTTCTCGAGTTTTACTCCTTTTATTCGAGCAATTTTCTCCAAAGCCTTATTATTTGTAATATCACATCCCAAACCATAAACTGTATCGGTTGGATAAATTACCAATCCTCCTTTTTTTAAGATACTAACTACCTTATCAATTTCTTTTGCGTTTGGATTTTCTTCGTAAATTTTAATTAACTCTGCCATACAAATATTTTTCACCCATATTAAAAGATGTAACCTCTAAGCCCAAATTTAACAAAATTACACCTTGTTGTAAAGAATTATATCAAGTAAATGAAGCCAAATAGACAATCAGAATAATTAATTTCCAAAACAAGCCATAAAAAAACCGGCTAAACATTTAGCCGGTTTTTTTCAAGATTTTTTTCTTCTAATTTTCAATTAGTCTAAATCCTTCTCCATGAATGTTCAATATTTCAACATTCTCGTCACCTTTTAAATATTTACGCAATTTGGCAATATATACATCCATACTTCTTGATGTAAAATAATTATCATCTCTCCAAATTTTTGTTAGTGCCAATTCACGTGGCATTAAATCATTTTTATGCACAGCAAGCATTTTCAATAATTTATTTTCTTTAGGAGACAATTTCACAGGTTCAGCACCATCTAATGTTAAGTGTCTTAACTTCGAATTCAAATGAAATTTCCCAATTGTGAACTCAAATGTTTCTTCTTCAGTAGATTTTTCATTCTCATTCCGTTGTAAGATGGCCTTCATTTTATACAACAACACCTCAGAATCAAACGGCTTATTTAAGTAGTCATCTGCACCAGCCTGATACCCTTTTAAAACGTCTTCTTTCATTGTTTTGGCCGTTAAAAATATAATCGGCACTTCAGAATTTGTAGATCTAATATCCTTTGCTAATGAAAACCCATCTTTTCTTGGCATCATAACATCTAAGATACACATATCAAACTCATTATTCTTAAACATAATTAAACCTTCTAACCCATCTTTAGCGTGCGTTACATCATAATCATTTAATGTTAAGTAATCTTTTAAGACCGTTCCAAAATTCGGATCATCTTCTACTAATAATACTCTTGTGTTTCCCATAATTCAGTGTTTTATATCAACGGTAAATTCAAAATAAAAGTGCTTCCTTTTCCTTTTTCACTTTCAACTTGAACCGTACCCTGATGGTGTTCAACTATTCTCTTTACATAGGCCAATCCTAATCCATGACCTTTTACATTGTGTACATTTCCTCGTTCTTCTCTATAGAACTTCTTAAAAATATTTTTCTGCACATTCTTGTTCATCCCCATTCCATGATCCTTAATTCGAAGCACAAAATTCTTTGCAGTATTCTCTGTTGTTATTTCAATTATTGGAGCATCTGGAGAATATTTTATGGCATTATCTAACATATTAACAACTACATTTGTCATATGCGTCTGATCTGCTAAAACCTCCATTAAACTCGCATTTAATTCAACTTTTATAGACCCACCTCTACTCTGAACTAACAATTCAACATGCGTCACTGCCTCTTCTATCAATTCTTGCATGTTCTGCTTTACCTTATTAAGGTCTAGTTGGTTTTTCTCTAACCTAGAAATTCGCAAAACGTTTTCTACTTGAGCATGCATTCTCTTATTTTCATCACGAATCATTTTACTATATCGCAGTACTTTTTCACTATCATCAATAATTTTTGGGTTCTTAATAGCATCCAAAGCAAGATTTATTGTTGCTATTGGTGTTTTAAACTCATGCGTCATATTATTGATAAAGTCAGTTTTTATTTCAGAAATCTGCTTTTGCTTTATCATTTGATATAAAGAACCTATAAAAACAATAATAATGACCAAAATAAACAATGCCGACAAGCCCAGAACCTTACCTATAGAAGCAATTAGGTAGTTTTTCTTATCCGGAAAACTAACATATAATTGGTAGTTACTTGTACCGTCATCATTCACAAACAATGGAACTTGATAGGTTTTATCTTCGCCTTTTCTAAAATAACCCGACTTTAATTTAGTGGCCAAATCGTCATTATAAACTCCGTACTTGAATTTGGTATTAATACCTCTATGCTCAAACTCGTTTCGTAAATATAAATTTAACTCGTTGTTTCCTATTCTTTGATGAATTGGAATTCTACTTGCTAATTTTTTAATATCATCTTTAATTACAGCCTCTTCAATTCTTGTCAATTCTCCAGATTCCTTGAACTTCTCGATTGGCATAAAATCGTTCATATCACCATCTTCAGAAACCTGATTTCTTATAATCGTCATTTCTTGTTTGCTATAAATTTTAGTAAAATTTAAAGAGTCATTTTCAAAAAAATCAGATGGCACCCTGTAATTCTCTTCTAATATGGTTTGCGCATATTCAAAAGTTTCATTTCTAACAGTATCTATTTGTTCGTATAAAAATGTTTTTAATTCCGATACTTTTATATCCTTACGACTCAACGCAAACTGCCCAATTCTTCTAAAGTTTTCATCGAGCTCATTTTCACTAATGTTATTAGATACTTGTCTCAACGCCGATTTCACCTCACTGGTAAATTGGTTGTCGCTCATTTCAATTGTGTTCTTAATCCAATAAAACTGAACTGAAATAATTCCTATTAAAGAAACGCTCATTAGCAAAATAATAAGCACAAATATCTTTTTACTCATAGAGCAAAGTTATATTTTAAATGTTAATAAATTAGAAAATACAATATTAATTAACTAAAAAAATGTATTTTTAACAATTAATTAAGAAGAATAGCATTATTTATTCGAGCATCTATTGATTCCCCAAAATGAAGGAATAAATATTTTTAACAGATAATCTGGTGGAATTTATGGCTACGTTTTCTATAATAAAATCAGCCTGTTCTAGTTCGTTTACCGTTATTTTTTGGTGTGCCAACCTTTTTTCAATTGCCTCTTTGTTCGAATTATCTCTTTTCATAATCCTTAAAATTCTTTCTTCTACTGGAGCAGTAACTACAACAATAAAATCAAATAAAGACTTTAATGAACTTTGGAATAGAAGTGCACTTTCATAAACAACACAATCGGCTTTAGAATTGGCAACGAAATTTTCAAAATGGATTTTTACCGCGGGATGCACAATGGAATTCAACTGTTTAAGTTTAACGGGATCATCAAAAACAACTTTCGAAATATACTTCCTGTTTAATTTTTCATCTACATATGCAATCTTACCAAATAACAATTCTATCTCTTGTCTCAACGCAGGACTATGCATCAATAGTTTGGCTTCAGTATCTGCATTGTAAACTGCCGCCCCAAACTCTTTAAACATCAAAAGCACGGTAGATTTACCGCTACCCATCAACCCTGTTAAGCCAACTAAAATCATTACTTTTTTATTAAATATTCTATTTTATTCGGAACAAACCTAACCGCCGACACTAAGGATAACTCATTTTGTAATTGTGGAATTAGATATTCTAAAGCATTCTCTTTAGATTGCCTAAAATCACAAATAATATTAAAATTCTCTTGAGAAATTCTATTGTAATTCTTCAAACCAACCTTGTAGTAAATTGTTATTTCCTTTGGAAAAGTGGTTAATTCCATACCTTCAGGAAGGTTAATAATTTTATAAGGCACTTTTACGGAACCTTCGGTAAACTTATCAACTTCAGCCTCAAGAAGAACACTAGAATTAGACATTGAGATATTCTTATCTTTAAAAGAAGTTAAAGAAACACGCTCACTAATCGCTGTATTCACTTCCGACAATTCAATCGCATTCGTCCAAATTCCGTTGATAGTATCTAGAACCTTATCTGGTCCAATTAATTCAATAGAATCTGGAGTAACCGTTAATTCATCAACAAAATCATATCCTAATTTAAAATCGATGTTCACATTTATTTTTACTGGAACTTTTTTAACCAAATTTTGTCCTAAATTAAAGAATATGCTATCCAACAAAACACGTTCTATATTAGCGTTGTCTTTTAATTGTGACTTTAATTCTGGCAAATGATTATTTGGTAAATAATAATATTCTCTACCATTTTTATACCTTAGGTTATTTAGGTCAATACGCAGCGTTTTGGTGTTAAATTTATACTTTAACAACTCAAAGCCTGTTGCATTAAGTGCAACATTTACCGATTGCAATGGAATATTTTGAAACACGCGTTCAGCAGGTAAGTTCTCATACACCAAACTGAATTCTGCATTGCTAGAATAAGATTTAGATAATTTGGTCAGTATCCAAAAAACCGAGGTCAAAACCAAAAAAATCAGAAACATTCTTAGTTTTAAATTAGATTTTAATCCACTATTATTTCTTGCTACCATTTATATGCGTTCAAAAAATAAATATACAAAAAAAGTGAGCCGTTAGGCTCACTTTTAATTTTATGTTTTCGGATAAATTATTTTTTAACCGGGTTCAATTTTTTAGACATTTCCATTGAAATTGCTGAACGCTCAAATTTAATTTTCCCTGCGCTTGTTTCGATAACAACTGTTGCGTCATTTTCATTAATTTCAACAATTTTACCATGGATTCCACTAGTGGTAATCACTTTTGCTCCGCGCGCTATTTCACTTTGAAACTTCTTTTCATTTTTTTGACGTTTCATTTGTGGACGAATCATAAACAAATAAATGACTAAGAACATCGCCAAAAATGGCAACATAGACATGATTCCTCCTCCTTCTTGTAAAGCTATAATTAAACTCATCCTATTGTGCTGCTTCTTTTGGTTGAACAAAGGCTTTGATTCTTACAATCTCGTTACCTTTTTCAGTGTTTGTTGTTAATGTAACTGTATTAGTAGTTTTGTTTTTCTTTCCAGTTGAATTAAATGCAACTTTAATCTCTGCTGTTTCTCCAGGCTTAACAGCCTCCTTTGGCCAAACTGGCACAGTACAACCACAACTACCTCTAGCTCCGGTAATAACCAAATCTCCTTCTCCAGTATTTGTTAAAGTAAACGTAGTTTCTACTTTTTCTCCTTGTTTTAAATTCCCAAAATCATGTTCTGTTTTATTCCATTCTATAACAGGTACACCTTTGCTGATTTCAGCATCTCTAGCGGCAGCCGCTTCAACGTTCTCAGATTTAACTTTTGCGCTTGCGTTTTCATTCTTACATGATGTAAATGATACCATCGCAACTGCAACAAGTACTAATACAAATTTTCTCATGGTTTTTAACTTATTAAATTAAACTTATTCTGCGTAAAAATAGAAAATTATAACAATCCCCTACCTATTTTCTTTATTCTTTTCTCCTCTGTATACTCCTTCAAAATTTTGTCCAATACTCCATTTATGAAAAAACTACTTTTTTGCGAAGAATAATCTTTAGATATTTCTATGTACTCATTTATAGAGACACGTGTTGGAATTGATGGGAAATTTAAAAACTCTACCAACGCCATTTTCATCAAAATCAAATCGATATCTGCAATTCTGTCAGCATCCCAATTCGGTGTTTTTGCATTAATATCTTCATCAAATTTCTCATGATTCAACACTACTTTTCTGAAAAGGTCCAACACAAACTTTTGATCGCTTTCATCCTTATACAAATCACCTATTTTAAAAGGTTTTGTTGCGCTTAATCCATTTAAGGTTTTTACAACCCATGTATTTACAAACGGAATATCGTCTACCCAACTAATAGATTGGTCCTCGAAATAATCTGCCAATTTATCGTTAGGAGCAATTATGTTTTTAAAAATAAACAAGACGAAGTTTTTATCTTCTTCAAAATTAGATGTTCTTGTAGAAACGTATCTACTGTATTCATCGCTCTCTTTAATTAAATCCCAAACAATGCGAACAAACTCGTCGTCTTGCTTCCAGTTATTCAACTTCTTATCTTCTAAATACTGCTGAAAAGAGTAACTTTCTTTTAGTAAATTTATAACTTGATTTTCAGTAAATTTTGTGTTAGGGTTTTTCTCTTCTGAAGATGCTAAATACTTTTTTTTGGCAATTTCTAAGTGCGAATTTGCCATGTCTTGAACATGTATTAAAATACTCAAAGACAATGCATAGAGATCATACATCCTATCTATACTGGCTAGTAAAAATTTTTCTTCTTTTACTAAATTATCGCTATTCGATTGCAATATTGCATATACCGACTGCATTACCTTAATTCTAATATGTCTTCTATTTATCATGCTAAAGAACGTTAAAATGTAATTATTTTGCGCTGCAAAAATACCACAATTTGCTGGACAAAAGAAGACCTCTAAGTAAAATTATTTGTTAATAATTCAATTTTATATTTTTTGATTTAACTTAACGTTTCTGCCATAGTCATTCAATTTATTTAAAGTATATTCGCTCATATTTTCAATCTTGAATTCCTTTTTTAGTGAAAGCGCTTAGGCAATTAAATAAATATTTCATAAAATATAAATACCGCTTTTTAGCAGGAGTCATCATCTGCATTGCTTCAAACATTTTAAAACTTCAAATCCCAGATTTTATTAAGCATTCTGTTGATGCTTTTGATGCGTATGCTAAAGGAACTATTGCAGATAAATCAGTGGTCTATGAAACTAATCTAAAATACTTCTTACTGATTCTTGGAGCAACACTACTTTCGGGAATTTTAACGTTTTTTACGCGTCAAATGATTATTGTTACCTCTAGATTGGTAGAATTTGATTTGAAGAATGAAATCTATCAGCAGTATCAATTACTCTCTCTTAATTTCTACAAAAAGAATAGAACGGGAGATTTAATGAATAGAATTAGTGAAGATGTTGGTAAGGTTCGAATGTATTTTGGCCCAGCAATTATGTATAGCCTTAATACTGTAGTTGCCATAATAGTAATTATGGTTTTAATGATTCAAACGGATCCGATATTAACAGCCTATACCTTGTTACCATTACCAATATTATCTATTTCAATTTATTATTTGAGTAGACTCATCCATAAAAAAACAACAATTGTTCAAGAATATTTGTCAAAATTAACAACTGCTGCTCAAGAATCTTTTGCAGGTGTTCGGATTATAAAGGCCTATACTACCGAATTGGACGCTATAAATAAATTTGAACTTGTTGCTGAGAAAAGCAAGCAAAAAAACATTGAACTCTTTAAAATACAAGCGTTATTTTTCCCTTTAATGATTTTACTAATTGGAATCGGAAACCTTGTCGTTATTTATGTTGGAGGGTTAAGATATATTGAAGGATACATAACCTTAGGAGATGTAACTAAATTTATAATGTACGTTAACATTCTTACATGGCCAATGGCGGTTATAGGTTGGGTTAGTAATATTATTCAACAAGCGGACGCATCGCAAGCAAGAATCAATGAGTTTTTAGATGTGAAACCAGAAATTAAAAATACTATATCTACTCAAACTCCAATAGATGGAAATATTACTTTTAAGAATGTAACGTTTACCTATGATGACACTAATATTACTGCTCTTAAAAACATTAGTTTCGAATTAGAAAAAGGGAAGACTTTAGCTATTCTTGGAAAAACTGGTTCTGGAAAATCGACTATTATCAATATGATTACACGTTTATACGATATTGATAAGGGTATGATTAGTATCGGAAATACTGCTATTAAAGATTTGAATTTAGACAACCTTAGACAAAGTATAGGCTATGTTCCTCAAGATGCATTTCTATTTTCAGACTCCATTGAGAACAATATAAAATTTGGTGCAAAAAATGCTGGTAAAAGTGAAATTAAACAAGCAGCGAAAGACGCATATATAGATCATAATATAGTTGAATTTACCGAGGGCTACAAAACACTTGTTGGAGAACGTGGTGTAACACTTTCCGGTGGTCAAAAACAACGTGTTTCTATTGCTCGTGCATTGATAAAGAACCCGGAAATTTTAATATTGGATGATTGTCTATCTGCTGTAGATACAGAAACTGAAGAAATAATTCTTAAGAACTTAGAGCGCATCACAAAAAATAAAACTACAATTATTATAAGCCACCGTATTTCTTCTATTAAGCATGCAGACAGTATTCTTGTATTAGATGAAGGAAAAATACTACAAAAAGGGACTCATGAACAATTATCATCAGTAGAAGGGTTCTACAAAGAGTTGTATGAACAACAGTTGTTAGAAGATGCATCATAAGTGAAGGTTTATTTTTTTCAATTGACTATTGCAAAAGAGAATTATTTTTTTAGATTTGTCAAAACAATGATTCATTAACAATTAAATAATTTAGTGTAAAATTATGAGTGAAAATAACTTTAATGAGCAAGAGGAAATCTTCTCACAAGTTTTAAGAGCAGGAAGAAGGACATATTTTTTCGATGTAAGAGCGACAAAAGCGGATGACTACTATTTAACTATTACAGAGAGTAAAAAATTTACACACGATGATGGATCGTTTCATTATAAAAAACATAAAATTTACTTGTATAAAGAAGATTTTTCAGAGTTTAATGAAATGCTAAAAGCGGCTACTGATTATATCGTAAACGAGAAAGGTGAAGAAGTAATTAGCGACAGACATCAATCAGACTACAAAAAAAATGAAGAAGCTCCGCCAAGCGAGGTTACTTCAGAAAGTTTTACCGATATTAGTTTTGAAGATATTTAAAATAAATTCAAATACCACACGTTTAACAAGCCGATACTATTGTATCGGTTTTTTTTAAGCCTTTTTATAGCTTAAAAAAAAATAAGTACTTTTATAAAAACTTACAATTGTTTAGTTATGCAACGAATGAGATTATTTACAATTATTACCTTATTGTTTTCAACAGTTTTAATTGCTCAAAAAACACCCCCAACTCAGAAATTAGATAGCGGAACTATCGAAAATCAATTTGATTATGTAATCAAAAATTCAAATCGATATCAAGAATATAAAGTCATTAAAAGAGCATGGATAGATCGCTTAAAAATAGTTGTGAATGATTCTTTAGATGTATTAAAAGTTGATTTGTCCGAAACCAGATCAATGGTAACTGCTAAAGACACCGAAATTAATGGTTTAAAGAACACTTTAGATGAGCGAAACAGTACTATAGAACAATTGAATAAAGAAAAGGATGGAATATTACTATTTGGTTTTATAATTTCTAAACCTGTTTACAATACTATTTTATGGTCTACAATAGGAGTGCTTCTAACACTACTTCTAATTTATATCTTTAGATTTAATCGTTCTCATGTTATTACCAAAGAAACAAAAGAGAAATTAGATGAATTAGAACAAGAATATGAAGCCCACAGAACAAGAGCTTTGGAAAGAGAACAACAAATTAGAAGAAAACTTCAGGACGAAATAAACAAACAGAAAAAGGACAAATAAATAATAGTGCTATGATTGCAACATCAATTAAGCAACTAAAAAATTATTTGACTTTAGTAGAGTCTTATTTTATAAATGCATCTGATAATGATATTCATTATAAAGAATCGGATTCGAGTTGGTCTAAAAAAGAAATTCTCGGTCATTTAATAGATTCTGGCATCAATAATTTACAGCGGTTTACCGAAATACAATTTGAAACTAAACCTTTTTCAATCCGAAAATACAACCAAAATTCCTTGGTATTAGCAAATGACTATCAACATGCAGATTTACTAGAATTAATCGGTTTTTGGTTAAGTATTAACAAAAGAATTATCAATTTAATGACCGTTCAAACGGAAGAAACTTTACAATTTGAAATTGAAATTGATGATGAATACAATAATCTATCTTTTTTAATGAAAGATTATGTTGTTCATATGAAACATCACATCAATCAAATTATTGAATAAACGGTTAAGTGTAAGAATTTCCTTTCTTGCCTTTGAAGAATAGTCTGAGAAAAAATGCCATGGTTATGGTGAAAAATTATGGAACTAGCATAATACAACTGGCTAAAACATTTCGAGTAAGTTTTTCAATTTAAATGAGTAGTCCAATTCTCTTCCATTTCGTTCAACCGTTAAACGTACCCAATTTTCTTCAGACCCATAAAATTTCTCAACAATATCCTTTAATTGGTAATTGTAAGCATATTTACCATTAACCTTTACCAATAAGTCACCAACCATTAATCCACATTTATCTGAAGGTGAATCTTTACGAACATAGGCTATTTTATAAGTTGGTTTTAGATTAAAACTATACATATAATTTAGCGTAATTGTACTACTATTTGATACCGAAGTTTCGTTTTCAAGATTAAATCTGGTTGAATTCAATTCTTTTACCAAAGTTGTTCCAGCATGAATCAATTCAATCCCACTCATATTATAAGAAAACGGCTCAGAAAAATTCCTATTCTTTTTTAAAGTCATTTTCTTATTTGGATAATCTAGCACTACCTTAAATCGTTTTAGAATATTCCCTCCAAGGCTTCCATTCCTAGTCGATAACCCTTTAGCATAAGCCGAAGAAACAGAGTCTAAATAGGCCACATTTGGCTTTGGAATTAGAAACCTTTTTAATTTAAATGCATTCAATTTACTTCGCATTCCAAAAATCCCACCACTAATGCCTTCTCCAATAAAATCTTCAAACGAATTTTCTGGAATCGCTACATTCTTTTCAATATCTTCAAACAACCATATGGAATCAGTCCCTCCTGAATCGATAAGTAATTGAACAGGTACAATTGAATTATCTAAGTTTTCTATCTCCGCATTGATAAATGGCTTCTTTTTATAAAAATGCAAATCAAATGTTTCACAACTTTTGCACTTTTTATAAGGATAATCCTCAGGATTTGTAAAAGTTAACTTTCTGTTTAAGTAATTAATTGAAACTACAAAATTCTTAAGAATATCATAACCTATTATTCCATTAACAGAAACTCCTAGTTTACCCGATAAATCTAACTTTTCATTATAAATAATAAAAAGATCTTGGTTCTTACCAACAATATCACCAAATACTAATGTATTTCCTTTAGATCTAACAGCCTCAACAGGTTCACCTTCACCTAAACCTCTTAATTTAACTACTTCAATATTTCTAAAATGCAATGAGTCTGAAGAAGTCATATTAAAAATAACAGGCGACCCTACACCCGTATCCAAAATAAAAGTCAATTCTGTACCGTTCACCGTTAAAGGAAAAACAATTAAATTATTTATTAATTCAAACTCAACAGTTTGTGAAGTTCGTCCTTGATTAAAAGTATACTCTTGAGCACTACTTACATAAGTAGAGCACAATAGCAATAAAAAAAAACAAAGTATACTTCTCATTAATTCAAGAATATGTTTACCGATTAAAGTTAATTAATAAGGTTGCCAAGGCAAATTAATTAAGAAATATTTAACCTTTCAAAAATCCATAAAAAGGTATTCAATTTTCGATTAAATTTTGCAATTTTGCTAAAAATTTTCATATTATGCCTAGAATATCATCAAAAGGTATTGCAATGCCATCATCACCAATAAGAAAGTTGGTACCCTATGCGGAAAACGCTAAAAAAAACAGCATTAAGGTCTATCATTTAAATATCGGTCAACCAGATATTAAAACACCAGATGTAGCCTTAGAAGCAATAAAAAATAATGCTGTTGAAGTATTGGCGTATAGCAGGTCAGAAGGTTCTGATGAATACAGAACAAAATTAGCAGCCTATTACAACAGTAATAATATTGCTGTAACTAAAGATGATATCATTGTGTCTACGGGTGGTTCTGAAGCTTTGTTATTTGCTATGGGAACTATTGCAGATTATGGAGATGAAATTATCATTCCTGAGCCTTTTTATGCAAATTACAATGGATTTTCTACCGCTAGTGGTGTAAAAGTTGTTCCTGTAAATTCTAGCATCGAAAACGGTTTTGCGTTACCTGACATTGCTGATTTTGAAAAATTAATTACACCAAAAACTAAAGCAATTTTAATCTGTAATCCTGGCAATCCAACGGGTTATTTATACTCTAAACAAGAGATTGAAAAATTAGCAGAAATCGTAAAGAAACACGATTTGTTTTTAATTGCTGATGAAGTATATCGTGAATTTGTTTATGATGATGGTATTGAACATCACTCTGTTCTTAATAATTTTGGATTGGATGACTATGCAATTATAATTGATTCTGTTTCTAAAAGATATAGTATGTGTGGTGCTCGTGTAGGGTGTATGGTTTCTAAAAATAAGGAAGTTATTGCAACGGCTATGAAATTTGCACAAGCAAGGTTAAGCCCACCTACTTATGCGCAAATTGCCAGTGAAGCAGCACTGGATACGCCACAATCGTATTTTGACAATGTAATTGCAGAATACAAAGAACGTAGAGACACTTTAATTTCTGAATTAAGTAAGATTGACGGTGTGCTGGTTTCTAAACCAAAAGGTGCTTTTTATTGCGTAGTGCAATTGCCAATTGAAGACGCTGACGATTTTGCACAATGGATGTTAGAAAAATTTAACGATCAAGAAGAAACGATTATGGTAGCTCCTGCTAGCGGATTCTATTCAACACCTGGCCAAGGGAAAAACCAAATTCGTATTGCATATGTTTTAAAGAAAGAAGATTTGATTCGTTCGGTTGAAATTCTTAAAATTGCATTAGAAAAATACCGCAGCCAATAATTGAATATTCAAAAAGACATATCTCTTAAACCGTATAATACATTTGGAATCGATGTAAAGGCTTCAAAATTTGCGAATATTACTTCTATTGAGCAATTACTCAAAATTTTAGAGAAGGATTCAAATCCATTTATTTTAAGTGGCGGGAGCAATGTTTTATTAACTTCTGATATTGATCAATTAGTCCTTTATTTAAATCTTAAAGGACTTAATATTTTTGAAGAATCCGATACACATGTGTACATAAAAGCACAGGCTGGTGAGAATTGGCATGAGTTTGTGCAATGGTGCATCGCTAATGATTTTGGTGGACTAGAAAATCTCTCTTTAATTCCTGGTAACGTGGGTACAAGCCCAATGCAAAATATTGGGGCGTATGGAGTTGAAATTAAAGATACTTTTCACAAATTAAAAGCCATCGAAATTGCAACAGGCAAAAGGCGTGTTTTTACGAATGAGGAATGCAATTTTGGTTATCGAAATTCTGTTTTTAAAAACGAATTAAAGGGTAAATATATTATTACCTCTGTAATATTTAAACTTACCAAAAAGAACCATCAACTAAACTATTCTTACGGAGCTATTCAGTCTGAATTAGAAAAAAATGGTATAGAAACACCTACCATCAAAGATATTTCTGAAGCGGTAATTAAAATTAGAAACTCGAAATTACCAAATCCTAAAGAAATTGGTAATAGTGGTAGTTTTTTTAAAAACCCCGTAATTTCATCGGTTCAGTTTGAAAAACTAAAAAATCAATTTCCTTCAATACCATCCTATGTAGTTTCTGATTCAGAAATTAAAGTTCCAGCAGGTTGGCTAATTGAACAAAGTGGATTTAAAGGCAAAAGATTTGGCGATGCAGGAGTTCATGATAAACAAGCCTTGGTATTGGTGAATCATGGGAATGCAACAGGAATTGAATTAAAAAACCTCGCTCAAAACATTCAACAAACTGTAGTAGACAAATTTGGGATTACGCTAGAAATTGAGGTAAATATTATTTGAAGAAATTCTAAAGCCTAGAAGATACTTTTAATTGCTTCCCATTTTTGAAGGCCTTTTTATCCATATCCGTACCAACGGCAATTCCGATAGCTACACCAATAGGAATACCGATTCCAATATAACTAGAGTTGCCTGTTGAAGAAGAAAGAACAGAACCAAATACAACTCCAAAAATTGATATTCCAATAGCCATCCACAAATTTCTATAGTGATTCTTTGGAACCATTTTCAATTTCTTCTCGAGTATTTTTAAAATTTTACAATACGCTTTCTTTATATTCTTCACTTGTTCGGTTTCTGGCTCTGAATTCCTGTTTAATGTTTTGATTATAGCATTAATTTCATCACAAATCAATACTGGAATTTCTTTTGTATTCAAATCCGTTATAAGTAGGTTCATTTTCGCTATAACCTTATCTAACTTCGGGTTTTCTAATGCTTCACTTTTAATATTTAACTTTTCTATTTTCATGGTATTTTATTTTATACTCATTAAGTATTTCTTCTTAATTCCTCCATATCAGACAACAACGTATCTAATCGTTTTAAAATTCGGCCATATCCAATTTTTAAATCCCACTCTCCTATTCTACCTCCAAAAAATGCCAAAAGCAAGATTATCACACTCAAAATAATCCATAAAACTATCGGAACACCCCCAACTAAAAACATGTTGGGATATGACTCTAACAACCAAGTAACAAAATCATTGCCAGGTATATCCTCTCCAAAACTTCCAAACCAAAACCCAATGACCATAGAGATAAACACATACGGGTATAAATACGTTGAAAATTTAGAATTAAATGTGGTCATTTCCTTTGTCCAACTTTCAAACGATTTTAAATATTCATAACTATTTGCATTTTTTGTGATAGCATGTAGTTTGCGTTTAAATCTGATGGCAAAACTTATCAATGTTACAAACAAAACAAACATTAAAATTCCCATATAAGGCAATTTTGAAATGGTTGCTATTGGTAATAAAACACAAGCAAACAAAGCTATTCCGATAATGTTAATCTTATACATCTTCCGAAATTTCTCCACTATATCTATCGATTTCTTATTATATAAATCATTCAATTTTGGAGCGACTAAGGCTTCATTCTGCAAAAAACCGTCTTTCCAAATTGATTCAATTGATTTTTCCATCTAATATCTTTTTTAATCGTTCCTTAATTCTATTTACACGTACCGCAATATTGTTAGGAGTCGTTCCAATAATTTCTGCAATATCCTTATTCGGTTTCTCCTCTAGGTATAATAAAATAACCGCCCTATCAATTTCAGACAATTGTTTTATCGCATCATACAATTGATTTAATGACTCGTCTTCAAAAGCTTGATTTTCCTCGGTATCCTCTACAAATTGATATTCGGAGACAACATGCTGGCGATTGTTTTTCTTCTTTTTAATAAGTGTAAGACAAATATTTAAAGACAATCTATAGATCCAAGTAGACCATTTTGAATCGCCTCTAAATTGTTCACGACTCCTCCATATTTGCAAACAAACTTCTTGGTAGTAATCTTCAAAATCCTCTTGAGAATCGGTATATGCACGGCATATTTTTATAATAATACCTGCAAATGGCAAAATTGATGTTGTGTAAAAATCGCTACTCAATATTTATTGTTTTATTGATTAGTGGCTTAAGTTAGCCAATATTACACCCTCAATGAAAAAAAGTTAAAAAAAGCGAGTTATATCATTTAAAACAACTGCTCTAATTTTTCAAGAAACAATAGTTCTGCATAAAACTGCCAATCAAAATTTAGCGATTGATTGGATAAATGCACATGATCATCTTGATCTAAAATATAATTTTCTGGCTTATTCAATACCCTTGTTTTACCATAAACAGCTTCAAATTCAGTTCTTAGTGCAGTAAACTCCTTAGATAATAATTTCAATCCTTCTAAAGCCATTCTCTCCTCTTCTTTATCTTGAGCTTTGTCGTAATCTCTAAGTTTCAAAACAGCATTTGACGAAAACTGAACCAATTTATTCACTTGCTCATAAATTTCTAATGTATAGCTATTTCGTGTTGCCTCAGATTTCATTTTATCTAATGTCGATTCTATTTTAGAACAAGTTTTCAACGTGTTTTCGGCATTTTCAATTCTTTCCTTATTCTTATCACTCCAGACCCCTTTTTTCTCAGTTGGCAAATCAATCACAAATTTTTCAATGGCATTTTCATTTCCTTTAAGATAATTCCTCTTATTTCCGTTAAGCAGAATATTTTTCCATATCCCAACTGGCTTTTCTAAATTATCTATAAATGAAAATTCATTTCCGCTCGTTTCAAATGAAAACTGGCGGTGTCTAAATACTGATTTCAACTCGCTTTTTGAACGTTTATCTCCAGACCAAGTATATTCCGAAAAAGCATTAATTCCTCGCTTGTACAATTCAAAGTGAGGCGAATCATCGTCCCAAAGTGTCAATAACAATCCGTTTAACCCACTTTCTATAGACGACAATGCAAATGTTTTAATCTCTTTTATATTACTCTCGCGTTGCGGCATTAAAACCCATCTTGTTTGACCAGCTGTGGCTCCCATAACTTGTAAATCGTGCGCTCTAAACCACTCCATTGCTTTGGTATTACCCAAGGCTTCAGGTGTATGATAGTTCCATCGCATATAAATACAATTCTTCGGAAACTGATCGAGAAATTCAACCAACTTATGCTCATTCTTTTCCCAAACCTCATCTACTTCTTCTTGGGTCATATTTTTATTAAACATCGGCTTATAAACCCCTGCTTGTTTCAATGGCATGTCATCCCAAAAAATTGGAATCCTATTGTTTTCCTCTGCAAATTTACACACCTTTCTCAACCATTCTAATTGCAAGTCTAAGGCAGACCTACCACTATTTTTACCAGTTGTATGCACCTCATCACCTCCAATATGCAAGTATTTTCCATTAGGAGTTGCCTTTATAGCCTCTCTGTATAAATCGAACTGTAATTCGTAGGTTCTAGGGTCTAAAGGATTAAAAGCCCAATCGCTTTTTGGATCATCACGTAAAGCTTTGTATTTATCGTGTTTTAGGATAAATGAGGCGTGTCCCAGCCCTTGAATTAGTGGGCTAATTTCAATATTTCGATCGTTTGCATAGTTCGATAATTCTGCCCATTCTTCAATTGTAAAACCATCATCAGAACCTATTAATGGGTGTTTCTCATATTTTAATTTATCCTCCATTTCTACAATAATGGCATTTACCTTTAGCCCTGCTAAATAATCCATTAAATCGTAGTAATAACTTTTCTTTTCTAGGTGATGTTTTATATCCAATTGAATGGAACGGTACTTCAATTTTGGAAAATCTGTAATGGTGCAATTCGGTAAAAAAGCTTTCTGATCTTTGGCATCTTCTAACAATTGTTCTAAGGATTTTACTCCATAAAACAGTCCTGCTTCATCCTTACCAACAATCACAATTTTATTATTATTTATGGATAAAGTATAGCCCTCTGCATCTACTTGAATAGTTGAATCTATGCGGTAAACTAAATCAGCATCAGCCTCATTATTTACAGAAAATAGTTCATTTAAAAATGTACCATGCACTGGTAACTTACTTAAATTATCTGCATATAACTTTTTAACTTCACCAAATTTTATACTACTCTGCCCCGTTATTTCGAATCGTTGAGGAGAAGGTAAAATTTCAAATTTTGCATTATTTTGACTAAATCCACTTAAATTGTTGAAGCCAATTAAAATTGCAAATAATACTCTTAAGATGTGTGATTTTAACATGAAAACTATACTTTAAATATGTTTTCTAAATGTATGGATATTAACTATGCACGCACTAATTTATTAGACAAATGTCATAAAACATCCCATGAAGTCGATCACGTCAGTTGCTCACAACAAAACCCATCTGTTTCTGTCAATTTTATAATTCTCTTTTTATCAATTCCATCCACGCCTTCAATCCGCAATACATTGTCTACATCTTCCAAATCAATTCCCCAATCCAATATTTCTATATTCGTGTTGAATAGTTTCTTAACTTTTTTAATTTTCTTTTTTGATTTAATATCTGTCTTAAAAATCAGCAATTCCATTTTTTTAATTATTTATCTGGTTGTATTCCCAATTCATCTCCTCCCCTTTCTTTTTTAACAAAAGAATTAAAAGCCTCATTTCCTTCTTCTTCCCAAAATTTGTCATACAATTTCCACTTAGAGAAATCTCTTTTTGGCTTCTCATCGTTACAATAATCTTTAGCCTTCTTCTTTTTCTTACTACTTCGATCAGAGCCGAAACCGCCAAAAAAGAATTTTGCCAATATTAATAAGCCAATTGCTTGCCAATACGTAATTGTTGTTAAGTCAAAAATTTCTGGCATTAACCAATTCCATAATCGCATAGCTACATATCCAAATAATGCAATAAATCCAACAATTGCAACTGTTATAAATAATCCTGTAAAAAACACTTCAAATGGTTTTTTACTTCTTAGTTTGTGTTTAATATAATGTTCCATAATCTTAATTAAATTTTATTTTTTTCTAATTCTTTATATAAAATAGAGAGCGCTCTATGTCTTCTAGACATTAAGGTTCCTTGCGGAATTCCTGTTTCATTTGCTAAATCTTTATAACTATAGCCTTCAAAATCGATGGCCAGTATTATTGCGCTATAATGCGGTTTTAATTTGTAAATCATTCGCATTAATTCGTGTTTCATTTTTTCAGAATATGCATTCGACGCTTCACCATAAAACACTTCCAATAAACTATCTATACGTTCTTTATTTGAGTCTTCAATACTGGTGTGTTTTTTATTAATTCTCATTGTATCAATAACCTTATTTCGCAATGCGTTGTAAACGAATCCAGTTACGTTATTTATAGGCGAAAGGCTATGGGCTCTAGAAAATAGTTTCAGAGCCACATCTTGTATAATATCTTCTGCCTCTCTGTCTACACTATCAGAAATTCGAGAATTTACATACCGTTTTAATATGGTGTATTCACTACTAAAAAAAGATTTTAATTTTTTGTAATTATCGTTCTCTGACATTTTTTAAAAGCATTTCTATGCGCTCTTCACTTATAAAGACGAAGCTTTTTAATTCTATTGCATTTTAATTTTAGAAAAATGAAAATTAACCAATATATCGCATTAATGTTTTACCTTTTTAGGAATTAATTATAAGTAGATTTCTTATCTTTGCAACCTAAACGTTTTGTATGAAGTTAGTATTTGTAACTATTGGATTATTAGCCCTTGCAGTACTTGGAATTGCAATTAAAATTTGGGCCAAAAAAGACGGTGAATTTGCCGGAACTTGTGCTAGTCAAAACCCGATGCTTAATAAAGACGGTGAAGCGTGTGGTTTCTGCGGTAAACTTCCTGAAAACTGTGAAAACAAATAATTAATGCAAGTTGTTTTTGTAATTTTTATTGCAATTACCTGCATACAGTTATTTTATTTTCTTTTTATATTTTCTAGATTTTCATTTTTAAAACCGAATTACGTTAAAGGTTCAGATACACCTGTATCCGTTTTAGTTTGTGCCAGAAATGAAGCCAAAAATCTTCCTCAATTACTTCCACAACTATTAAAGCAAAAACACACGAATTTTGAATTGGTATTAATCAATGATGGTTCTTATGATAGCACCCTTGAGATTTTTGAAGACTTTCAAGAAAAAAACATACATACACATGCCATCAAAATTGTAAATGTTGTTGAAAATGAGCAGTTTTGGGGAAATAAGAAATTTGCTCTTTCATTAGGCATTAAAGCAGCAACACATGAGCAGTTGCTTTTTACCGATGCTGATTGCGTTCCAAATTCTGAGCATTGGATTTCTGAAATGTCACATCATTTTTCAGATTCCAAACAAATTGTTTTGGGCTATGGAGCCTATGAAAAGGTTAAAAACAGCCCACTAAACAAACTCATTAGATTCGAAACACTGTATACGGCCTTACAGTATTTTTCCTATGCTAAAATTGGATTACCATACATGGGGGTTGGGCGTAACTTGGCTTATAAAAAAAGTTTGTTTTTTAAGGCTGGCGGGTTTGCAAAACACATGCACTTAAAATCAGGAGATGATGATTTATTTGTCAATATAAATGCAACAACAAAGAACACTGCATTGGCCTTTTCTACGAATAGTTTCACCAATTCAAAGCCAAATACAACTTTTAAAAATTGGATCCATCAAAAAAGAAGACATGTTTCTACAGCCAGTTTCTATAAAAGTACACATCAATTCTTTTTAGGACTCTCTTATAGTTCTCAATTATTATTTTGGTCATTTGCAATCTTTTTATTGGCTCTGCAATTCCAATGGAAAATTGTACTTGGAATCATTGGATTTAGAATGTTAGTACAATTATTTATTTTCGGTAAAACCGCCAAAAAATTAAATGAAAAAGACCTTATTCTATGGATTCCTTTTTTCGAACTATTTTTAATTGTGATACAATTGTTTATATTTATAAAAAATAAAGTATCAAAACCCACACATTGGTAGTCTTTTATGACCAATAAAGAAGAAATTCAAGAAATAATAAACAATGCACGTCTTGGACAAGAAAGTGCCTTTAAAAAATTGTTAAACACCTATTGGAGTGATGTATATCGGTTTCAATTTTCTAAGACCAATAATGAAAACGAAGCAGAAGATATTACCATAAAAACATTTGCCAAGGCTTTTGACAAAATAGACTTATACAGCGATAATTACAATTTCAAAACATGGATCATCTCCATTTCAAAAAATATTTTTATCGATTCTATAAGGGGTACAAAAAACGAAACCCTTTCTATTAATAAAGAAAATTCTGAAGCGTATCATATTTCTGACGATGCCCCTTCTCCAGAAGATAAAATTATCATTGACCAAAATTTAGCGGAGTTATTGGGCCATATTAAAAAGTTAAAACCCAAGCAACAAGAAATTATAAACCTGCGTTTCTTTCAAGAGCTCAGTTATAAAGAAATTGCCGTTAAAATGAACGAACCCATGAGCTCAGTTAAAGTAAATTTATTACGAGCAAAAAAATTACTCTCAGATATCATTCATAAAGCAAAATGATTCAAAAAATAAAGTCCTTAGGTCCGGGTTTAATCTTTGCTGGCGCTTCTATTGGAGTTTCTCATTTGGTTATGTCTACTAAGTCTGGTGCTATTTATGGGTATGGACTAATCTGGGCGCTATTAATAGTACACGTATTCAAATATCCTTTTTTCCAATATGGCCCTAGGTATGCCACTGCAACCGGAGAAAGCTTAATAGACGGCTATAAAAAATTAGGTAACTGGGTACTTATCACCTATTTCATAATTGCTTTTATTTCTATGTTTACCATTCAGGCTGCAGTTACAATTGTTACTGCAGGCTTGGCCATTAATCTTTTCGGTATTACTGATAACCCTGTAAACTGGAGTATTATTATTACAGTTATTTGTGTTTTAATTTTAATACTCGGACGCTATAAATTGTTAGACAACTTGATGAAGGTTATTATTGTGGTGTTAACTATAACTACAATCACTTCGGTTGTTTTTGCAGGATTCAAAACCGGAACACCAATAGAATTCACTCAAATACTACCCAAAGGCACCATTGAAATAGGGTTTCTTATTGCATTTTTAGGTTGGATGCCTTCACCTCTAGATCTATCCGTAATTCATTCACTATGGGCAATAGAAAAGAAAAATGAAACTAAAACTTTTAACACCAAAAAAAGCATCCTAGATTTTAACATTGGATATATCGCCACAATATTCTTAGGAGTTTGTTTTGTTTCGTTAGGGTATTTTGTAATGTTCGGAACTGGAAAAACCTTTAGTGCTAGTGCCGGAGGATTTGCACAACAACTGATCGACTTATACACACAGAGCATAGGTACTTGGGCCTATTACATTATTGCAATTGCAGCATTTATCACCATGTTTAGTACCACCTTAACAACATTAGATGCATCACCAAGAGCACTAGCCAAGGTTTTTGAGTTGTCTTTTCCTACTAAATTTAAAAAAGGGTATTGGTTCTGGATCGTACTTCTTGCTGCCGGCACCATTCTAATTTTACAATACTTTATGGAAAATATGAGTCAGTTGGTTTTTGTAGCTACTGTCTTATCCTTTTTAACAGCACCCTTCTTTGCTATTACAAACTTTATTCTAATTTCAAGCAAACACACTCCTAAAGAATGGCGTCCTTCCTTAGCGATGAAAATACTGAGTTATTTAGGTATTTTTTTCTTAATTGGATTTAGTGTTTGGTATTTAATGAATTTGTAAATTTGCAATCTAAATTTTAATTGATGGCTGAGACTTCAACAGTTGAAAAAGTAAAGAAACCTAAATGGTTACGTGTAAAATTACCAACGGGTAAAAAATACACGGAATTAAGAGGACTTGTAAACAAATACGACTTACATACCATTTGTACTAGTGGTAGTTGTCCTAATATGGGCGAATGTTGGGGAGAAGGTACTGCTACCTTTATGATTCTTGGAAATATTTGTACACGTTCTTGTGGGTTCTGTGGTGTAAAAACCGGAAGACCAGAAACAGTTGAATGGGCAGAGCCAGAAAAGGTTGCACGTTCTATAAAATTGATGAGCATTAAACATGCTGTCATCACATCTGTAGATAGAGACGATTTAAAAGATGGTGGTTCTATTATATGGGCAGAAACGGTAAAGGCGATCCGCCGTGCAAATCCAAAGACAACTTTAGAAACTTTAATTCCAGATTTTCAAGAAGACCATAAAGCCTTAGATCGTATTATAGAAGTTGCTCCAGAAGTAGTTTCTCATAATATTGAAACCGTAAGGAGATTGACACGTGAAGTTAGAATCCAAGCAAAATATGATAGAAGTTTAGCAGTTCTTAAATACTTAAAAGACCAAGGAATTAAAAGAACAAAGTCAGGAATAATGTTAGGCCTTGGTGAGACTGAAGAGGAAGTAATACAATCTATGCAAGATTTGGCAGATGCAAATGTAGACATTGTTACCATTGGACAATACTTACAACCAAGTAAAAAACATTTACCAGTTAAAGAATTTATTACTCCAGAACAATTCAAAAAATACGAAGAGATTGGTAAGAAAATGGGCTTTAGACACGTAGAAAGTGGCGCTTTGGTTCGTTCTTCTTATAAAGCACATAAACATATGGAATAGGTGATTAAACCTTTTACAAATTTAAGCGTCTAATTAGTAAATGGATTTTTCATAGGACCATTTTACATATAGTTAAGTTATTAGTTTACATGCCCTCCATCTGGAGGGCATTTTTCATTTAAAAAGATTCATTATATTTACTTTTCTAATTTGTATGCTATGTCTAAAGAATCCAATTTACTTGCAGGATTAATTATAGGAGTTGCCGCAGGTGCCGTTGCCGGTTTAATGCTCGCTCCATCATCAGGGAAAGAAACCAGAGAAGCCCTTAAAAACAAAACCAAGGGATTGAAAGCAGATTTAGATGCCAAACTTAATGCTCTGGATGAAAATGTTGTTGACGATTTGAAAGAAAAATTTAGTGATGTAAAAGAAGAAGCATCGGCTGAATATAAAAAAGTGGCTGCAAAAGTTCGGAAATTGGAACAAGAGATTGAAGACAAAATAAAGTCGCTTCGCCAACAAGCAGATAAACTTAATACCGAAAACTCTTAAATTTTGCTATGATAGATCTTTTAAAAGAGTATTTAGAGAAACGAGTTCAACTTGTAAAATATGAGTTGATCGGAATTTTTGCCAACGTTGCTTCTGGTTTGGTAACGTCTTTACTACTCCTTGTTTTGGCACTATTTATATTATGCATGTTCAGTTTTGCCTTGGCTTTTTGGCTTGGACAACTCCTAGACAATACAGCCCTTGGCTTCGCATGTGTAGGCGGATTTTATACTTTACTATTCATTATTTACATGTTTGTTAGCAAAGACAAAGTAGAACTTAAAATAAAGGACCAGATAGTAAAGTCTGCTTTATCTGCTGAAGGAAAAGAAAACAACTCAATTGAATCAGAATCTTAAATTATGAGTATTAAAACGTATCAAGATTTAATTGCGGCTAAAAAAGAGTTAAAACAAGAAATTACAACTGTAGAGACTGCCATTAAAGACAATAAACTTCTCAGGTTTTCGAGCACTATAATTGATGGTAAATCATTGAAAAAACCCATCATAGAAACTTTAGGCGGACTCGATTTAAAAAATGTCTTAGCCAGCCCCTTAGGTAGTTTGGCAAGTACTTTCTTTCTTTCTAATAAGTATGTTCGAAAATATTTTGTTGCCTTCACAATTCTGAAAGAAACAATTCCTTATGCTTATGGAAAAATAAAGGAAATGTTAGAGCAGCAAGAAAATCTTAAAAAAGATATTAATCAAACTTAATAGCCTTTACTGGACTTATTTTGGTTATGATATAAGACGGAATTAGCAACATTAACAAACACAGTAAAAGTGTTCCAATATTTAACAACACAATATATCCCACACTAATATAAACAGGAGCTTCACGCACATAATAAGTGTCTGGGTCTAAGGTTATCACTCCAAAATACTGTTGAATCAACAACAAACTGATTCCTATTAAATTTCCCCAAAACAAACCTCTTAAAATAATATAAGATGCATTGTACAAGAATAGTTTTCGTACGCTCCAATTAGTACTGCCCAATGATTTTAAAATCCCAATCATTTGAGTTCGTTCTAGAATTAGCACAAGCAAAGCTGTAATCATATTAATTCCAGCTACTAAAATCATTATGATAATGATTAAAGCTATATTATTATCAAACAACTTAATCCATTCAAATATACCAGGGTATTTACTTAAAATAGTTGTTGTATTAAGTTCAGATGGTGTTTCTGCGTATATCTGGTCCCCTTTAAAACGAATCATGTTAAAGTCATTTACAAAAATTTCAAAACCTCCCACCTGATTCGAATCCCATTTATTCAATCGTTGTATTTGTTTTAGATCTGCAAAAACAACACTTTCGTCAAACTCTTGCATTCCTGAATTGTAAATACCAACCACTTTAAACTTTCGAACACTCGGTGGTTTTGAAATATCCTCTTTTAAAAAGAAGGTATTGAACTCGTCTCCAACTTTAAATTGCAATCGATTGCTAATATGCTCAGACAACAGTACCTCCTCACTATATTCATCTCCAAATACAGGTAATGCACCTTCTACCAAATACTCTTGTAAAAATTGCCAATCGTACTCTTGCCCTACTCCTTTTACAACAACACCTTCAAAATCAGTTTCCGTTTTAATAATTGCAGGTTTTGTAGCATAGGCTTGTATATGCCTAATTCCATCTACCAAATTAAAATCTGGGTAAAAAGATTGCTCCGCAGACACCGGTACTAAGGTTATTTCAGAATTGTTATTGTCGAAATTGGTAATTTGAACATGCCCATTAAACCCGGCAACCTTATCTCTAATTTTATCTTGCAAACCAATACCCGTTGCAATGGCAATCATCATGATTATAATTCCCAATGAAATTGCCACTATGGCAATTTTTATAATTGGTGATGAAATACTACTTTTATGCTTAGCAGATTTCGTTAGCCTTTTTGCAATAAATAATTCGTAATTCAAATTAAAACATGGTACAAGTTCGATTCAAAAATACACAATTCTTTTCGGTTATATTCATCCTATTTTCGATGATTTCTTGTGCGCAAAGCAATGCAATAAACGAAAAGGAAATAATTGTATCTGCAAACAGAACAAGTGCGTATTTACCGTTATTGCAGAACAAAAAAGTTGCTATAGTTTCTAATCAAACGAGTGTTATTTTTAAAGAAAACGGCAATACCCACATAATTGACTCCCTATTGAGTCTGAACATTAATGTTGTAAAAGCCTTTGCACCTGAACATGGTTTTAGAGGTAAGGCAGATGCTGGTGAACATGTTGAAGATGGTATCGATACCAAAACAGGGCTTCCAATAATTTCATTACACGGCAAAAACAGAAAACCACAACCCGATACTTTAGAGGGTGTTGACATTGTTTTGTTCGATATACAAGATGTAGGGGTTCGTTTTTACACCTATATTTCTACCATGAGTAATGTAATGGAGGCTTGTGCTGAACAAGGAATTCCGGTTATTGTATTGGACAGGCCTAACCCTAACGGGCATTATATTGATGGCCCAACTTTGAAACCTGAACACAAAAGTTTTCTGGGCATGCACCCTATACCTCTAGTGTATGGAATGACCATTGGCGAATATGCACATATGGTAAACGGTGAAGGTTGGCTTAAAAACAATATTAAATGCGATTTAATTGTAATTGAATTAATAAATTACACACATCATTCGGAATATCATTTACCAATAAGACCTTCTCCGAACTTACCAAATGATCAATCCATTAACCTCTACCCTAGTTTAGGTTTTTTTGAAGGCACCCCAATTAACGCAGGTCGCGGAACTGAATTCCAATTTCAACGCTATGGCTCTCCAAATTTTCCAATTTCTGAATTCACTTATACGCCAGCACCTAATTTTGGATCTAAATATCCAAAACATGAAGGCAAGGAATGTAACGGAGTTGATCTAAGTACAACGCCAAGACAATCAAAAGTAAACATGACATGGTTGGTCGATGCCTATCAAAAATCACCAGATAAGGAGGCCTTTTTTGGTAAAACATTTACAATTCATGCGGGCTCCCCAAAATTAAAAGAACAGTTGAAAAATGGTTTGTCTGCCCTGGAGATTGAGAGTTCTTGGAAAGTTGAAATCGAAAAATTTAAACAAATTAGAGAAAAACATCTGATATACAGATAGATGCGTTCAAATTCCAAATCGAAAAAATCGAGGAGGCACGGTGCTTTAAATGGTTTTTTTCGACGAACCATTATTCAGATACGTAAATTGAGTCATTAATTTTATTCTTATATTTGATAAGCTTAAAACGAACAAATGAAAAAAATCACACTAATTTTATTCCTTTTCCTGACCGTTATTGGCTTCAGTCAAAGCAATCCAATAGAAAAAGAGAATAACCGTAACTGGGACAATACGATGTTTGCTGGAAATAAGTTCACGTATGGTAGTAGTGATAAATGGCGTCATTCAGCAGAGTTTCAAACACGATACAAAGATGATTTAGGAGCCTTAGATAATTGGTTGGTAGAATATGCTGGGACTTATTTGTATAAAAAAAATTGGGAAATCGTTCCCGATTTCAGGTTTACAAGAAAGCCAGAACGTTATGAATATAGGCCTGGAATTGGGGTAATCTACAAAAGCATCAATGAAGAGAAACGCACACAATTAGTTCACCAAGTTAAATACCAATATGACATAAGAACTGAAGGTGAACCTAATTCTCATGGACTGCGGTATGTTGCATTTTATAATAAAGTAATTAATGATGAATTGGTAATTACAGCCCTAGCCGGCGGGTTATTTGAATTTGGAGAAGAATTCAATGGCTTTTTAGGTCTAAGAACCGGAGTAAGTGCTGCCTACGTTATAAACAAAGCCCATTCAGTTAATATAGGGTACTTCTATGGATTAATAAACGAGAAAACCAATGACTATACCAATGTAGGAGTCTTCTCTCTTTCATTAATTATTAACATCAGTAGAGATTACAAATATTTACCTGCAAAGTATTTTACTTTGTAAATTCTTTTTATTTTATGAAAGCAAAACGCATCGCTTTAATACCTGTATTATTTTTATTTATTCAAATGACACAGGCGCAAGGTACTTCTGCAGATTTTGTACCTACGGATAAACAAAAAGATTGGGGTTTTGCCATAGCACCTTATGTTATGTTTGCTGCACAATCTACCGATGTAGGTGGTGAAAAAATCAGATCTTCTTTTAATGATCTTAGTTCCATAACAAATAGCGGATTTCAACTAATTGGAGCCGTACGATATAAAAAATGGACGGCGTTAGTTGATGGTACATTTGCCCATTTAGGTTATGATGATAGTTCTGAGGTTTTAAACATCGATTTAAAAATTGTACAGACCATTTTAGATTTACGATTGGGATATAATGTCTATGAAAATTTTCAATTTGATGAAGATGAAGTTTTGAAAGGTTGGTCTTTAAATGTAAACGCAGGCACAAAATATTGGCGTAATGACTTAGGTATTGGTTATAAATTGGGTATAGGAGACACTATTATAACGGAAGGTAACATTGATGAAATTCAACGTTGGTGGGATTTAATGATCGGTGTTAATTTTAGATTTGTATTGAGTAAAAAAGTATTACTTGGCGTTTCTGCTTCTAGTGGTGGTTTTGGTATAGGCAAATCGAACGACTTCTCTTATGACTTCACTTATTCCAATTCTTTTTTAGTTTCAGATTTAATCATGATCAATGCGGGGTTTCGAAACTTTAGATACAACCGAACCGACGGTGCTGGAGAAACTGAGTTAGAAACAACCGTAAATGTATTAGGCCCATTGATTGGAGTCACATTTAAATTATAATATTATGAAAAATAGCATCAATAAGTTTTTATCCGCACTAATTATTCTAGGCTGTTCTCTTCAAGTTTTCAGTCAGCAGAAAGAACAAATTAGTCAAGCTCAAAAAATTGTAAATGATTTTTTAGTTGAAGAACAAATTCCAGGAATGGCCATTTCGGTTTCCAAAGGCAAAAAACTCATATGGTCTCAAGGTTTTGGTTTTATGGATGTAGAAAACAATAAAAAAGTAGATCCAGCTACCACGCAATTTAGAATTGCAAGTATTTCAAAAACGCTAACTGCGTTAGGCATGGGCATATTAGTTGATGAAAACAGACTTGATTTCGATGCGAGCGTCTATGCATACATTCCAGATTACCCTAAGAAAAAATATGATTTTACAGTTCGTCAGGTTGCCGGGCATATCGCTGGTATTCGACATTATAAAAAAGATGAGTTCCTGATGAATAAAAAAATGGATATTGTTGAAGGCTTAGCTATTTTTAAAGATGATCCTTTACTATTTGAACCAGGTTCTGAATATAAATACAGTACATATGGTTGGAATTTATTAAGTGTTGTGGTGCAAAATGCTGAAGGTGAAGAATTCAATCAGTTTATGAAAAGAAAAGTTTTCTCGCCTTTAAAAATGTCCGCTACCGAAATTGGAATTTCCGATATCGATATGCCGAATAGAACTAAATTTTATATCAAACAAAATGGTAAAATTGAAGTTGGACCACAAGTAAACAACGAATTTAAAGTTGCAGGTGGTGGTTTCATTTCAACCTCTGAAGATTTAGTGAAGTTCGGACAGGAGTTTATCAATCCAAATATTATATCAGAAGAAACAAAACAAGATATTGTAACACCTTTACTGAAAAATGATGGCACTAAAACTAAATATGGAGTTGGTATTGGAGTGTTAACTGTAGCAAACAATACACTACGCTATTCTCACTCTGGTGGCGGTATGGGAGCAACTACAATGCTCCTCATCTATCCCGAAAAAGATCTCGTCATTACAATTCTAACCAATCTATCGAGTGTAAATATTCGCAAACTAGTGGGTGAATTGGAAGGTGTGTTTGTTTTATAACCAATTCTATCTCATTGGAAACTGCTCCTTCAGCGCTTCAACAATATTATAAGCAGCCGGACAGATTTCAATATTTTTTAAGGTAAGATCGGTAATCTGAATAAACTTTCGCCTATCTGTATGTGGATATTCCCTACATGCTTTTGGCCTTACATCGTAGATAAAACAAGAATTATCTGTATCTAAAAAAGTACAAGGCACGGTTTGCATCACATAAAAGTCGTCACCGTCTCGTTCTAAATATTGCTTTATAAAATCTACTTCTTTCATACGTAAATGCTTAGAAATACGCTGAATATCTTTTTCAGTTACGATAGGACTTGATGTTTTACAACAATTACCGCAATCCATGCAATCTGTCTTTGCAAACTCCTCTTTATGCAATTCTTGCATCAATGGATCTAACCTTTTTCGCTGACGCTTTTTTAAGCGTTGAAAGTATTTTTTAGTTTCTGCGTGCGTCTCGGCTGCTAATTTTGGTAATTCTTCTGGCGTAGGTTTTATCATACTACAAATATAAAATCAAAATTGTAACTTAGTCCTACCTAATCTAACTTAATCATGAAACTTATAACTAAACTATGCATTTTCTTCTTTTGTTTTTGCTCATTTGCACAACAAAATTGGCTTAAAGGAAACCTACATACCCACTCTCTATGGAGCGATGGTGACGATTTTCCAGAAATGATTATCAAATGGTACAAAGACAATGGATATCAGTTTGTTGCCATTTCGGATCATAACACGATAGCAGATGAAATAAGATGGATAAAAATGAAGGATAGAGAAGTTAAAAACAAGACACTTCTAAAATACAAAACCACCTTTGGAGATTGGGTTGAGGCTAAGGATAGTTTAAATGAAACCTACGTTAGATTAAAGACATACAAAGAATACAAAAACAAAATGGAAACGGTAGGTAAATTCACCATTATAAAATCGGAAGAAGTAACTTCTAGTTTTCAAAAAAAACCCATCCATATTAATGTTTCTAATCTACAAGAATACATTCCTCCTTTTACAGGGAATTCTGTTGTAGAAGTAATGCAAAAAACCTTAGATCATGTGCATGAGCAAAGAGAGAAAACCAATACTCCTATGATTGCGCATATCAACCACCCTAATTTTGGATATGGAATTACCGCTGAAGACATGAAAAAGTTAACAGGTGAACAGTTTTTTGAGGTGTATAACGGGCATCCAGCTGTTCATAATGAAGGTGATCATGAGCATATGAGCATTGAAGAAATGTGGGACATTATTAATGTTTCTTATTACAAACAAGGGAAACCGCTACTCTATGGTATCGGCACCGATGACAGCCATCATTATCATAAATTTGCTCCAGAATTGAGCAATACTGGGCGCGGGTGGATTATGGTTAACACAATAGACAATGAACCAAATGCCATTATCACAGCTATGGAAAAGGGACTGTTTTACGCTTCAAGTGGAGTAACATTAAGTACTGTTAGCGTAAGTAAAAGTGAATATTCTATTGCCATAGAAAAAGTGCCAGGAAATAATTATGAAATTATCTTTTATGGCTTAAAAAAAGGAACTGATAAAGTAATTGAATTGTCAAAAACGAACGGTACAAATGCACGTTATTCATTTCAAAATAATGATGTATTTGTGAGAGCAAAAATCAACTCGACGTACAAAATAAAGAACCCATACAAAGAAGGCGAAACAGCCCAAGCTTGGACCCAACCCGTTCTTGTTAAATAATTAGAATCTTTAATTCTAATTATCCCTCTTTTATTCTTAAATTTGCAGCTCATTTTTTAGACCTTAAAACATGCAGCAAAAGATTGAGTTAGCAGTAAAAGATGCTTTTAAAACCATTTATGATGTAGAAATTCCTTCGGTTGAATTTCAAGCAACACGTAAAGATTTTGAAGGAGATATTACCATTGTCGTTTTTGCTTTTTTAAGGCATGTAAAAGGAAACCCGGTTCAGATAGGAACAAATATTGGTGAGTACCTAAAAGAAAATGTAGGTGAAGTAGCTGATTTTAATGTTGTAAAAGGCTTTTTAAACTTAGTTATATCTAATGCTTCTTTTATCAACGGGTTCAACGAAATCTATTCAAATGATTCGTTTGGTGTAATTGCACCAAATGCTAATGAAAAAGCCGAAATGGTGGAGTACTCATCTCCTAACACGAACAAACCATTGCATTTGGGACATATCAGAAATAATTTATTAGGCTTTTCTGTTGCTGAAATTATTGCCGCTTCTGGTAAAAAAGTATACAAGACTCAAATTATCAATGACCGTGGAATTCATATTTGTAAATCTATGTTGGCTTGGGAAAAGTTTGGAAATGGTGAAACTCCAGAAAGCACAGGATTAAAAGGTGATAAATTGGTTGGAAACTATTATGTAAAGTTTGACCAAGAATACAAAAAGGAAATTGCCAATTTAATAGCCGATGGCGCAACGGAAGAGGAAACTAAAAAAAACGCTCCACTCCTACTCGAAGCACAAGAAATGCTGCGTAAATGGGAAGCGGGAGATGATAAAGTAGTGGCGCTTTGGAAAGAAATGAACCAATGGGTGTATGCTGGTTTTGATGCTACTTACAAAGAATTAGGCGTTGATTTTGATAAAAACTATTACGAAAGCAACACTTATTTATTAGGAAAAGATGTGGTTTCCGACGGATTAGAGCGCGGGGTATTCTTCAAAAAAGAAGATGGCTCGGTTTGGATCGATTTAACCGATGAAGGCTTGGATGAAAAAATTGTGTTACGTTCTGATGGAACTGCGGTTTATATGACGCAAGATATTGGAACAGCCATTGAGCGTTTTAAAGATTTTGATCTAGACGCTTTAACATATACTGTTGGTAATGAGCAAGATTACCATTTTAAAGTACTATTTCTAATCCTTAAAAAATTAGGGTTTGATTGGGCAGAAAACTGCTTCCATTTATCCTACGGTATGGTAGATTTACCTTCAGGTAAAATGAAGTCTAGAGAAGGAACTGTAGTAGATGCTGATGATTTAATTGTTGAAATGGTAAATACGGCGCGTTCTATTTCTGAAGAATTAGGGAAATTAGAAGGATATTCAAACGAAGAAAAAGAAGCCTTATACAGAACCATAGGATTAGGTGCTTTAAAATATTACATCTTAAAGGTAGATCCTAAAAAACGAATCTTATTCGACCCAAAAGAATCGATTGATTTTCAAGGAAATACAGGCCCTTTTATTCAATACACATACGCAAGAATTCAATCTATATTACGAAAAGCAGATTTCAATTTCGATGTCATACTGAACGATAGTGAAGTATCTCTTCACCCAAAGGAAAAAGAAGTGATTAAGTTATTGCAACAGTTTCCTGAAGTAATTCAAAATGCAGCTAAAAACCATAGTCCGGCATTGATTGCGAATTACACTTATGATTTGGTAAAAGAGTACAATTCATTCTATCAAACTGTACCAATTTTAGGGAGTACCGTTGAAGTAGAAAAAGTATTCAGAACACGTTTGTCTAAAAAAGTAGCAGACGTCATTAAAACAGCGTTTGGTTTATTAGGGATTGATGTTCCTGAAAGAATGTAGTCGCAAGGCAAAACCATAAAGACTGTCATTCTGAACAAATTTTAAAGATGCCGTGAAGAATCTTAACCAATATTTAGATTCTTCGTTACACTCAGAATGACATTATTAAACAATAAAAAATACTGATTTATTCCGTATTTTTGCAAAACGAAAAACAATATTAAAAATCAACATAGAATGAAATACGACATCATCATTATAGGAAGTGGACCAGGAGGATACGTTACAGGAATAAGAGCCTCACAGTTAGGTTTTAAAGTAGCCATCGTAGAAAAGGAAAACTTAGGGGGTATTTGTTTAAACTGGGGATGTATCCCAACAAAAGCCTTGTTAAAAAGTGCACAGGTATACGATTACTTAAAGCATGTTGATGAGTACGGTTTAAAAGCAGAAGCAATCGATAAAGATTTTTCTGCAGTAATTAAGCGTAGTCGTGGTGTTGCAGATGGAATGAGCAAGGGTGTTCAGTTCTTAATGAAGAAAAACAAAATTGATGTAATTGAAGGTTTTGGTAAAATTAAAACGGGTAAAAAAGTGGATGTTACAGATGCCGATGGTAAAGTTACTGAATATAGCGCAGACAATATTATTATTGCAACGGGTGCACGTAGCCGTGAATTACCAAACTTACCACAAGATGGTAAAAAAGTAATTGGATACCGCCAAGCAATGACCCTACCAGAGCAACCAAAGAAAATGATTGTAGTTGGTTCTGGTGCTATTGGAGTTGAATTCGCACATTTCTATAATTCTATGGGTACAGAAGTAACAATAGTTGAATTTATGCCGAATGTAGTTCCTGTTGAAGACAAAGATATCTCGAAGCAATTTGAGCGTTCTTTAAAGAAATCGGGGATTAAAGTAATGACAAATTCTTCTGTTGAATCTGTTGATACTTCTGGTGCCGGCGTTGTTGCAACCGTTAAAACAAAAAAAGGAGAACAAACTTTAGAAGCGGATATTTTATTATCGGCAGTAGGAATTAAATCAAACATTGAAAACATTGGATTGGAAGATGTTGGAATTGTAGTTGACAGAGATAAAATCTTAGTAAACGATTTTTACCAAACTAATATCCCTGGATACTATGCTATTGGTGATGTTGTTCCAGGACAAGCATTAGCACACGTTGCTTCTGCTGAAGGAATTACTTGTGTTGAGAAATTAGCAGGGTTACACGTAGATGCAATTGATTACGGAAATGTACCAGGTTGTACATATGCTACACCTGAAATTGCAAGCGTTGGTTTAACTGAAGAAAAAGCGATAGAAGCGGGATACGATTTAAAGGTTGGAAAATTCCCTTTCTCTGCCTCTGGTAAAGCAAAAGCAGCTGGGACGCCTGATGGATTTGTAAAGGTAATCTTTGACGCTAAATATGGCGAATGGTTAGGCTGCCATATGATTGGCGCTGGAGTTACAGATATGATTGCTGAAGCGGTTGTTGCGCGTAAATTAGAAACAACTGGGCACGAAGTATTAAAAGCAATTCACCCACACCCTACAATGAGTGAGGCTGTGATGGAAGCAGTTGCAGATGCTTATGATGAAGTGATTCACTTATAATAAAGGAAGTAATGTCATTTCGAGCATAGACGAGAAATCTCTTCCAATTATTAAAATCTATATATTTAGAAAGCCCAAGCAAATGCTTGGGCTTTCTTATTTAATCAAAGTAATTATCTGTAAGGAACTATATCTTAAAAAACTTCTTTATGTGAAATCTTACTTACAATTTTCCAGCCTTCTTTAGTCTTTAGCATATTCATGTAATCAATATACTCATAGGTTTCATATTTTGTTGAAAGTTTCACGTTTGCGGCAGTTTCTGAAATATCTATATAGTATATCTTACTTTCAAATTCTCTAGTTTTTGAATTGGTGAAAAAACCGAAAAACTTTTGAATAGGAATCATTTTATAAGTTCCATCATCACCGATAAATTTCAATGTAGCATTCGGATGAAAGGCTTTTTTAAGCAATTCAGGGTTATCCGTTCTACTTCCTTCAAAATAATTATTGATCCTTTCTTCAACAGCCTCTTTATCACTCACATTCTGAGCAATAATTGAACCGGATAAAAAAAGTGCGAATAGTAAAATTGTATTTTTCATAAGTTACGTTTTAGTAAATCGAAATTAAAGAATCATCAATTTTCATAAAACATATTGGTACTAATGTTTTGTTAATATATGTAAAATCAGAAATAAGATAGAAAGCATAGAGATCATTATACAAAAGGCGATATTCAAAAAAAATCTTAATTTTATATCAAATCTATTTATACTTATGAAATTAACTCGTAAAAAGGTTTTCATTGCCGTTGTCATCATTATAGTTGTATTACTATGGATAGAAATGGCTGTGGGAATTTTTGGCTCACCTATAGCGGGAGATTAAATAATTATTACAATCCTAATGAAATACAAACTTTTAATTACTGTGTTTTTATGTATAAACTCATTTGCACAACAGTATGACTTTAATCTTGTTCACAAAAGTGAATGGAAAAGAAAACATTTTAAGTCGGATGAAAGAATTAATTTGTTTAATACAAATGATTATTCCTACACGTTAAAAATCAAAAACAATTCCCGTGGTTTATGGGCACAAATCTTTGACAAAAAGAGAAACTTTATCCACAATTTCACTATAAAACCAAAAGACTCGTTAAGGTTGGTTTATGTGAACTCAATCAAATGGGACTATTATTACAGAAACATGTTATCATCCTTCTCTGAGCCTACATATAAAAAAAATAAAACATTTATAAACTATTATATTTACAACTCTGAAAATAATATTGTTGGCAATTATAAATTGGAAATTCAAAAAGATGATATTGACCTTTTTACCCCTTTCAAAATGGCAGGAATTGGTCATCCATACGAATACTCACAAACAAAACTACCTTTCAATTTTAAAGTAATTAGCTCCGTTGGTAAAACAATTGAATTTACACAAAACAAAAGAGATACGTATCAAAACGAAGAAATAAAGATTGATAGTATAAATGTATTTTCTCTTAACAAAAAGGGAAAACAATCTAAAAAAGAGACGACTACGTCGAAAACATTTGGTCTTTTAATCTCCACTGAAAAGACTGCGTTAAAAGTTGTTCTACCAAAAAATTTAATTATTATAGAAAAATTACCCAATAAATTTTTGGGTATTTCAGTTGAATAAACAATATCACCTGATTTACTTATATTTGGCATTAAAATCAAACCCATGAAATATTTTATTCCAATAATTGCGTTACTTCTTTTAGTTTCTTGTAAAAGTGAAAACAAAAAATCTACTGCAACTCCTATTCAAGACGTACCTTTAAACGAACGTCCGATACCTCCATTACCTGGAGCAGGAGCATCAACTGCTTTAAATGTTATTGGTGGACCACATTATATATGCCCAAAAAACTGTATTAACGGAAACGGACCTGCCGCAGGAAAATGCCCAGTTTGTGAAACTGAAATGGCACACAATCAAGGCTTCCACACAACTCCGAATACGAGTCCAGCGACACCAATTACTCCAAACACACCTACCACTACAAGTGGGCCAAATGCAAATGGGCAGTGGCATTACACTTGTTCAAATGGATGTGCTGGCGGAGGTGATGCGGCAGGAAATTGCTCAAATTGTGGCAATGCCTTAGCGCATAATGCGGCCTATCATAGTTAGATTAATCTACCCAGTGTAAAACATCTTTCATTACTGACCATCTAGGTTCTTTCAATTCAGAACCTTGACCTTCTATCCAATGTTTAAACAAACGATCTATAGTGCCATCTTTTTGTTTCAACTCTAACCAAGTATTTACAAAAAGTTGCCAACTACTATCTTTTACCATTGGATATGCTGTTGGTATTTTTACCATATCTGGTTGAAGTACAGAAATATTAAATGACGGATAAATGATGGTCCATGCAGAACCCGCTTCTGCTGAAAATATGATAGCATCCATATCATCTGTCTCACCTTTAAAGTATGGACGTGGTGAATTCATTTTTACCAATTCAGCATTTGGTATAAACGCCTTGATTTTATTTTCAAAATACGGGTTGGTATACCCTATTTTTAAATCGGTTTGACTCAATATACTTTCTCTCGATTTAAATAATGTTCTGTTATGGTCTGGAACAATAAATGCAACCGTTTGGTCTAAATAAGTGTCGGAAAGTGTAAATGAATTTAAACCATCGGTAGTGGCCACCAAACCAGACATTACAATATCTAATTGACCTTTTGCTAAAAGTGGTCTCATTTGCGAACGTGTTACTCTATAAAATTCCGGCTCAACATTCAATTCTTGTGCTAAGATATACGCCATTTCTGCGTCGAACCCAACCAATTCTGCTTCCTCGTTTTTAAACGCGAATGGCAAACCATTTGCAACATACCCTACTCTTAATTTACCGCGTTGTTTAATTGTATTAATTTGATTGTAAGATCTTGTCGAAGTAGAATCATTAAGCAAAGTGCTTACTTCTTTAATTTGTCCCTTTTTAAAGTCTTTGGTCAAGCGCATTTCAATAAAACTCTCATACTGCTCACTTTTTCCAAGGGCATAACCCAAATAAAAACGAGTTCCAATTAGTGCTACAATAGTTGAAACAGCACCAATAACAATTCCTCTAATTAATTTTGGCCATAATATTTGAACACTACTTACGGTCATTTTAACCGAAATAATTGTTAAAACAACCAAATGAATTGCCCCTAAAACCACTCTTATTCTATCGGTATACACACTAGAAATTACAAATAGTTGAAACATTTCTTGTGGTAGTTTCATTAAATCTAACAAAAACGGAATTCCGGTAACCGGTGCTACGAAACTACTTAGTAAAGTGGCACCTACAAAAGTTCCATTCTCTATTAAACTGAAAGAACTGCCCATATACCAAGCAGTAAAAGGTACAAAGACAAAAATGACAAAAGTCCCCAAATTGGGAAAAGGATATGCTAATGGCATCATAAGATCTGCTTTGGCCCTGTCTTCATGATTCATGCCATTAAATGCCAATAATTGCTTTACATCATCAATTAATTGCGGTAAAACCACAATTATTTTACCTGTTGCAAAAATAGTTAACAGCGTACTTTTTGTTGCTTTAAATAATGCCTTTGGAGAAATTCCGGTGGTAGTTTGAACTAATAATGGAAGCCAATAAAACCCGAGTAACAAAACTGCGATACTGTAAATGATAATATAGGCATGTAAACGTTGAATTTCTTCAAAACTCATAGTACCTGCATTGTAGGCCGCGATGGCAAAAACTCCGTATGGAGTCATTTTAATAACCATTTTATTGATATGATTCAAAGCATCTGCAATCACATCCATGCTATGCAATAAATTCTTTTTCTCTTCTATCCTACTTAATCCTATCCCTAAGAAAATACTAAATAACACAACTGCTGGTACAATATTATTAGCCATAGAACCAAAAGGATTCGATGGAATGTATAATTCTAAAAAATTAAGAGGCGCCTCTACAGCAACAATTGAAGGTTTAAAAAAGGTAGAGGCTGACCAACTAGGCAAAGCCAATGGCAATAGCACTAATGCCACTACACCTATCCCCAGTAATAAAAACAACACTTTTAAACCATTAAAAACCATGGTGCGGCCTTCTGACAAAGACATACGGCCAAGATTTGCAATAATGGATACCATGATATAAGGCAAGACCGTCATTTGCAGTAAGCCAACAAAACCATCACCAATTATTTGAAAAAAAGAAACATATTCACCAAAAAAAAGACCAACTGCAATACCTGCCAATAGACCAATAATGATTTTCTTAGATAAACTCATAGAAGTATTTTTCTATAAATTTAATACAATCTTTGAGATATGGAATTGAAATCTAATATAACAACGAAACAAATTGAATAGGGCTTCTTCATTACCTAACTTTTTCTTGATAAAAAGTTACAAAAATCAAGACTTGATTTTCCTTTACTTGAATTTTACGTTTTAATCACTTTCAAATCCAGACCGTTTTACTCTTTGTATTCTCAGACGCTAATTAAAACTCAAATTCTAAAAAAATGAAAATATATCCCACAAAAAATAAGCTTAGAGGACTACAATTCAATAATTGTAAATTCTAAATCCAACGGTTTTAGGGCATGTTTAATAGCAGGTATTAAATCCTCTCCATACTCTAAATAGTGTTCAGAAAAGTTTGTATTTCGCTCTTGCAGGCTTTGCTTCGGGAAAATCTCATCTTGCAATTGCTTCATTCTAAGTGTTAAGTCCTTGTATTTTCTGCGTTCTGCCTTTAACAAGCGTTTTTCTAGATTATCCAATCCGTTTAACTGCTTTTGCTTTTGGGCTTTTACGGCACCAATAAAAGATTTGTCTGTTTTTTCGGCTATCCCTTCTAGCACTTCAAAATGGCCATCAATTTGTTGGCGTTGAACAGAAAAATCGATAATAACTTCAGAGTGTTCTGTTATTTTCTTGTTTACCAAGGCTTGCTGCTTCAGAAATAATTCTTCTTTAGTAATTTTCAACTTTTCCATTTTCTCCGCCTGTTTCTCTGCTATTAACACAGCGGAGTTTCTTAAGAGTAAAATAGGAAATGGAACTTCCATTTTTTCAAAAAATGATTTCAATTCAAACCAATAGGCCAATTCACCACCTCCGCCTATATAACATAGGTTTGGCAATATCACTTCTTGATATAATGGCCGCATGATTACATTTGGGCTAAATCGTTCTGGATGTAACTTTAATTCATATTCTAACTCATCCAAATTAAAAGCTATATCTGAATTATTTACCCGGTATTCTTTGCCATCAAACAACATACGCTCTCTAAGGCCATCCACTAAATAAAATAAATTAATCTCACGTGGATTTACTTGAATCTTATAATGCTTTCCTAATTTGCTGCAACATTTGGTTACTTCTTTAAAAGCAGCATTATCATATATATCTTTTTTTACAAATGGTAAAAACTGACGTTTTAAGTCGATATCATCTCCATCAACAATGACCAATCCATATTCAGCAAATAACTCATTGGCCAAATAACGTGTTGCTGCCGTTAAATTAGAATGTTCTAAATAAGCATCTTTAAACAATTGTTTCAACTTTTTTGCATTTGTACTGTTTCCTAATAATTTAGAAAATTCTTCAAAAACAAATTCCATATTCCTATTATCCAATCTCCCAACACCTCCACTAGCCTCTCTTGGCCATGCTACTTTCTTTCCTTTAAAATTAAAATAATGGATTTCTTCAAAATCATGATCTTCTGACGCCATCCAATACACAGGAACAAAATTGTTTTTCGGATAGGTCGTTTTTAACTCCTCAGCTAAATTAATGGCAGAAACAATTTTGTATAAAAAATACAAAGGACCGGTAAACAAATTTAACTGATGCCCTGTGGTTACCGTAAACGTATTTTGTGCTGCTAGTAATTCAATATTATCTAACGTCTTTTTAGAAGCCTTTACTTCTGCATATTGTTTTTTTAAAGATGCCACTAAAACTGTTCTTGTTTCCTGTGAAAAAGATTGTTGCTTCTCTTCTATTTGAGTTTTGAAATTTTCTATTGACGGGAATCTACCTATAAACGGAGTTATACTTTCTTTTTGTTCTAAATAATCTCCTATGGTCTTGGAAAAATAACCCGTCTGTTGAAATGGAATCGTTGAAACTTTGGTCACTGAGTTCTTAATTTTTGATAAAAATACTAAAATTAGTACAGTGGTCGGCACCTGTCAAATTTTCTAACAAACTTTTAACGATTTTCAACTATATTTGGTTTTCCAAATTTTATTTCATGAAAAATTACTTTTTATCCCTACTACTCCTAGTTGCAACCATTTTTACTTATGCTCAACAAATCCAATCGCCTTCCGAATTTTTAGGATACGAATTAGGTTCACGTTTTTCGCGTCACCATCAAGTGGTAGATTATTTTAAATATGTGGCTAATTCTTTATCTAATGTTGAGTTAGAAAAATATGGCGAAACAAATGAACATCGCGAATTGTACTTGGCTATTTTGTCATCGCAAGAAAACATGGATAATTTAGAAGAAATTAGGCTGAATAATTTGAAAAAAACGGGGCTTATAGAAGGAACTTCTTCAGATAATTCAACTGCTATTGTTTGGTTGAGTTATAACGTACACGGTAACGAATCGAACAGTACCGAGGCCTCTATGCAAACAATTTACGAATTGGCAACCAACAAAAAAGATTGGTTAAAAAATACCGTTGTAATTATAGACCCTTGCATCAATCCAGATGGAAGAGATCGTTATGTAAACTGGTACAATCAAGTTAAAAGCAGCCCTTATAATAAAGCCAAACTAGGAAAAGAACACCATGAGCCTTGGCCAGGAGGTAGAGCCAATCACTACTTATTCGATTTAAATAGAGATTGGGCTTGGGCCACACAAATAGAATCGCAACAACGTTTGGTTGCTTATAGCCAATGGATGCCTCAAATTCATGTAGATTTTCATGAGCAATCGTATAACAACCCTTATTATTTTGCTCCGGCTGTAGAACCGTATCACGAAATTATTACGGATTGGCAACGTGAGTTTCAAGTAACTATTGGTAAAAACCACGCGAAGTATTTTGATAAAGAAGGTTGGTTATACTTTACCAAAGAAAGTTTTGATTTGCTATATCCAAGTTATGGAGACACCTACCCTACTTATATGGGAGCAATTGGCATGACCTATGAGCAAGGTGGTGGCGGAAGCGCTGGTTTAGGAATTCAAACGGACAAAGGTTATGAATTGACCTTAAAAGACCGTTTAACACATCATACAGTTTCTGGTTTATCCACAGTAGAGATTTCATCTATAAACGCAGAAAAATTGGTTACGGAATTCGAAAACTATTTCAATAATACAAACCGACATACCTATCAGAGTTTTGTGATGAAAAATAACAATCAGGACAGAACTAATAAATTAATGGCCTTACTAGATAAACACGAAATAGCATATGGCACGCCAACCAGTTCTAGTGCTACTGGCTATTCTTATAAAACTCAAAACCAAGAGAGTTTGAGTTTAAGTGAAGGTGATTTGGTTGTAAGTGTAAATCAGCCGAAAGGTAAAATGGTAAAGGCCTTATTTGAGCCACAAACCAAATTATCAGATTCGCTAACCTATGATATTACTGCTTGGGCATTACCTTATGCTTATGGTTTAGACGCTGTTGCATCTAAAAAATTGGTTGGCACTAAAGCCTACACCAATAAAGAGTTTACTCCTAATATTGTAGATCCTAAGGCTATTGGATATATGGCTAAATGGAACAGTATTTCTGATGCTGCTTTTTTAGGAAAGTTGCTACAGAAAAACATTAAAGTACGCTTAACTGAGACTCCGTTTACCTTAAACGGAAAGACCTATAAACAAGGTTCTTTATTGATATTACAAAGTGATAACAATAAAGACTATGCCACTAAATTAATTGAAATAGCCAATACACAAAAAAGAACCTTAGATGCAAGTTACACTGGATTTGTAGATAAAGGCTACGACTTTGGCTCTAGCAGCGTAAAGCCAATAAACAAGCAACGTGTTGGAGTTTTATCTGGTGATAAAGTATCTTCTCTTGCTTTTGGAGAAGTATGGTATTTCTTTGAGCAAGATTTAAAATATCCATTAACCGTTTTAGATACCGATTATTTTAGCAGAGTAGATTTATCTGAGTTGGATGTATTAATTTTACCAAATGGATCGTATAGCAGCATGCTTAAAGAAAGTAAATTAAAAGAAGTACAAACCTGGGTAAAGAATGGTGGAACCATAATTGCTATGGAACGTGCTTTGAGTAGTTTTGATGGCAAAAAAGGGTTTGAATTGAAGGCTAAGAAAACGAAGAAAGACAGTACTAAAACCAACTTAACGCCTTATAATCAATTAGAACGTAAAAGTGCTGAAAACCTAATTACCGGAAGCATCTTTAAAAATACAGTAGACGCAACACACCCATTGGCATTTGGTTATGACAACAACTACTACACTTTAAAACGAAGTAAAAACACGTTTGACTATTTAAAAAGTGGTGGCAATGTTATTTATACAGGTAAAAACAGCAAACCATTGGCAGGTTTTACTGGTAGCAAAACTGTAAAACCACAAAGCGAAGCCTTATTATACGGTGTACAATCTATGGGAAGCGGTAAAGTAGTGTATATGGTAGAAAACCCATTGTTTAGAGCCTTTTGGGAAAATGGTAAACTGTTTATGGCCAATGCTGTGTTTATGCTAAATAGTAATGAATTAACCGAGTAATAAGAAAAGGTGTGTTTAACCGCCTTTTTTAGTGGCTAAACACACCATAATGTAACTATATACTATAAATAAACACACTGGTGTGTTTATTTATACGCTACACTTCATACCGATTAAAACAAAAACTGATAAAATGAGGCCAAAAGAATTAATAGAAAAATGGGTAAAAACTTTTAATGAGGGAAACGCAGAAAAGATTTCTAATTTTTATCACGATGAAGCAATTAATCATCAAGTGACAAATGAGCCTGTTATTGGAAAAATTGCAATCCGAGAAATGTTTGAGAATGAATTTAATCAAGCCGATATGAATTGTATCATTGAGAACATTTTTGAGGATAATGATTGGGGAATTTTGGAATGGAAGGATCCCTTAGGACTGCGCGGTTGTGGATTCTTTCAATTTGAAGACGGTAAAATCAAATTTCAGAGAGGCTATTGGGACAAATTATCTTTTTTAAGACAACATAAATTACCAATCCCAAAAGAATAAAAAGGATGTAAGCACAACATTGGTTATAATTTATTGAGTCGGATTTCCCTTAACAAACCAAAACCGTTCTACATCTTAAAACAAATCATTATGAAAAGAATATGCATCGTTTTTCTATTAGTTCTTATTAGTTCCCAATCTTATGCGCAAAAACCAAGAGCAAGAGATTTAGGAGTTCCCTTTGTTGGAGTTACTGGAACATTTAATGCCATCACCGATGTTAAAGGTGTTGAAGTTGGCTATAGCACCATTATTGAAGGTGAAGGAGAAAACATTGTAGGAAATGGACCTGTGAGAACAGGAGTTACAGCGATATTTCCTAGAGGAAAGGCTAAAAAATTTAGTCCAGTTTATGCAAATTGGTATAGCCTCAATGGTAACGGAGAAATGACCGGTACAACTTGGGTTACCGAATCAGGTTTTTTAGAAACGCCAATAATGATTACAAATACAAACAGTGTTGGCGAGGTAAGACAAGCTGTTCTTAAATGGTATGTTGATACAGATTGGTATAGTGGAGAAAATTGGTGGTATACCTATCCAGTGGTAGCAGAAACATATGATGGATTCCTTAATGATATTTACGGATTTCATGTAAAAGAAAAGCATGTTTTAGAAGCCATAGAAAACACAACAAGTGGTAAGATTGCTGAAGGAAATGTTGGTGGAGGAACCGGAATGATGTGCTTGGGTTTTAAAGGCGGAACCGGAACTTCTTCTAGAGTCATTAAAATTAAGGATTCAACATATACAGTTGGAGCTATTGTCCAATCAAATTTTGGAGCGAAAAGGAACTTATCAATCGCAGGTGTTCCTGTTGGGGTTGAATTAAAAGATACTTTGAATTATAAATTTAAGGCCCCACCAAAATCAAGGAGACAAGAAGGTGATGGTTCAATTATAGTAATAGTAGCGACAGATGCACCTCTATTACCACATCAATTAAAAAGAATAGCCCAAAGAATTCCTTTAGGAATTGGTACTGTTGGTGGCCGAGGAAGTAACGGTTCTGGAGATATTTTTTTAGCCTTCTCAACAGCAAATGAGAATGCATTTAATCGAGATGAAACTACAACTGTAAAATCTATGTCGAATGACCAGTTGACGCCAGTTTTTGAAGCAACTGTTCAAGCGGTTGAGGAAGCAATTATTAATGCGATGGTTGCTGCTGAAACAATGGAAGGTATTAATGGAAATACAGCGTATGCTCTTCCTCATGATTTACTGGTCGAGATTCTAAAAAAATACAATCGAATTAAAGAATAATAGAGTATATCATTATCCACATTATACTATCTGTTTCTAAATACTTTGCACTCCCACTAAAAAGAAACATGTCACATTAAACCTGCTATTATTTGATACCTCTTTCGAATTGCTTCTTTTGTACTAAATATTGTTTTAGTATTTTCTTAACAAGAATATATTGTGAATAATTGTAGCTATGCATTTAAATTTATGCTACCAAAAATTAAACCATTAGAACTTATGAAAAAAGTAAACTTTCTTTTATTACTTGCTTTCTCAGTAGTATTAAGCGCTTGCAATACTAACAACAAACAGGATACAAAAGATAATGATAAACCAACTTCAGAAGAAACATATCTTGGACAAAAGCCTCCTGGCTTAGTACCCGAATTATTTGCTCCTGATCTTATTCAAAACGAACATAGGCAAGCCGAAGCCGCCTTTACCCCCGATTTAAAAGAATTCTATTTCCGTAGAAGGGGTGGCAAACATAAAAAGAACACTTTAGTCGTAATTCAATACAAAGACAATAGTTGGGTTGAGTCCGTTGTACCGCCTTATGCCGGAGAGCCATTTATATCTCCTAACGGCAAGAATCTTCATTTAGGAAAGAAATATAGAGAACGAACGGATACTGGATGGTCTGAAGTTAAAAGCCTTGGTCCTATGTTTGACAATGAGGACTTGGGTATTATGCGTGTTTCAACCTCTATAAATGGCACCTATGTTTTAGATAATTATAAAAGTGATGCTATTTGGATATCAACAATGAAGGATGGTATACGCCAAGCACCAAAAAAGATGGATTCGGTGATTAACATTGGTAAATGGACAGCACACCCATTTATTGCACCGGATGATTCCTATTTAATTTGGGATAGTGAAAGAGAAACTGGGTCTGGAAAATCCGATCTCTTTATCAGCTTTAAACAAAAAGATGGCTCTTGGAGTTCAGCAATTAATTTAGGTGATACGATAAATTCAGAATTCGCTGATGCCTATGGAAGTGTATCATCAGATGGAAAGTATTTTTTCTTTCATAGGTCTTATGGAGGCGACACTGGAGATATATTTTGGGTAGATGCCCAATTTATTGAGAAACTAAGACCAAAAAATTAATCAACAAAACAAATTGAACAATGAAAAAAGCGTATTTTATTTTACTGCTTGTATGCGCACTATTTTTAAATGCTTGTACTAATAATAAAAGTCAAAACTCAAAAAATAGTGATTCATTAAATGTAAAAAGTCCATACTTTGGGCAAAAACTACCAGGATTAACTCCTGAAATCTTTGCTCCTGGAGTTGTTTCATTAAATGGAAGATTTGAACATTCCGTTTCGTTTTCTCCTAAATTGGATGAAATTTATTATACGGCTAGTATAAAGGATGAAGATCCAAGTATCTATTTTTCAAAACTAGAAGGCGAAAAATGGACAAGTCCAAAAAAAGCAAATTTCACAAAAGGCAAAAAAGCAGGAGAAATGCAAGGGTTTGTCAGTCCTAAAGGTGATAAGATTTATTTTACGGCTCATAACCCATTTACATTGCCTGAGCATGAAGAGTCTGTTAAAGCTTGGTATGTAAACCGTCTTGATAATTCCTGGAGCGAGGCAACACAACTAGATTCTCCTATAAACAAAGATTTCGTTTTTTACTTGAATCAAGCAACAAATGGAGATCTCTACTATTTCAACGTTTCGAAACGAAAAACATATTATGCTCCCAATAGAAACGGTAAGTTTCCTGAAGTACATGAGGTAGAAATCGGAGGTGCTCATGCTTTTATTGCTCCATCACAAGACTATATTGTGGTAAATGCTAGAAACACAGAAGATGCTCAAAGAAAAAGCGATATCTATGTCTATTTTAAACAAAATGATGGAACGTGGTCAAAAGCAATAAATCTTGGCCCTGAAGTAAATTCTAAATTTGCTGAAACATGTCCGAGTATCACTCCAGATGGTAAGTATTTATTTTTTGCTAAATATGAGGAAGAAGGCGGAGAATCTAACATTTATTGGGTAAGTACAGAAGTTATAGAAAATCTAAGGCCCTAAAATACAACTATGGCAACCTCAAAGTGAAGTTCATTCAATTAACTATCTTAGTGCAATTGTAACGTATTATAAATGATCACATTTATAACCAAATGATACTGGCGCTAAATTACTGAATATTAACTAATTATAAAATGAAAAAATCAGAATTCAAGGAAATTATTAATACTTCAATTGAAAAAACTTGGGAGGTATTATTTAATCAATATGGCGATATACATGTTCATAACCCGACAATGCCAACTTCCAAATATTTAAACAATGCTACAAAAGGAGGCTTAAATTGTACTAGGTATGTTACGTTTGACGATAAATTATTCTTAGAAGAAACAATAACCGAAGTAGATGAACATAAAAGTTTTAAAGTAGAGGCTTACAAGCACAATCTTCCGTTTTTAAAAGAGATGTCCGCCATTTATGAATTGACTTCTCTTGGAGCAGATAAAACCGAAGTAACTATGAATTCCTTTGTTTCCACTTCACCTGGTTTTATGATTTACCTGATGAAAGGACAATTAGGGAATGGTCTAAAAAAACATCTTTTTGGGTTGAAGTATTATTTAGAAACTGGACAGGTTGTAGATAAGGATAATTACACTGACATCTTTAAAAACTATAAATAAGAAACCGCCTTTCATGAAAAAAACACAATCATTATGAATAAGGAGTTGAGAGATAAACTTGGAGTTAACGAAAACAACCCTAACGATTGGTTTGAGACCCTCTATTCCGAATCAAATGATTCTGGAAGTGGTGTTCCGTGGGCGAATATGGCGCCTCACCCAATTTTTAAAAACTGGATTGATCAGTCCTCTCCTCTAAAAAAAGAACAGACCGCATTGGTAATAGGTTGTGGTTTGGGAGATGACGCCATTGAGTTAGAAGCAAAAGGCTACAATGTTACTGCTTTTGATGTCTCAGAAAGTGCTATTGAATTGTGTAAAAAAAGATTTCCAAATTCTAAGGTAAAATTCATAACAGCAGATCTAATAGAAGGAATCACTGAATGGCGCCACAAGTTTGATTTTGTTTTAGAAATTTTTACTATTCAAGCTCTTCCTCCTAAATACGAAGCTATTTTAATTAAAAATGTAGCCGATTTTGTTGCTGAAAATGGAAAACTCATTGTAATTACAGAGGTTCAAACGCAAAAAAGAATCTATGAAAATGGTCCACCTTGGCTCATAAATGCAGACTATATTAATTCATTTGAACAAAATGGATTAAAACTAATTTCAAATACAACAAATAATGAAACGGAAGTTGGAGAAGAAATTCATCTTTCTGTTTTTAAAAGATAATTATTGTATTAATGAAGGAATTTAAACCCTCAATAAATCATATCGAAAAGGCAACTGGTACAGAGTTACAAGCTGCCATGTATGAGTTCTCTACTGCTACAAAAACGTTTGAAGGAGAAGAATTCTTAAAACCATTAGAAGCTGAACTTCCTATTTTGGCGAATTTTTTAATTCACGACAATCAAGAAGTAAGCGGATGTGCGATCAGTATTTTTCGAAGAGTACCTATAAACACTAAAACCCTTCAAAAATTAATTCGTCTTAATAAAGAACCGAATGCACTTGTTACTGAAGCAATAGGAAACATAGATGATAATCTTTGGAGCCTTGAAATCGAATACGAATTAATTCGTTGTTTAAATTTTGAAGAATCTGAAGGTGCCGCCGCCAGAGCATTTTATGAGAATGTTTATTCTATAAAAGAGCGTAAGACAATAAATACCCTTATAAAAGTGCTTCATTCCAATAACCAATTTACAGTGAACAATGCTGTAAATGCATTGTGTACTTTAACAAAACTTAACCTCGGTGTTTACGCTATTTCTAGATTAAAACAACTAATATCAGATTCCACTAATAACAAGTTAAAAGAAAATATTGCAAAAACATTATGTTGGGCAACTGATAATGGAGAAGAACTGCTTCAACTTTTGGCAAATGACTCAAATGAAAAAGTACGTAATATGGCAAGCAACTTCTTACAACAACCGAACAATTAATCCTACAAGAATGTAATCGCTCGGAAAGAGCACAACCAAAGTACAACTATCAATAGAAGGATGTTTACTTTAATAATTGATCTACATTCGTTTTAAAGTGTTTCCCAACAGGAACAATTTGATCGGCAATAAAAATCCTATTCCCTTCAATGCTTTTTATAAACTTTGGAGCCACTGCGAATGATCTATGTACTTGTAAAAAATCATCTTTTGGCAACAATTCAATTACAGCCGATATTTTATCTCTAATGGTAATCGTTTCATTTGTTGTTACTACTTTAGTATAATTTCCTGAAGCCTCAATAAATAAAATCGAGTCTATTTCTACTTGCGTATATTTTTTATTACTTCTTAAAAAAATACGTTTACTGCCGCTTTCATTCTCCGTTGAAACTGAAGAAACAGGACCAGGACCACTGAAGGTTTTATTAATTGCTTTTAAAAAACGATCGAACCCAAACGGTTTTAATAAATAATCAGAAATATTCAATTCATACCCTTCCAAAGCAAATTCTTGATACGCCGTAGTTACAATTACTTTTGGTGGATTTTTTAGGGTTTTTAGAAAATCGAAGCCTTTTAATTTTGGCATATTCAAATCTAAAAAAATTAAATCTACCTCATTCTTACTCAAATATTCAAAAGCCTCTAAACCGTCATAGCAACTCTTTTTCAACTGCATATTTGGTAATAAATCACAATAGCCTTTTATAATTTTATGAGCCATGTGTTCGTCATCAATTATTAAATAAGTAATCATAATTGGTTTAATATTAAAGTTGCTTTATACACATTCTCTTCTGTTGATATAGACAATTTGAATTTATTCTCATAAACTAATTCCAATCTTCTTTTTAAATTTTTCAACCCAATTCCCGCATTTTTCTCCACTTCAGATGCATCGAAATTATTTTCTATGTCAAATTGAATCTTATCATCAAAGGTAATTACGTTTATATGAACAAAAGCATTTTCTCTTAAATTCTCCACTCCATGCTTAAAAGCATTCTCCAACAAAATGATAAACAAAAGTGGCATTACTCTGCAGTCTTCATCAAATTGTTCTTTAAATGAAATATCGATGTTTTTATGATATCGCATTTTATGGAGTTCAATATAATTCTTTAAATAATCAACCTCCTCTTTAAGAGTAACAGTCTCTTTTTCACCTTCATAAATACTGTATCGCATCATATCAGAAAGTTTCAAAATCAACTCTTGTGCCTTTTTAGAATCTACCTCTACTAAACCGTACAAATTGTTTAACATATTGAAGAAAAAATGAGGATTTACCTGACTTTTTAAATGCAGTAATTCTGTCTTTGCTTTTTCATTTTTTAAAGCAAGTATGGCTCTTGTCTGTTTAAAAATCCAACGCGCAGTTAAAATAATCAATAAAGGAAAGTAAAAGAAGGCAATAATAATCAATGCATCGCTATCTCCATACTCTTCAACTAAGATAATTATCCTTCCAATGCCTATGGCAAACGACCAAAACATCAACTTATTTATGAACGATTTAGACAACCGTTTATTCCCTTTAATTTGGCGAAAATAATTTGTGATTAGAACTGCAACAAATAGTATTGTATAAATAAAAAGCAGTATAAAAACAGCAGCGAAATCTGGTTGATTTGGATCGGATTCTATAATACCCATTAAACAAATGCCTGCAAATAAAACAGGTATTACTCTAAGTTCATATGGTAGTATTGCTATAGAAAAGGGCTGGTGAATTTTTCTATTAAATAACCAAAAAAGTAATAGGTATACAAGTAGACCCATAGAGGTTAAAATAAATAACACTCCTGTTTGCTCTAATTCATAGTGCGATAAAACCTCTCCACTAATCCAACACAGCACACTCAATCCAAGGGTTATAAAAAGCCGTTTAAATTTTGTAAAAAATAAATCCATGATCAAATCTAATCTAATAATACGACCCATCCAAAGAAGTTGATAGACTCATCATTTCTATGGCTAGAACATCAAAAATCAGGGATAAAATGACTTTAAACACGCAAAGCGTATTTGTATCTCATTATAAGATATGTTTATCACATTTATTTTACTCAACAGTTGTATAGAAATACGTTTGCCAAAAAAAATCAAAAATTATGATCAGATTAAACACTACAAAAACAAACAAGAATCAAAATACAGTTGGTTTTAAATGGAACGCTAAGAGACGATTCAAATAAAAACTCTAATAATTAAAAACGACTTCTATGGAACTCAAAATTAACAACCTATCAAAAACGTATTCCAATGGTGTAAAGGCCTTGCAGAATATTTCTTTAGAAATACCAAATGGAATGTTTGGTTTATTAGGACCAAACGGTGCAGGAAAATCTACCTTGATGCGAACTCTAGCAACCTTACAAGAAGCAGACAATGGTAGCGCTACACTTGGGGGTATTGATATTTTTAAACAAAAAAATGAATTAAGACAAGTGTTGGGTTATTTACCTCAACAATTTGGATTGTACCCTAAAATATCTGCTGAAGTTTTGTTAAATCATTTTGCTGTTCTAAAAGGAATTACCAACAAAAACTTACGCAAAGAAACGGTGCATGCACTTTTGCATAAAACAAACTTATACGCGGTTAGAAAACAAAACCTCAGTGGTTTTTCCGGCGGAATGAAACAAAGATTTGGTATTGCTCAAGCCCTGCTTAACAATCCAAAATTATTAATAGTAGATGAACCTACAGCAGGTTTAGATCCTGTAGAGAGGAATCGCTTTTATAATGTACTTAGCGAATTAGGCGAGAATACTGTTGTAATTCTTTCGACCCATATTGTAGAAGATGTTAAAGAAATGTGCACCAATATGGCCATTATTAATCAAGGTCAAGTTCTATTAAATGGAAACCCTCTAAAAGTAATTGAAAATATAGAGGGCAAGGTATATCAAAAGACCATCCTTAAATCTGAATTAGAAAGTTATAAGAAAAACTACCAGGTCATTAGCGAAAAACTGTTTTTAGGAAAACCTATTGTTCATATTCTCAGCGATTCTAACCCAGGAAATAGTTTTAGTGCAATTAATGCAGATTTGGAAGACGTCTATTTTTCTCAACTCTTTGGTAATAATAAGAACATTTAATGCTTAAACTTATGTGGTACGAAATATTTAAATTCGAATTAAAATATCGCTTAAAACGATTAGACACGTATATTTTCTTCATCTTCCTTTTTCTTTTTTCAATTGTGGGGGTTGATTTCATCTTTCAAGGAGTTGATATTGGAGGAATTAAAATGAATGCTCCTTTAGTAATTGCAAAAACAATGGGTGCCGTTACAGGTATATTCATGATTCTTGCTTCAATGATAATGGGAGTTCCCATTTTAAGAGACTTTGAATACAATATCGCGTCTCTTATGTACACCAATCCTATTAAAAAAAGAGATTACCTGTTAGGTCGATTTTTGGGGTCTTTTGCTGTTTTACTTTTTGTATTTAGCGGGGTATTATTTGGAATGATAATCGGTGAATTTATGCCTTGGCATAGCCCCGAAGAGTACCACCCTTTTCATTTTTACAATTATTTAAAACCGTTCATAACGATTATTTTACCTGCCTTGTTTTTTGGGGCTGCTTTGTTTTTTGTTAGTGGCGCTTTAAGCAAAAAATTAGTGGTCGTTTATACACAAGGTATCTTTCTATTTGTCGTTTTTATGCTAACAAAAGCGATTACAAATGCTGTGGCACAAGCAATTCTAGATCCTTTTTCTTTAACTACGCTAACACTGATTACAGATACTTGGACAGTTGCAGAACGAAATATTCAAGCCATACCTTTTAGTGGAGTTCTGCTTTTTAATAAACTCTTTTGGGTAGTACTAGGGTCTGCAATTTTAGTTTTTGGTTATTATAAATTTAACTTTAGCGTAATAAACGACAAAGGTAGATTTAAGAAAAAATCAACGTCGTTAGATTTGGAATCAAATGAGAAAATTAATACCGAGATTCCTGAATTCAAAACATCGCATGGTTTAAGGTCTAAATGGAATGAATTAAAGCATTTCTCTTGGTTTTATTTCGTTAGTATTTGCAAACAACCTTCTTTTTGGGCCATTGTAATTTGTGGAATGATTATTATTTTAATCAATTCAGTAAACTTAGGTACTGTTTATGGCGTAGATAGTTTTCCTGCTAGCTATTTTATAGTAGAAGAACTTCAAGAATCCTCTATTTACTTTTTCCTTATTATTCTAGTTTTTTATTCAGGAGAACTCATTTGGAAAGAAAGAAGTCTAAAATTAAACTTGATTTACGACGCCACCTCTATGTCTAATTTTTTACATCTATCAGGGAAATTTATTGGCCTAATTGGAATCTATATTGTATTGATGTTTTCATTAATCTTATCAGGGGTGTTATTTCAAACCATGAATGGGTATTACAATTATGAATTTCAAGTATACTTTAATGGTTTCTTTTTAGAAATTCTTCCATTTCTTATACTTTACACCTTTATTGCCTTTCTTATACAAGTATTGATTAACCGCAAATTTATAGCAATTTTTGTTGTATTAATTTTCTTTATCTTAAGTACTCTCCTTGGTGCACTTGGTTATAACCACCCTCTCTATTTTTTTGGTGGAAGTTCTTTAAGTATTTATTCTAATATGAATGGCTATGGACATTTTCTAGCACCTTATTTAATAATTAAATCCTATTGGTTAACCTTTGGAGTTCTTTTATTAGTCGTGAGTTCTATAATTTCTGTAAGGGGCACCGATTCAAACCTTATCCAAAGATTGAAGGCTAGTAAAAATAGAATGAGTAGACCCATTATAACATTGGGAATCTCAATACTTGTGGTTTTCTTACTTCTAGGAAGTTTTATATTTTACAATACTAATATCTTAAATACGTATTGGAGCAATGTAGAAAAAACTCAATTTAGGGTTGCCTATGAAAAAACGTTAAAGAAGTATGAGTACCTGCCACAACCAAAAATTGTAGACGTTAATTTAAATGTTGAGTTATATCCGAAGTCGAGAGATTATAAAGTCGAAGGGTTTTATATCCTAAAAAATACGAGTGACACCATAATTTCTGAAGTGCATATCCAGAAAATGATCGAATCGGACATTAAATTAAAAGATGTACTCTTTGAAGGAGGAGCAACAAAATACAACAAGTATAAAGCTTATGACTACAGCATCTATAAGTTAAACAATGCTTTATTTCCTGGAGATTCTGTAAAAATGAATTTTAATCAAACTTATATTACAAAGGGGTTTGAAACTAATAATGGAAATACTTCTATTATTAATAATGGAACATTCTTTAATCATGAAAATTTTCCAACTATCGGTTACAGCAAAAAATACGAACTTCAAGATGCCGAAGAAAGATTACATCACAATTTACCAGAAAGAGATAATAAGGCGAAAATAAATAACGCAAAAGAATTAATAAATGCAAGATCTGGAAGTGACTCTGATGGAATTAACTTTGAAATTATTGTTGGGACTTCAGCAAATCAAACAGCCATTGCACCAGGAACACTTTTAAAAAAATGGTCAAAGAACAATCGTAATTATTTTCATTATAAGATGAAAAATAAAATGATTAACTTTTATTCAATCGTTTCGGCAACATATGAGATAAAAAAAGATGTTTGGGATCAAGCAAAGGATTCTTTAGCCAACTCAGTTGCTCTTGAAGTCTATTATAGTAAAGGCCACGACTATAACGTAGATCGAATGATGACTGCCATGAAGGCTTCTTTTGAATATTTCAGTACAAATTTCAGTCCTTATCAATACGAACATATGCGAATAATGGAATTTCCTAGATATGCTGAATTTGCGCAATCTTACCCAGGAACTGTTCCGTTCTCAGAAGCGATTGGCTTTGTATTAGATATCGATGACGAAATTGATGTAGACATGGCTTTTTATGTAACAGCTCATGAACTGGCACATCAATGGTTTGGTATGCAAGTAGAAGCGGCAAATGTACAAGGACAGCATTTTATTTTAGAAACGCTTTCGCAATACGCCGCAATTATGGTATTAAAACAACACTATTCCGAAGATAAAGTTCAACAATTCTTACACCTTCAGATCGATAATTATAATGAAGGAAAACGCAAAGAAAATAAACAAGAACCGACTTTGGCACTGGTAACCAACCAAGAATATATTTACTATGCCAAGGGGGCAATGGCGATGTACAAATTACAACAGCAAATTGGAGAAGAGCAAGTAAATATTGCCTTAAAACGATTTATAGAGGATTGGAATACCAAGGATGGGGCATTAAAAACAAAAACAAACCGCTATGCTACAAGCAATGATTTATTGGGTTACTTCAAGGAGATTTGCACCGAAGAACAACGGCATATTATAGATGAATTATTTGAATCAACCAACCCCATAGATATCACCAGCAACTAAAATGCAATAAATCTACACTCCAATGCTTAATGCAAAATGATTAATTATAATCACAAAAAAACTGACGTATAAGGAAAAGTAAAAAAACTAATACTTTTGCCGTAATCTTGAGTACATTTACGAATCAGGATTGATTTAAAGCAATTCAATCTTGGTTTTCCACACATCGGTGATTAGATTTAGATTTTATTTAAGGAGTTTTGGATATTTGTCATTGAACATTAATATTTCCATATTCGAGTAATCAAAAAAATCAACTTAGACTTAAAACAAGAAATACTATGAACAAAAAGAAATCGAAACAAATATTAAGAATTTTTCTACTTGTTGGTACAGTTGTTTCTATGTTTTTTGTACCATGGCTGCTAGTAAAAGCATGGGTTTTACCACTACCCGACTCGTTGCAAGCACAAGCAGATGAAGCAATTGATCATGGGTTTGATGGTATTGTAGTTTATATAGATAAAGGAGGCGAAACACCAAAAACGTATACTTCTGGCTGGCATGATAGAGAAAAGAAAATCCCTGCAAAACCAACTGCTCTTTTTAAAATTGCAAGTATTGGCAAGTTATACAACGCCGTTGCTATTGCCAAATTAGTTAAATCCGATCGTTTGTCTTTAGACAAAACCGTGGCCGATTACTTTCCAGAATTTGCAGATAGAATTGAATATGCGGATAAGATAACACTAAAACATTTAGTGCAACACAAAAGTGGTATTCCTAATTATTCTAATCATCCAGGGTATTGGGGTAATCCAACGAAAACTGATCAAGAAACAATGGAGTTAATCCTAGATCTACCTGCAAATTTTAAGCCCGGAGAAGACTATGAATATTGTAATACAAACTACTTATTAAACCGCCTCTTAATTGAAAAAGAGTTGGGATATAGTATTTTTCAATTTATAACGGAAGAAATTCTAACTCCTTTAAACCTTAGCAATACATTTGAAAATTTATGGGCGGTAAATATGGACGAAGTGATGAGTGGTTATCATGTAGGCTATGGAGAGGATTTAAAATCGGGAGAATGGGGTATGCTGGCAACTGCCCAAGATGTAGCTAGTTTTGTTCGTGCATTAAATGACGGCTCTGTTTTTAAAGAAGGTGAACAAGAAATTTACGCTTCAATTTATGAATACAAGCATTCTGGTTGGGTACCGGGTTACCAAAGTTTTGCTGAATATCACAAAGATATTGATGCGGTAGTAGTTGAGTTTTACAATACTACGGACGACAAACTATTTATGTGGAATGCCGCCGAAATTGTGAATTCAAGAATTTTAAAAATAATAAGTAAGTAATTGTAATAACCTCATCAAGCATTTAAAAAATGAATTCAATTTTACCCGCTCTAAGATATTTAATGCTCTCAGCACTTTTTTTAAATGTCCTTGTTTCGTGCAAAAACACTAAAAGTAAAATAAAAACCAACAATGTATTAATCGATTCTAAATTTACATATAACAACTACCAAGCAACATCAACCGATAGAATTATTTCAAGAGCGGGCTATGCAGATAAACTATATGGTTTTTGGTTGGGACAATGTATTGCTAATTGGACTGGGCTGGTAACAGAAATGGATAAAATAGGAAATATTGGCGATGTTAAAACTGGCGATTTTTATACCAGAGAAAATTGGGATAAACCAGATCAGCCGAGTATTTGGGGTGAGGGTGTTCTAAGTAATTTATCTGAAAATATTGATTTTGTATTTAGAGGAGAGGACGAAGTATGGGGCGCTGATGATGACACGGATATTGAGTATATGTATCAGCATTTATTATATACACATAGAACTGGATTGCTAACAGGTGAGCAAATAAAAGATGGATGGTTAAAACATATGCTAATAGAAGAAGAGAACTTTTTATGGGTTGCCAATCAAAAGGCTTTGGATCTGATGCAAAAAGGTTATGTCCCTCCGGCTACAAGCGATCCAAAATTTACAACGGACTCAATCTACGACAACTATTATGAAATGATTGATGCCCAACTAACAACAGAAATTTTTGGATTTTATGCGCCTGCAAGACCAGATTTCGCTTTAAAAATGGCGGAATTACCGATACAAACAACGGCAAGAAAAAATGCGCAATGGATTTCAGAATTTAATGTTATTATGTATTCGTTGGCCGCAATTAGGGCTGAAAAAATATCAATGAAAGAACAAATTCATTGGATGGCTCATAATGCTCGTTCTCACATTCCAAACGATTCATATGCTGCAAAAATGTTCGATTTTGTAAAACAATGCTATGACGATGGTATGACTTGGGAAGAAGCCAGAGATGCTGTTTATATTCGATATCAAGTAAACCAAGAGGATGGATATAATATGACTTCAAAAAATATTTATTGTAACGGTTGCTTCGCAGGAGGAATTAATTTTGCGGCAAGTATTGTTAGTTTACTTTACGGTGAAGGTGACCTAAAAGAAACTATAAAAATTGGAACCCTAGCGGGATGGGATTCGGACAATCCAACCGCAACTTGGGGCGGTTTACTTGGCTTTATGTACGGTAAAGAAGGAGTTGAAGAAGCCTTTGGAAGAACATTTTCAGACAAGTTTAACATCCATAGAACAAGGCGAAACTTTCCAAACGGAGTCGATAACTTTAATAATATGGCTAAAACAGGTGTGTTTATCGTAGATCGCGTTGTACAAGATTATTTGGGTGGTGGAATAGATCTAGAAAAAGATGTATGGCACGTTCCAATACAAACATTAGAATCAAATTCAACCAAATAGTAGTCAAAAATCCTGAAAGCACACTAAAAAGAATTAATGACAACAAAGGCTTATTTTAATTGGAGTTCTGGTAAAGACGCTTCCATAGCGCTATATAAACTAATACAACAACAAGAATTGCATGTTGATTTATTAGTAACCACCATAAACAAACACTACAATAGAGTTTCCATGCACGGATTGCCTAAGGGGCTTTTAGAAGCACAGGCAAAATCTATTGCCATTCCTCTACATTGTATTGAATTGCCGGAAAATCCAGACATGGATACCTACAATGCAATTATGGCAAAAGAAGTAACTGCCTTAAAAGAAATGGGATATGAAAATTGCGCATTTGGAGATATTTTTTTGGAAGACCTACGTAATTATAGAGAACAACAATTAAAAGGTATTCAGTGCCATTTCCCATTATGGAAAAAAGATACAACCGAATTATTGCAAGAATTTATTGAATTAGGTTTCAAAGCAATTATAGTTTGTTGTAGCCATTCTAAACTTGGAAAGGAATTTATTGGAAAAGAAATCGACAATTCGTTTTTAGATACACTACCAAAAGATGTTGATCCGTGTGGAGAAAACGGAGAGTTTCATACTTTTTGTTACGATGGTCCAATTTTTAAACACCCTATCAAGTTTTCAAAAGGAGAAACAATCCTAAGGAAATACCCTGATCCTAAGGGCGGTAAATCGGTTGGATTCTGGTTTCAAGATTTAATTACGAATTAATTTAACAAAATTTTTATTATAAATATTTTGCCGGTATGCTCTTTAATCGTAATATTGCAATATATAAATGAAGTAAGATTATGGGATTAGCAAAAACAGAAATATTCAGTGACACTCAAAATGAGATTGCGGTGTTTGCAAAGGCATTTGGGCACCCGGCTCGTGTGGCAATTTTACAATACTTATTTAAAGCAAATACATGTATTTGTGGCGATTTGGTTGAGGAAATTGGATTGGCACAACCTACTATTTCACAGCACTTAAAAGAATTAAAAAATTTAGGCTTAATAAAAGGGAGTGTTGAAGGAACAAGTGTATGCTATTGCATAGATGCTGCACAATGGCGTAAAATGAAAGAAACTATGAATGTCTTTTTAGATCAAGACATTAACAGCGAAACTTGTTGTTAAAAAAATTTAAAATTATTAATCGTATTATTACAATAAAAGAATATAAAAATGAAGTTATCAGAAATTAAATCAGTATTAGGTGGCTTAGAGCAAATTGCTTTTGAATTGCCAAACGGAGAATTAGTGCCCCGTCATTTTCATGTAACGGAGGTAGGGAAAATTACTAAAAACTTTATCGATTGCGGTGGTACTGTAAGAGATGAAGAAGTTATTAACTTTCAATTATGGAATGCCAATGATTACGACCACAGATTACATCCAGAAAAATTAGTTCATATTATAGAGTTATCTGAAAAAATATTGAGTTTACCAGATGCAGAAATTGAAGTAGAATATCAAGGTGAAACCATTGGGAAGTTTGGAGTAGATTTTAACGGTTCAAACTTTCTACTTACGAATAAAGCAACGGATTGCTTGGCCAAAGACAATTGTGGTATTCCAACAGAAAAACCAAAATACAAACTCTCAGATTTACAAGCAGCCTCTTGTTGTGAGCCAAGTTCAGGATGTTGTTAACACTTAATAAAAAAATCAAATGAAATTATTTAAAAAGATAGATGCAACCATACAAGACTTGGATGTTGCATCTATGTCTATTGATAGGAAAGAAACAGTGCAACCTTTAATTGCATTCATTCAAGAGAAAGTAACTAGTAAAAAACCAATTAACCTTAACTTTATCTGTACGCATAACTCACGCAGAAGTCATTTGTCTCAAGCATGGGCACAGGCTTTGGCTGGTTTTTATAAAGTACCAAATGTTTCTTGTTATTCTGGTGGAACAGAAGCCACAGCCATGTTTCCAATGGCAGGAGAAACGCTTAAAGCATCGGGCTTTGAAATAACGAAATTATCTAACGAATCGAATCCAGTGTATAGCCTTAAATATGCATCTAATGCGCACCCTATCATCGGATTTTCTAAAAGACACGATAACGAGTTTAATCCTCAAAGTGAGTTTGCAGCAATAATGACATGTTCCCAAGCAGATCAAGGATGTCCATTTATTCCTGGTGCAGAAAAGAGAATTCCAATTATGTTTGAAGATCCGAAGGCATTTGACAACACACCTCAACAAGCAGAAAAATATATGGAGCGCAGTATGCAGATTGCGACTGAATTAAAATATGTATTTTCACAAATCAAATTATAATCATGGCTGCAAAAAAGAAACTCGGATTTTTAGATAGTTATTTAACCCTTTGGATATTTATTGCGATGGCTTTGGGTGTTGGAATTGGATATTTCTTCCCAAATTTCCCAGCGTATATTGATTCAATGAGTAGTGGTACAACGAACATTCCAATTGCTATTGGTTTAATTTTAATGATGTACCCGCCTTTAGCAAAAGTGAATTATGCACTTTTACCTAAAGTTTTCAAAAACACTAAAATACTATCTATTTCTTTAATTCTAAACTGGATTGTTGGCCCTGTTTTAATGTTTGTTCTCGCTATCCTATTTTTACAAGACTATCCTGAATATATGGTAGGACTTATTTTAATAGGTCTTGCCCGTTGTATAGCCATGGTGTTGGTATGGAATGACCTAGCCGAAGGTAGTAGTGAATACGGCGCCGGTTTGGTTGCTTTGAACAGTGTTTTTCAAGTTTTTGCGTATAGTTTTTACGCCTGGTTATTTATAACAGTGCTTCCACCCTATTTTGGTTTTGAAGGTGCCATTGTAGATATCTCAATTACAACCATTGCAGAAAGTGTAGTCATTTACTTGGGTATCCCATTTTTAATAGGAATTTTAAGTAGAGTTGTTTTAGTAAAATGGAAAGGTGAAGAATGGTACATGAATAAATTCATTCCAACTATTTCTCCTATGACATTGATTGCTTTGTTATTTACAATCGTTGTAATGTTTTCTTTAAAAGGTGAATTGATTGTAGAGATCCCTATGGACGTAGTGATTATTGCCATTCCATTGTTGATTTACTTTACGCTTATGTTTATCATTGGATTTTTTGTAACAAAAGCAACTGGAGCCGAATATGACAAAACTACTTCGGTAGCATTTACAGCTGCTGGTAATAATTTTGAATTGGCCATTGCAGTTGCAATTGCCGTATTTGGTCTAAATTCTGGACAAGCTTTTGCTGGTGTTATAGGTCCTTTGGTAGAAGTTCCGGCTTTAATATTATTAGTAAAAGTATCCTTTTGGTTGCGAGACAAGTATTATAAATAAAATACATGAAATTTACTCTAGATAATCAAGAAACCGAAAGGCTTCATTTTAGAAAAATTCAAACGACGGATTTTCAAGATTGGTTACCTTTCTTTGAAAATCCGTTGTCGTTTCAGTATTGGGATGCCGAACTAGAATCTCCAAAAATTGAATGTAAAAAATGGTATGCCAAACAAAAACATAGGTATTCTCATGATTTGGGAGGTATGAATGCATTGATTGAAAAAGATACAGGGAAATTTGTTGGATATTGTGGATTATTAGTTCAAACCGTTGATGGTGAAACAGAATTGGAGATTGGTTATTCTTTACTACCTGAATTTTGGAATAAAGGATTTGCCACTGAGGCGGCAAGTAAATGTAGAGATGTGGCTTTTGAGAATGATTATACAACTTCAATCATTTCTATAATTAGTTTAACTAATGATCCATCCAAAGCGGTAGCCCTTAAAAATGGCATGCATATTTCTAAACAAACCGTATACAACAAAAATGAAGTCCATATTTTTAGAATTACAAAAGAAGAATGGTTGAAATTAAAATCTGGTAAAAATGGATAATAAAGAAACCTTCATAAGGAATGCTACCTCATCAGAACATGAAATAATTGGAGATTTATTGGTGCGTGCATATTCTAATTTAAATGGTTTTCCAAGAAAAAATGAAATTCCTGAATATTATAACTATTTACAAAATATAGGATCAATTACGGTTAATGACTCAGTAGAATTAATCATCGCCTGCAATGAGCATAATAAAATTATGGGCGCAGTGGTTTTCTTTAAATCCATGGAATTATATGGAACCGATGGTATTGCTCCGCAACAAAAAAATGCGTCAGGCTTTCGTTTATTGGCAGTTGATGAAAAATTTACAGGACAAGGAGTAGGTAAAAAACTATGTTTAGAATGTATTGAAAGAACAAGAAAATTAAATCATGAATCATTAAATATACATTCTACTAAATTTATGCCCATTGCACGAAAAATGTATGCAAAAATGGGATTTGAACGCTCAGAAGATTTAGACTTTTCCAAAGGTGATGTATACGTTTATGGATATAGATTGTATCTTTAACAATAAATTTAAATCGAGTTTTTCAAAAACAAGCGATATAAATCACCTTTGAATGCGTAAACTTTCTCAAATATTACTTTTAACACTAATTGCGTTCGTTTTTTACGCTTGCCCAAAACACTGGACTGAAGCAATTAAAAATGGAGAAATTGAACAAAAAGAATTCAATACTTCAATTGAGTTTGAAATTAAAAATGATTTAATCATCGTACCTGTTCAAATCGAAAACAACACCTATCATTTTTTACTGGATACTGGGGCACCTTTTAGCATCTCTAAAGAATTACAATCAAAGTTCAATTTTAAAACGGTAAGTGAAGGTACCTTGCGCGATTCTGATAACAGCCAAATTTCTGTTGATTATGTGAGTATCCCAAAAATAAAATTAAACGAGGTAATCTTTTTAAAACAGGTTGCATTTGTTGGAGATTTTAATAAAAATCCAATTATAGAATGTTTGGGTATAGATGGAATTATTGGTTCTAATATGATGCGGTTTTGCAATTGGAAAATAGATTCGAAAAACAAAAAAATTCATATAAGTAATGAGGAATTTAAATTAAAGAATCACGACTCCATTAAAATGAAATTTAAACCAAATAGACAATACAGTATTAAAATTAGCACTCATCTAGGAAAATCGAGGATAACGAATTTAACTTTAGATTATGGTTCTAACGGCGGACTTACAGTACCTCAAAAAATATATGACACCTTGGTAAACAGAACTATAATTAAGGAATCTCTATTGGAATATGGTGTAGCAAGTAGCGGACTTGGAGGGAAACTAAAAAATATCAATAGAAAATTTAGCCGTGTTGATTCTTTGGCTCTTGGCAATGTTATTTCAAATAATGTTCCGATAAAAACAGGTAAATCTGGTCTTTTAGGCACTGAAGTTTTATCTAAACATATTGTTGCAATAAACTGGAGTAGCCAAAGTTTGGTATTTGAAAAATATCCTTATGAAATTGAGGTAGCATTCAAAACATTTGGACTTAAAATTGGAGTTAAAAACAACAGTTACTTTGTAAGTGCAATTGTAAAAAATTCTCCTGCCGAAAAAGCAGGAATTGAACCAAATATGGAAGTCTTAAACTTCAATCATATTGATTTTTCTAATGCTAGTTACTGCGATTATATATCTTATTTAGATACAAAAAAAGTTGAAAAAATTCAACTAGTTTTAAAAGATGAATTAGGAGTGAAAGAAGAATTTACACTAGGGAAAGCCATCATGCTTCAATAACGAAAATAAAAATATTGAGTTATGCTTCGCGCAGAATTGGTCTTGTTAAACATGTAGGTCCTCCCCCTCCTTTTACACTTATCTCTTTACCTTCATACTCGTAAACAGAACAACCGGCTGCTTTTAACAACGCTTTCGTTTTTGGGTTTCCAGAAACCATTACACATTCTCTCGGAGCAATCGCCAATACATTGCAACCCATAGATTCAAACTCAGCATCAGGAACCTCGATTAATTGAAAGCCTTTATTTAATAATTCATTTCTAAAATGAATTGGCATTAAAGGAGAATACACAACGGCTAAATCCTTATCTATCGGGCTTAAAATTGACATTAAATGAAATACATCTTCTTTACCTTTATAATGCGGTAATTCCGCCACAATTACTTCTATACCATTTGGCTCTAGCAATGCTTTTAATTGACGAATTCCTTCCATATTTGTTCTATAAGTATGCCCTACGGCTAATGTATTTTTATCTAACCAAGCTACATCTCCTCCTTCTAAAGTTCCTGGAGTAACAATTTCGCCCAAAATCTCTGCGTTACTAGTAATAAAAATGTCTTTTTGAGCCGTTGGTTCTTCAATTCTACCGCCTTTACCCATATTACAAATTATCATTCCAAAATCAGTTGCTATGGATGCATCTCTACAATAAATAGAATCCATCTTAACTGATTTATTAAAAGGAAATGAATGCATTGTAATTTTCTTCTTTCCAAATATAGATTTGAACGCGTTGTATTCATTCAAAGATTCATTAAAATCGGGTTTACCCAAATAATTTAGTTCCTCCCATTGAGATTCTAATTGTTCCTCTGAAACAAATGCTTCCTTTACCGGCTTTAAATAAACGCTTTTTAACTTTAAATATTCAGAATGTTTTGTCTCCATATATACTTACATTTTACTTTTATTCCATTTCATTAGCAAATAAAACGGAATACTTAATAATAACAGAATCAATCCATAAAAAACGACGTCAGAACCAGATCCGAAAATTGCCCATATAGCATAAGCAAAACCGAGAAGACCTAATAAAAATGTCTTTAAAAAACTATTTGGATATTTATTCTTTTCTATTAATACAATCACGTATGCTGCAGACACAAAAAGATAAGGAATAAGTGCAGTTAAAACAGTAAGGTTTACAACAAACGAAAACTGTTCTACAAGTCCATCACTCATACCCAATAATAAAATACCAGATGTGAGTAAACTGCCAATGATTAATCCTAAAATTGGAACGCCGTTTTTATTTTGTTTCTTAAACAATCTTGGAAACATGTTATCCTTTGCTGCGGCCATTGGCAATTGACCAACCAATAAGGTCCAGCCATTTAAACACCCTACGGCCGATATAATAGCACCGAAAGCAACAAAATAACTACCATATTCACCTCCGATAATTTCTCCAGCCTCAGCAAATGGTGCTGCTGAATTACTTAATTTATCCACAGGTATTAATCCAAATAATACCACCGTTCCCAAAATATAAACTAAGGTGGTTATAATTGTTCCAATCATAGTTGCTCTCGGTACATTCTTTTCTGGGTTTCGAACATTCTCTGCAGGAATGGTTGCGGATTCAACTCCTAAAAACGCATACAACGTTAGGGCTGCTACAACAGGAAAAGTTTCAAAATGACCATTACCAGTTAAGTTAAAATTTGGAAAGTTATCTAAACTAAAAAAGAAGGCACCTACAATAATAATAAAGACCAATGGTAACAATTTCAAAACAGTTGTAATGACCTGAATACGTCCAGACTCCTTTACTCCTTTCGAATTTATCCAAGTAAAAAACCATATAAAACCAAGTGCAACAGATACAGAAAGAAATGGACTATCATTAAGAACCGGAAAGAATACACTTAGCCCCCCTATAATCGCAATTGCCAAACCTGCATTACTTACCCAAATAGAAATCCAATAACCCCATGCCACTAAAAACCCAATAAAATCACCGAATCCTGCTTTAGAATAGGTGTAAGGCCCTCCACTTTTGTTCACTATTATAGTGCTGAAACCACTAAAAATTTTCGCCAAAATTAATGCCCCTGCCGCCGTAAACAACCAACCCATTAAACTTATGCTTCCATATTTGGCCAAAGTTGCTGGCAATAAAAAAATACCTGCCCCAATCATATTTCCAACCACCAAGGAAGTACTGGTTATCAATCCTATTTTTTTTCCGTTATCTGACATGTAAAAAGTTTAATTAAATTAATGTTACATTAGAGGACAAGTTTTAAAGATACAACTTTATACTAGATGAAAAATAGATTTAAAATTGATCCAGACATAAGAAAAGCAGAAACACTGCCTACTACGTTTTATAAAAGTCAAGCAATTTTTGATGAAGTTAAAGAACATATTTTTCTAAAATCGTGGCAATGGATTGGAGATGAGAATTTAGTTCAACAACCTCAATCGGTCTATCCATTTGTGCTACTTGACGGTTTTTTAACAGAACCATTGGTCCTAACAAAAAATAAAGAAAATCATCTTAGTTGTCTAACTAATGTTTGTACACATAGAGGAAACCTAGTAGCATTGGATTCAGGTAAATCTAGAAAATTAAATTGCATGTACCATGGGCGTCGATTTAACTTAAAGGGCGAATTTGAGTATATGCCTGAGTTTGAAGAAGCCGAAGATTTTCCGAGGCCCTGTGATAATTTACACCGATTTCCATTGCGCAAATGGGGGCCGTTTCTATTTGCCGGCTTGAATCCTTCTTTTGATTTTCAAGAGGTAATTGATAAAATGGAAGAGCGCATTGGCTTTCTACCTTTAAATGATTATAAATTAGATTCTACTTTAAATAAAGACTTTTTAGTTCATGCCAATTGGGCTTTGTATTGCGATAATTATTTGGAAGGGTTTCATGTACCATTTGTGCATGAAGACTTAAATCAGGTTTTAGATTATGGCAATTACAAAACAGAAATTTACAAGCATTGTAATTTACAAATTGGCTATACCGATGACGCCACAGAAGTTTTTGATTTACCAAAAGGACATCCAGATTATGGCAAAAACGTAGGTGCTTATTACTATTGGGTATTTCCAAATATGATGTTCAACTTTTATCCTTGGGGCTTATCTGTAAACATTGTAAAACCTATAGATATAAACCGTACTAAAGTCTCATTTATAACTTATGTTTATGATCCAGATAAATTAGATAAAGGTGCAGGAAGTGGGTTAGAAAAAGTTGAGCGTGAAGACGAATTTGTTGTTGAGAATGTACAAAAAGGCATTAGATCATCCTTTTATAAAGCAGGTCGTTTTTCTCCAACACGAGAGCAAGGTGTACATCATTTTCACGTACTTTTGAGCAAATTTTTGAATCAATAATTATTATTTCAAATAAATGTCAAAATCCGTTGAATTAGGCCTAAAAGAGAATTGGCTTCAGTTTACCATTTTGGTAATTGTAAATGCTTTTGTTGGTGGAATGGTTGGTTTAGAACGCACAATTATTCCTGAATTTGCCGAATTAGAGTTTGGAATAGCCTCTAAAACTGCAATTCTTTCATTTATCGTTGCATTTGGTATTACCAAAGCCATTACCAATTATTTCACAGGTAAACTAGCCAATACATACGGCCGTAAAAACTTATTGGTTATTGGTTGGATATTTGCTTTACCAATTCCATTTATTTTAATGAATGCTACGTCGTGGAATTGGGTGCTATTTGCCAATGTTTTATTAGGAATAAATCAAGGATTAACATGGAGCAGTACAGTTGTAATGAAGATAGACTTGGTAGGTGAAAAGGATCGAGGATTGGCAATGGGCATCAATGAGTTTGCAGGCTATTTGGCAGTAGGGTTCGTTGCTTTTCTGACAGGAATTGTAGCCAGCAAGTACGGAATAACACCCTACCCATTTTACATTGGAATTGGACTTTCTTTTATTGGATTATTACTCTCTGTATTCTTTGTAAAAGACACTAGACACCATGTAAATAAAGAACAAAAAACAGAAAACAAAAACACGCTTAACAATGTTTTTATTGAAACTTCATTTAAAAACAAAACCCTAAGTTCCATTACACAGGCAGGTATGGTAAACAATTTAAATGATGGTATGATATGGGGATTGTTGCCAATTCTGTTAATCACTTTAAGCTTTGATACCAAAAGTATTGGAATTATAGTAACTAGCTACCCAGCCGTTTGGGGTATTGGGCAATTATTCACAGGGAAAATGGCAGATATATATCCTAAAAAAACTCTTCTGTTTTGGGGGATGCTCTTACAGGGATTAGCCATAATACTCATCCCATACTTTACAGAATACTACCAACTCATTTCAATTGGGGTGATTCTTGGATTTGGAACTGCATTGGTTTACCCAACTTTTCTATCGGCCATTGCCGATGCTACGACACCGAATCAACGTGCAGAAAGTATTGGAGTATTTAGGCTTTGGAGAGATTTGGGTTATGCTATTGGAGCCATCTTATCAGGTCTGATAGCCGACTTTTTCGGAATTGAGTATGCGATTATTTCAATTGGTGTGTTAACCATAATTTCATCATTGATCATTAAAATTAGGATGCCTAAGTAAGTTTGTTTTTGTAAAAAATATAAATCCAGATGATTCGAGAAAATCTAAAATTAAAACTACTAATTAAAAATACCGCCAATACCAAGCCAACATACATCTGCAAAAGAGACAACTCAAAAATTGCCGATAAAACCAAATAAAGCACTATAAGTTCAGCAACCACTAATCCATAGCACACATACATTGCTCCCGTAAAAAAACCAGTTTCTTTATTTAATTTGTAGTTGCATTTTTTACACCTATTTTCCATCTTAGGTATTTTAAACAAAATTAAATTTCCTTTAGAATGAAATATATTTTCGCTTTCACAACTAGGACACTTTCCCTTAAACATGGAGAATACAGAACTCATTTCTTAAAATTTAATACTGCAAAGATAATTATCAGACTAATCAAACTCTTTATAGCATTGTCTCAATTATTTGTAAATTTCGGACATAAATTAAATATATGAGCACTATCAACGTTTTAAATATTCATCAGTTCGGACAAGAAAAACATTCTTCCGATTTGTATAGTAATTGTTTCAGTGAGCATCTTAAACGAAATGAAAACCTAATTAAGACGCCTCACAAGCATGATTTTTACCTTTGTGTAGTCTTCACCAAAGGAACAGGTATACACGAAATAGATTTTAACTCATATAAAATAGAAGCAGGTAGTGTCTTTTTTCTAAAACCTGGTCAAACGCATTTCTGGAAATTCACGTCTTCACCAGAAGGTTACATTTTCTTCCATAGTCAAGAATTTTACAATTTATCCTTTTCGACTAAAGACTTAACTCAATTCCCCTTCTTCTATTCTTATAAAAGCACTCCTTCCTTACATTTAAAAACTTCGGAATTAAATAAAATCGTACCTAAATTTAAAAACATAAACAATGAGTTTCATGAATCACTACCCTACAAAAATCAAAAAATTGCAAGCTTAATAAATACTATTTATATAGATTTAGCACGATATTACTCCATAGAAGCGTCTTATTTAGGTCTTACTTCACCTCATTATTTGTCAATATTCAGAGCACTTGAAAATAACATTGAATTATATTTTCATACAGAATATACTGCCAGTTTCTATGCCGAAAAACTTAACATTAGCGCCAAACATCTGAATAGAATTACTAAAGAAACAGTAAATAAAACAACGACGGAATTAATAATTGACCGAGTTATTCTAGAAGCGAAACGCCTTATTGTTCATTCGAATAATCAACTCTCTAAAATTGCTGAATTGGTTGGCTATGAAGATTATGCATACTTCTCAAAAGTTTTTAAGTCCAAAACTAAAAAGACTCCATCAGAATTTAGAAATGATTATCGAAACCTAAACTCTTAATTATTTTCTACTAAAATTAATATGCCTAACAAAAAAGGTGACCTATAACTAGGTCACCTTTTTATTTATATTTACTTCAAAAATATTTCTTATTCTTCAGTTTTAAAATTCTCCATTACTTTAGTACTAATTCCCATATTAGAGAATCCACCATCATGGAATAAATTCTGAAGTGTTACTTTCTTAGTTAAATCAGAAAATAATGAAATTGTATAATCAGCACACTCTAATGCTGATGCGTTTCCTAGCGGAGACATTTCTTCAGCATAATTTAAGAACGCATCAAATCCTTTTACACCGCTACCCGCAGTAGTCATTGTTGGCGATTGAGAAATTGTATTTACACGTACTTTATGATCACGTCCAAAGAAATAACCGAAACTACGCGCAATAGACTCTAAATAGGCTTTATTATCAGCCATATCATTATAATCTGGGAATACACGTTGTGCCGCCATATAAGTCAAAGCTACAACAGAACCCCATTCGTTCATTGCATTTTTATTGTACAATACATTCATTACTTTATGAAAAGATACCGCAGAAACATCCCATCCCTTAGTAGTAAAATCATATTTAGGATCTGTATAATGCTTTCCTTTACGAACATTTACAGACATTCCAATAGAGTGTAAAACAAAATCAATTTTACCTCCTAAAATCTCCATAGATTGCTCTACCAAATTGGTAATGTCTTCCATAGAGGTAGCATCAGCAGGAATAATTTGAGATCCAGTTTTTTCAGCTAACTCATTAATTGCACCCATTCGCATAGCAATTGGTGCATTGGTTAATACAAACTCCGCCCCTTCTTCATGAGCACGTTCTGCAACTTTCCATGCAATAGATTCAGCATTTAAAGCTCCAAAAATAATTCCTTTTTTACCTTTTAATAAATTGTACATAGTATATGTGTTAGTATTAATGTAATTCTCAATTTTTGTGTTGCAAAGATACTAATTAGTTTAACAATTCCTTTGCATGTGTTAAAGCAGAATCGGAGATATTCTTACCCCCTAACATTTCAGCAATTTCCAATACACGTTCGTCCTTTTCTAACTTTTTAAGTTGGGTACGAACTACTCCTTTATCTTCCGTTTTATAAACTTTAAAATGTGTTCTTCCCTTTGAAGCTATTTGTGGTAAATGCGAAATACTCATCACCTGCATGTTCTCACTCATTTCCTGCATTAACACTCCCATTCTATGTGCAATTTCACCAGAAACCCCAGTATCAATCTCATCAAAAATAATGGTTGGTAATTTTATATATTTTGATAGCACCAATTTAACGGCTAGCATTATCCTAGACAACTCTCCACCTGAAGCCACTTTTTTCAACATTCCAAAACTTGCTCCTTTGTTTGCTGAAAATTGTAATTCTATATTGTCCTTACCATTAGCCAAAAAAGACGTACTACGTGATAATTCAATTTTAAATTTAGCATTCCCCATTCCAAGACTTGCTAAAATAGATTCTAACTGCTTAGTCAATTTAGGAATTTCATTATTCCTTCTGCTACTTAAAGAATCAGACAACTTTTGTAATTTTAAAGTCGTGTCATTTAATTCACCTCTTTTTTCAGCAATTCGCTTTGATGAATTCTCTACTACATCAACCTTATCTGACAAGGTCTCATGAATTACATGCAATGCTTCAATTGTGTCAACACCATGCTTTTTATAGAGATCATAGATTAGTTGTAAGCGGTCATTCAATCGATCAATTTCAGCAGGATTAAAAACTACTTTCTCATTTTCACTCTCTATTTCGGCCGACACATCTTTCAATTCAATTTCTAAACTTTCAGCACGTGTATACAAGCTCTCATATTCAAAAGAATAATCCGCTAATTTTTGCAATTTAGTCTTGAACAAATTGAGCATATTTATCAATCCATACTCTTCATTATCAGATATTTGCTGTAATTCAGACAAATTCTCTTTAATTGATTCTGAATTATTTAAAACAACTAGTTGTTTTTCAACAAGTTCTTGCTCTCCATACTTTAAATTCGCAGATTCTAGTTCATTGAACAAGTACAAATTGTACTCATACTGCTCTTTATCAACAGCCTGAGCCTCCAACAAATCACTCAAAGTTTTAGATTGTTTTTTATACAAATCTAAACCTTTTTTATAAGAATCTAACTGAGAGCGGTTTTCTGCCAATGCATCCAAAAGTTCAAACTGAAAATCGCTATTAGCAAGTTCTAAAGTTTGATGTTGTGAATGCACATCAATTAATCGTTCACTTAGTTTATTTAACACGCCTAAAGTTGTAGGCGTATCATTAATAAACGCTCTTGACTTTCCACTTGGTAAAATCTCACGTCTTATTATTGTATATTCTTCAAAATCTAAATTTTCGTCTTTAAACAACGATTCCAATTGATAATTTGAAATTCTAAACTCGGCCTCAACAACACATTTCTTATCCTTTTGCTTCAAAGTAGAAGAATCTGCTCTTTTACCCAAAACCAATCCTAATGCACCTAATAAAATAGATTTACCCGCACCCGTTTCACCTGTAATTATTGAAAAACCATTATCAAAAGTTACATGCAACTCATCAATTAGAGCATAATTTTTTATGGAAAGTGTGGTTAACAAATTTAAAGTTTAATTAATGGAATTCCATTTAGATAAATTCGATGGTGAAATTCTAGTCAAATCATCTTTTAGTTGAGAAGTATCGTATCTTGCCCCATCTGAATAAATTTCAACAATTTCATCTGACTTAGCATCCATAAAAAAGCGAATTAGAATTGCATTGGCTCTTCTAGTATATACGCCTTTAATAGACTGTATTGCTTCTTCTATATTTGCTTTGGCATTTGCCTGATTGCTATGCATTAAATCCAAACCGTTTAAATGGTAAATATAAAGTGCCGATCTATATCCATCATAAGTTCCTGAAAGAATATCGGTTATAAGATTAAATCGATTGATTCCACTTGTTTTTCTGCTCCATCCGGTATACCCGCTTTGCTGCGCTTGGTTTACAACATTCTCCGCAGCATCATAATATTCAGTACCTCCATTCATAGCAAAGGTATCTCCATCCATGCCTAAGATTAAATACACATAATAGGCCATTATAGATACTAAATTAGAATCGAAACCATTCGGATTGTATTGAAAATTTTCGAACTCAGTATACCTGAATGAAAAATCATTGTCTTTAAAATTTAGTACCGGTGTTTGATAGGAAGAACCATATACTGGACGCGAAGACTGCACTTGTAACGTACCTTGAAATTCATTGCTCGATGGTTGAGAGGTAATGGTTAAAATAAAAGCACAATCTATTTTTTCTTGCTGCTTAAACTTTTTATTAGTCCATTTTTTTTGATTTACAAACTCTGAAAGCGAACGCTCCATAGTTGTAAACACTTGCTTATTAGAACCAGGAACATTATCAGTATTTATTTCAAAAGTAGCACGAATTTCTTGAGCATTTGCTTGAAATGCAATTAATAGAACTATGCAAAGTTTTATGAATTTAACCATCTATTCTCTCCAAAATTTCATTAAAAATATCCTTGGCTACTTCAGCCTTTGATTTTAGAGCAAATTCGGAAATTTTTTCGGATTTATCAATAATAGACACCTTATTTGTCCCTTTTTTAAATCCAGCACCTCTATCATTTAATGAATTTAGAACAATAAGATCTAAGTTTTTTCTTTTCAATTTCCCTTTGGCGTTCTCCAATTCATTATTGGTTTCTAAGGCAAACCCTACCAAATATTGGTTTGTTTTAATTTTTCCAAGCGAAGCTAAAATATCTTGAGTTTTCTCCAACTCAATACTCATTTGAGCATCATTCTTTTTAATTTTTATATCAGAAACATGCTTAGGTTTATAATCCGCCACTGCTGCCGAAGCTATAACAATGGAGGCATCATCAAAGTTTTTATGAGCAACCTCAAACATTTCTTGAGCGCTAACAACATCTATTCTATTTACTAATCTATGATTAATTTGTTCGTTAGATACACCTGAAATTAAAGTAACCTGAGCGCCTAGACATGCTGCGACTCTTGCCAATTCAAAACCCATTTTCCCTGAAGAATGATTCCCTATAAACCTAACTGGATCTATTGCTTCATAAGTTGGACCGGCTGTGATAACAACTTTTTTACGATATAATGGCAATGTACCTAAAATATCTTGTTCAATAAAGTGAACAATACTTTCGGGCTCTGCCATTCTGCCTTCCCCAACTAGTCCACTTGCCAACTCTCCGCTTTCGGCTGGTATACAAACATTTCCAAAACTTTCTAATTTATCAATACTCGTTTTAGTTGAAGGATGTTTGTACATATCCAAATCCATAGCCGGGGCAAAATACACTTTACATTTGGCTGATAAATAGGTTGCCAACAACAAATTATCACAAGTTCCATTTGCCATTTTAGACAGTGAATTTGCCGTTGCAGGAGCTATAATCATTAAATCGGCCCAAAGACCTAAATCAACATGATTATTCCATAATTCATTCTCATCTTCTTTATCATAGAAAGTAGAATGAACTGGGTTTTTAGAAAGAGTAGATAATGTAAGAGGTGTTACGAAATCCTTAGAAGCAGGTGTCATGACCACACGGACTTGAGCACCTGCTTTTATAAGTAGTCTAACTAAATGTGCAGTTTTATAAGCGGCAATTCCAGCAGTTACGCCAACAAGAATATTTTTTCCGCTTAAAATCGACATTTAATTATTTTGATTCAGAATTTCTATGATATGTACGGCTCTCTAACCATTCTTCAACAGCAATCGCCGTTGGCTTTGGTAAACGCTCATAAAACCTAGAAACCTCGATTTGTTCTTTGTTTTCAAAAATTTCTTCTAAGCTATCGTTGTGTGTAGCAAACTCATCTAACTTGTCTACCAATTCCTTTTTAAGGTCTCCGTTTATTTGAGTCGCTCTTTTTGCCATTACAACAATTGCCTCATACAAGTTTTCAGTTGGTTGCTCAATTGCTTCTCTATCATAAGTGATAGTAGATAATGGTGCTTTTGAATTTTTATAATCCATGGTATTCTAATTTTCAAATGAAGCAGCTAATTCTTCATGCGCTGCTAATTCTTTATTTAAATCTTCTAATTTTTTATCCGTTTTTTCTAAAAATTCAGAATTCGGATAACTTTTCATCAATTTTTCGTGATATTTTACAGCATTTTTAATTCGCTCTTCCTTTTTTGTAAAATAACTATTCATTGCCAATTCATAACCAGCATCGAACTTTAAGTACATCGCTTCTTCACGGTATTTAGTGCCTAAATAGTCTCCTATTAAATTATCAAAAGCTGTGATTGCAGCTATATAATCTTCAATATGATGATATTGTTTTGCAGTTTCAAATGCCTTTGTCTCCAATTTTAAACGCAATTCTTGTATAGTCGAATTTGCGTCTTCAATTCTCAAAGATTCTGGGTACGTATTCATAAACAATTGCATTGCTCCTAAAGCTTCATGTGTTGTAGTTTGATCTAAACTATACACATTCGTATCTAAGTAATAACTTTGTGCTGCTAAAAAAGCGGCTTCTTCTTGCTTTGTACTTTTAGGATAATTTTTAGAGAAACGATCAAAATGGTAGGCTGCTAAACTATATTGCTTTGTTTTATAATAACAATCGCTAATCATAAACTGAATACGCTCCATTTGAGGTTTTCCTCTAAAACCAGGCACCACTTTTTCAAATAATTGAAGAGCTTTATTATAGTTTTCGGCTTCATACAAATCTGAAGCCATTTTATATTGTTGTTCTATAGTTCCCTTGTTTAATACTTTTTGATATTCTCCACATGAAATGAAGAACAAAGCGATCAAACAAATGACTCCTATATTTTTGATTTTAGACATCCGGCAAAATTAATTAAATTTAATGGATTATTAAAATGATTTTTACACTCAATAACCCAATACAAAAATAAATAAGGAATCCCCAAGTACATTGAGAACTCCTCATAATTATTTGTTAATACTATTTCGTTAGTAGGCTTTGATAAAGTCTTGAATTTTTAGTTGCAATTCTGCTGTTGCTTTTACCAAAGGCAATCGAACCACATCATTGCAAATATCAAAATTCTTTAAGAGTGTTTTTATACCTGCAGGATTACCTTCTTCAAATATTAAATCGATACTTTTTTCTAATTTCTGCTGTATTTCATTTGCTGCTTTAGATTCACCCTTTAAACCTAATCGAATTAATTTAGAGAAATCTTTAGGTAACCCTTGCCCAATTACACTAATTACACCTGCCCCTCCGGCTAAAGTCATAGGTAAAGCAATCATATCATCACCAGATATCACTAAAAATTCTTCCGGCTTATTTGTAATAATTTCTTTTGCTTGCTCTAAATCTCCTGCAGCCTCTTTAATCGCAACAATATTTTTAAAACTATTCGCTAACCTCAAAACTGTTGATGGTTCCATATTCTGTCCGGTTCTTCCAGGTACATTATAAACAATTATAGGTAAAGGACTCACTTCAGAAATTGCTTTAAAATGCTGATAAATCCCCTCCTGAGTTGGTTTATTGTAATATGGAGACACTGATAAAATAGCCATATAATTAGACAAATCAATTTTTTGCAATGTAGATACAATCGCCATAGTATTGTTTCCGCCAACTCCTAAAACCAATGGTAAACGACCAGCATTTACTTCAATTATTTTAGATTTAACCTTTTCCTGCTCATCTAAAGTTAACGTAGCCGGTTCGCCGGTTGTACCAAGTACAACTAAATAATCTACACCCTCCTTAATTTGAAAATTAACCAATCGCTCCAAAGCATCATAATCCACCGATTTATCATCGTTAAATGGTGTTACCAATGCTACTCCAGTCCCTACTAATTCTTGCATTATATTTTATTTAAAATCTTTAAATATTTTTCTAACTCTACATTGAACAATTCTAGTTCATTCTTTTCAACCTCAATTATTAGGTCGTATATTTTTCCATTTTTATTTCGAACCCCAACCGAAAAACTTGCATTTAATTGGGTAATTAAATTATCAACATAACTATTATTGTGAGTATAATTAATAATTAAATCAACCCCTTTATCAAAATTTAATTGTGATATATTTCTCTTAAACTTGCCGAACAATCCAAAGTCTTTAGCGCTTATTACATTTTCAATTCCTTCATTATTTTTACCAGAACAAAAAATGATCTTTTGAATATTCTCCTTTTTAATCGGAAGTGCTTCGGTCAAAGCATCTAAATAAACCTCATTAAAGTGTTCATCAACAAAAATCAATACTGAATTGATAATACAATTGTTTACTCTGTCGTTTATCCTTTCTTTTTGAAGATGCTTTTCAGTTCTTCTATCAATATTCTTAAGTTTAAAACTCTGTAAAATCATGAACAAAAAATTGGACTACAAAAATAAATAAAAAGTCTCGGTAAAAATTAAATATTGAACCAATTGTAATATAGTTAACAAATTTCGTCTAAATGTTAAATTAATACGACATGAAACTAAATTTCTACTTATTTTTAAGATTGATTATTGCAGCTCTACTAATACAAACCTTATATTTTAAATTTAGTGCTCATCCGGATAGTGTTTACATATTTACCAAAGTTGGAATGGAGCCCTATGGTAGAATTGGAATTGGTGTCTTGGAACTAATTTCAGCTTTATTGATTCTAAATAAAAATACCATTTGGGCAGGCGCTTTTTTGAGTTCGGGCATAATCTCCGGAGCAGTATTAATGCATTTAACAGACCTAGGAATAGAAATTAATAATGATGGCGGAAGGCTGTTCTACATGGCGCTATTAGTGCTTTTATTAAGTTTAATTGTACTATTTATAGAGCGAAAAAACATCCCGTTTTTAGGGTCTAAAATTTAACTTGCAATTAACATATTTTTTTTTATCTTTAACCACTTAAAAAAACAAGAAGAACTATGGGAAGACCACCTACACGACCAGCCAAATTAAGAGATGGATTTTATATTGAAGTTCGTAATAAAGGGGCTAAAACAGGTATTAAAATTAGAAGAGAGAACAGAACCGAAATGATGGAGGCTGTTTCAGAATATCGTCGTGTTAAAGAAATTATTATCCTTGGAGAATCTAAAAATGATAAATGGTTAGAAAAACCAAAACAAGCCGTTTAATTCTTTGTAATTCGTTTTTTAGTTTAGCATTGCTTTTTCTAAGTTACAACGCATTTTCGCAATCTTTTGAATTTTCGAATAGCCATTTGGCATTACATGTAAAAGATGTATCAGTAAGCGCAGATTTCTACTCGAAAGTTTTACATATTACGGAAATGGAAACTCCGGAAGGCATTCCGTCAACTACAAGATGGTTCCAACTTGCTGATCAATCTGAAATTCATTTAATTGAGTCTAAAGAATTGGTTAAACTCCCCAAGGGAATCCATTTATCAATTGCGACAAATCATCTAAAAGAATTAATGAAGCATTTAAAAAGCTTTAATATTCATTTTGAAAATTGGTGGGGAGAAGCAACTGTAACAAATATGCGTGGAGATAATGTCGAGCAAATTTACTTTCAAGACCCCGATGGTTATTGGATAGAAGTGAATGATGATGTAAAATAAGGAATCCTTTTTCTACTAACTCCTTTCTTTTAAATTATTTATAACAGAAGTACAGATAACGTATTGAGCTAAAATATAAGTAATCATAACCGAAATGGCCATAAGTTCGCTAGCACTGAAAAATTTATTAATTGCCAAAATACTATCTGAAACTATAAACAAAATTGCGCCTATTAGCAATTCCTTAGATGGCTTTGATTTTTCTAAATTATAGTTTAATAAAGCAGTAGTTCCAAACAAAGAAATCACCAAACCATACAATACCACTGGTACTAGCAATCCTCCTAGATTATCCTTTAACAAATAAATAAGGCCAGAAAACAATAAAACGAAAGGAATTGCAGCCATCATTTTATCACTAAAAGAACTCTTTCTTATACTTCTTAATATCAAAGAAATGTAAAATAGATGAGACAAAAGAAATGCACCCAAGCCAAGCATAAAACTTAATTCTGAAATGGAAATTAAAAGTACATCTCCCAAAAATGAAAAGAATAGAGCAATTAAATAGAGTTTTCTTTTTACAACTACACTACTCCAATAATACAGGCCTAAAAAAATTAAAATAAATGGTTTTGTTACATGACGAAGTGCATCGTTTTCAATTATAAATCCTGTTAAATGCAACAATGAAATAATTGTAAAAAGCAATAACCATACCTTGCTATGATACGATTTATTCACCACCTAATAATTTTAAGTAATCTGTTTCTGAAATAATGGAAACTCCTAAACTTTCAGCTTTTACCAATTTACTCGGCCCCATGTTATCACCAGCAACTATAAAACTTGTTTTTTTAGATATGGAACTCGAAACTTTCCCACCATTATCTTCAATAGATTTTTTCAATTCATTTCTACTCATAACATGAAAAACACCAGAAACTACAATTGATTTCCCATTTAAAATATCCGTTTGTCCTTCTTCAGACTCTTTCGAAACCTCTAACTGCAACCCATACCTTTTTAATCGATCTACAATTAAAATATTTCCCAAATCATTCGAAAAATCGACAATACTTTGAGCTATCCTCTCGCCAATTTCATCAACTGCTACTAATTCGTCAAATGTCACATTCATTAACTTTTCTATCGATTTAAAATGTTTTGCTAGCTTTTTTGCAACAGTTTCACCAACAAATCTAATTCCTAACCCAAATAACACTTTTTCAAATGGAATGTCTTTTGATTTATGTATTCCTTCAATCATATTCTCAGCCGATTTCTGAGCCATTCTTTCAAGTGGGATAATTTGCTCTATAGTCAAATCATATAGATCTGCGTAATTTTGGATTAACCGTTCTTTAAACAGTAATTCCACCGTTTCAGAACCAAGGCCATCTATATTTAAAGCTTTTCTACTAATAAAATGTTGAATTTTACCTGTTATCTGGGTTGGGCAGCCGAATTCATTTGGGCAATAATGTTTGGCATCACCTTCTTTACGAATCAATTCTGTTTGACAATCAGGACAATGAGTTGCATACATTGTAGGAACCGAATTCAACGGTCTTTTCCCCAAATCAACAGCAACAATTTTTGGGATGATTTCACCTCCTTTTTCTACGTATACCGTGTCGTTCTCTCTAATATCTAACTTTTCAATCTGATCTGCATTATGCAATGAGGCTCTTTTTACAATAGTTCCGGCTAGTTGAACTGGTTCCAAATTAGCCACGGGTGTAATTGCCCCCGTTCTACCAACTTGATACGTAATTTCATTTAACACCGTACTTTCTTGCTCCGCTTTGAATTTATAGGCAATTGCCCAACGTGGTGCCTTGGCTGTGTAACCTAATTCATCTTGCAAATGCAAATTATTTACTTTTACAACAATACCGTCTGTTTCATAGGGTAAATCATGACGTTTAACATCCCATTCGGTAATAAATTGAAAAACCTCATCGATAGATTTACAAAGTTGAATTGCTTTTGGAACCTTGAACCCCAATTCCCTTGCTGTTTCTAAAGCGTCAAAATGAGAATCTACTGGTAATCTATCGCCGACAATATGATATAACAAACAATCTAAAGGCCGTTTAGCCACCTCTGAACTATCTTGTAATTTTAAACTACCACTTGCCGTATTTCTAGGGTTTCGATACATTTCTTCACCCGCTGCCTCTCTTTCCTCATTCATTTTCTGGAAACCATTTAAAGGCAGAATGATCTCACCTCTAATTTCGAAGAAATCAGAAAAACTACTATCTATAATAAGAGGTATCGATTTAATCGTTTTAATATTTGTAGTTACATTATCGCCTTGAAATCCATCTCCCCGAGTTACTGCACTTTTTAAGCTACCGTTCTCATATGTCAAATTTATCGATGCTCCATCGTATTTCAACTCACAAGTGTACTCCAATTCATTAACCCCTGTTATCTTTTGAATTCTTTTTTCCCAATCTAGTAAGTCTTCTTTCGAATATGAATTGTCTAAAGAATACATTCTATTCTTATGTGTAACTGTTTCAAAATTTTTTGTTAACCCTCCTCCTACTCTTTGTGTTGGTGAATTTGGATCCGCAAATTGAGGATATTCATTTTCTAATTTTTCAAGTTCTTTCAACTTTAGATCAAATTCATAATCAGATAAAGTTGGGTTATCTAGCACATAATAATTATGATTGTGCTGTCTTAATTCTGTGCGTAAATTCTCAATTATTAATTGTATGGCTTCAGACATTTTTGAAGAAATTAATTTGGATAAAATTACATTATTTACATTCAAATCAACTTAAAATAACCAATTATTCAATATTCCTTTGTAAGGAAAGAGCTGAAAATAAGACGTAAACAAAAATCACTATATTTGCGCGAAAATGTTAAACCCCTTAAGTTATGAATTCTAGGGCATTTCTAATTCTTTTTTTACTTACGTTTACACCTATTTTGATGTTTTGCCAAGAAAGTATTCCTGCAACAGGAGGTGAAGCAACAGGAACTGGAACAGTTAGTTATTCCATTGGTCAAATATTCTACAAAAAATCAGATAATGGAAAATATTCCTCTTCGTTAGGTGTGCAACAGCCTTATGAAATTTATGAATTAGATCTTCCAGGATTTGAAGATATCATTTTAGACCTTCTGGTATACCCAAACCCCACAATTGATGTTTTACATTTAAAAACACCTCATTATTCTAAATTCGAGTTATCTTACTTACTTCATGATATAAATGGAAAACAAATTAATTCAAATAAAATTAGTCAAAAAATTACGGAAATAAACTTAAAAGAATTATCCTCTGCTGTTTATTTCTTAAATATTTCAGAAATTAACGAAGGCCTTGTCAAATCCTTTCGAATAATAAAGAATTAATCCTATGAAAAAAATCTACTTTTTATTTTTCGCTTTTATAATTACATCCACAGCATTCTCTCAGGCTCCTAATAAAATGAGTTATCAGGCTGTTATTCGAGATGGCGCAAACGATTTAATTAAAGACACTAGCGTCGGTATACGGATTACAATTTTACAGGGCAGTGATTCTGGTTCAATTGTTTATACCGAAACGCACGTTAAAAACACGAATGCCAACGGATTAGTAACGTTAGAAATTGGAACAGGTACAACTCTAAATGAATTCAGTGCTATAGATTGGTCCGATGGTCCTTATTTTATAAGAAATGAAACAGATCCACTAGGTGGAGTTTCATATACAATTGTGGGCACTTCTGAGTTACTCAGTGTTCCTTATGCGTTATTTGCACTTAATGGAGGAGGTGCTGGCACTGATGGCGCCGATGGAAAATCTGCTTATGAAGTTGCTGTTGAAAACGGTTTTGCTGGTACAGAAGCTGATTGGCTATTATCATTGCAAGGTGCCGATGGTGCTGATGGTAATGATGGTACTGATGGAACTAATGGTGCAGATGGAAAATCTGCTTATGAAGTAGCCGTCGATGACGGATTCGTAGGTGATGAAACTGCATGGCTTGCTTCTCTGCAAGGTGCTGATGGTACAAATGGAACTGACGGGGCAACCGGACCTCAAGGACCACAAGGCGACCCTGGTGTTGATGGTGCAGACGGAGCCGATGGTTCGAATGGTATAGACGGAAAATCTGCTTATCAAATAGCGGTGGATGATGGATTTATAGGAGATGAAACTGCATGGCTTGCATCTCTCCAAGGTCCTGATGGTACAAATGGAACAGACGGAGCTACTGGACCGCAGGGACCAGCAGGGGCTGATGGAGCCGATGGCTCGAATGGTATTGATGGAAAATCTGCTTATGAAGTAGCGGTCGATGACGGATTCGTAGGTGATGAAACTGCATGGCTTGCTTCTCTTGAAGGAACCGATGGTGCCGATGGGGCTATTGGACCGCAAGGACCAGCAGGAGTTGACGGGTCAGACGGTGCACAGGGACCACAAGGAAATCCTGGTGTTGATGGTACTGACGGAGCACAAGGAGACCCTGGTGCTGATGGTGCAACTGGACCACAAGGTCCTGCAGGAACAACAGATCATTTATTACTCTCTAACATTGGAACGAATACACACGCACAAATTGATACTCATATTGCTAACAATACTGGAACAAACACAGGAGAT
>NZ_JAVRHV010000007.1:0-171551 GCF_031846385.1 Urechidicola vernalis
CGCTGTAAATGACAATGGTACTCCAGATAACCCAACAGATGATGGAATTGATTATACCCCTTTTGTAAACTATCATGGATTAGATAGTTTTGAATATGAGATTGAAGATGCAAATGGAGATACTAGCAGAGCTACAGTTTTAATAGAAGTGATTCCTGTGAATGATTTACCGACGGCTGTAGATGATACGCTTACAGTTGATGAGGATAGTATGGATACTAGAATCAATGTATTAGTGAATGACGACTTTGGAGGAGATGGACCAAATACGGGAGGTATTACATTACCAGAAGGTTCTGTGACAGGTCAAGATGATACCGGTCAGGTGAATCCAACGAGTAATGATGGATTGATAACGGTAGATGACAACGGGACACCAAATGATCCAACAGATGATACGATATTGTATTCTCCAGCACCAAATTATAATGGGTTAGACGAATTTAATTATGCAATTACCGATGGTAATGGAGATGTAAGTATTGCAACAGTTTATATAACGGTGAACGCAATTAATGACTTGCCAATAGCAGAAATTGACTTTTTATTAACCGTAGAAGATGCTCCATTAACTACTATAAATGTAACAGAGAATGATGACTTTGGTGGAGATGGTCCGAGTTCAACTCCAATTACTATTGCAAGCGGTACAAGTTCTGCGGGTGGTGTAATAGCCGTAAATGATAATGGTACTCCAACAGACCCAACAGATGATGGTATAGATTATACACCAATGGCCAACTATTTTGGAAATGATAGTTTTGAATATACAATAACGGATAGTGATGGAGATACATCAACAACACCAGTGTATTTATACTTAGATGCCGTAAACGATTTACCAATGGCAGAAGATGACAGTGCTACTGTAATTGAGGACAGTGGAATAACTGTTATAGACGTAACGAGTAATGACGATTTTGGAGGTGATGGTCAAAATTTAGGGTCAATAATAATTGGAATTAGTACTACACCAAATGGTAGTGATATTAGTGTTAATAGTAATGGTACACCAGACGATCCATCAGATGATAAGATAGATTATACGCCAGCGTTAGATTTTAACGGTACAGATAGTTTTGATTATACTATTACTGATAGTGACGGTGACACAAGCACAGCAATAGTTAGGGTGACGGTAACCCCTGTGATTGATGTTAAAAATGATATCATTTTTACAAATGAGGATACGCCAGAAATAATTGATATTTTAGGGAATGATAATGATATTTCTAATACCACAACTATAACTGTTATACCACCAGTTGGTGGAGTTGTAGATATCGATACAAATAATACACCAACAATTCTAGATGATGTATTTACTTATACTCCAGTAGAAGATTATAATGGATTAGATCTATTTAGTTATGAAGTTTGTGAATCAGGTGATTGCTATTCTACAGAAGTTTTAATTTCAATAAAACCTAAATTGGACGTTGAGGATGATTTCTATTTAATTAAAACAAATACCATTAATCCATTACCTTTATTTGAAAATGATAATGATATTCCGCATGACGGATCTATTGTATTTACAAATCCTGGAAATGGAGTGTTAGTTTATGATGACCGAGGAACTCCAAATAACCCAAGTGATGATTTGTTTACATATACACCAAATACTGATTTTGTAGGAGAGGACATGTTAGAATATACAGTTTGTGATGTAGACAATCCATCTTATTGCGAAACAGGTACCGTAACAATTTTAGTTGCATATGCGGGTGCGAATGATGATGAAATTGAAGTGGATGAAGATGGTATAGTTGATATTTTCATGCTTCAAAATGATTTAGACATTCCTCAAACGGGTCGAATTTCATTTGAAGACCCAACGAGTGGAGTGGTGGAGTTAATGAACAATGGTACAATTGATGATCAAAGAGATGATTATTTTGTATACAAGCCAAATGTGGATTTCAATGGTTCAGATAGTTTCATGTATACGGTTTGCGATCAAGGAGAATATTGTACTTCTGCGATGGTAAATATTACAGTTAATCCAATTTTAGATGTAATTGATGATATTGCCGAAACGAATGAGAATTCATCTATAGATATTTCAATATTTGGAAATGATAATGATATTCCAGTAATTGGAACTCTTTCGTTGTCAGCACCTAATTTAGGCGTTGCAGAAATAGTGGATAATGGAACTGCGAATGATATATCAGATGATTATGTTAGCTATACGCCAAATGACGGGCTTTATGGTAATGATTCATTTACGTATACAGTTTGTGACAATAACGGTAACTGCGGAACAGCAATGGTTTCCATATTAATAATCCCAAACATTATACTTTCTAATGATCAAGTAGTAACGGAATATGAAACACCGATAGATATATTTATTTTGGACAATGATGAATTTGTTCCAAGCGATGGATTAATAGCTTTTACAAATCCTTCTAATGGGGTTTTATCAATTAATGATAATAATACTTTAACTGATACTTCTGATGATTTTGTAGAGTATACACCAAATGATAGGTTCTATGGTTTTGATGAATTTACGTACACCATAACAGATGTGAATGATCCTAATAACTCGGCAACTGCAACGGTAAGTATTGAGGTGTTATTGCCAACTACATTCGTTTTACCAAACGAACCAGGAAGTAACAACAAAGGTTTTGGCTTCTCACCAAACGGCGATGGACAGAATGATGTATTACGAATCCACAGTTATAACGGGGAGGTGTTTATTGAAGAACTGTATCCTAACTTTAGTGTTGAGATCTTTAATAGATGGGGCGATCGCTTGTATGAATATAGCCATACAGGTGGTAGTAATACTCCTCAACCAGGTTGGGATGGAACTTCACAAGGAAAGCGGAATTTAGGTGCCAGAGAAGTATTACCAACAGGAACTTATTTCTATACGGTATTTTTTAATGATGGAATTAGAGAGCCTTATTCTGGTTGGATATATTTAAGCAAATAAAAGCATGAACAAGAAGATTTTAATATTAAGCGTGTTTGTATTGTTATCTTTAATTGGATATAGCCAACAAGATGTTCAGTTTACGCAGTATATGTATAATATGAGTGTGATTAACCCTGCCTATACGGGGTCAAGAACCTCGTTGAGTATGTCTATGATGGGGCGAACACAATGGAATGGATTGGATGGGGCACCAAGAACTATTTCTGTAGCGGCAAGTGGACCGATTGCAGATAGAATGGGCTTAGGGGTTACCTTGTTGTCGGATATAATTGGTCCGGTAAAAGAAGAAAGTATTTATGCAGATTACACCTATACCATTAACACTTCTGAAACGGGTAAACTGGCTTTTGGGGCAAAGTTAGGCGCTACTTTTCAAAAGATAGACTTCTTGTCTTTGAGTTTAGATTTAGAAGGAGACCCTTTAATAGATCGTGATAATTTAAACCAAACCTATCCTAATTTTGGAGCTGGATTGTTTTATTACACAGAGAAGTTTTACGCAGGATTTTCTATGCCCAACATAATCAAGTCTCGTCATTTCGAGAAAGAGAATGGTTTTGTTTCTGAGGCTTCAGAAGAAATGCATTTCTTTTTTAATAGTGGTTATGTGTTTGATGTTTCACAAGATATAAAAGTGAGGCCTTCTGTTATGATGAAGGGTACAGCCAATACGCCAATTTCCATAGATGTTGCTGGAAACTTATTGTTTTATGAAATATTTGAATTGGGAGTTGCTTGGCGCGTAGATAGTTCTGTGTCGGGGTTATTTAACTTTGTATTAGGAAAGAATATGCGATTAGGCTATGCTTATGATCATACGCTTTCTAATTTTAGCGCCTACAATTCAGGTTCACACGAAGTCTTTTTCTTATACGGATTGGAATTCAGAAAGAATACCACAAACTCACAAAGGTTTTTTTAAGGAATTATTATATAGTTAGTTAGAGGTTGATTCTTCGAAGAATAGAATAGATTTACTGCTTTAATTTTACCATTTCCTAAACCTTATATATTCTAGAAAAACCGTAAATTCGCAGCCTAATTGTATCTAAGGCAAAGAATGAGCACAAAATTCAGAGAATATAAAGGATTGAACCTAACAAATGTTGCAAAAGAAACCCTTAATTTTTGGGAAAAAAACGACATTTTTCAAAAGAGTATAACTTCGCGCGAAGGAAAAGAACCATACGTGTTTTTTGAAGGGCCTCCGTCTGCAAATGGGCTTCCTGGAATTCACCACGTTATGGGGCGTGCTATTAAAGATATTTTTTGTCGATATAAAACATTACAGGGATACCAAGTAAAGCGAAAAGCTGGTTGGGATACGCATGGATTACCAATTGAATTGGGCGTTGAAAAGGAATTGGGAATTACTAAAGAAGATATTGGTACAAAAATCTCTGTTGAAGATTATAACGATGCATGTAGAAAAGCGGTAATGAAATATACCGATGTTTGGGAGAACTTAACCAAACAAATGGGACATTGGGTAGATATGAACGACCCTTATGTTACCTATAAGCCAAAATATATGGAATCTGTTTGGTGGTTGCTAAAACAATTATACAGCAAAGATTTAATGTATAAGGGATATACTATTCAACCGTATTCTCCTAAGGCAGGTACTGGATTAAGTTCACATGAAATTAATCAGCCAGGTGCATATCAAGATGTTACAGATACAACTTTAGTTGCACAGTTTAAGGCGATAAAAGAATCGTTGCCAGCATTCTTGCAAAAATTTGAAGACGATATTCATTTCTTGGCTTGGACAACTACTCCTTGGACCTTACCATCGAATACAGCCTTAACGGTTGGAAAAAAGATTGATTATGTATTAGTGCAATCTTTTAATCAATATACACATAGACCAATTCAGGTAATTTTAGCAAAAGCTTTAGTTGGAAAACAATTCTCGAAAAAATTCTTTAGCGTTGAATCGTTAGAAGATTTAAGCGATTATAAAGAAAATGATAAGAAAATTCCATATTTCATTGCTGCTGAATTTAAGGGAGCGGATGTATTAGAAGCGAGATATGAACAATTATTGCCATATGCTTTACCATATCAAAACCCTGAAAATGCGTTTAGAGTAATTGCAGGTGATTTTGTCACTACCGAAGACGGTACAGGTATTGTACATACGGCACCTACTTTTGGTGCAGATGATGCCTTGGTTGCAAAACAAGCAGAGCCAGAAGTACCGCCAATGTTAGTATTAGATGAAAATGAGAATCCAGTTCCTTTAGTTGATTTACAAGGGAAATTCACACATCATATGGGTGAATTTGGTGGAAAGTATGTAAAGAACGAATATTACACGGATGGTGAAGCGCCAGATAGATCAATAGATGTTGAATTGGCTATCAAATTAAAAGAAGAGAATAAGGCATTTCACGTTGAAAAATACAAGCATAGTTATCCACATTGTTGGAGAACTGATAAGCCTATTTTATATTATCCATTAGACTCTTGGTTTATCAAGGTTACCGAAAAGCGAGATAGGATGTTCGAGTTAAACGAAGAAATTAACTGGAAACCAAAATCAACTGGAGAAGGACGATTTGGAAACTGGTTAAAGAATGCAAACGACTGGAATTTATCTCGTTCACGCTATTGGGGTATTCCATTACCAATTTGGAGAACTGAAGATGGAACTGAAGAATTAATCATTGGATCTGTTGAGGAGTTGAAGACTGAAATGCAAAAAGCCATAGAGTCAGGCGTTTTAGAAAGCGATATCTATGCAGATTTTGTTGTTGGAGATATGAGTGAAGAAAACTATGCGAAGTTAGATTTACATAAAAATATTGTAGATCAAATTACCTTAGTTTCTGCTTCTGGAAAACCGATGAAACGTGAATCTGATTTAATTGACGTTTGGTTCGATTCTGGTTCAATGCCTTATGCACAATGGCATTACCCTTTTGAAAACAAGGAATTGATTGATGATAATGAGTTCTTTCCAGCAAACTTTATTGCAGAAGGAGTGGATCAAACCAGAGGTTGGTTCTATACTTTACATGCAATTGGTAGTATGGTATTCGATTCTAAGGCATACAAAAATGTTGTGTCAAACGGATTGGTATTAGACAAAGAAGGGAAGAAAATGTCGAAGCGTTTAGGAAATGCTGTAGATCCTTTTGTAACAATGGAGAAATATGGCCCGGATGCTACACGCTGGTACATGATTTCAAATGCAAATCCTTGGGATAACTTAAAGTTTGATGTTGATGGAATTGATGAAGTACGTCGTAAGTTTTTCGGAACACTTTACAACACGTATTCATTCTTTAGTTTATATGCCAACTTAGATAGTTTTAATTATTCTGAAGAAGAATTAGCAATTGAAGATAGGCCAGAAATAGACCGTTGGATTTTATCCGAATTGAACACATTGATAAGAAAAGTTCAGGATGCATTTGATGATTTTGAACCGACAAAAGCAACCCGTTTAATTCAATATTTTGTTACTGAGAATTTAAGTAACTGGTTTGTGCGTTTAAGCAGAAGACGTTTTTGGAAAGGAGATTATCAACAAGACAAGATTTCTGCATATCAGACCTTATACACTTGTATGTTAACCGTTGCTAAATTAGGTTCGCCTGTAGCACCATTCTTTATGGACGCTTTGTATAAAGATTTAGTTGCTGTTACGGATAAAGGAGAAGAGTCTATTCACTTAGATGTATTCCCAACATTTAATGAGGCATTGGTTGATAAGGATTTGGAGCGAAAAATGCAAAAGGCTCAGAAAATATCTTCTATGGTATTGTCGTTAAGAAAGAAGGAGATGATTAAAGTACGTCAGCCATTACAACGTGTTATGATTCCTGTTCTAGATAATCAAGATAGAGAGGATATTATAGCGGTTCAGGATTTAATAATTTCTGAAGTAAATGTAAAAGAAATAGAGTTGTTAGATGATGCTTCAAACATTCTAGTTAAAAATATCAAGCCGAACTTTAAAGTTCTTGGACCAAAGTTTGGAAAAGATATGAGATTGGTTGGATCGGAGATTCAAAAGTTCAGTCAAGAAGATATTAACAAAATAGAAAAAGAGGGTGAAATCGCTATAAAAATTAATGATAATTTTGTAAACTTGTCCGTAGATGAAGTTGAAATTTCATCGCAAGACATTGAGGGTTGGTTAGTAGCCAATCAGGCAGGTTTAACCGTTGCGCTAGATGTTACAATTTCAGAAGAACTGCGTAAAGAAGGGAATGCTAGAGAGTTAATTAATAGAGTTCAAAATTTACGTAAAGATTCAGGTTTAGAAGTGACAGATAAAATAAAATTAAGTATTCAACGTAATACTATTTTAGAGGAGGCTGTTAAGACGAATGAATCTTACATTAAAAATGAAACACTAACAGATTTATTGCAATTTGTAGATGTAATTGAAGAAGGAGTTGAAGTTGCTTTTGACAATGTTGAAACCAAAATATTAATTGAAAAAATTTAGAAAACATGAGTGAAATCCCTACTAAATATTCGGACGCAGATTTAGAAGAATTTAAAGAAATAATTCAGGCTAAAATTGCACATGCACAAGAAGACTTGGACATTTTAAGAGGTACATTTAAAAACGATAGAAATAACGGAACAGAAGATACTTCACCAACATTTAAGGCTTTTGAAGAAGGCTCAGAAACAATGAGTAAAGAAGCGAACGTACAGTTGGCAATTCGTCAGGAAAAATTTATTCGCGACTTAAATAATGCTTTATTACGTATTGAAAATAAAACATATGGTATTTGCCGTGTAACGGGTAAATTAATTCAGAAAGAGCGTTTAAAATTAGTTCCTCATGCTACGTTAAGCATCGAGGCTAAAAAGATGCAATAATCATTTATACACCTTTGTATTGAAAAAATATATCGCTGTTATTTTCATTATTTTATTGATTGATCAAATCTCTAAAATTTATGTAAAAACGCACTTTTTCTTAGGAGAAGATCTTCCAATTTTAGGATTGGATTGGGCAAGAATTCAGTTTGTAGAAAATAATGGAATGGCTTGGGGTACCGAGTTTGGCGGAAAAACAGGGAAATTATTTTTAACATTGTTTAGATTGGTGGCCATTTTCGGAATTGGTTATTGGTTGTGGAGTTCGGTAAAGAAGCATGCACCAAAACTTCTTCTATTTGCTATTGCTTTAATTTTTGCAGGAGCCATGGGTAACATTATAGATTCCGTATTTTATGGATTGTTATTTGACGCCTCAGATCCTAGAACAGGGAATTTAGCCGTATTGTTTGCAGAGAATAATTACGAAGGTCTCTTCTATGGTAAAGTAGTGGATATGTTCTATTTTCCAATAATTAAAAATGGAATGTTTCCAACTTGGATTCCTTTTGTGGGAGGAGATACATTCACTTTTTTCAATGCTATTTTTAATGTCGCAGACTTTGCTATTTCTTGTGGTGTTGGAATTTTAATTGTGTTTAATAAACGAGTTTTTCCAAAAGAAGAGTGGGAAAACACAAGTGAGGAAAGAGCAGCGGATAAAAGTTTATTACAGAAACTATTTGGTTAAATTTTCATGTTGTTTTAATCTGCAAGGATTTATTATAAAGAACAGGATTCAATTTTAAGATTTTTCTTAACATTGAATCCTGTTTTGTTTGTGCTCATAGCTCGGATTTTTAGTAACTTCGTTCTATGCCAACCAATTTAGAATTACAAATAAAAGTACTACCTCAAAAACCTGGAGTATATCAATACTACGATAAGGATGAGAAAATTCTATATGTTGGAAAGGCAAAAAATTTAAAGAAACGCGTTTCATCTTACTTTAATAAAAACCATGATAGTGGTAAAACACGAGTCCTGGTTAAAAAAATAAAAAGCATAAAGCACATTGTTGTTGATACCGAAACGGATGCTTTACTTCTTGAGAATAATCTAATCAAAAAATACCAGCCGCGTTATAATGTGATGTTGAAGGATGATAAAACGTATCCTTGGATTTGCATTAAAAAAGAACGATTCCCACGCCTATTCTTAACCAGAAATGTAATAAAGGACGGCTCTGAATACTTTGGTCCCTATACATCGGTAAGAACCATAAGAGCCCTTATAGAATTGATAAAAGAATTGTATCAACTAAGAACATGTAATTATTTTTTAAGTGAGAAAAATGTTGAGGAAGGCAAGTATAAAAAATGCTTAGAGTACCATATTGGCAATTGTAAAGCCCCGTGTGAAGACTTGCAAGAAGAGGAAGATTATAACAACAGCATTAGAGAAATCCGTCAAATAATTCGAGGAAACTTTAAAGAATCTCTTCAATCTTTAAACGATTTAATGAAAGGTTTTGCTGCAAATATGGAATTTGAGCAGGCGCAGAAAATTAAGGAGAAAGTAGCACTGCTTGCTAATTATCAAGCAAAATCGACTGTTGTAAACCCATCTATTAACAATGTAGATGTGTTCTCTATTGTAACTGATGAAAGTTATGCCTATATCAATTTTTTAAAAATTATGAATGGGGCTATCATTCAATCGCATACTTCAGAAATTAAAAAGAAGTTAGATGAAACGGATAAAGAGTTGTTGGAATTGTCAATTATTGAAATTAGGCAACGTTTTAATTCTTTATCTAGAGAAATATATGTGCCATTTGAAGTTGAAGTAGGGGCTGATATTAAAGTAACGGTTCCTAAACTTGGCGATAAAAAGCGTATTGTAGATTTATCCTTAAGAAATGCAAAGTATTTTAGGCAAGAACAATTTAAACAGATTAAGATAGTTGATCCAGACAGGCATGTTAACCGCATAATGGCACAAATGAAAATTGATTTGCGATTGGCAGATGAGCCTAGACATATAGAATGTTTTGACAATTCAAATATTCAAGGAACGCATCCGGTTGCAGCCTGTGTAGTGTTTAGAAATGGAAAACCAAGTAAGAAGGAATACAGGCATTTTAATATTAAAACCGTTGAGGGGCCAGATGATTTTGCTTCTATGGAAGAAGTTGTTTTTAGACGATATAGAAGATTAGTTGAAGAAGGGCAAGATTTACCTCAATTAATCGTTATCGATGGAGGAAAAGGTCAACTTTCTTCCGCTTTAAAAAGTTTAGATGTGCTGGGTTTAAGGAATAAAATTGCTATTATTGGTATTGCTAAGAGGCTAGAGGAGATTTATTATCCGAACGATCCAATTCCATTATATTTGGATAAAAAGTCAGAGTCGTTAAAAATTGTTCAACAATTACGAAATGAAGCGCACAGATTCGGGATTACACATCACCGAAACAAGCGTAGTAAAACTGCTATTCAAACAGAGTTAGAACAAATACCAGGAATTGGACGGCAAACAATAGTTACTTTGTTGCAGCATTTTAGATCAACAAAAAGAGTAACGAGTGCTACCTTGACAGAATTGACAGATGTTATAGGTGAGTCTAGGGCTAAAAAATTGTTTAATTATTACCATAAATGAAAAAGAAAACTGCTTTAATAGTACTCTTATTTCTATCAATTGGGTTGCATGCTCAATGGGAAAGATCGGATAAAGATGACATAAAAGTAGGTTTGGTTTTGTCTGGTGGGGGCGCTAAAGGTTTTGCCCATGTAGGTGTTATTAAGGTGCTAGAAGAGGCCGGAATTCGAGTTGATTTTGTTGGAGGTACAAGTATGGGAGCAATTATTGGTTCGTTGTACGCTTCGGGTTATTCATCAAAAGATATAGATTCCATTATAAGATCGGTAGATTTCGAGAAAATTATGCTCGATGAAATCCCAAGAAGAGCTAAACCGTTTTATGAAAAGCAAAGTGGAGAAAACCATGTATTAGTATTGCCTATAAAGAAGAAGAAGATTGAATTACCGAAGGCTATATCTAAAGGACAAAATGTATTAAATCTTCTAACTGAATTGTTGGATCATGTTGATACAGTATCTGATTTTAACAAATTACCTATTCCTTTTGTTTGTATTGCAACTGATATTGAAACGGGGGAACCGGTTGTGATTAGAGATGGATTCTTACCCACTGCGGTTCAGGCTAGTGGAGCATTCCCAACATTATTAGAGCCAGTAGAAAGAGATGGGAGGCTTTTAATAGATGGGGGTGTTGTAAATAATTTTCCGGTTAATGAAGTAAAAAAGATGGGGGCAGATGTTATTATTGGCGTTAGTTTAAGTAATAACTTCGATAAGAAAGAGGACTTAAATTCCATTTTAAAAATAATAAATCAAATTGTAAACTTTCAAGTGTATTCAAATTATGAAGATCAAGTAAAAAGTACAGATGTGCATTTAAATCCTGATATGCGAGGGTACGATGTAACTTCATTTGACAAATACGATACGATTTTTAATTTAGGGGAAGCTATTGCTAGAACAAGAATGCAAGATCTTTTGGAAATTGCAGAGGCTCAAAAAGAGAAAAGACCTCCATTTGAATTGACCAAAAGACAAAAAGAATTTAATATTTCGGCAATAGACATTGAGGGAAATTTAGATTACACGAATAAATATGTAATGGCTAAAATGAAGTTGGAAGTAGGTAAGACAATCTCGTATTCAGATATACTTGATGGAATAAATCAATTGTCGGCAACTGGAAATTTTACAAATATTCAATATAAACTTATCGAGGAAGAAAAGGGAGTTCGAGTTGAATTGAAATTGAAACAGAATGAAATTCCCACACACGCAAAGTTTGCTATTCATTATGACGACTTATACAAATCTGCTGTGCTTGCAAATATTACGACCAAACATGCCTTAACTAAAAATGATGTTATTTCGGCTGATTTGATTTTAGGAGATAATATCAGATATAATTTCGATTATTTTATAGATAATGGATCTAATTGGAGTTTTGGATTGAATTCTAGATACAATACATTCAAAGCAGATGTTCAAGTTGATTGGATTCCTAGTGTGGTTAATAAAATAGACCTAAAATATCGTGATTTTACGAACCAAATTTATTTTCAATCAGTAATAAATAGATCATTTGCGGTTGGAATAGGTGCAGAGCACAAGAATATAAGAGCGTATACGGAAACATTTGTACCTTCGACCACATCAAATGAAGATGAAGACCGCAATTATTTTGACAAATCTAATTACTACAACTTTATTTCTTATCTAAAGTTAGACACTTACGATAAAAAATATTTTCAAAAAAGCGGTTTAAATCTAGATATAGATTTTAGGTGGTATTTATTTTCTAACGATTATAATAATAATTTTGAGTCGTTCTCTCAATTGAAAGGGAAATTTGGTTATGCACATACTTTTTTTGATAAATTAACACTACATTTTATTACGGAAGCTGGAGTTACCATTGGTAATAATGAAAATGAAATTTTGGACTATCACTTAGGAGGATTAGGAGAGAATTATATCAATACATTCCTTCCGTTTTATGGTTATGAATTTGCCACTCTATCAGATAGCGGATTTTTATTATCAACTATTGAAACTAGATACGAATTGTTTAAAAACAATTATTTATTAGGAGCGGCAAGTGTTGCCAGAGTAGAAGATGACTTGCTTAATGAAGGACGAATATTTGAAAATACCAAAGTTGGATTTAATCTGGGTTATGGAGTAGACTCCATTATTGGTCCGGTAGAATTAAATCTTACATATTCGCCAGATACCGATGAAAGTTTTTGGTACTTTAATTTAGGATACTGGTTCTAAGACATAAAAAAACCCATTGCTATTGCAATGGGTTTTTACTTTGATATTGTGAGCCTTTTATTTACTTCCATTTACTCTATCAAAATGATATTGTAAATATTGGTAAGCATCACGAGGCAAAATTTTAATCCACTTTTTGTATTTAAAGAACCATTTAGCTTGTATAGAAGGGTATCCTTGCTTTAAATACGAAGCTATAAATGGGTGCACATTCAGTGTCACTTTTTTATAATTCTTTAAATTAATAATTTTATCAAGTTCGTTTTCAATTTTGTCAATTAAAACAATTGGTGCTTCTACTTCTCCGTTTTTATTCGGATTCGGTTCGCGCGTTTTAATAATCATTTCCGGTCTTACTCTTTGTCGAGTAATTTGCACCAGTCCAAATTTACTTGGAGGTAGAATTTTGTGTTTGGTACGATCGAAATTCATTTCTTTTTTCATATGATCGTACAATTTTTGTCTATCCTCTGCTCTGTGCATATCGATAAAATCAACAACAATAATTCCTCCCATGTCGCGCAACTGTAATTGACGTGCAATTTCACTTGCAGCAATTAAGTTCACCTCTAACGCAGTTTCGGCTTGTGATTTAGCTTTGTTAGAACGATTACCGCTATTTACATCAATAACATGTAATGCTTCGGTATGTTCAATAACTAAATAAGCACCTCTGCTCATAGAAACAGTTTTTCCAAAAGCTGTTTTAATTTGGCGTTCTATGCCATATTTTTCAAAAATTGGAACACTTGAATTGTGGAGTTTCACTATAGATTCTTTTGCTGGAGCAATTTCTTGGATATAATCTTTTATTTCAAAGAATAGTGCTTCATCATCAACAATTATGTTGCTGAAAGAATCATTAAAAACATCTCTTAAAATTGAAGATGCTCTGTTTAATTCACTTAAAACTTTTGTAGGCGGCTTGGCTCTTTTAATTTGTTTGCACATGCCTACCCATCTTTCTAAAGAATTTTGAAGGTCTTTGTCTAAGTCTGCTACTTTTTTGTCTTGAGCAACAGTTCTAACAATAACTCCAAAATTTTTAGGTTTAATACTTTTAATTAATCGTTTTAATCTTTCTTTTTCCTTTGGGTCATCTATCTTTTGAGATACAGATATCCTATTTGAAAAAGGGACTAAAACTAAGTATCTACCTGCAATTGACAACTCGGAATTAAGTCGAGGTCCTTTGGTAGAAATTGGTTCTTTTACTATTTGAACCAATAATTCTTGTCCTGTTTTAAGTACATCATTAATATTTCCATTTTTATCGATGTCTTTTTCGAAATGGAAATTTTTTAAAGTGAAATCTTTTTGTTTGCCTGTGTTAACTCCTTTAATGAATTTAGCTAAGGATAACAATTGCGCTCCTAAATCATGATAATGTAAAAAGCCATCTTTGGCATAATTTACATTTACAAAAGCAGCGTTTAAACCAGTTAATGTTTTTCCAATTTTTGCTAGAAAAATATCACCAACTGAAATTTTGTTGTCATTTGTCTCCTTGTTTAATTCAATAAGCCTCCCCTCTTTTAATAAGGCAAAGTCAATATCAGAGGAACTGGATCTAATAATTAATTCTGTTTTCACTCTGAATTGTTTTTGATCGATTTATTGTTTTAAGAACAAATCGATGGGTTAATAAATTACACAGGTTTTTAACCTGTTGAAACATGAATAAACCATGTTTCTTTTTCAAAGAACGTATCTTTTTACAAAAGAAAAAGTAAGTTAAACTTACTTTTTCTTCTTGTGTCTGTTAGCTCTTGCTCTCTTCTTACGCTTGTGCGTAGAGATCTTAGCTCTTTTTCTTTTTTTACCACTTGGCATAATTATACGGTGTTTAAGTTTTTAAAAAAGCAATAATTATTTTATTGCCACTTTTGTTTTTACTCCTTCTACAAATACTTTAGCAGGTTTAAATGCAGGTATATTGTGAGCAGGAATTTTTATAGTTGTATTTTTTGAAATATTTCTACCAGTCTTTTCAGCTCTTTCTTTAATAATGAAACTGCCAAATCCTCTTAAGTAAACATTCTCTCCACCTTCTAATGAATCTTTAACTTCGTCCATAAATGCCTCAACTGCTGCCAAAACATCTCCCTTTTCAATACCTGATTTCTCTGAAATTTTTGATACGATATCTGCTTTTGTCATTTTAAATATAATTTTTTATTTGGGTTCTAATTTGAGGATGCAAATATATGACAATAAATTCAACTTCAAAAGGTTATGGAATTAAAATTTGAGCAGATAATTAATGTATCTTTGGACCCTGATTTTAAGCAATGAAATTTTCTAATATTCTCACACAATGGTACTTATTGCATAAGCGAGATTTACCTTGGCGAAACACTACAAATCCGTATTTCATTTGGTTGTCCGAAATCATATTGCAACAAACGCGAGTTGACCAAGGAATGGCCTATTATTTTAAATTTATAGAGACTTTTCCTACCGTTCAGGATTTAGCAAACAGCTCAGAAGAAGAGGTGCTTAATCTTTGGCAAGGACTCGGGTACTACTCAAGAGCTAGGAATTTGCATTTCTCAGCAAAATATATTGTAGATGAATGTAAAGGTGAATTTCCCAATACCTACTCAGAAATTATAAAGTTAAAAGGTGTAGGAGATTATACAGCTTCTGCAATTGCTTCCATCTGTTTTAATGAATCGACTGCGGTGGTGGATGGGAATGTATATCGTGTATTGGCCCGTTATTTTGCAATTGAAACCCCAATAAATTCCACAAAAGGGATAAAGGAATTTAAGTTATTGGCCCAAGAATTAATAGATTCTAAAAATGCGGCTATGCACAATCAGGCAATAATGGAGTTTGGCGCAAGAATGTGCAAGCCTCAAAATCCAGATTGTAGTATTTGTCCCTTAAATGAGAGTTGTGTATCGCTTCAAAAAAAGAAAGTAAAATTACTACCGATTAAAGAAAAGAAAATAAAAATAAAAAAAAGACACCTTAATTATGTAGCTCTTATTTCTTCTGATAAAAAAACGATTTTAAAGAAGAGAGTAGGTAAAGGTATTTGGCAAAACTTGTATGAATTTAAGTTAATTGAATCAGAATCAAAAATTGAAAAGGCTGATTTGTTGAGTGATCTTTTTTTTACTGATGTTTTGAACGGAAAACAAATTGAATTGACAAAGTTTAACAATGATGAGATTGTTCACAAACTATCACATCAGCATTTATTTTGCACTTTTTGGGTTGTTGAATTAGACGGGGAAATGTCTAATGGTGTTCATTGGAATTCTATTGATGATTACCCTGTTCCTATATTAATTCATAATTTTGTAGAAGAATTGAAACGAAGCACAATTTTTAGTATTTTTGAATAGCAAAGAATAAATTATGGCTGGAACTTTAAATAAGGTAATGTTAATTGGACATTTAGGAGACGAAGTAAAAATGCATTATTTTGATGACAAAAATTCAATTGGTCGTTTTCCTATTGCAACTAACGAATCTTATACCAATAAGCAGACTGGTGAAAAAGTTACCACGACCGAGTGGCACAACCTTGTAGTGAGAAATAAATTAGCCGAAATTTGTGAAAAATACCTTACGAAAGGAGATAAAGTATATTGCGAAGGAAGAATAAAAACCCGTCAGTGGGAGGCTGAAGGAGTTAAACGCTATTCCACAGAAATTCATGTTGTAGACATGACTTTTCTTTCTACAAAACGAGAGTTAGGTTCGAAACCAGCGCAGCCTGCTGACAAGAGTGCTGCTCCTGTACAAAATACAAGTTCTACCGAAACGGAGAATGATGATTTGCCATTTTAGCATTAACCAAAACTGAAGTAATTGGATCCGGAACCCGCGAGTTTACAACTTATACCAGAAACGATTTTTACGGGAATTTTTATTTTGAAATTAGCAAGTATATTAATTTTGTTAGTTTGTTCGGCATTTATTTCTGGTGCCGAAGTAGCATTTTTTTCTTTATCTCAAACGGAATTAGAAAAGGCAAAGGAGTCAAAATCTAAACGTCAGAAGCAAGTGGTAACTTTCTTGGAGAAGCCCAAAAAATTGTTAGCGACTATTTTAGTGACAAATAATTTTGTCAATATTTTAATCGTTTTAATTTTCGCTTATTTGAGTGAAGATTTATTCCGAAATTTAAATTATAGTATTGATTTATATTTTTTCAATCTTTCCGTCAGATTCATATTAGAGGTAGTGCTGATCACTTTTTTAATTTTATTGTTTGGCGAGGTTTTGCCAAAAGTATATGCAAATAGAAATTCACTAAAGTTTGCATCTTTTATGGTTGTCCCAATTAAAGGGTTAAGTGTTGTTTTTACACCGATTAGTTTGCCATTAATGAAAATGACTAATTTAATAGAAAGAAGATTGGGGCAAAAAAACTCAAAGTTTTCGGTTGAAACTCTATCACAGGCATTGGAGTTGACCTCTGATAATGCCACGACAGAGGATGAGCAAAAAATATTAGAAGGTATTGTAAGTTTTGGAAATACTGAGACCATTCAAATAATGAAGCCAAGAATCGATGTTTTTGCCATTTCTGACACCGAAAGTTTTGAAAAAGTTGTTTCCGAAATTGTAAAGCATGGTTTTTCTAGAAATCCAGTTTATCATGAGAGTATTGATGAAATTGTAGGAGTACTTTATGCCAAGGATTTACTATTGCATTTAGATAAGAAAAACTTTAAATGGCAATCTTTATTAAGAGAAGTGATTTTTGTTCCTGAAAACAAAAAACTAGATGATCTTTTAAAAGAGTTTCAAGAAAAAAAGATTCATCTTGCCGTGGTAGTAGATGAATATGGAGGCACAAGTGGAATTGTAACCTTGGAAGATATAATTGAAGAAATTGTTGGAGATATTACGGATGAATTTGATGATGATGACCTTTCATATTCTAAACTAGATGCTAACAATTATGTGTTTGAGGGTAAAACCTCAATAAAAGATTTTTCTAAGGTAATTGGTATAGAAGAGGAGTTGTTTGAAGAAGAAAAAGGGGAGACGGAAACATTAGCGGGATTTATTTTAGAAGTTTCAGGGAAGTTTCCAAAAGTAAAAGAAGTAATAAAGTTTAGACAATTATCGTTTAAAATTGAGGCGATGGATAAGCGTAGAGTGAAACGAATTAAGGTAACGATAAATAGAAAATTGGATGAGAATTAGAGTAGTGTTAGTATTTGCATTGGTTACTTTATTTGCTTCTTGTTCTGAGGATGTTTTACCAAAGCCAAAGGCGCAGTTAAGATTAGAATATCCTGAAAATTCCTACCAAAGAGTAACAAGTGGTTGCCCATATGTAATTGAGATTTCTCAAAATTCACAAATAGAATTCACGGAAAATTGTTGGGCGCAAATTCATTATCCAACACTAAATGCGACAATGCATATAACCTATCGTGAGGTAGAAGATGATTTGAACGCTATACTTAAAGAAGTTGAGAAATTGACGTATGAACATACTATAAAGGCAGACAATATACCGTATGCAATTCCTTATGAAAATGATGTGAAAAAGGTGTTCGGAAAAATTATGAATGTTGAAGGCGATGTTGCTTCCAATTTACAATTTCACGTAACGGATAGTGTTAAAAATGTACTATACGGAAGTTTGTATTTTAATGTAAAACCTAATTATGATTCTATTTTGCCTGCCATAAAATACATAGAAAAAGACATTCGAAATTTGGTGGAGAGTGTAGAATGGAAAAATTAGATTATTCCGTTTCTTCCTTAATCTCTTCTATTAAGGTAAATTCATCAACAACACTTGTAGAGGTTACTTTGTATAACTCTCCTCCAGCAATTCCGTTGATGTGTTTTTCAATATCCTCAATAGAAATTTTATTGGTGTTAACTGTAAATTGCCCTAAACCTTGTTCAAAACTTACATTGGCATAAATTATTCCTTCCAGTTTATGAGTTTTAGATTCTATTAGTTTTGCACAGCCAATTTCACAAGTCATTCCTTCAATGGTAACTTCTACATTTTCAATTTTTGCAACCCGATTTTCTGAATTTGATTTGTCAACCTTTTTATTGGAAGTAGTTTGTGTATTACAAGCAAATATAATGATAGAGATAAAAGCGAATATGTAGATTCTCAAAAGTTTCATGACTTAAATTATTAGGTTGCAAAATTACAATCTAATGTCAAATATTCCGAATTATTTAACCGACTTTTGCATTTGAATAAAAAATAATTCAATGAATTTGAGTCAGAATAAATGGTTAATTTTAACAATACTATCGTTAATATGGGGCAGTTCATTTATATTAATTAAAAAAGGACTTGTCGGTTTATCTCCAGTGCAGTTAGGTGCATTACGAGTTGTTTTTACCGGGGTATTTCTTTTTTCAGTTGGGTATAAATCTTTAAAAACACTTCACAAGTCTAATTATAAATGGATTGTGCTTTCTGGATTTATTGGCACCTTTTTTCCAGCATTTTTATTTGCCTTTGCTGAAACCGAGGTAGACAGTGCTGTAGTATCGATATTAAATTCTCTAACGCCCTTGAATACGATTTTAATTGGACTGTCAGTTTTTAAAATTGGTGCAACACGTAGGCAATTTTTCGGAGTTATAATTGGATTTGTTGGTACTGCTATTTTAATTGCAGCAGGTGCAGATTTAAACCCCAATCAAAACTATTTGTATGCAGGTTTTATCATTTTGGCTAGTGTTATGTATGGAATTAATGTGAACTTAATTAAAAGGTATTTGCAAAACGAAAAACCCTTAGCTATTGCTACAGGTAATTTTATTCCAATTGTTATTCCAGCGTTTTTGATTTTGATTTTCTCCGGTTTTTTTGATTCTTCAACACTTCAAGTTGATGGTATTTATAGTTCAATTGGCTATGTTTTAATTTTGTCCATTTTCGGGACAGCCTTGGCTAAAGTGTTTTTTAATAATCTTGTTCAAATATCATCACCAGTATTTGCATCTTCTGTGACTTATGTTATGACTATTGTGGCTATAATTTGGGGGGTGTTAGACGGAGAAAGAATTGGTTTTATTCAAATCGTTGGTGGGGCAATTATTCTTTTTGGGGTGTATTTGGCAAACAAGAAAAGAGGTAATTGAATAGCAGGTGTTTAGCCGTGTATTTATTCGATTAAAATATTTGTTCATTAGTTAAAAACCACTATATTTGCACCCGCCTAAATAGTAGGTGAAAGTATATTTTAACAAAGCGAAATTTAAATTTAATCGTATGTACGCAATTGTAGAGATAGCAGGGCAGCAATTTAAAGTAGCAAAAGACCAAAAAGTATTCGTACACCGTTTACAAGGTGAAACAGGTTCAAAAGTAACTTTTGACAATGTTTTATTAGTAGATAACGGAGACATTACTGTTGGCGCCCCGGCTATAGAAGGAGCAGCAGTGACTGCCAAAATCTTAAATCACTTAAAAGGTGATAAGGTAATCGTTTTTAAGAAAAAACGTAGAAAAGGATATAAAGTAAAGAACGGTCACAGACAGTCTTTAACTGAAATCCAAATTGAAGGTATTGCAGCAAAAGGAGCTAAAAAAGCACCAGCAAAAAAAGCAGCCGCACCTAAAAAAGAAGCGAAAGTTGAAGCACCTGCAGTAGCAGAAGAAGCACAAGACTTTAGCAAAATGACTGTTGCTGAATTGAAAGATTTAGCAAAAGCAAAAGGAATTACAGGAATTTCTTCTATGAAGAAGGCTGATTTAATTGCAGCATTAAGTTAATTAACACTAAAATCGTAAAATAATGGCACATAAAAAAGGAGTCGGAAGTTCGAAGAATGGTAGAGAATCAGAATCGAAACGATTAGGAGTAAAAATATTTGGTGGGCAAGCAGCGATCGCTGGTAACATTATCATCCGTCAAAGAGGAACAACTCACAACCCAGGTGAAAATGTATATATGGGTAAAGACCATACATTACACGCAAAGGTTGATGGCTTAGTAAAATTTACTAAGAAGAGAGATAATAAATCATATGTTTCTATAGTTCCTTTCGAGGCTTAAGAACAAACTGATAAAAACACTTAAAACTCCTTTATTCATTTAAAGGAGTTTTTTTTATGGGGTTTTGTTACCTTTGGTGTCTATGTATTTTTTATACAATTTATCTGTCTCGGTAGCTGGATTTTTTCTTCAGATTATTGCGTTATTCAATAAAAAATTGAAGTTGTTTGTTGATGGTAGAAAATCGATATTTCAACAATTAGAAAGAGATATTTCTAATTCAGATAAAACAATTTGGATTCATTGTGCTTCGCTCGGAGAATTTGAACAAGGCCGTCCAATTATAGAAAAATTAAAAACACAATTTCCAAACCACAAAATTGTACTTTCTTTCTTTTCTCCCTCTGGTTTTGAGGTGAGGAAGAATTATGAAGCTGCAGATATCATTTGCTATTTACCACTAGACTCAAAATACAATGTTCATAAATTCTTGAATTTAGTACATCCTGAGTTGGCCATTTTTGTGAAGTATGAATTCTGGCCAAATTACTTAAAGGAATTAAAAAATAGAGGTATAAAGACCATTTTGGTTTCGGGGATTTTTAGAAAAAGGCAACCATTTTTTAAAGCGAATGGTTCTTGGATGCGAAAGTCATTGCAAACGTTTGATCATTTCTTTGTTCAAGATTCAAATTCTAAAGAATTGTTAAGTTCAATTGATATTGAAAATGTATCGGTAAGCGGAGACACACGATTCGATCGGGTTTGGGAAATCACAACACAGAATAATTCGTTGAAGTTTGTTGAAGAGTTTAAAGGCGAAAATCTTTTATTGGTCGCTGGAAGTACCTGGAAAGATGGGGAAGAAAAGGTGGTAGATTACATCAATGCATCTACAGTTGAAAATATTAAATTTCTAATTGCACCACATAACATCAACCCAAAAGGAATTGAAGAATTAAAAAATAGCATAAACAAGACCGTTGTATTATATTCGGAAATGGAAAAATCGGATTTGTCTACAGCAACCGTATTTATTGCTGACACTATTGGTATTTTAACTAAAATATATTCTTATGCTGATATTGCCTATGTTGGAGGAGGCTTTGCTACTGGTTTACACAATGTTTTAGAGCCCGCTACATTTGGTGTTCCGGTAATTATTGGGCCACAATACGACAAATTTAGAGAAGCCAAAGAGTTGGTAGAAGCTAGGGGTTGTTTAGTTGTAAAAGACACTGAACAGATGAAAGAACAATTCAATAAATTATTAACTGATATTGATTATAGAAAATCTACTGGTGATATTTGTACAAGTTACGTAAAGAACAATATAGGAGCTACTGAAATGGTGATGAATTATATAAGTAAGAATGTAGAGGTATGAGCGAGCATTTGTTAGATAACTTTGGTAGAAAGATTTCCTATTTGCGATTAGCAGTTACAGATCGTTGTAATCTGCGATGTCAATATTGCATGCCCGCAGAAGGAATTAAAATTGCGCCAAAAGGAGTGTTGCTTACTTACAAAGAGATGTACCGAATTACCCGTGTTCTGAGTGAATTGGGTGTAGACAAGGTGAGGTTGACAGGAGGAGAGCCATTTGTGCGCAGGGGTTTTATGGATTTCTTAAAAATGATGAATCACAACGATTTATTAAAGGAATTGAATCTTACTACAAATGGAGTTTTAATTGCGAATCATATTGAAGAATTAGAGCAATTAAAAGTAAAATCCATCAACTTAAGTATAGATAGTTTAAACAAAAAGAAGTTTGCCGAAATTACTCGACGAGATGTTTTTGAGAGTGTATTTGAAGCAATGGAACAAATTGAAAACAGTAAACTCAATTTAAAATTGAATGTTGTTGTTCAATCTGGAATTAACACCGATGAGTTAGTAGATTTTGTAGAGTTAACAAAGGATAAAGATATAGCGGTTCGATTTATAGAAGAAATGCCATTTAACGGATCAGGGCAAAAAACAAATATGGAATGTTGGAGTTTCGAAAAGATTTTGGGGCAGATTTCATCAGGATTCGATGCAATTGAAAAATTGAATGACAAACCTTCTTCTACATCTAGAAATTTTCAAGTTAGCGATTACAAAGGAACCTTTGGAATTATTCCTGCATTTACAAGAACAATTTGTAATGATTGTAACCGAATTAGGGTTACCGCAACAGGGATGTTTAAAAATTGTTTGTTCGATGATGGTGTATTTAGCGTTCGTGATTTTCTACGAAGCGGTGCGAGCAATCAAGATTTAAAAGAATTATTTATAAATACAATCGCCAAAAAGCCTAAAGATGGTTTTGTAGCTGAGGCAAAAAGAAAAAGTAAAGTAGCAGAAAGCATGTCTACAATTGGAGGATAAATGGATAAACTTACGACATCGAATAAAGCATTAGAATTTATCTTAAATAATTCTCAAAATTATGGAACTGAAGAAGTGCCATTCTCTCATTCGTTAGGGCGAGTATTGAAAGAAAATATAGTTGCAGATCGAGATTTCCCCCCGTTTAACAGAGTTAGCATGGATGGAATTGCCATTCAGTTTTCAGAATTTGAAAATGGTAAACGAACTTTCAAAGTTGAAGGAATTCAGCCAGCCGGAAGCAAGCCGCATTCTATGCAAAACCATGAGAACTGCATAGAGGTTATGACAGGTGCGGTGCTGCCAAAAAACACAGATGTTGTTATACCATATGAACAGGTTTCAATTGTTGACGGCATTGCAACAATTGAAATAAAAGAACTTCGATTCTTTCAAAATATTCACGAGCAAGGAAAAGATAAAAAAGAAGGAGATTTAATAATCCCTCAAAATAAAGTTATTTCTTCTGCAGAAATAGGTGTTTTGGCAACGGTTGGTAAATGGACAGTTAAAGTTGCGAAGCAGCCAAAAGTGATGATTGTGTCTACTGGTGACGAGTTGGTAGAGGTAAATGAAACTCCGGCTGATTATCAAATTAGGCGTTCCAATGTGCATACGCTTGTATCGATTTTAAAAAAGTATTACATCGATGCAGACTCGGCTCATATTGCTGATGATAAAAATGCGTTAAAAGAAAAAATTGAAAACTTTTTAAACGACTATGATGTGCTATTATTTAGCGGAGCCGTGAGTAAAGGAAAATTCGATTTTATTCCAGAAATTTTAGAAGAGCTAAGAGTTGAAAAATTATTTCATAAAGTTGCACAGCGCCCAGGAAAACCATTTTGGTTTGGGCACAAGATTATTGGGTCTAGTCGAAATAATCGAAACGATAAAATAGTATTCGCTTTTCCTGGGAACCCGATTTCTACTTTTGTAAGTTGTTTAAAGTATTTTGTGCCATGGTATCAAAAGTCAATGAAATTGGATTTTGAAAATCGTACTTTTGCTTTGCTAGGAGAGGATGTGATCTTTAAACCCTCATTAACCTATTTTTTGCAAGTGAAGTTAGAGAAAAGGAATGGTGATTTGGTAGCAGTACCAATTAGAGGAAATGGCTCTGGAGATTTAGCAATTTTAGTAGAAGCAGATGCATTTATTGAATTGCCAAATGATAGAGTTGAGTTTAAAAAAGACGAAGTTTTTCCGATAATAGAATATAGATAAAGTATGACTGAGTTTTCACATATTAATAAGAGTAACAATCCAAAAATGGTGAATGTAGGGGATAAGCGGATTACCAAAAGAAAAGCAACCGCCAAATCAACTATGTTTTTGGGTGCAGAGGTAGTAGCTCATTTTAAAAATGACGATATCACAACTAAAAAAGGCCCTGTATTTCAAACTGCAATTGTTGCTGGAATTCAAGGGGTTAAAAAGACTTCTGATTTAATTCCAATGTGTCATCCACTCCTAATTAATGGAGTAGACATCGAGATCGATGTAATAAATGAAACAGATATTGAAATCTATTGTACCGTTTCTATTGAAGGTAAAACAGGTGTAGAAATGGAGGCATTGACAGGAGCATCAACTACAGCTTTGACTATTTATGATATGTGTAAATCTATTTCGCAGCAAATGGTGATTAGAGAAGTGAAGTTGTTGGAAAAAACAGGAGGAAAATCTGATATTAAAAATGAGTAAACATCAAAAACATACAAATTTAGTTAGAAGAAATAACGGGATTTATGCCAACAATGAAATTTCAATATTGGGCGTAAAATGCTCAATAATCAGTGATTTAGTATATAAAATAGCGAAAAAAAATCAAAAAAAGGCAAAAATAGCCTATTTAGATGCGAGTCATTCTGACACTGTGGAGTCGCCAATTTTAGATACATTCACTTTTCATCATTCAGGTAATTTAGATTTGAATTCTAAATATGAATTGAACAAATTTAATGCGCGAATTCAATTGGCCCAATACGATTTAGTATGTATCAATGGGAACCATTATCAAGGTGAAAAACAAGTATTGATTTTAGATAATGAAAAGGAGGCTTCAGTTAAAAAAAGGGTACATCAATTAACAAATGTGCAATTTGTAATTAAGATGTCTCCAGAATCAAATTATTTTGATTTTTTAGAAAATGCAATACCGAATATCAAAGAATTACCATGTTATGCAATCGATGATATTGAGAAAATATCAAATCATTTAGGAGGTCTTATAGAATCGAATATCCCCGATATTCAGGGGTTGGTTTTAGCTGGCGGGCAAAGTACTAGAATGGGTGCCGATAAGGGGCTGTTGGAATATCACGGGATTTCTCAAAGAGAATTTTTATATCAAATTTTTCAAGATTTATTTCCTAGAAAAGAGGAGGGGCAATTAGGATCTTATTATTCAGTACGTCAGCATCAAGACATTTCAGGCAATAGCATCGTAGATAAGTTTAAAGGCCTGGGACCCTTTGGAGGTATTTGCTCAGCTTTTCAAGAAAATCCAAATACTGCATGGCTTGTGATTGCAACCGATGTTCCTTTTGTTTCAGAAGAAAAAATTTCTCTATTGTTAAAACATAGGAATCCTTCTAAAATTGCGACAACCTTTAAAGGAAAAAATAAGGAGTTTCCTGAACCATTAATAACAATTTGGGAGCCGAAAGCATATCCATTATTATTACAGTATTTGTCACAAGGTTATTCTTGTCCTAGAAAAGTATTGATAAATTCGGATGTGGAGATTGTAGAGATTGAAGATGATTTTATCAGAAATATAAATACGCCTCAAGAATTTGAAGAGGCTAAAAAAGAATTGAAATAAAACGTCAACTAAATTGTCACACTGAGCCTGTCGAAGTGTAGTAGTTGATACAAAATAAAAAGATGAGATGCTGAATCGAGTTCAGCATGACAAAAAAATATAAATAAAGTATGTTAACATTTGGAGTATTATTTTTTGCTGTTGGATTTATTTTAGTACTGTTTAATACAGTAGATTTTTCATTTGTAAAAGATCAAGAGAAGAATAAAAAACAGGCAATTGCAGGTTGGGTTATAGGTCTTTCTGGAATTGCTTTATTCGTATTGGCAATCATAAGAATGACCAATGGAGAGTAATGAATATTAGTAAAAATCAAATTTTTCAAAGACAAACCACGCTCCAGGAAATTGGTGAGCAAGGGCAGCAAAAATTGCAAGATGCAAAAGTTGCTGTTGTGGGTTGTGGAGGTTTAGGTTCCATAGCAGCTGTATACTTGGCTGCAAGTGGTATTGGTAAACTTCAATTGATAGATTTTGATGTGGTTGATGTGAGTAATTTACACCGTCAAGTTTTTTACACGGTAGATGTTGTTGGAAAGTCTAAAGCGGATGTATTGGCGAATCATATCAATGAAATGTCGCCTTTTGTAGAGGTGCGAGTTTCGAACATTGCAATTACAAAAAACAATATTGCAGAGTCGCTTTCAGATTGGGATATTGTATTGGATTGCACAGACTTACTTCCAATAAAGTATTTGTTAAACGACTTTTGTGTGCTGTCGAACAAAACATTGGTGTACGGATCCTTGTATAAGTTCGATGGATATGTGGCTACATTTAATTTAAATGGAGAAACATCAAACTTACGAGACGCTTTTCCTGAGATTCCAACAGAAAGCATTCCTAATTGTTCGGCTTTGGGCACATTAAACTCAATTGTTGGAATTATTGGATTGATGCAGGCGAATGAGGTTTTAAAAATTGTAACTGGTGTTGGAAGCCCTTTGGTAAATGAATTATTGATCTATAATTCACTTGATAATTCTCAGTTTAAAATGAAATTGAAGCCAACCTTTTCTAAAGATACAATTGCTGAATTGTTTCTAAAGGAGACTTATGAAGAAGTTTCTTGTGAAATTAATGATGAATTAGAAATTTCGTCGGTGGATTTTAAAAATATACTTGAAAGTGACGAGGGTGTTTTTGAGATCGTTTCGGTAATAGAAAACACAAGTCAAGATTTACCGTTTAAGGTTGATGTCAAAACACCTCTATCAGAATTTGAGGAGTGGATTTCTGAAGATTTTGATGAAAATAAAAAGTATATATTTATTTGTAATCGTGGAATTTCTAGTATGATTGCGGCAACACAAATTAAAGAAGAATTCCCGAATACAGAAGTACTCAGTTTGGTAGGGGGAATTTCCGAATTTTAATCGTGTGTTTTTTCAGAACTAGAAACAAGTCTATTTATTTCATTTAGTTCCTTTGCTGTTAAATCGCGCCATTTTCCTATCGGAACATCCAAAGGAATGTTCATAATTCTAACACGTTTTAATTTTGTAACTCTGTAGTCAAAATACTCACACATACGCCTTATCTGACGATTTAATCCTTGGGTAAGAATAATTCTAAAGCGATATTCTCCAATTTGCTCAATAAAGCATTTTTTGGTGTAAGTGTCCAAAATCGGAACACCATTTCCCATTCGTTTAATAAAGTCTTCAGTTATAGGCTTGTTTACAGTAACGATATATTCTTTTTCGTGATTGTTTCTTGCACGTAATATTTTATTAACTATATCACCATCATTGGTAAGGAAAATTAGACCTTCACTCGGTTTGTCTAAACGACCTATTGGGAAAATTCTAGTTGGATAATTTATATAATCAATTATATTTCTTTTTTCCCGCTTGGAATCTGTAGTGCAAACAATTCCGACTGGTTTGTTAAAAGCAATATAAACAGGTTTGTCAGCTGGTTCCGAAATTAGTTTCCCATCAACACGGACTTCATCTAATTTGGTTATTTTCGTACCAAGTTCAGGTATTTTACCATTAATGGTAATTTTACCTTGTTCTAATAGTTTATCTGCTGCTCGTCTAGAGCAATAACCAACTTCGCTTAAATATTTATTGATTCTAGTTTCTTTCATTTTTAAGGAGTTGAATTTACCCAAACTTCGCCATCCGAAAAATGTTCTTTCTTCCAGATCGGTACAGTGTCTTTTAGAGTGTCAATTGCATACTGACATGCTTCAAAAGAAGCATTTCTATGAGGAGATGAAACGGAAATGATTACAGGAATATCGCCAATCTTTAATTCTCCTTTTGCATGATGAATTGCGATTTTTTCAATACTGAATTTTTCTAATGCTGCAAGCCCAATTTTCTCCATTTCTTTTAAAGCCATAGCTTCATAAGTTGAGAAATCTAGAAGCGTTACTTCTTTGTTTTGTGTTTTGTTTCGAACCGTTCCAATAAACACAGCAATTCCACCACAAGCAGGCTCTTGAACAAAGTCATAGCATTCTTGTAAGTTTAATTTTTCCGCTGTTATTTTTATTGAACAATTTTGAATCAAGATAATGGTGTTAAATGTTCTTACAAAATTAAATAATTAATCAGTCAATATGTACATTTGCAACCGAAATTAAATTTTAAGTCATGGAGAAAATATTTAGAATAGTGGCCTTTTTAGAAGGGGTTTCATATATCCTTTTGTTGTTTATAGCAACACCAATTAAATATTTGGCAAACGATCCTAGTTATGTAAAAATGTTAGGGATGCCGCACGGAATGTTATTTATAGCATATGTGATTTTGGCATTTATGATTCGTTCTGAATATAAATGGAACTCTAGACAATTTTCTGTGGTTTTAATTGCGTCAATAATTCCTTTTGGGACCTTTTATGTAGATAAAAAGTACTTGAAAAAAGCCTAAGTCTTTTTATATATCTAAATAAAATTTAGCCACCACTTACAGGAGGAATAATAGCGATAACATCGTTGGCATTAATTGCGATTTCATCTGTAGCGTATTCCATATTTACGGCAACAGAAAAACTTTTATAGTCTTTTAATTTAGGGTATACTTCGCTTAATTTTTGTTTGATGTCTGCTACAGTCATCCCTGCTAAAAAATCGAATTGAATTGATTTTTGACCTACAATGTCTGTGGTAATTCCAAAAAATAATACTTGAACCTGCATAGAATTCTTTTGTGTAAAGATACTCGTTTTTGAGTATATTTGAATTAAACTATTCTTTGAATTTAATCGCAAAATATGCAAAACTAATCAAAGCCGAAGCGCAACGTTTGGGTTTCTCGACATGCGGTATTGCTAAGGCAGAATTTTTAGAAGACGAGGCTAGGCATTTAGAAAATTGGCTCAAGAATGGTTATCACGGAGAAATGCAATACATGGAGAATCATTTCGATAAGCGACTGGATCCACGGTTGTTAGTAGAAGGTTCCAAATCTGTAATTTCTTTATCCTATAATTACTTCCCTGAAAAAGAACAAAGTAAAGATTCTTATAAAATTGCTAAATACGCCTATGGGCAAGATTATCATCATGTTGTAAAAGGAAAACTAAATGAATTGTATAATTTTATTCAGTATGAAATTGGGGAAATAAACGGTAGAGCATTTGTAGACTCTGCACCAGTTATGGAACGCGCCTGGGCGGAACGATCTGGATTAGGATGGAATGGTAAACATTCACTTTTAATTCAGAAGGAATTAGGGTCATATTTTTTTTTAGCAGAGCTAATTATCGATTTAGAATTGGAATACGACACACCTTTTCAAACTGATCATTGTGGAACTTGCACCAAATGTATCGATGCATGTCCAACCGAGGCAATTCTTCCAAATAATACAATTGACGGGTCTAAATGTATATCGTATTTTACAATAGAGTTGAAAAATGAAATTCCAACTTCAGTAAAAGGTCAATTCGAAGATTGGATGTTTGGTTGTGATATTTGTCAGGATGTTTGTCCATGGAATCGATTTTCTAAACCGCATAGCGAGCCGCTTTTTAAACCTCATGTAGACTTACTTTCTATGACCAAGACCGATTGGCAAGAAATCACAGAGGATGTTTTTAAAAAAGTGTTTAAAAAATCCCCTGTAAAACGAACTAAATATGCTGGTTTACAGCGAAATATTCAATTTTTAAAAGACTAGAATTTTATAGTACTACTATTTAAATTTCTATATATTTGTTAGTTAAATTATTATTCAATTATGAGTAAATCTAGAGCAAGACAGGAAGCACTTTTATACCATGCAAAACCAAAGCCAGGTAAGATTGAAGTAGTGCCAACAAAAAAATATACAACACAAAGAGATTTAGCATTGGCCTATTCCCCTGGAGTTGCAGAGCCATGTTTGGAGATTGAAAAGGATAAGAAAAACGCATATAAATATACATCTAAAGGAAACTTAGTAGCCGTTATTTCAAATGGCACAGCTGTTTTAGGTTTAGGAAATATTGGTCCTGAAGCTTCGAAACCTGTCATGGAAGGTAAAGGTCTTTTGTTTAAGATTTTTGCGGATATTGATGTTTTTGATATTGAAGTCGATGCCACGGATGTAGATAAATTTGTAGAAACTGTTAAGGCAATTGCGCCTACATTTGGAGGGATTAATTTAGAAGATATCAAAGCTCCTGAGGCTTTCGAAATTGAAAGAAGGTTAAAGGAAGAATTGGATATTCCGGTAATGCATGATGATCAACATGGTACAGCAATTATTTCGGCAGCAGCATTGAAAAATGCAGTGGAAATTACGGGTAAGGACATTTCTAAGGTTCAAATTGTAGTAAATGGAGCAGGAGCAGCGGCAATCTCTTGTTCGAAATTGTATTTGGCAATCGGAGCAAAGAAAGAGAATCTAGTAATGTGCGACAGTAAAGGTGTTATTCGTAAAGATCGGGATAATTTAACTTCTGAAAAAACTGAATTTGCTACGGATAAAGATGTTACAAGTCTAGAGGATGCGGTTAAAGATGCAGATGTTTTTATTGGACTTTCTATTGCAGACGTTTTAACTCCAAAAATGCTATTGAGCATGAATGATACGCCAATCGTTTTTGCGATGGCCAATCCAAATCCTGAAATCGATTATAATTTAGCTATTAAAACAAGGAAAGATGTAATTATGGCTACAGGTCGTTCAGACCATCCTAACCAAGTAAATAACGTACTTGGTTTTCCATTTATATTTAGAGGAGCATTAGATGTTAGGGCAACCAAGATTAATGAAGAAATGAAAATTGCAGCGGTACATGCAATTGCGGATTTAGCGAAGTTTCCAGTGCCAGAACAAGTGAATTTGGTATATGATGAAAAGAACCTTTCATTTGGTGAAGACTATATTATTCCAAAACCATTTGATCCAAGATTAATTTATACAGTACCACCTGCTGTTGCGAAAGCAGCAATGGAATCTGGAGTTGCTACTGAGCCGATTGAAAATTGGGAGAAGTACGGGGATGAATTAATGGAGCGATTAGGAACAGGAAATAAAATTATCCGAATGCTTCATAATAGGGCGAAATCTGATCCTAAACGAATTGTATTTGCTGAGGCTGATCATTTAGATGTGTTAAAAGCGGCTCAGATTGTTCATGACGAAGGCATTGGAATTCCAATTTTATTAGGAAACAGAGAGATTATTTTAGAGTTGATGGAGGAAATCGACTTTACAGGTGATGTTGAAATTATTGACCCAAAAACACGGGAGCAAAAGGAAAGAAGAGATTGTTACGCAAAGAAATATTGGAAAACGAGACAAAGAAAAGGAATTAAATTATTGGATGCGCAAAAGTTAATGCGCGAGCGTAATTACTTTTCTGCAATGATGGTGAATCAAGGAGATTCAGATGCCTTGTTAACAGGGTATTCAAGAAACTATGCGTCTGTAGTAAAACCGATGTTAGAGTTAATTGGAATGGATATGGGCGTGACGAGAGTTGCCGCGACTAATCTAATGTTGACTAAAAGAGGGCCAATGTTTTTAGCAGATACTACTATTAATATTGACCCTACAGCAAAGGATTTAGCAAAAATCACACAACTTACAGGGATGCTTGCAAAAATGTTTGGTATTACACCGAATATTGCCATGTTGTCGTTTTCAAACTTTGGTGCTTCTGATAATGAAAATGCTAAGAAAATTAGAGAAGCGGTTAAATTAGTGCATAAGCAATACCCAGGTGTAATAATTGATGGAGAAATTCAAGCAGATTTTGCATTGAATTCTGCGCTGTTAAAAAAGGAATTTCCATTCTCTAAATTGGTAGATAAAAAAGCCAATGTATTGATATTCCCTAACTTAGATGCAGCGAATATTAGTTATAAAATGATGAAAGAGTTATATGGGGCAGAGTCCATTGGGCCGATTATGTTAGGGCTAAAAAAGCCAGCGCACATCGTTCAATTAGGTTCTAGTGTAGATGAAATGGTTAATATGGCTGCCATAGCGGTTGTAGATGCTCAAAATAAATCGAAAAAGAAATAATTAATTCATTACATTTGAACATAAAGAACCCTATTTCATGATAACCCATCTTCGAGGAAAATTAGTTGAAAAAAACCCAACTTATGTAGTTGTTGAATGTGGTGGAATTGGATATTTCGCCCATATTTCGTTAAATACATTTTCAAAAATTCCTGATAATGAGGCAGTGTTTTTATATACCTACTTATCGGTTAAAGAAGATTCTCATACTTTGTTTGGTTTTGCTGAAAAAATTGAACGAGAAATATTCAAACTATTAATTTCTGTTTCTGGAGTAGGACCAAGTATCGCTAGAACAATGCTGTCATCCATGTCTACTGAAGAAATTCAGCAGGCAATAGCGTCGTCTAATGTAGGCGTAATTCAATCTGTAAAAGGAATTGGAGCAAAAACTGCACAACGAGTAATTATAGACTTAAAAGATAAAATTGTTAAGACCTTTGGTCTTGATGAAGTTTCGGCTGTTCAAAGCAATACAAATAAGGATGAAGCGTTAATAGCATTAGAAGTTTTAGGGTTTAATAAAAAGCAGTCTGAAAAAGTGTTGGATAGGATTTTAAAGGATGATGCCGATCAGAGCGTTGAAGATCTAATAAAAAAGGCGCTAAAAAACTTATAGTGTATTGAAAAAGAATACTTTAATAAGTAATTTTGTTGTATTGTTTCTGTTGAGTTTTTTTACTCAACTAGACGCTTTTTCTCAAATTCCACCTTCTCCAACGCCTACCCCAACACCACAGCAGCAAGATACGGTAATTGTAGTTAGAGATAGTATTCCTTATAATTTTAAAAATTCGCAAGACGGAAGTCTTTTTTTAAATTCACCGAAAACATATGAGGTTACCTATGATTCTGAATTGCAAATGTATGTGATTAGAGAAAAGATTGGTGACTATTATGTGTCCACACCAAAATACATGACTTTTTCTGAGTATCGAGAATATCGATTAAAACAAGATATGCTCGGACATTACAAGGATAAACTAAGCGCTATTGGCGGGAAAACGGCTGGAGCAGAGGAGGCTCAAAAGAATTTACTGCCAACGTACTACGTAAACTCAAGTTTTTTTGAATCACTTTTTGGAGGAAACAGTATAGAGGTAAATCCTTCGGGAAATATTGAAGTTAAACTTGGAATTCTTTCACAAAACATTGAGAACCCTCAAATATCGGAAAGGAATAGAAAAAACACCACATTTGATTTTGATCAACAAATCACTGCAAGTATCAATGCTAAGGTTGGAACACGTTTAGGAATTACGGCAAATTATGATACACAGGCATCGTTTGATTTTCAGAATCAGATTAAGTTAGAATATACACCTACTGAAGACGACATTATTCAGAAAATTGAAGTGGGTAATGTTAGTATGCCAATAAGTAATTCTCTTATTACCGGAGCGCAAAGTCTTTTTGGAGCCAAAACTGAATTGCAATTTGGAAAAACGAAAGTGACGGCCGTTTATGCAGAGCAAAAATCTCAAACTAGAACGGTTGCAGCTGAAGGAGGTGCCACATTGAATGAATTCGAGTTAAGAGCAACTGATTATGATGCAAATCGTCACTTTTTCTTATCGCAAGCATTTAGAGATAATTACGACAAGGCATTAGAATTGTTACCATTGGTTAATAGCCAAATCAATATTACAAGAATGGAAGTTTGGGTAACGAACAGACAGGCATCAACAATAGATTTTAGAAATATTGTTGCAATGGCGGATTTGGCAGAGAATGACCCAACAAATATTGGTGGATCAAATATTAATCCAAGCCCAGGGGTGCATCAAGACCCATCTAACGGATCGAATGATTTGGTAAACATGATGACCTTAACGAATCCGGTTAGGAAAATAGCCACAGTGCCAACGGCAGTTGCTCCATATGGAGTGCAGCAAGGTAGAGATTATTCGGTGTTGGAAAATGCTAGAAAATTAACACCTGGAGAATATAAAGTGAATCAGCAATTAGGATTCATTTCATTGAATAGAAGACTGGGGGATTCTGATGTATTAGCGGTTGCCTATGAGTACACGATTAGTGGTAGTGATAAAGTATTTAAAGTAGGAGAATTAACAACTGATGGGATTATAGCACCTGATAATTTAGTTGTAAAACTACTTAGGAGTGAGATTATAAATACGGATGTTCCGGTTTGGGACTTGATGATGAAGAATATATATTCTTTAGGAGCCTATCAAATGACTAGAGATGGATTTAGATTTGAGTTGTTATACAGAGATGATGCGAATGGAGTTTCTACAAACATGCTTCAAAATGCGCAATCAACTGGCGTTTCGGAAAGAACTTTAATGAATATCTTTAATATTGATAAATTGGATCAAAATGAATTCGCAATTCCTGAAGGTGATGGATATTTTGATTACGTAGAAGGAATAACTGTTGACTCCAATCAAGGGTATGTTATTTTTCCTACAGTACAACCATTTGGTGAAAGTCTAGATCCAATTTTAACAGATCCAGATGATGAGATATATATATTTGATGAACTGTATACTTATACCCAATCACAAGCAAGAAATAATTATCAGAATAAAGATAAATATTTTTTAAAAGGATATTATAGATCTGAAGGGGCAGGAGGAATCCCTTTAGGCGCTTATAATGTGCCACAAGGTTCTGTTACTGTAACAACTGGCGGTAGACAATTGGTAGAGGGAATTGATTATGTTGTGGATTATGTAGCTGGAAGAGTAGAAATTATTGACCCATCTTTAGAGGCATCTAACGCGCCGATTGAAGTTTCAGTAGAGAACAATTCTGTTTTTAATTTACAATCAAAAAGTTTTTTTGGTGTAGATGTTGAGCACAAATTTTCTGATAAATTTATTGGGGGAGCCACCTTTTTAAATCTAAAAGAAAGACCCTTAACACAAAAGACAAACTTTAATTCAGAGCCTATAAATAACACCATTCTGGGCCTTAGAGCAGATTACGGTTCAGAGATGCCCATATTTACCAAATGGGTGAATAAGTTGCCGAATATGGATACTGATGTAGCATCCAATTTTTCCGTTCGTGGAGATTTTGCATATTTACTTCCTGGAAGTCCAAAACAGGTTGAAGAAGGAGGTGAAGCAGTTTCTTATATCGACGATTTTGAAGGAGCACAGATTCCACTAGAATTAAAATCGCCATTACAATGGTATTTAGCAAGTACACCTCAAGGGCAAACACAATTCGATTTTGGAGGTGATGATTTGGATCTGGATTATGGAAAAAAGAGATCGAAATTGGGATGGTATATTATTGATCAATTATTTTACGGAAGTTCATCATTACAACCTGATAATATTGACGATACCGAATTGTCTAGAGCAGAGGTTAGAAGAATTAGATACGAAGAATTATTTCCAGAACAAGATTTAGACATTACACAATCTTCAATTGTTCGAACGTTGGATTTATCTTTTTACCCATCAGAAAGAGGGAGTTATAATTACGATACAAATAATGTCGGTGGTGATGGAAAATTTATTGACCCGGAAGAGCGCTGGGCAGGGGTTACAAGACCGTTGACCGTTACAAATTTTGAACAAGCCAATATAGAGTATATTCAGTTTTGGATGTTAGATCCTTATCCGCACTATTCTATTACTACTGAAGAAGGTCTTCCAGTTGGGGTAAATCCACAAGACCCTTCTAATCAAGTTGGAGAATTATATTTTAATTTGGGAAATGTATCAGAAGATGTTCTAAAAGATGGAAGAAAAATGTATGAAAATGGACTTCCTGAAAACGGAGGTACGGACAATACAGATCCATCAATTTGGGGTAAAATACCAACCGGGCAATCCTTGCAGTATACGTTCGATACTAGTGATACTTCTAGATTAAATCAGGATATTGGTTATGATGGATTGAATGATGAAGAAGAAGCGAATATGTTCGGTACAACTTTCGGAGTCGACCCTTCATCAGATAACTATCGTTATTTTAGAGGGACTGAATACGACGCTCAAGACGCTTCGATTTTAACAAGATATAAAGATTACAACAATTCTCAAGGAAACTCACCAACCGCGTCGCTATCAGGAGAATCTTATCCAACTTCAGCAACAACCTATCCAGATGTAGAAGATATAGATAAGGATCAAACCATGAGTAGTGTAGAGAGTTACTATCAGTACAAAGTTTCTTTAAACGCGAGCGATTTAATTGTAGGACGAAATAATATTGTAGACGAGAAAAATGTTTCTGTAACCTTAGATGATGGTAGCCGGAAAGATTTTAGATGGTTGCAATTTAGAATTCCAATCAATACGCCAGATGAGGTAATTAACGGAATGAGTGGATTTAATTCTGTTCGTTTTATGAGAATGTTTATGACCCGATTTAAAATGCCAGTTGTCCTTAGGTTTGGAGAATTGCAATTGGTTCGAGGAGATTGGAGACGTTATACAAAGGTTATTGATGAGATGGACAATCCAAATCCTCCAGATTTAACACCACAGCAGTTAGCAGATTTTCAGGTAGGAGTAGTTAGTATTGAACAAAATGCTTCGAGAACACCAATACCTTATGTTGTTCCACCTGGAATTGAAAGAGAAAGATTACAAGGTAGTACTAGAATTCAATTGCAAAACGAACAATCTATTTCGGTAAAAGTTTTGAATTTAGATTCCGAACAAACCCGTATGGTTTATAAGAATACAAATTTTGATATGAGGATGTATAAACGCTTAAAAATGTTTGTACATGCTGAAGGTCTTCAAGGAGAAGCCTCTTTAATGGATGATGAGTTTCATGCAATTTTAAGAATAGGAAGTGATTTAATAGACAATTATTACGAAATTTCATATCCATTAAAAGTAACTCCGTTTACGGCAACTTCACCCGAAGAAATTTGGCCAAATGATTTGGATATTATCTTGGAAGAGTTAGGAAGACTAAAGCTGCAACGCTATGAAGATGGAGTTCCTCCAAATGAAATTTATCCTGCTTATAGCCCAATTTTACCTGATGAAGAATATCAAATTAGAGTTAAGGGTAATCCAAGTTTGTCCAACGCAAGAACTTTAATGCTTGGTGTTAAAAACACCACAAATCACAATCAAAGTGCTGAGTTGTGGTTTAACGAATTAAGAGTGTCTGAATTTGATAATGATTCTGGTTGGGCTACTGTGGTGAGTGCTGATGCGAATTTTGCAGATTTTGCTGATATTTCTATGACTGGCAGAATGGAAACTATTGGTTTTGGCGGTATTGAGCAACGTGTTAATGAAAGAAGCCAAGAAGACAGCCAGTTATATGATTTAGTTACCAATGTGAATGTTGGAAAATTATTACCGCAAACGGCGGGTATTCAAATTCCGTTAAATTACAGTATCTCGGAAGAATTTCATGACCCAAAATACGACCCACAATACCAAGATGTATTGTATGATGATGCGAAGGATGTTAATCCAAATAGTGATAAGTCAAGAGACCAAACTAAGCGAAAAAGTATCAGTTTAATTAATGTTAGAAAGGAACGTACAAATTCGAACCCTGATAAGAAACCTCAATTTTATGATGTAGAAAATTTATCAGTTTCTTATGCATATAATGAAATGGAGCATAAGGATTATAATGTAGAGAAGTTTTTAGATCAAAATGTAAGAGCCTCTGCAAATTATAATTATGCTTTTCAACCAAAAAGTATTGAACCATTCACTAATTGGGGTTTTATTACAAAATCGAAGTACTTAAGATTTATTAAAGATTTTAACTTGAATTTATTACCGTCATCGGTCTCTGTAAATTCAAATATTGTTAGAAGTTATAACGAACAAAAATCAAGAAGTTTGGTGGAAGGGTTACCAGAACTACCAACGCTAACCCAAAGAAACTTTATGTTTAATTGGGATTATAACATTGCCTATAATTTAACCAAATCCATGCAGTTCAATTTTAGAGCATTAAATGGATATGTATATGACGATTTTGATGCGAATGGAGATTTAACCTTGTTCGATAATTTCTTCACGGTGGGTAGACCAGACCATTATCATCAAACATTAAATGGAACCTATCAAATACCTATAGATAAGATACCATATTTAGATTTCTTAAGAGCAGATTATGCTTTTACAACTGATTATGATTGGCAAGCAGCTTCTCAATCATATGTAGAGCAAATAGGAAACATTGTGCAAAATGCAAATACCCAAAATTTATCTGTAGATGGAGATTTTGAAAAATTATACAGAACTGTTGGGCTTACAAAATTGTTTGCAAAAAAATCAAACGCAAGTACTCAGAGGAATTCTTCAGTTCCTTTAAAACCCGGAGAGCAAGCGCCTCCGCCCCCTAAAAGAACCAGTAATAAGAATAAACCTGGATTTAAACAAATTGCAGGAGACTTGGTTATGATGGTGAAAAAGGCGCGAGTAACTTATACTGAGAACAATGGAATATTCTTGCCAGGATATGTTCCTGAATTAGGCTTTTTAGGAAGAGATAATTACTCGGGGAGTTTAGCACCTACATTAGGATTTGTTTTTGGATCACAAGTTGATATAAGAAATAAGGCTTTAGAAAATGGATGGTTGGTTTCTAGAAATATAAATTACCAAGACGGAACCGAAGACGATCCTTATTTTAGTAGGAATTATATTCAGACACATTTTAACAAGTTTGATGTAATGATTAATGTGAGACCAATAAGAGATTTAGAAATTGAAATTTTTGCAAATAAAATTTATACTAAAAGTGTAACGCAACAAATAGATGTTGTAAATGATTTATTTAACAGCTCTACATATTTTCAAGAGAACCCAATCTCCGAATACGGTAATTTTAGCATGAGTTTTAATATGATAAAAACCGCTTTTGGAGAAGATAGTGATGAATTATTTCAAGAGTTTAAGGATAACAGAGCCGTAATTTCGCAAAGATTAGCAGATGATAACAATGTGCCAATAGATGGCTATGGGCCAAATAGTCAGCAGGTAATGTTACCGGCATTTGTATCCGCTTATTCAGGTAAAAATGCTTCGTCGGTAAATATGAATGCTTTTAGAGATAATCCAATGCCTAATTGGAATTTAACCTATAAAGGATTGATGCGTTTAGATTGGTTCAGACAAAATTTCCAGAGTTTTAGTATTTCTCATGGATATAGATCTGCTTATTCTATTACTAATTATACGAATAACCTGTTGTATGACCAGAATGATCCATTTGGAGAAGTTGATATTTCTGGAAATTATTTTAATGAAAAGTTGTATACCAATGTAAATGTTATTGAAGAATTTTCACCTTTAGTCCAGGTAGATTTAAAAATGAGAAATTCACTTTCATTAAAGGCTGAGATTAGAAAAGATAGAGCATTAAACATGAATTTTAATAACAATACACTTACCGAAATTAAGGGAAAAGAATATGTTATTGGGATGGGGTATAGAATAAGAGATTTAAAAGTTCGATATAAATTCGATGGTAAAAATCAGACCATAAAAGGAGATTTGAATTTAAGAGCAGATTTATCTTTGCGAGATAATTTGACTTTGATCAGAGATATTGATAAGGATAACGAACAAATTACAGGTGGGCAAAAATTATTTTCGTTACGATTTTTGGCAGATTATGCGCTGAGTCGTAATTTAACCGGCTCGGTATATTACGATCAAAATTCATCGAGATATGCGATATCTACTTCATTTCCAAGGAACTCATTTAGTGCCGGGATAATGTTGAGATACAATTTAGGGAACTAACTATTAAATATTAGATAAAATGAACATTCCAGCAGATTTAAAATACACAAAAGACCACGAATGGATTAAAATTGATGGTGATGTAGCAACAGTAGGAATTACTGATTTTGCACAAGGAGAATTAGGAGACATCGTTTATGTAGATGTTGATACTGTTGACGAAGAAGTAGATAAAGATGAAGTTTTTGGATCGGTAGAAGCCGTAAAAACAGTGTCAGATTTATTTATGCCGTTAACTGGTGAAGTAATCGAATTCAACGAAGCGCTAGAAGATGCTCCGGAAGTTGTAAATTCTGATGCCTATGGTGAAGGTTGGATGATTAAAATTAAAATTTCTGATGCTTCAGAAGTAGATGGGTTATTAGATGCTGATGCATATAAAGCAATTATTGGAGCGTAATCGTTACGCGATAGCAGCAAGTTTTACCTTATTAATTATTTATTTAAGTTTAGCACCTACGTCAAATGCAATTGATGTAATAGATGTGTCGGACAAAACCCTACACACCTTTGCGTATTTTGTTTTGGCTTTAAGTTGGATTTTCGCTATAAAATCTTCACATGCTTTTTTGAAGCAAAAAATGAGCATTGGATTTTTTGTATTAGTACTTAGTATTTTACTTGAATTATTACAAGGAAGTTTAACAGATTATAGAACGGCAGACTACTTAGATATAGTTGCAAATACAATTGGAATAATAATTGCAATAGTATCATTCAAATACCTATTGCAATTATACAATACTATTTAACAATTTATAGTTGCAAATATGGTTTTAATTGTATTAAATTAGCGAACTATAAAATTTTTGAACATGGAAGTTAAAAAGAACCCTAAGGCAAATCTCGAAAGTTACACTAGATTATTCTGGCAACTAGGATTGGTTTTGACCTTACTAACGGTATACTTAGGTATAGAAAACAAGACTTATGATGAAGGAGCTGATGGATTAGCATTGGTAACTTCAGCGCACGATGAAGAAGAAGATATCCCAGAAGTAGTTATAGAACAAATTATTCAACCAAAGGCTCCACCTCCACCGGCTCCAGAAAAAATTGAGATTGTAGAGGATGAGGAAGAAGTTGAAGAAACAATAATCGAATCTACTGAAACGGATGAGACTGAGAAAATCGAAGTTGAAGAAATTGTAGAAGTAGAGGAAGAAGAGGAAATAATGGAAGATGTTCCTTTTGCTATTATTGAAGATGTTCCTGTTTATCCGGGTTGTAAAGGTTCTAAAGCAGAAAAGAAAGCTTGTTTAAATAAGTCTTTACAAAAGCACGTTGCTAGAAAGTTTAATGCTGATTTAGCAGGTGATTTAGGATTGTCTCCAGGAAAAAAGAAAATTTATATTCAGTTTAAGATTACAAAAACTGGAGGAATTGAAATCGTAGGAGCAAGAGCACCGCACCCAAGGTTAGAAAAAGAGGCGAAGAGAGTTGTAAACTTATTGCCAAAAATGACACCAGGGAAACAAAGAGGTCGTCCAGTAAACGTAACTTACATGTTACCTATTTCTTTCAATGTAGAATAAGGGTTATCATTTAATAAGATCAAAAAGGGTTCGCATTGCGAACCCTTTTCTTTTTGGTATGTTTTTTGTAATTGTCACAATTTTAACATCTTAACTTTAATAATTATGAAAACAAAAAAACACACCAACAATTTACAAAAAAGTTCTGTCATCCTGCTGCCACTCAGTTTGGTATTGGCCATGTTAACGGTTTATAGTTTAATAGAACTAAAAACTACACAGGCTTCTATTCATCAAAAGGAAATTAAATTTAACAAAATTGACCCCTATGATTTTGCGCAAATGGAGGAAATTCAGGTAGAGGAACAAAAACAGGAAGAATCAACTCAAGAAACAAAACAAGAGGTTTCAGAAAGTTTAGAAGATTTTACAACTACAGAAGATCCTGAATTTATTGAAGAAAAACTACCAGTTATAGAAGCAGAAGATAAAAACCCACCCTCTGAAGATATTGGTGAGTTTGTGGAAGTGGTTGAACCTGAGGAATTGGATGATGACAAACACCTAATGATTGATTTTGTTGATGAAATTCCAATTTATCCGGGCTGTGAGAAAGTTGACATCTCTGAAAGAAGGGCTTGTTTTGAAAAAAATATTAAAAAACTTGTGCAGAGAAAGTTCAATTCGGATTTAGCGTATTCATTAGGTTTGCCTCCAGGTAAAAAACGAATTTCAGTTAAGTTTGTGATTACAAAAAGTGGTGAAATTGAAATATTAGGCTCTAGAGCCTCACATGCTAGATTAGAAAAGGAAGGTGAGCGCATCGTAAAATTAATTCCTAGAATGGTGCCTGGAAAAGTACAAGGAAGAACTGTAAATGTTTCTTATATGCTACCAATCACCTTTAAGGTTGATTAAAAAACACATAAATTCATAAAATGAATAGCATCTCATTCAATTAATTGAGATGCTATTTTGTTTATAACCCTTCTGTAGCCTAAAACAACATAGCGATTTAATTTGTAAATTTGAATGTTAATAAAAATTGAATGATACCTAATTTAGATAATTTACCGACTTACGATACTGTTGGAGTAAATGAACGAATTAATAGATTTAAATCAAGAAGTATAAAGAAAGAGACAAAGGTCGAAGGGTTAAAATTGGCCTTGAGTATGATTGATTTAACTACGCTAGAAGGAAAAGACACTAAGGGTAAAGTCGAGCAGTTGTGTTATAAAGCAATGCACCCTCATGACACTTTAAAGGATATTCCAATGGTTGCTGCTATATGTGTCTATCCTACCTATGTTGGTGTTGCGAAAAAAGCACTAGAAGGTAGTGGAATTCAAGTTGCTTCTGTTGCTACCGCGTTTCCAAGTGGAAATTCTCCGTTGCAAGTTAAATTAGACGACACCAAATTTGCAGTTGCTCAAGGGGCGGATGAAATAGATATGGTTATTTCTCGTGGTGAATTTTTATCAGGAAATTACCAGTATGTATTTGATGAAATTTCTGCAGTTAAAGAAGCTTGTGGTAAAGCACATTTAAAAGTAATATTAGAAACTGGCGAATTAGATACTTTAGATAATGTTAGAAAGGCAAGTGAAATTGCTATGTATGCTGGAGCCGATTTTATTAAGACCTCTACGGGTAAAATTCAACCCGCTGCAACCATGCAAGTTACTTATGTAATGTTTGATGCGATTAAAGATTTTTATTTAAAAACCGGTAAAATGATCGGAATGAAACCTGCAGGAGGTATATCAACCTCTAAAATTGCCTTGCAATATTTGGTCATGCTAAATGAGGTGTTAGGAGAAAAGTGGATGAATAAAGATTACTTTAGATTTGGAGCTAGTAGTTTAGCCAATGATGTTTTGATGCAGTTGGTTAAGGCAGAAACTGGGAGGTATCAATCCGCTAATTATTTTTCAAAAGATTAACTATGAGTAAAGACACTTCTATATTTAAAGCAAGTTGGACTTATGCTGATGCTCCTGAGAGTACAGATCATATCCAATTGAAAAAACGATATGAATTATTTATTGATGGGGAATTTGTGAAACCTGTAAAAGGGAAGTATTTTGATACCGTTAACCCTTCAAACCAAAATAAAATTGCTGCCGTAGCTGAGGCTTCAACTGAAGATGTTGACAAAGCGGTTAAGGCAGCGAATAAAGCTTTTAAAGGATGGTCGAAATTATCTGGAAAAGAACGTGGAAAATACATTTTTAGAATTGCACGATTAATTCAAGAGCGTGCTAGAGAATTTTCTGTAATTGAATCTCTGGATGGGGGTAAACCAATTAGAGAGTCGCGAGATATAGATATCCCACTAGCAGCAAATCATTTCTTCTATTACGCGGGTTGGGCAGATAAATTAGAGTACGCCTTTCCGAATAGAAAGTTAAAACCGGTAGGAGTTGCAGGTCAAATAATTCCATGGAATTTTCCTTTGTTAATGGCGGCTTGGAAAATAGCACCGGCCCTTGCGACGGGTAATACCGTAGTTTTGAAACCGGCAGAGACAACACCTTTAACAGCCATGAAATTGGCTGAAATTATTCAAGAGAGTGGTTTACCAAAAGGGGTAGTAAATATTGTTACAGGTGCAGGAGATACAGGTGCCGCAATTGTGAATCATCCGGACATTGATAAGATCGCCTTTACTGGATCAACTAACGTAGGTAAATACATTCAAAAAGCCATTGCCGGAACTTCTAAAAAATTGACATTAGAATTAGGAGGTAAGGGCGCTAATATTATTTTTGAAGATGCCGCTATTGATCAAGCAGTGGAAGGAATAGTTAACGCGATATTCTTTAATCAAGGGCATGTTTGTTGTGCTGGCTCTCGATTATTTGTGCAAGAATCAGTTGCCGATATTGTTATTCAAAAACTGAAAGATAGAATGGGAACTTTAATCGTTGGAGATCCATTAGATAAGAATACAGACATTGGGGCAATTAACTCCTCGAAGCAACTTAAAACGGTTAAAGACTATATAAAAATTGGGTTAAATGAAGGGTGTGAAATTTATCAGCCTGAATGTGAATTACCAAAAAAAGGAAATTGGTGTGCTCCGACTTTATTTTTAAATGTTTCGCAATCTCATAGAATAGTTCAAGAAGAAATATTTGGCCCGGTTTTAACTATCCAAACTTTTAGAACCGTTGACGAGGTTATTGAAAAAGCGAACAATACGCCTTATGGGTTGTCCGCAGGAGTATGGACACAAAAAGGGTCAAAGATTTTTAATTTAACCCAAAAGTTAAATGCTGGAGTAGTTTGGGCAAATACCTATAATAAATTTGATCCAACGTCACCATTTGGAGGCTATAAAGAAAGCGGATTTGGTAGAGAAGGAGGATTGCATGGATTGAAAGGATATGTTAAATTTGAAGATTAAGGGATATGAGTAGAATTGACGTACATAAAACCTATAAATTATATATAGGAGGAAAGTTTCCTAGAACTGAATCTGGCAGGTACTATCCTTTAAATGATAAAAAAGGAAACTTTGTCGCTAACATGTGTTTAAGTTCACGTAAAGATTTTAGAAATGCAGTTGTAATTGCGAGAAAAGCACAAAGACCCTGGGCAAGAGCAACGGCTTTAAATAGGGGACAGATTTTGTATCGAATTGCAGAAATGCTAGAAGGAAGAAGAGCGCAATTTATTGCGGAAATAATGAAAGAGGGTGCAACTAAAAAACAAGCGGAGATAGAAGTAGATGCAAGTATAGATAGATTGGTGTACTATGCAGGTTGGTCTGACAAGTATCAGCAAGTATTTAGTGCAGTGAATCCAGTAGCAAGTTCTCATTTTAATTTTTCTAATTTAGAGCCAATGGGTGTTGTTACAATTATGGCTCCCGAAGAGCAGGGATTGTTAGGCTTAGTTTCAGTTGTAGCACCGGCTATTGTTGGTGGTAATACGGTTATAGTTTTAGCATCAGAAACAAATCCGCTTTCGGCAATATCTTTTGCAGAGGTCTTGAATAGTTCAGATGTACCTGGAGGTGTTGTAAATATTTTAACAGGTAATGTAAACGAATTACATACTCATATGGCATCTCATATGGATGTAAATGCCGTTATTTATTGCGGAAAGGATGAAAATGTAATTTCAGAAATTAACGCTTTAGCAAGTGAGAATTTGAAAAGAACAATTTTACATAAGAAAAGTGATTGGGCAAGTGATGTTTGTGAATCGCCTTATTTTATTGAGAAAACTCAAGAAGTGAAAACAACTTGGCATCCAACAAAAGTTTAATTTAAAAGTAATAACCCCAAACTTATAATGACTAATTCTTCATTTTTTGCACACGAAACGGCGGTAATTGATGCCGATTGTAATATTGGTGCAGGAACTAAAATCTGGCATTTTAGCCATGTCATGTCAAATGCAATTATTGGCGAACGATGTAATCTAGGACAAAATGTTGTAGTTTCTCCAAAAGTAACTTTAGGAACCAATGTAAAAGTTCAGAATAATGTTTCTATTTATACAGGTGTTATTTGCGAAGACGATGTTTTTTTGGGGCCATCAATGGTGTTTACAAATATTGTAAATCCAAGAAGTGCTGTGATTCGCAAAGATGAATACAAAACAACTTTAGTGAAAAAAGGTGCGAGTATTGGCGCTAATGCAACGATTATTTGTGGAAATACCATTGGAGAATATGCACTAATTGGAGCAGGTGCTGTCGTTACTAAGGATGTGAAACCTTATGCTTTGGTTGTAGGGAATCCATCAAAGCAGATCGGTTGGGTTAGTGAATATGGACATCGATTAGCGTTTGGCGCTTCAGGATTCGCAACATGCCCAGAAAGTGAAGAGAAATACAGATTAGAAAACTCCAAAGTCATTAAAATAGGATGAAATTAAAAATTAAGAGGACTAATTTATTGATGCTTTTTATGCTATTGATTTCAACAATAGCATTTTCTCAAAAAGAAAAATATCCTGTATATAAGGGCTGTGAAGAAGTAGATGCAGAAGCGCTAAAAGTTTGTTTCAAAGAAAAGGTAACAACAGAAGTTATTTCTAAACTTCAGTTGCCAGAAGAGATGAAAAAAGACAGTGTGAAGCAAACAATTAATATTGTGTTTTATGTTGATAAGGAAGGAGAATTTGAGATTCTATATGTAAACTCACCTTACAAAGATTTGAAAACGGAAGTAGAGCGCGTATTTTCAGAATTACCTACGGTTATTCCTGCAAAGTATAACAATCACAATGTAGAGATGCAGTTTGTACTGCCGATCCACATTCCTTTGGATCCAAATCAGGGTAAGATTGTTCAAGAAGTAAAAGAATTGCCGGCCGAAGAACCATTGAATTTAATTATACCTGATTCTTTGAACTTATTGGAACACCATAGCCAATTAAATATGCCTTACACACATCAGGAATATAGCGCATTGGATTATCACTTTAACAAAGGTGCAAATTCTCATACAGCTGTGAAACCATATGTGTATTCTGAAATTGAAGCATATGCAGATTTAGACGCTCAAAAGGCAGTTCTTATGAAAGACAAGAAGTCTTGGGGTGGACGAAAATTATGGAATGAACACATGTTCCAAATAGAGAGCAAAGATTATTGGTTTACGATAGATCCGGTGCTAGATTTACAAATAGGAAAAGATAATTCGGATGTAGATTTTACGTATAATAATACACGTGCCTTGTTGGTTCAAGGTTCATTAGGGAAGAAATTTAGTTTTTCTACAACTCTTTATGAAAGTCAAGGACGTTTTGCGGATTATGTCAATAGATACGCTGAATCAATTAGGCCATCTGGAGGAAATCCGGCTATTATTCCGGGTAGAGGAATTGCTAAAGAATTTAACGAAGATGCATACGATTATCCTGTTGCAGTTGGATATTTGTCATTTACACCCAGTAAATATTTTAATTTTCAATTTGGACACGGTAAGAACTTTATAGGAGATGGATACCGTTCTATGTTTTTATCGGACAATGCAACGCCTTACCCATTCTTTAAAATAAATACCAAATTTTGGAAAATTAAATACACCAATATTTGGATGTCTATGCGAGATGTAAGACCTGAAGTTACAGAAGAAGGTGTTTTTAAAACAAAGTATGTTGCATCGCATTATTTGAGTTGGAATGTTACGAAGAAATTGAATCTTGGTTTTTTTGAATCTGTAATTTGGGATGACACCAATAACCGTGGTTTTGATATGAATTATTTAAACCCAATTATTTTTTATAGAGCCATAGAATTTTCAACTGGTTCTAGAAGCGGTAATGCCTTAATTGGATTAAGTGCCAAGTTTAAATGGAATGAACGTTTTTCTCTTTATACACAACTAATGCTTGACGAAATGACTATTGGCGAAGTTGGTGGAAATGAAGGGTATTGGGGTAATAAGAATGGGTTTCAAATTGGTGCAAAATATCATCATGCATTCGGCGTTGAAAATCTTCATTTACAAGCAGAATATAATTCGGTAAGACCATTTACATATGCACACAATTTCCCGACCTTAAATTATGGGCATTCCAATCAGGCTTTAGGGCATAGTTGGGGCTCTAACTTCTATGAAATTGTTGGAATTGCAAATTATACAAACGGTCGTTGGTATGGTAATATGAAATTAAATATTGGAGAAAAAGGTTTCGATATTATTGGAGATCCAGTTAGTTATGGTGGAGATATTTACCGAGATTATTCAGATCGAAATGGAGATTACGGACATGAAATAGGACAAGGAAATACCACGAATATTTTTATAGGAGATTTACAAGTTGGATATGTATTGAACCCTGCAACGAATTTAAAATTATTTGGGTCCTTTACGTACCGATCTTTTGATGCTGAGAATGAAAATCCAATATGGGAGTCGACTAATTCTACTTGGTTCAATGTAGGCTTAAGAACTGATTTATTCGATTGGAATTTCGATTTTTAACGCATCTTACCTGAGCGTCTATAGGCTTGTAAAAATGACCAACCCTTGCCAACTAATGAATCATTTTCAAAAATCACAGGCGTACATTCATTTTTAGAAATCACTCCGTTTTGATCTTTAGGTGTAGAAAAATACCATAAAATATCTATAACCCTTTCAGGGTCTCTAGCGTATTTATTTACAAACTCTGGTTGTTTAAATACTTGATTTAAGGCCTTCATTTTGCCAACAGCAGGGACTTTTACTAAAATAGAACCACCCATTTTATTTTTTGTCATTTCTTGAGTCATACCTTCAGATATACTCTCAATTTTATTCGCTTGCTCCTTTAAAAAAGAATCGAATGTGTCGTAGTTTTTTTCAATAATTTCTTGGCTGAAACAGATTAAAGTAAAGCAATGAAGAAATAAAAGTGTTATGGTTTTCATAAACACGAAACTACAAAAATAATCTCTTTATTAAACTGTTGCTGTAGTATCCACCTTTTTGTTCTTCCAATATTGCATTACGATAAAGGTGCAAATCATAGATGATGCTATACCTTCTATAAAGATAGCGAATGCAATTAAGGGAGGAGTTAAAGATTCTCCCCATAATGTTGAACTTTCTAAAATTCGAAGGAATGAAGGATCGATATAAAATAAATAAAAGACTAAAGAGATAACCAAGAATATCAAAGCAGTCAGAGCGGTAAAAAACCCAATAAATAAATTTTGAAAATAAATAGAATTTCCATTTTCAAAAATATTTTTTTTGATGGCAGCATTTACAGCCCAAAAAACAAATAGGAAATTTAACATACGTAATTCCGTTACCGATTCTAGACCAACTAATTTCATAAGAAGAAAGAATAGAAGAATACCGATATACATTTTTATAGCGTTAGTGATTACAATTTTTTCAACAGACATAAGACAAAGATTTAAAAGTTTGAGAAAAGGACTATAGTATTTGAAAACTAGATTGTTAGTCGTTTTTTAATTTGTATCCTATCAATCTGGAATACGAATTAAATTAATTTGTAAAAAGAAAATCTTAATTTTAAGAATTAAATAATTTAAGTTAAACATTTAATTGATGCATTTTTCATCAAAACTTCCTAAGGTAAAAACCACAATTTTCACCATTATGAGCGCATTGGCTCAAAAGAATAACGCAATTAATCTTTCTCAAGGATTTCCGAACTTTGAATGTGATGAATTGCTAAAAAAAATGTGTAATGACGCAATGGTATCGGGTTATAATCAATATGCTCCTATGGCGGGTGTGATGGAATTAAGATCGGAGATTTCTAAGAAATATGAATCTTTGTATAATTCTAGTTACCATCCTGAAAGTGAAATAACAGTAACTGTCGGTGCTACTCAAGCTATATTCACGGTTATTAGTGCTTTTATTCGAGAACAAGATGAAGTAATTTTGTTTAAACCAGCATATGATTGTTATGAGCCTGCTATCGAAGTGAATGGAGGAAAGGTTATTCCTATTCAATTAAATAGACCAAATTACAGCGTAAATTGGGAAGAGGTTCAACGAAAGATTTCTAACAGGACTAAAATGATCATCATCAATACACCGCACAATCCTAGTGGTGCTATTTTTTCAGAATCGGATATGTTGAAATTGCAAGAATTAACAAATGGGACTGATATAATTTTATTGAGCGATGAAGTGTACGAGCACATTGTTTTTGACAATGCCCTCCATGAAAGTGTATGTAAATATGCTGGATTAAAATCTCGCAGTTTTATTTCGGCGTCTTTTGGAAAAACCTTTCACGTAACTGGTTGGAAGGTTGGTTATTGTTGTGGTCCAAAAGAACTGATGAAGGAGTTCAGAAAAGTGCATCAGTTTAATGTGTTTAGCGTGCATCACCCTACACAAATTGCATTGGCGAACTATTTAAAAGAGCCATGTCATTATTTGGAATTGAATGGATTCTATCAAGAGAAAAGAGATTTATTTTTGGACTTGATTAAGGGCTCTAAATTCGAATTCTCCCCATCTAAGGGGACTTATTTCCAAAATTTGAGTTTTGAAAATATAACAAATGAAGGAGATATAGATTTCGCAAAACGATTGGTAGAAGATTATAAAATAGCATCAATTCCTTTGTCAGAATTTAATGAAAACAATCGCGATGACAAAATGCTGCGTTTTTGTTTTGCGAAAAAAAGTGAGACCTTAAGACGAGCGGCTGATATTTTAAATTTGATTTAGTAATTTTAGAAGATGTTTAAAGAACTTAAAATTGCAGCGATTCAAACCAATATTCTTTGGGAAAATATTTTAGGTAACTTATCGCAATATGATGAGATGTTACAAAACATTTCGGAAGATGTAATGTTGATAGTGCTTCCTGAAATGTTTGCAACTGGTTTTACTATGCATCCAGAAAATTGTGCAGAAACCATGGATGGATCATCGGTAAATTGGATGCAGGATAAAGCCAAAGAATTGAATAAAGCTATTATGGGCTCGTTAGTAATTCAGGAACGAGAAAATTATTACAATAGAATGGTTTTTGTGTATCCAAACGGAGCACTTCGTTATTATGATAAACGACATCTATTTACTTTGGCTGGAGAGGATAAAAAGTATACACCAGGGATGGAACGATTGATTTTTGATTATAAAGGATGGAAAATTTGCCCTATGATTTGTTATGATTTGCGTTTCCCTGTTTGGTCTAGAAATACCAAAAATTATGATGTTTTAATTTATATGGCTAATTGGCCAAAACCAAGAATTAATGCTTGGGATACGCTTTTGAAAGCAAGAGCCATTGAAAATATGTCTTATGTGGTAGGTGTAAATAGGATTGGATTTGATGAAAACAACTACGAATTTAATGGACATTCACAAGCAATAGATCCTTTAGGAAAATCTATTGGAAATACATCTGAAAATTCACCCGAGATATTAGAGGTTATTCTAGATAAAAATAAATTAAATACGTTACGTAATAAGTTTCAATTCTTAAACGATCGAGATTCGTTCGAGGTTTACTAAGAAATAGGATTCATCCATTTAAAGTTGTACTTCGTATCCGGAATTACAATTCTTTCAGTAATTCTAGTCATACGGGCTGGCAACTTCATTAAATAATCACGTGCTTTTTCAGCTTCTGGAGTTAACCCGGTAATTTTATCTATTTCCCAAGCCTTGTTAAGCTTACTAAGAATATCAACATAATCGAAACCAGTATACACACCACAACGCTGTGCAACAGTAGAAAATTGATCAAACAAGTCACCTTTTTGCCCTCCAGATTCACGTAAGTGCATGGCAGGCATAACAATTTTATGTTTCATCATATGATGAAAAGCTAGCATCATTTCACTAGGATCATATTTAAAAACTTGTCTAATAAACTCAGTATATGCCAAATGATGTCTCATTTCATCACCAGCAATAATTTTTGACATTTTAGCCAATAATTTATGTCCTTTTTTACGAGCAATTTTTGCTACGTTATTATGAGAAACATATGTTGCCAATTCTTGAAAACTTGTATACACAAAGTTTTTATATGGGTCACGAGCCGTACCGATATCAAACCCATCCGAGATTAAATGTTGTGTAGTGATTTCAACTTCACGCATGTTTACGCGCCCAGATAAATAAAGGTATTTGTTCAAAACATCACCATGTCTGTTTTCTTCTCCTGTCCAAGCTCTAATCCATTTTGCCCAGCCATTATCTCCACCACCTTCACTGTGTTGTGATACGCCATCGACATCAACTAACCAAGATTCGTACGTTGGTAATGCTTCCTCGGTAATAGTATCACCAATTAAGCACACCCAAAAGTCATCGTCTAACTCTTTAGAGATTTCTCGAATTTCTTCAATCTCATGAATAAAGCTATCGCTTTGTGGATTTGGTAAAAAATCGGTTGGTTGCCAAATTTTTTCTGGAGCAATTAAAAAATTATCAACCAAACTATCGATATTTTTTTCGATAGTTTTCATTACCTCTAAACGGATATTAAATGTAGACATGACTAAATAATGTTAGTCTGGCAAAATTACGGCATTTTTAACCGTTTCTTCCACTTTTTCGAATAATTCAGGGAATTTTAATGATTTTGTTTCTATGGGTTCATGAACATCAAAAGTCAAATGAACACCTAATTCCATAGGAAAACCACCGAACTTTAAAAACTCCCATGAATTGTTAATTGTTACGGGTACTACCACCGAATTTGGAGCGAATTTGGTCAACATTTTTAACCCATTTTCTGAAAAACGTTTTGGTTTTCCATCGCGGCTTCTAGTTCCTTCTGGAAAAATAACAGCAGAAAAAGTCTTCTTTTCAATTAGTTGCCCTAATTTTTTAAGTACTGTTAAAGCTTGTTTTGGATTTTTTCTGTCAATTAAAGCACTACCTCCATGCCTTAAGTTAAAAGATACACTCGGTATCCCTTTTTCTAATTCTTGTTTGGCAACAAATTTTGGATGGTGTCTACGCATATACCAAGATAGCGTTGGAATATCATTTAAACTCTGATGATTTGAAACAATAATTAAAGGTTTGTCTGTTGGAAGGTGGTGTGAATTTCTAAATGAAATGCGCGTTCCTAAAATATGTAAAGTCCTAACCAAACAAAGATTCATAAAATTGACAACATGCCTATGTGCCGTGTAGCCACCTATATTAAGTGAAAGCCATTGTATTGGGTGAAATAATACCAAAATAAGCCCAAAGAACAAATAGTATATTGCAGACAAGGGGTAAGCAATAAGTTTTTTTAAAAACGTCATTAAATTTTTATTGAGGCTTAATTAAACCAAGTTGTCCAAGGAATTCTAGATAAAACAACAACTAAAGCCAATCCATAAAAAATGGCAATGGTTTTAAATTTAGCAGTATCGTTATCTTTCTTTTTATGTTTAGACCAACCCATTGTAATTAGCACAATTGCAATAATCATCATTAACGGGTGTTCAACTGCTAATAATCGGGTATAAGAATCAAGATTTCCAATTCCATTTTCCTTCAATAATTTATAACCTGGAGACATAAAATACCAGCCCAATCCAATCAATAATTGAATGTGAGTTACAATTAAAGTAAATAGTGAAATACGTAAGTCTTTATCTTTAAAATCTCTTTTAGAAGTTGTACCAGTTATGGCGTTTAGAGTTGCAATAATTAAGAAGGCTAAAACTAAATAGGCCCACCAAGAGTGAAGTTGAAGCATCATGTTTTTTATGGTTTTGATTCGGAAGTAAAAGTACTAAATAAATTAAACCTAAAATTTTTGTTTATCTAAATTTCGATGTTATTGGTAGAAAAATAGAGGGGACTTTCAATTTGATGAATTAGATTGTAGCATAAACTTATAAATTCAAATAAATATGGCTCAAAATAGAATTGCTTCAATTGATGTCTTACGTGCCTTAACCATGCTTTTAATGATTTGGGTCAATGATTTTTGGAGTTTAATTGACATTCCGAAATGGTTGCAACACGCATCTGCAACAGAAGATTATTTAGGTTTTTCTGATATAATTTTTCCACTATTTTTATTTATAGTTGGATTGAGTATTCCTTATGCAATTGCAGTAAGAAAGAAAAAAGGAGATTCGAATGTAGCAATTGCAAAACATGTCTTAATCAGGTCTATATCTCTATTAGTAATTGGTGTATATATGGTCAATTTTGAATCTATCAATCACGATAGTACTAGTATTGGAAAGCAATGGTGGGAAATACTGATGGCGTTGGCTGTTGTGTTAATTTGGATGAATTGGAAGCGTAGTCCATTACCAAAAAAAATGCACATTCCAATACAATTGGTTGGACTCGGAATATTAATTTGGTTGGCCGTAGTATATAAAGGTGGTGCTCATGGAGATGTTTGGATGAAGACCCAATGGTGGGGTATATTAGGCTTAATTGGATGGGCTTACTTGTTAAATGGGTTGGTCTTTTTATATGGAAAAGGTAAACTAGCCGTTATATTTGGTTTGTTTGTTTTATTGAATATTCTAGTAGTATTGAGTCATTCTGATCTACTCCCAAAATTACCAAAGTATCTGAGTTTCTTAGGAGTTTGGTATGGCGGGACGGTTCCAGTGTTTACTACAGGTGGTATTTTAGCAACCTTACTTTTTCAAAGGTTGTCTATCAACAAATCCAAATCAATAGTAAGTGTACTAACGTTGATTGGAATAATATGTATTTGTTATGGGCTATTGATAAGACCATATTGGGGTATTTCTAAAATACAAGGAACACCAGCTTGGGTTGGAATCTGTTTAGGAATTGGATTTATTTCATTTGCTGTTTTATATGTTATTTGTGATGTGAAAAAACACACGAAATGGGCAACTATTATTTCCCCTGCTGGTACTGCAACACTGACTTGTTATATGATTCCTTACTTTGTATATCCTATTGCTATACTATTGAATATAGACTTTCCTGATTTCTTAAATACGGGTGTTGTTGGACTTATAGGTTCTTTTGTTTTCGCATTATTAGTAGTGCTTTTAGTAGGTTGGTTTCAAAAAAGAGGATATAGTTTAAAGTTGTAACTTTTAATTATTAAGCATAAAAAAAAGAGGTCGTAAGACCTCTTTTTTCTTTCAAAAATTAACTCAAATAATTGATGAAAATTAACTAAAAAACAAGTTTAATATCCTGGAGTTTGCTCTAATAATGGGTTTCTTCCAATCATATCATCCGTAATAGGTAATAGTAATAGATAAGCGTCGTTTACATACTGTACTTCTTGGAATACGTAACTGTCTCCAGCTCTTCTTAAATCCCACCATCTTTTACCTTCTCCAATAAATTCTTTGTAACGCTCATTTAAAATTGCATTTGCGTTATCAGTAGGAGTGCTATTTACATAATCATGTGTTGCTGGGTCATAGTTTGCTCCAAATGCTCTTGCTCTAATTTGGTTGATTTCTCCTGAAGGATCTTGACCTTTCAAGTTTTTAGCTTCAGCAATTAAAAGCAAAACATCTGCGTATCTGTACACTGGCACATCATTTTCGAAAATTCTATCCGTAGCATCTACCTTACCCAAGAATTTATTGAAAATTGAACCGAAATAAGCAGGCTCGTCATAAGTTGGGTAGCCAGTTCCTGCATTATCATCAATATATAATCTGATAAAAGTGGCATCCTTACGCTCATCATCATTATCGTCTAACAATAAAATTGTTTTTTCATGTTGTCCGTAACGATTTGCACCTGCAATAACAAAGTCAATCATAGAATCTCCCGCATCGTTAAATTGAGGGTTGATCTCTGTACTTCTTCCAGTTAAACTATTGTAAATGTTAGAAGCTTCATCTCTTGTATAATCCATTGCAAAAATGAATTCACTATTATTTTCATTGTCTACGCCCCATAAAGTTGACATACTATCCTCTAAACTAATACCTAATCCAGCAATTGAACCAAGTGCGGTTAAAGCTTCGTCTAAATCTGTATTTCCTCCGCCTAACAAGTTTCCAGACCAGATAAATACGTCTCCTTTTAGTGCTAGCGTTGCTGCTTTAGACCAATATACTTTACTGTCTTGGAAGAAACTGTTATCAGTTCCAAATGAACTTAAAGAGGCTGCAATATCAGCTTTTATTTGTGCCATTACTTCCGTTTGAGAAGATCTAGGTTTACTTAATGCAGAAGGGTCAACATCAGCAAGAGGTTCCAAAATAATTGGCACATCTCCCCAGGTTTTTAATAGTGTATAGTAATAGAATGCTCTTAAACCATAAGCTTGTCCCATTACATGATTTTTATCTGCTTCTTCAACAAATGTAATGTTTGGTACATTTAGGATAAAGTCGTTAATTCTGTGAATTCTTGTATACAATCCGCCCCATCCACCAAAAGGTGCATTTGAAGCTGAAATATTAGATTCGATTAAGTCTAAATCGGCAGCAGACTCATAGGTTCTTCCACCCCAGATATCACTTCTTACTTCTCCTAATCTCCAAAACGTACCGGCAGATGATCTTAAGTTGGCGTGCATACCTGTAAGCGCTGTCATGGCTCCTTCTTCAGTATCCCAAAATCCGGCAGCGGTTAATTCGCTAGGACTGGTTAGTTCTAGTTGGCTTTCGCATGAACTTACAAGAACAGCGGCGAATAATATGTATATAATTTTTTTCATTTTTCTAATATTTAAAATGTTACGTCAAGTCCTAATGTAAATGTTACTGGCATAGGGAACTGTCCGTATTGAACACCTCCAACTTCTGGTGTATCTCCACTCATACTTTTAAAGTAGTGTAGGTTACTTCCTGTTGCAAAAAGGTTCATGTTTTGAACAACACCTTTAAATACATCTGTTGGTACGTTGTAATTTAAGGTTACCTCTCTAATAGCTAAGTAATCTCCTTTTTCCCAGAATTGGCTGTTACCTGCATTTTGTAAACTCGTTGAACTTCCAAATGAACTTCCTTCATTTCCTCTCCAAACGTTTTTCGCTGCATTAACGAATACCATTCTAGGCCAATCTGTGTCAGTGTTTGTTGGTGTCCATGAATCTTTCACCTCAATTGGTTGGTTCAAGTTTCCTTGCGTTTGTCCATATCCTTTTGCTCTAATATGGTTCCAAACTAAATGACCAGTTGCAAAATCTGTTTTAACAAATAAGTTGAAGTTCTTGTATTTTAAACTAGACGTTAAACCTCCAACAAAATCAGGAGTAGTTCTACCAATCACTTTTCTATCTAAACTATTGATGACATCATCACCATTTTGATCTACCCATTTTACATCTCCAGCCCAACGTTGGTTACGGCTAAAGCCTGGCATAATCTCGTCAGTAATATGGTTGTCTGCATCGGCATCTGCTTGATCTGTATAAATACGATCTTGAATGTAAGCAACAACTAAATCTGTTCCAACTCTCTGTCCTTCTTGTAGACCTCCAACCCATTCTTCTTGGCCTGTTTTAGCATTCCAGATTAATGTTCCGTATTGTCTATTTAAGTCATTGTCATTTTCTGGAAGATCAACTACATAATTTTTATTGGCAGAAAATGTTGCTCCAACATTCCATGTCCAATCGTCGTTTCTAATGATGTCTCCATTAATTTGCATTTCAACACCTTTGTTTCTAATAGTACCATTGTTTGTTAAAATGCTACTGAATCCAGTGTAATAAGGCAATGTTAAATTAGCTAATTTGTCTTCAATATCTCTAGAGTAGAAATCAGTAATTAATGTTAACCTGTTATCAAATAACGCAACATCTAAACCTCCGTTAAGCGTAGTAGATTTCTCCCATTGCAAGTCTAATGTTGGTAAAGCAGTATTTGCATAACCAGTTTGTCCATTATAAACTCCTTGGCTACCATAAGCACCATACACACCGTAGTTGCTTAATACCTCTTGGTTTCCGTTAACACCATAACTCAATCTTGGCTTCACTCTGTTTAAAACATTCGCAAAAGAAGAATTTATAAAGAAATCTTCGTTGTGTAAATTCCATCCAAAAGAAACTCCAGGGAAGAATCCGTATTTGTTATTGCCTAATCTTGATGAACCATCATTTCTGAAAGTAAATGAGAATAAATATTTATTGTTATAATCGTATAACAACCTTCCGAATACTGAAGAAATTACATATTCAGTTTCAAAACTTGAAGGAATACCATTTGCTTCTGCTCCAGCATTTAATGTTTCAATTAAATCCGTTGGAGAATTTCTTGTTCCTGCAGAAGTTGAAAAATAATTGTCTTTGTAATATTCAGCACCTAATAAAGCATTGAAATTGTGATTGTCAATTTTCTTAGTATAATTTAAAGTACCAGTAACTTGGTTTCTTAAAGTTCTGCCTAAACTAACAGCAGCTTCACGTCCAGTTCTTAATGGCCCAGTTGTGCTTCCAACTCTATAGGCTCTGTTAAAACTTTCGTTATGATTGTTAACTGTAAAGTGGCTTCCGTTAACCGCTAAGGTTAAGTCGTCAATAATATCCCAACTAATACCAACATTAGCTGATAAACGTTGCTCTAAGTTTTTTCTAACAAATTTATCTTGGTAGTACAATGGGTTACCAAATCCTTGGTTTTGACCTACTGCATAAACATCAGACCAAGTTCCATCAGGATTATTATCGTAATCTCTAGATGTTGGTGCTTGCCCTTGGAATCTTCTAAATACGGTGTTGTCGCTACCTAGTGGACTTCTACTTAAATTAGAATGAGAATATAAAATGTTAGAGTTCACTTTTATGTTTTCTCTAATATTATAAGAGCCACTGAATTTACCAGAATATCTTTCAAATCCAGAACCTAAAATTAGTCCATCATTGTCTAGAATTCCTAAACCTAAATAGTAGGTTCCATCTTCATTACCACCGTCAAAAGATAAGTAGTGGTCTCTTGTACTACTATCTTGATAAATTCTATCACCTACGTCTTGATTGTCATAGAATAAAATTTCTTGACTCGGATCTAAAATATCCGGAATAGAGTTCCAACCAGGCTGATTTAATAAATATTGATTTGCAGGTGTGAGTGTTTGTGTTGTAAAAGGTGAGTTAGTTGCGTTACCACCAGTTGCAAACGAGTTAGCACCAGTTAAAAACTGACGAATAAAATTAGGGTTGTTTAAAACCTGCTCTGCGTACTCATGACCTTGTCTGTTATAGTTCAAGAAATCTTCGGCAGTTAAGTATTCTTGATCGTTACGTTCGTTATTTATACTATACTTGTATTTATAGTTGATAGAACTTTTACCAGCTTTACCAGATTTTGTAGTTACCAAAATAACTCCGTTTGCAGATCTTGCTCCATAAATAGCAGTTGCAGCGGCATCTTTTAATACCTCGATCGATTCAATATCGTCTGAGTTTAAGGCGTAAAAAGAACTTGGTATCCCATCAACTAAAATAAGCGGGTCTCCTTTACCGTCAAAAGTAGATCCACCACGTAATACAATTTGAGGAGTAGAACCAGGTTGTCCTGTAGTATTGGTTACTCTTAATCCGGCAATAGTTCCTTGTAAGGCTGTTGCTGCGTTCGATCTTGTTGAGGTTTCTAAAATTTCAGTATCTAATTTTGCAACCGAAGTAGTAAGTGTTGCTCTAGATTGTGAACCATAACCCGTTACTACAACTTCGTCTAGTACAGAGTCATTCTCTTCCATAGAAACGTTAATTGTAGTTTGATCTGCTACGGTAATCTCTTGTGTTGCGAATCCAACAAAACTGAAGACCAATACGTCTCCGGCCGATACATCAATAGAAAAGTTTCCATCAAAATCTGTTTCGGTTCCGGTGGCTGTCCCTTTAATTATTATACTCGTACCGGGCAGCGGTTCGTTTTGCGAGTCTGTTACAACTCCTGTAACAGTTTTAGTTTGACTATATGCGCTTGTGCACAGTATCATCAAACAAAGCATGAATATGCTTTTAATAAGTTTGTTTGTTTGTCCCATATTATATTACTTGTTTTATGTATAACATAATGCAATACTATACATTATTTTTTGAACAAACAAAAAATCTTAGCCCAATCAGCGAAAATAAATGATTGAGTTTTAAAATTTTCCGAAAAATATGGAGGCAGACCAAACGGTTTTTTTTGTAGTTGGTTAGCGTCAATGTAGGTGATGGTTTGCTGTTAATCGATCTTGATTTAGGCTCTGAAATCTACCGTGTTTATTGGTTGTTTTTCATTATTTGGTTTGATTTAACCGACTTCTTTTTGTATCTTTAATAGACGGAAATAATGTAATTATCTGCAATATTTCTTTGTTAATTCAATTCGGTTACCTAATATTGCATTATGTTATACATATTAAAATGAATATAAAAAATTTAATCGCTGCTACATATACTCCATTGAAAGATGATGGATCTTTAAATGTTGATTTAGTGCCTAGATACAATGAGTTCTTAAAAAAGAATAAGGTTGCTGGAGTCTTTGTAAATGGCTCAACTGGAGATTTTGTTTCCTTAACAGTTGATGAGAGAAAAGAAATAATAGAAGCATGGTCTAAAGTGAAGTCTGATGATTTTTTTGTTATAAACCATGTTGGTCATACAAGTTTAAAGGTTTCTAAAGATTTGGTAACGCACTGTGCAGATAAAGTAGATGCAATTTCTACGTTGGCTCCGTATTATTTTACTGTACCGACTTTAGAGTCGTTGGTAGAATACTGTGCTGAGATTGCGGCTTGCGCTCCACACTTGCCTTTTTATTATTATCACATTCCAGTTTTATCTGGGGCGGATTTTTCAATGCTAGAATTTTTAAAATTGGCTGAGACAAAAATTCCAAATTTAGGCGGGATTAAGTTTACCAAGAATGATGTTATTGATTATAGATATTGTAAAAACTATAAAAATGGTAAATACAATATATTGTATGGTGTAGATGAAATGTTGCTTTCTAGTTTGCCTTATGAGGCTACTGGTTGGGTAGGTAGTACCTATAATCACTTAGCGCCATTATATTATGGAATTATTGAAGCGTTTAAGCTGGGAGATCACACACTTGCTTCTCAGTTACAGACGAAATCGGCTCAGTTTGTCGATGAATTGAATGGTAGAGGTGGATTTAACGGTGCCGGTAAATCTTTTATGAAAGTTTTAGGTGTTGATTGTGGGCCATGTAGGTATCCGCATAAAACATTTTCAGATGAAGAACTTTCCGAAGTGAAAAAAATATTAACAAATTCGGGTATAATGGATTATACCAGTAAATTGTAATTTCAAGTAGTTTAGTTTTCAAGGAGCTCGGTATATTTTGTACCGAGTTTTTTGTTTAAAAAAAAATTGTATGATTATTGATAAATTAGAGAATATCGATTTATATAAATCGATAAGTAATAACCTCACAGGTGCGTTAGAGTTTTTAAAAATTATGGATCTATCTTCACTAGCCTTGGGTAAGACGATTGTCGATTTGAATGAAGAAACTGTTTTTGCAATCGTAAGTGATTATGAGACGAAAGAAATTGACGAGTCAATTAGATTAGAGGCACATCGAAAATATATAGATATTCAGTTGGTATTGAGTGGAAGTGAAGAAATTGGATTTGTTTCTAAATTCGATCAGATTGCCTCAAAACCATATGATTCAGAAAACGATTATGAATTGTTTCATGAAGAATTTAAAACGGTTATTCTTAAGGCAGGTCTTTTCTGTATTTTGTTTCCAGATGATTTACATGCTCCTGGATTAATTCATGAGAAATCTGAAACCGTAAGAAAAATTGTTATTAAAGTTAAAATTTAATAGTACTCTTAGAGAATTCTGTAAAAATGAGGATCTAAATGTTGTCGCATTGCTGTTCTAAAGGTTTCAGGATTTCCAACTTTTAAATTGTCCAATAAATTACGGTGGGTAACTACTTTTCCTTTAACGTAATTCTCATCCAAACCTTGTTGTTCATGAACAAACTCAAAAACAGGAAGAAGTAAAACCTGAAAACGTTGCAAGGTAACATTGCCGGCCATTTGATATAGTTTTCCATGAAATTGAATTTCATGTTCTAAAGAAAATATAGAGTTGTCTACACCTTCGGCCTCACCTGCTTCTACAATTTTTTCTAATTCATCAATCCCTTTTTGTGTTTTTCTTGCAAATAAGGAATCTGCCATGCCCATTTCTAGCATTAGACGTAACTCAAATAGGTTTTTTAAAGTTTCATTTCCCAACAATTTAGGATCCAAAACGCGTTCAAAATTATCTATAAAATCCGGTTGGGTTAGAATCATTCCACGATGCTTTTTTGATTCTACCAAGCCAAGAGTCCTTAAACGCAAAAGTGCCTCGCGTACAACCGTACGGCTTACTCCGAGTGATTCCGCAAAATCTAGTTCCTTTGGAATAGCGTCTCCGGGAACTAAATTATTATCTTTAAAGAATTGAATTAGTCGAAGTTCTACTTTGTCAACTAGTGACAGGTTTTTTAAAGGGGCGATTTTTTTAAATTTCTTAGTTTCAGACATGAATAGTTAGTTCTTTTTTAGCGTCTTAATTCGATAAACAAAAATAAGTAAATATATTTAACGAATATTACATTCATTCGTGAAGCAATTGCTCAAATATACACAAAAAATTAAATATGTCTGATTTATATGTAATTTTAATCTGATTTCTATCAATTTAACTTAAATTATTCGAGTGTAATTAATAAATTTTATATTTTTGTCTTATGTTAGACATATTAAAACATAGAACACTTAGTAAGCAGTATAAAGACACCTTATTAAAGGATGTGATTCCATTTTGGGAACAAAATTCTGTGGACTTCGAGAATGGTGGGTATTATACATGTTTGGATAATACAGGAAATGTTTTTGAAAAGGATAAGTTTATGTGGCTTCAAGGGCGCCAAGCTTGGATGTTTTCTATGCTTTATAATAAAGTTGAGACAAACGAAAAATGGTTAGAAATAGCAAAAAACGGAATTGATTTTATTGTAAAGAATGGAATGGATGCTGAGGGTAACTTTTATTTTTCAACAACCGAAGAAGGAGAAGCGTTGGTGCAGCCCTATAATATTTTCTCAGATTGTTTTGCAGCGATGGCATTTAGTCAGTACGCAATTGCAAGTGGAGATGAAAGTATCAAAAAACTTGCAGTCGACACCTATAGAAGCATTTTAAAAAAGAAGGATAACTCAAAAGGGATTTATGAAAAATCTACCGGAGCAAGACCTCTAAAGAGTTTTGCTTTACCAATGATTTTATCGAACCTTGTTTTAGAACTCGAAGATATTCTTCCGAAAGAGGAAGTAGAAAAAACCATTGACTTCAGTATTCACGAAGTTATGGAGGTGTTTTTGGATAAGGAATCTGGAATTATTTATGAGTTCGTAAAACCTGATGGCTCTTTGGAGGATAGTTTTAACGGTCGCTTATTAAACCCCGGTCATGGAATTGAGGCCATGTGGTTTATGATTGATATTGGTATTAGAAGAAACGATCAGAGTCTAATTCAAAAAGCAACAGATACTATTTTAAAAATCTTGGAGTATAGTTGGGATTCAGAATTTGGAGGAATTTTATATTTTATGGATGCCAAAGGGTATCCTACACAACAATTAGAATGGGATCAAAAATTGTGGTGGGTGCATTTAGAAACTTTAGTTGCACTTGCAAAAGCATACGAGCATACACAAAGAGAGGAATTGTTGCCTTGGTATCAAAAAGTGCATGACTATTCTTGGTCACACTTTTCAGACCCGGAAAATGGAGAGTGGTATGGTTATCTAAATAGACAAGGTGAAGTGCTTCTTGATTTAAAAGGAGGTAAATGGAAAGGGTGTTTCCACGTGCCAAGAGCCATGTATCAATGCTGGAAATCCTTCGAAAATATTGAAAGTAAATTATAAAATATGAAAACTCCAAGACCCTATATTCTGGCAGAGACCAACTGGAAACATGTTAAAGATGAACAGTTTTCAATTGCGATATTACCATGGGGTGCAACCGAAGCACATAATTATCATTTGCCTTATGCAACAGACACCATTTTAGCCGATAAAGTTGCCAATGAAGCTGCAAAGTTGGCTTGGGAGCAAAATTGTAAACCGATTGTATTACCAGCTATTCCCTTTGGTGTAAATACCGGTCAGATGGATGTTCAATTATGTATGAATATGAATCCATCTACACAATATGCTGTACTAAAGGATGTGGTTCAAGTTTTAGACACACACAACATTCATAAATTAGTAATTGTAAACGCTCATGGCGGGAATAATTTTAAACAAATGATTCGTGAATTGAGTCTTGAGTTTCCGAATGTGTTTGTGTGTTCATTGAATTGGTGGCATGCTGTAAATCCTTCTGATTATTTCGATGAACCAGGTGATCATGCGGGTGAATTAGAAACCGCGGCAATGATGCACGTTACACCAGAATTGGTGTTGCTCTTAAGTGAGGCGGGAGATGGAGCTGCAAAACAATTTAAGATAAAGGGACTAAAACAAGGATGGGTTTCTGCTCAGCGAAAATGGACATCAGTTACTGAAGATACTGGAGTGGGAGACCCGAAAATGGCAACTAAAGAGAAAGGAGCCAAATTTCTAAATGAAACAACAAAGGCAATAGGTGAATTCTTGGTTGAATTACACCATGCCGATATAAATAATATGTACGAATAGAAAAACTAGAAAAAATGAGAAAATATATTTTAGGTTTAATTGCAGCATGTTCAATTTCTGCTTGCGCACAAACAAAGGATTTTAAAATTGCTGAAGGAATCATTCATTACGAAGATTTGTTCAATAAATCGATGCAAGATGATGTAGAGTGCTATAGGATTCCGGCAATAGTAACAGCGCCAAATGGCGATTTAATTGCAGTAATTGACGAGCGTGTTCCAAATTGCGGTGATTTAAAATGGAGTAAAGACATTAATATTATTCAGCGTCGTAGTTCGGATAATGGAAAAACGTGGACACCTATTGAAATGGTTATTGATTTTCCGTTTGGTCAATCGGCTTCAGACCCATCAATGATTGTTGATGAGGTTACAAAAGAAATTTTCTTGTTTTACAATTACATGGATTTAGACAAGGAATTAAATGTGTATTACTTACATGTCTTGAAAAGTTCAGACAACGGTAAAACTTGGGGTGAGCCAGTAGACATTACCTCGCAAATTGCGAAACCAGAATGGCATAAAGAGTTTAAATTTATTACATCGGGTAGAGGAATTCAAACACGTTCTGGAAAATTATTGCATTGTATGGTTAATTTAGAAAGTGGAATGCATTTGTTTGGAAGTGATGACCACGGTAAAACTTGGTTCTTTATCGATACGCCAATATCACCAGCAAATGAATCTAAAGTTATTGAATTGGCAGATGGAACTTGGATGGTAAATGCCAGAGCAAATGATAAAAAAGGAGTTCGTTATGTGCATACTTCAACTGATGAAGGTAAAACTTGGGAAACAAAAGCGGAACCTCAATTGATTGACCCAGGTTGTAATGCAGCAATTCTTAGGTATACATCAATAGAAGACGGTTACAAGAAAAACAGATTACTATTTGCAAATGCCGCTTCAAAAAAAGGGCGTGTAAATATGACGGTAAAAATCAGTTACGATGAAGGAAAAACATGGTCTGAAGGAAAAGTTATTTATGAAGGAAAATCTGCTTATTCAGATTTAACAATTTTAGAAAATGGAGACATCGGTTTGTTCTTTGAACAAGATGGTCATAAGAAAAACCCATTTGTAAGTTTTTCATTGAAGTGGCTAACAGACGGAAAAGACAAATACAAAAAGCCAAGAAAGAAGTAATACAATTCTTTTAGAATGCCATAAATATGATTAAAGACTTAGCAGATTTTCATTACCCTTTGAGTTCGGTTTTTCAAATGCCGAAATCTAAAGAAGAATGGGATGAGTATAGGTTAACCGAAGACCAAATTGCTCATTATAATGAGATGGGATATGTTTCTGGTATTAAATTATTTGATGAAAGTCATTTAAAATTATTAAAAAAGGAATTAAATGAAATTAGAGATCCAAAACATCCTTTACATCATTTGTTTCATGAATTTCATTCAAATGAGTCAACGAATGAAAACTCGGTATTGTTTCATTCTTTAGGGCATTGGAGAATTGGACAAACCTTTCATGATATATTGTGGAATCCGGCTTTTGTGATGGCTGCAAGTCAATTGTTAGGTAATCGTTCTGTACGTTTTTGGCATGATCAACTTTTTTGCAAACCAGCAAAACACGGAGGAGTTGTCGCTTGGCATCAAGATTATTCATATTGGACACGAACAGTTAAAATGCAACATTTAACCTGTTGGACTGGTTTAGATGATACTACAACAGAAAATGGTTGTATTCATTACATACCCAAAAGTCATAAATGGGGACTATTAGATGCTCCAAATTTGGCAGGAGATATGAACGGCTTAATGCAATATTTGACTGAAGAACAAAAATCAGCATTTAAACCTGTTGCCATAGAATTGAAAAAGGGTTACGGAACATTTCATCACCCATTAATGGTACACGGATCTTACGAAAATCATTCCGATATCAGTAGGAGAGCATGCGTATTGAATGTCTTTGCAGATGGAACTGTAAGCGATACGGATAAAGAATTATTGAAAGGAGTTCCAATAGTTAAAAAAGGGCAAAAAATGGAAGGAAAATTTTTCCCACTACTTTATAAAAACATTTAAGTATGAACCGTCTTTTTTTATTGAAAATGTTAGTGATTCTATTGGTTGTTGAAAGTATGGTTGCTCAAAAAATTAAAGTCGCTTGTATTGGTGATAGCGTGACTTTTGGCGCTGGGATTGAAAATAGAGAAGAAAACTCGTATCCTGTTCAATTGCAAGAATTGTTGGGAACTAAGTATGAAGTTCAAAACTTTGGATTTTCTGGAGCGACACTTTTAAAAAATGGCCACAAACCTTATTGGGAAAAACCACAGTTTCAAAAATCTAAAGATTTCGAGCCTAAAATTGTAATCATACATTTAGGGCTAAATGATCAAGGCAACAATAATTGGCCTGCTCACAAAGAAGAATTTATTGATGATTACTTGGAGTTGATCGAAGTTTATAGAAAGTTACCTTCGAAACCAAAAGTTCTAATTTGTAAAATGTCACCAACATTATCTGGGCATCATTGGTTTGAAGAGGGTATGCGAGAGAGTTTCAAAGAAATTCAAACGAAGATTGAGGAGATTGCAACAATGGCAAAGGTAAAACTCATTAATTTGCACGACCCACTAAAGTACTTCCCTGAATATTTACCGGACAATTTACATCCAAATAAAAAGGGAGCCTCCATAATTGCTAATAAAGTATACGGTGCTATTTCCGGTGATTATGGCGGATTGCAATTGCCAAAATTATATGGTGAGAAAATGGTCTTACAACGGAATGAACCTGTAGTGATTTCCGGAACTGCCAATGAGAATGATCAAATCAAAGTTACTTTAAACAACAGTTCATTAGAAACAAAAGCAATAAATGGTACTTGGAAGGTGGTTTTTCCAAAAATGGAAGCAGGAGGACCTTATCAACTTTCGATTTCATCTGAACAATCTCAAAACATTGTTATAAACGAGATTTATATAGGTGAAGTTTGGTTGGCTTCAGGGCAATCTAATATGGACTTTAAAGTCCACCAAATGAAAAATGCCAAAACCGTTTTAAGTGATTCGCTAAATAAAAATATTTTCTTGTTCTCCATGGATCCAAAAGTTTTGGGGCCTAATAAATTTACTGAAGAAGAGAAGACATTATTAAATGCGAATGACTATTTCAAATATTCTGGATGGAGTAATGCAAATAATGAGATTTTATCTAATTTTTCCGCTGTTGCATACGCTTATGCTTACAATCTTCAAAAAGAATTAAATGTACCGGTAGGTGTTGTTTGTAACGCAATTGGAGGTTCACCCATTCAAAGTTGGGTAGATAGAGAATGGATGGAGCAAAAGCACGAAACCATAAGTTTATTGAATGATACATGGATGCACCCTAAAATGAACAAGTGGGCAGCTGGGCGAATCTCTGAGAACTTCGGAGGAAATAAAAGAAGAGCAACTAGGCACCCGTATGATCCAACATTTTTATTTGATGCAGGGGTAAGGCCTATAAACAATTATAATTTTGCTGGAGTTATTTGGTACCAAGGAGAATCCAATGCACATGATATCGAATTGCATAACACCTTGTTTAAAATGCTTGTTGACAATTGGAGAAGAGCATGGAACAAAACTGAAATGCCATTCTATTTTACACAGTTAAGTAGTATTAATAGAGGTACTTGGGGTGCCTTTAGAAATTCACAAAGTAAGTTGACCAGTATTCCAAATACAGGTATGGCGGTGACCTTGGATGTTGGGCATAAAACCGATGTACATCCAAAAAAAAAATGGATTGTAGGCGAACGACTTTCAAAAATTGCCTTGGCAAACACCTATGGAAAAAATATAGAGTATTCAGGACCTGCTTTAGATTTTATAAATGTGAACGAGAATAAATTAGAGGTTTATTTTAAACATGATAATGGATTAAAAACGGCTGATGGATTGCCTGTAAAAGATCTTAAAATTGCTGGGAATGACGGAGTGTTTATTCCAGCAGATTCAGAAATAAATAATGGAATATTGTATGTGTGGTCTTCCGAAATAAGTGAGCCACGTTATGTACGATATGGATATACACCTTTTAGTGAGGGAAATTTAATTAACGATGCTAAGTTACCAGCGTCAACATTTTCAAACGAATAACAAGTTCTAATGGGAAACATTAAACATTTAGTTGCAGCAATATTAGTAGGAGTAAGTTTAATTTCCTGTACTGCTCATAAGCAGGAAGATTGCAGTCAAACGCATCCAATAATTCCAACACCGCAAGAAATTTCGTATGGCAATGCGTTGTTAGAATTTAAAGTTGTTTCAATAGTTGCTAATGAATTTGAACCGGAAGGAGAATTGTTAAAAGGCTTTTTTCAAAAAGAAGGAGTCGAAATTGGAGAGAATGGTCTTGCCATAGAATTAGTTAAAAAATCTAGTGAAAACGATTCTTCTGATGAGGGGTACACCTTAGATATTACTGATAAAATAGTTGTTACAGCGAACACCTCTAAAGGAATTTATTATGGAATTCAATCTTTAAAACAACTTACTCGAATTACAGAAAATGGTGTTTCTGTACCAACAGTAGCAATTAATGATTGGCCTGCATTTAAAGTCCGTGGATTTATGCACGATACTGGTAGGAATTTTCAATCAATAGAACAATTAAAAGAACAAATTGAGGTATTGGCGCAATACAAATACAATGTTTTTCATTGGCATTTAACCGATAATCCAGGTTGGAGATTGGAGAGTAAGTTGTATCCAGAATTACAATCTGAAGACGCTACATCAAGGCATAAAGGGTATTATTATACACAAGAGGAGTTTAAAGATTTGGTGGCGTTTTGCAAGGAAAGATACATCACCGTAATTCCAGAATTGGATATTCCAGGGCATACCGAAGCATTTAGAGCGGCATTAAATATAAAGTCGATGAAAGAACCGAGAGTATTGCCTATTTTAAAGGATCTATTCTCTGAGATGATCGATTTAGTGCCACATGAAGATATGCCATATGTTCATATTGGTACGGATGAAGTAAGAAACAAAGAGGAGTATGTATCAAACGAATTTATTTTAGAATTGATGAATCATATCAAGTCGAAAAACAAAGAACTAATTGTTTGGAGAGAAGGTATTCTGATTCCAGAAGACACAAATTCAATTAATCAACTTTGGGCTCAACATGAGCCAAGAGAAGGACATCGTTTTATAGATTCAAGAGCCAATTACATCAATCATTTAGACCCTTTTGCTGGTATGGCAAGGCTGTTTTTTCAGCAACCATGTAGGCAGTCTGAAGGAGATGAGTTGGCATTAGGTGGTGTACTGTGTGCTTGGCCAGATAATAATGTAAAAATGGGGAGAGATATTTTAAGGCAAAACCCTATTTATCCTTCCATAGTTTTTTATGCCGATGCCATTTGGAAAGGTCGCGATAAAGATTATAAAGAATACTGGGCAAAATTGCCGTCACAAAATACTCCAGAGTTTGAGGCTTTTGAACAGTTCGAACAAAAAGCACTAACGCATAAGGCCTTGTATTTTAAAGAAAAAGAGTTCCCTTATGTAAAGCAATCAGCAATTAGTTGGAATTTGATTGGGCCGTTTAATCATGGAGGAAATGTGGAAAAGATTTTCCCGGTAGAAGATGAGATTCGAGCATCCTATTCAATCAAAAACGAAGAGTATGAGTGGTCTGAAAATCATGTTGGAGGAACCATTCATTTGAAACATTTTTTTGGGTTTGAATCTATTACCGCTGAGAAAGAAGGAACCTATTATGCATATACTAACATATATTCTCCAGATGATAGAATTCAAGATTTCTGGATGGGATTTCAAGGATGGTCGCGTTCTAGTAGGAGAGGGGGGGCAACGGCTAGTCAGGGCGAATGGCATTTTACAAAACCTAAAATTTGGGTAAATGATACTGAAATTTCGCCTCCAACTTGGCAACAACCTGGGTTGGATGAAGATGATATGGAAATTCCATTTTTGGATGAGGATTATTTTTATAGAACTCCAACAAAAGTTGCTTTGAAAAAAGGATGGAATAAAGTGCTGCTTAAGATTCCACAAGGAGGTAAGTCATGGAAATGGATGTTTACTTGTGTGCCAGTGAATACTGATGGAGTTAATGTATCTACTGTATTCGATTTAAAATTCAATCCGAACATAAAAAATAACACTAATGAATAAATTAAAACTCATATTAATACTACTTTTTTGGCAACCATTTCTTTGGTCGCAAGATTCGTATACAACTTTGTTCAATCCAGGAGAATCTGATTACAACTGCTTTAGAATTCCTGCGGTTGTAAAAACCAACGATGGGAGTATTTTGGCTTTTGCCGAAGCTCGAAAAAGTAGTTGCTCGGATACTGGAAATATAGATTTGGTAATGAAAAAATCTACCGACGACGGAAAAACGTGGAGTAAATTGAAGGTGGTTTGGGATGATGGAAATAATGTTTGCGGAAACCCGGTACCAGTAGTGGATCAAAATACCGGGTTTGTACATTTATTATTGACTTGGAACAATGGTGATGATCATGAGTCGGAAATTATAGCAGGAGCAACTAAGGAAACTCGAGAGGTGTATCATTTAAAATCTGATGATAATGGAGAGAGTTGGTCTACTCCAAAAAACATTACAAAAACGACAAAGAAAGATAATTGGACCTGGTATGCTACTGGACCTGTACATGGGATTCAATTGGAAAAAGGAGAAAATAAAGGGCGTTTAGTAATTCCGTGCGATCATATAGAAAGAGATTCAAAAAAATATTATTCGCATGTAATTTATTCTGATGATGGTGGTGAAAATTGGGAATTGGGAGGAAGAACACCTAAAGATCAAGTAAACGAATGCACGGTAGTAGAGTTAGAGAACGGTGATTTACTTTTGAACATGCGAAATTACGAGCGTAAAGATAAACAGGCAAGACAAACGGCTATTAGTTCAGATGGAGGCTTGACTTGGATAAGGCAAAACATAGATGCAAATCTACCAGAACCTCGCTGTCAAGGTGCTATATTAAGTGTGGAGAGAGATGGAAAACAAGTGTTACTTTTTACCAATCCGGCGCATGAAAAGAAACGTGAAAACATGTTACTTTCTATCAGTAAAGACCAAGGAGAATCTTGGGATGAAACGATTTCTATTTATAAATCTCATGCCGCTTATTCAGATTTAGTTGAATTAAATGACAATAAAATATTTGTACTTTTTGAAGCAGGTAAAGACAATCCCTATCAAGGTATTCACTATAAAATAGTGTCGGTCAAATAGTAGGTGCTTTTAATATGTATAACATAATACAATTTTATTAGTTATTGTGTATATTGCGACCAAATAGCCATTTATGATGAAACAAATTCTATATATTTTCTGCTTTTTATTCAGTTTAAACTTAATAGCTCAAAACGATACAGCCATTTTTGATTGGAAAACCGATGTAGAAATTCCAAATAAAGTTGGACTGAATGGGTCTTTTAGCGGTGTTCATAATGACGCCTTAATTATTGCAGGGGGCGCGAATTTTCCGGACAAACCTGTTTGGGAAGGTGGTAAAAAGAAATGGCATAGCACAATTTATGTGTTGCCAAATAAAAACGAACCTTCGAATTGGATTACCTCTGAAGTAGTATTGCCTTATCCAATGGCAAATGGTGTTTCTATTAATACTTCCAAAGGAATTTTATGTATCGGTGGCGATAATGAAAGCACGGTATTTAAATCGGTGTTTTTCTTAAAATGGAATGCTAAAACTAAAACCGTAGAAATAGAGAATTTACCTGATTTACCAATTCCGCTTTCAAATTTTGGAGGAAGCATGATTGACGATATGGTGTATCTAGTCGGTGGTCAATTAGAAAAAGGAGGAATCTCAACAAATTCATTTCTGTCATTCAACGTTATTACATCCTTAACTAGAAAACAATATACATGGAAACAACATGAAGAATTTCCTGGAATGCATCGTATTCAGCCTGTTGTTGTTGCACAAAGTAACGGGCATCAAGATTGTTTATATGTGTTTAGTGGTTTGTCTTATGATGCTAGCAAAGATGTTGCATATAATTTATTGGGCGATGTGTACGAATTTGATCCGCATAGAAATGTTTGGTCACAAAAAAATGATATCCCTTCTAACGGGACACCAGGTATTGAACATGGCTATGTTGCGGCCGCACCTTCAATAAAAGTTGGAGATTCTCATATTTTAATTTTTGGAGGAGCCGGTGGAGAACATCAAGAATTAAACAATAGAATTAGTAATTGGGAGCAACAAAATATCTTAAAAGATAAGGCTGAACTTGCCGATAACGAAAAGTTGAAGTTAGAAGCCTTGCAGACTGAGGACAAAGAATTGGTGAAAGCCACATCGTTTTCAAAAACGGTTTGGGCGTATCATACCATTACGGATACCTGGAGTAAACGCGGAGAGCATCCGAACCAAACACAGGTTGTTGCCAATGCTATAAAATGGGGGGATGCTATTGTGATTCCTGGTGGAGAAGTACGACCAGGCGTAAGAACAAGTTCAGTGACAATAGCAACGCAAAAACCATATGAAGCGAGTTTCGGCTGGATTAATTATGTAACCTTGGTTGCTTACCTATTAATTATGGTATTAATGGGTTGGTATTTTTCAAGAAAAAATAAAACGACTGACGATTATTTCTTAGCAGGAGGTCGTATTCCATGGTGGGCTGCTGGGTTAAGTATCTATGCAACCATGCTAAGCGCTATTACCTATTTATCGCAACCGGCATTGGCATATTCGTTCGATTGGCAAGCTTATTTAGGATATTTCGCCATTTTATTAGTGGTGCCAATTGTAATCGCATTTTATTTGCCGTTTTTTAGAAAATTAAATATTACAACCGCTTATGAATATTTAGAAAAGAGATTCAATGTAGTTATAAGAATGTTCGGTAGTACTTCGTTTGTACTGTTTCAATTAGTGCGAATGGGAATTGTGGTGTACTTGCCAGCTTTGGCATTATCTACTGTAGTGGGAATCGATATTTATTTAGCCATTGTGGTTATGGGTATTCTAGCCATTTTATACACCTATTTAGGTGGAATGGAAGCCGTAATTTGGACAGATGTTGTGCAAGTTATTGTATTGATTTTGGGATTGATTTTAGGACTGATATTTATTGCTATTGAAATTGGAGATGTTGGGTATATTTTTGAAACTGCCTATGCTGATGGAAAGATGCAAATGGTAGATCTACGATTTAGTTTTACTGAAGTGGTAACCTGGTCCTTGTTTTTAGGTTCATTTGCGTTGACTTTAGTGCCTTATACAACAGATCAGGCCGTAGTACAACGGTATATGACAACAGCCAATGAAAAAGAAGCGAGAAAGAGTATATGGTTAAACGGATTTATTGCAATCCCTGCCGGATTGCTAATCTTTACAATGGGAGCGTTTTTATATGTGTATTTTAAAGAGCATCCTGAGTTTTTATCGGTAGGTATGCAAAACGACAGTGTGTTTCCATTGTTTATAACAAACCATTTGCCGCCAGGAATTGCAGGGTTGGTAATTGCAGGTATTTTCTCAGCATCTATGAGTAGTTTAGATAGTAGTATGCACAGTATTTCTACAGTGGTTACTGTTGATTTTTATAAACGATTTTCAAGTAAGTATTCCGAAGAAAACGGATTGCAAATGGCCAAATGGATTACGGTTATAGTAGGTGTATTCGGAACGATAATAGCCTGTTTAATGGCTGCTTTCCCGGTAAAGTCATTGTTCTTTTTATTCCAAGAAGTTATAGGTCTTCTAGGAAGTGCAATCGCAGGGATATTCATTTTAGGAATCTTTGTAAAATCGGCCAATTGGAAAGGAACCTTAATTGGTGCAATTTTAAGTATAGTAGTATTGGCGTTTATAAAATACAACACACCAATTAACTTTTATATTTATCCACTAATTGCTATTCCGGTTTGTGTAATTGGAGGTTGGTTGTTTAGTTTTGTTTTTAAAGTTGAACAAAAGAATTTGGAAGAATTGACCTACAGTAAAAAGTAGTTAAGGCTTTTAAATTTTATCCAACCATAGAAATTGATACCCTAATAAATAAGAGGTAAAGTCTGTACCAATATTTGTAGAAAGGCCATTTGTTGCAATAAACTTTAGCGAACCTTTTTTTCCTATTCTTCTAGAAAAAGTAAAACTATAACGTGAGTTATTTTGGTGATTTTCTTGTTTTAATTCATTTAAATGAGTTTGACCAAAAAACACAGCGCCAATTGCCACAGACGCCCAAGTTTTTGGATTGAATATATAGGCAGTATTCAATTGCGTACTTAACAATGGTTCTTGCCAAAGTTTATTATCAGCATAGAACGAATTATTTGTAGTGAAAAACCAAGAACTAACATGACCTTCTATAATTAACTTTGGAGAGATGCGATAAGCGGCTGCCGTCTTAAAATGGAAGCCAAACCGATTAGAACCTAAATTTATCAATTTTGAATTGTCGTATTGTCCAATAGGTATTCTTGTTTTTAATGCAACCCCTAATTTAAATTTTGAGATTTTTCGTTGTCCAAATTTTGAAGCCTCTAATGGTTCATCTCCAATTAATATTATAGACACTCTAAAGTTTGGGTCTCCAATACCGGTTCTAGTGGTTTCTTGGGCTGAATCCTCTACAAGGGCATTGAACTGCGCGTTGGAATAGGAAAGATTAAAATCGAATTTCGCCAATTTGTTAAACAAACTAAAACTTCTAACATAAACAATAGTCCCAGAATGCATATCAGAATTTAAATCTTCTATAGGTAATGAATTATCCATTAAAATATTACCAGTAGAATAACTATAAATTACACCAGCAATATTTGATTTTATAGGTAAGGATGATAAAAATCGAGGCTCTAAATCTTGAGAAATGGACTTAAAACTAGATAATATGAGTACTGCTAGAAAGAATTTATTGAAAAACTTCATTCTAACGAATTTACGATATTATTCAAAAATGAAAAAAGACATATAATTGAAAGACTATTTTATAAGTCATATTCAATTAATAATTTACCATTTGTACAACGATATGGATTAAATAAAAATATTTTGTTGTAAGTGCCATAGTATTCCATCTGTAATATAGTATCGATATTTCCAGAAAATTTAAAATTATAAGTATCACCTTGTTCTTTTATGATAATACTGTCATTACAAAAACCCTTCACGCGAATTAATGCTTTAGTATAGGATTTATTTGGATATGGTTTTTGAGTGTCTATTCTGCCTTTAGAAAAATTTTCAACAGTAAATTGAATACGATCTGTTTTTTCAGAACAAGAGTATAAACACAATAGGATAAGGCTGAAATAAAGTTTTCTAATCATTATTCTTGTAACGTGGCTATAGTTTTTATTTCAATAAAATTCCCATCTACTATAAAATAAACTGTAAAGCGGTCGAAATACCGCATTATTTTATAAGAGTCAAAATGTTGTGTCGTATTATCAATAAAGGTTTTAGGTTTTGCTTTTAAATATGATTTTAAATTATGTATTGAGTTAGGTCTTAAATTGGTTAAGATTTTGGAGTTGGAAATTTGAGTGAATAATAATAAGTTTTCTCTAATAATTTGTCCAAAGGCAGATGTTACAATTTCTTCGTCAATAAACTTGATTGTGTTATTTTCTTCATAATTCTTTAAACAAACTAGATAATCAGAGTCAAACTGAAAATATAATGTGTCTTTAGTTGAATTTTGACCTTTGGAATACCATGTTGCACAAAGCAAAATTATTAATACGATTCGTTGTTTCATAGTTGGCAAATAGCAAAATTAAAATTAAGGAAAATCTAAAAATAAAAAAACCCCGAAATCAAAAGATTTCGAGGTTTAGTAATAAAGGCGGGACAACAAATAAAATCCGTAATTAGCTTTAAATAGGTTGATTGCGGATTTTTTAATATTGTTTTAGATTTTATTTAGAGTATTTCTAAAACAATCTCTCTGCCCGTTACCTAATATTTAAATTATTCGTCTATAATTCGTGTCAACAGTTTTCCGTAGTTTTATGGAATCTTTAAAACAAAAAAATAACGAATAATAATAGTCTAATCAGAGTTTAAGAATTGAATTTATCTAAATTCTAAGAGTAACAATCAAAAATATAGAAATGAATAGATGTGTATTTAATAAGTCTAAGTTTTGGTATCTAATTTTTGTCTTAATTTTAGTTTCATGTGATACTTTAAGAGAAACCAATGGACCTTTTTTTGGGAATGGAATTCACAACGGATGGGCAGACCAAAATTCTATTGTTATTTGGACAAGACTTACTAAAAATGCGGAACGCAATACAAAAGGAACTCCGTTTATAGCAATGAAACGGGAAAAATTGAACCAATATGATGCAGAAGGATTTGATGATGAAATTTATGCAGCACAAATGCCAGAAGGTAAAACCTTAGAAAATATGTTAGATGCTTGCCCTGGAACAAGTGGTGAGGTAAAATTAACGTATTTCCCTTTAGGAAATGAAGAAGACAAAATAGCAACTGATTGGGTGGCTGTTGCCAATGATAAAAATTTTACAACACAGTGGAAATTAGAAAACCTAAGACCTGGAACTAATTATGCAGTTCAGATTGAGGCTCGAAAGGATGAAAATTCAGCGATTTCCGATACTGTAACGGGTGCATTTAAAACAGCGCCGGAAACGGAAAGTACGGATGATATAAATTTTTCTATAGTTACTTGTCATGATTATTTAAGAAAGGATGACCCAGACGGACACCTTATATACAAGGCGTTAGAAGATTTGAATCCAGATTTTTATGTGCATACAGGTGATATTGAATATTATGATAAAATGCAGCCTTATGCCATGACAGAAGAACTTATGCGCTTTAAATGGGATCGACTTTTTGGATTACCGCTTCAAAGAGAATTCTGGTCGAACCATACTACTTATTACATGAAAGACGATCATGATATTTTGAGAAATGATGCATATCCTGGAATGCATTATGGATCAGTAACCTTTGAGCGTGGGCAAGAAATCTTTGATAAAGAACAATTTCCAACGCATGATAAATTTTACAAAACCATTCGTTGGAGCAAGGATGTACAGGTTTGGATAACTGAAAGTAGAAATTATAGAAGTCAAAACGATATGCCAGATGGACCTGGAAAAACAATTTTTGGGGCTGAACAAAAAGCATGGTTATTTAAAACCCTCCAGGAATCTGATGCAACATTTAAAATAATTATCAATGCAAACCCCATTCTTGGTCCGGATAGAATAAAGAAATATGATAGTTACGCCAATAAGGCATTTAAAACGGAGGCGGATGAAATTCGATCTTTTCTAAATGAATTTGACAATGTTTATTTGGTCAATGGTGATAGGCATTGGCAATATGTAACACATTTAGAAGGGACAAACTTATGGGAATTTGGTTGTGGAGCAGGATCTGATAAACACGCAAGTGGATGGAATCCAAATGACAAAAGACCTGAGCATAAATTTCTAAGAGTAAAGGGTGGTTTTTTACAAGGTAATGTTTCTAGAACTGAAGGTAATCCTACACTTAAATTACAACTTATGGATGTTGGTGGTAATGTTGTTTTTGAAAAAAAGTTTGTAAAATAAAATTGAATAAAACGATAATGAATGCATCAATTTTAAAAATGAGCGATAAATCAGTCTTTTTAACGCTACTAGTTTTGTTGTCTTTCAGCTCTTTGAGAGGGCAAGATAAAGTATTAGAAAAGCCAAATATCTTACTAATTATTACGGATCAACATCACGTAGACGCAATGAGTTGTGTGGGGAATACATACCTTAAGACGCCTAATATTGATAAATTGGCAGGAGACGGTGTGCTATTCAGCAACAATTATGTTACACAACCCTTATGCCTTCCCTTTCGGTCTAGTTTGCAAACGGGCCGTTATCCACATCAAATAGGAACCATCAGAAATGGGCTTAAAATAAAAGAGGGAAATGCGTTTTTAGGAAACCTAGTCAAATCTGCTGGTTATACAAGCGACTATATTGGGAAGTGGCACGTTGGAGCAACAGAAGTAGCAGCGGGCTATAATTATGAAGAAAGTAAAAAATCAACCGATACTAAAAGAGCGACGGCAGCAGAAGCATTTTTATTAAAGAAAAGGGAGCAACCTTTTTTCTTAACGGTCTCTTTTATGAATCCACATAATATTTGTGAATTGGCACGAGCAGATGCCATTGGAACCAATTTGCCAGATGGTCCAATAGAATTGGCACCAGACGATTTAAGTAAGTTGCCACCACTTCCAGATAATTTTGAAATCCCAGAAAACGAACCAACTGTACTTCGTGAAATTCAGGGAGATACTCACTTTCATTATCCAACCCAAGAATGGGATGAAAAAACATGGCGACAGTATTTGTGGGGTTATTATCGCTTAGTAGAAAAGGTGGATGCGGAAATAGGTAAAGTGTTAGCGGCTTTAAAAAATGGAGGTTACGAAGACAATACCATCGTAATATTTACAAGCGATCATGGAGAAGGTGTTGCCATGCATCACTGGAATCAAAAACAAATTCTTTATGATGAATCTGTAAAGACGCCATTTATTATTCAATGGAAAGGGGAAACGAAGAAAAGAGTGTATTCAGAATTGGTTTCTAATGCTCTCGATATTCCAGTGACCATTTTGGATGTAATCGGAACTGATATTCCAAAAGAAATGGAAGGAAAATCACTAAAACCTATCCTAGAGGGTAAATCTGTAAAACCCCGTAAGTATGTGGTGAGTGAAACCATGTTTGCACAGGGAGATAAAGAGTTAGGCGCAACCGGTAGAATGATCCGTACAAAAAAATACAAATACTGTATTTATGACAATGGTGAAAAACGAGAACAATTGTTTGATATGAAAAACGATCCAGGTGAAATGAAGAATTTGGTATATGAAAAAGGATTTGAAAAGATTCTAATCAAACATCGCAAATTAATTGGAAAATGGGCTAAAGAAACCAATGATAAGGAGTTTCCGTATTATAAGATGAATTAATTGTAAGGATTAATAATAGAAGATGTGACAAAATCTGATATGTTTCACTCATATTTCTGTATGATTTTTCTTATAGTGCATAAAACGTATTCTTGTCGTTTCTAAAAATAAAAAAACCCCGAAATCAAAAGATTTCGAGGTTTAGTACTGAAGGCGGGACTTGAACCTTTTTTTAATTAAAAATGACGACTCGCTTATAAACACTGTGTTTTTAGAGCAAAAACCTCTTGTCTAAAGGATTTGTTTCAATTTAGGTTTTAGTCATGAGCACTCACTAGTTTTCAACAATATTTAGAATTAGTCATAAAACCGTCCAAATAACGTTCATATTTTTTACCTTTGTGGTTTAAATGTTTTTAATATGGCTACAGCAAATTTTTTATATCGTTCAACAAGGGTAAAAGCTCCTTTAATTTTAAGGATTAGGTTTAACAAGAATAAAAAAAGTTGTTATTTGGATTGTCCAATTAAGGAGGAAGTTGAGCGGGAATATTGGGAGAAGAAGCATTTTTCTAACTCAAAGGATGTTCTCATTAAAAACAAACAAATAGAGTTGTCTAAAGAACTTCTAAAAATTGAAGAGTTCATTTTGGATGCATTGAAATACGAAGAATCCATTGACGCTGTTACTAAACCTTGGCTTAAAGCTCAGATGGAATACTACTATAACCCACCTGAAAGATTAAATCAAGATGTTTCTTATTGGATTCAAAAAATTATTGATGAAGCACCTTTTCGTGATAATGCAAAAGGAGGGATTGGATTAAGTAAAAGCAGGGTTAATTCATATAAAATTTTGTTACTTCATTTTGATAATTTTCAAGGTGGTAGAAAAATAATTGTTGAGCAAATGGACAAATCCTTGTTTGAAAACTTTAAGAAATATTTATTGGCTGAAAAGAATTTTGCTCCGACATATGCGCTCAAGAAGATAGCAGACTTAAAAACGGTTTGTAAAGAGGCTCGTTCAAACGGGGTAAAAGCTTCCGTAGAATTAAGTGATATTAAGGTGAAACAAGTTTCTCCGTATGATGATGACATGGATGTGATTCCGTTAACTCTGCAGGATATTGAGAAAATTGAAAAGGCAGATTTGAAAAGACCTGCATTGATAAATGCGAGAAAGTGGCTTATTCTTGGAGTTTTTACAGGTCAGAGGGGAGAAACACTCACCAAAAGAATTGTAGAGAAGAATTTTTATTCCTACGGAAATGGATTAGAGATTAGAGTCACTCAAAAAAAAGGCAATAAGCCAGTAAGAATACCAGTCCTTCCTAGGGTGAAAAAGATATTTGAAGAAGGTTTACCATATTCTATTTCAACTCAGAAGTTGAGATTGCATTTTAAAGAAATTGGTAAAATTGCTAAGATAGATGAAATGGTTAACGGTAGAATTACAGAAGCAATTGAGGTAAAAGGAACTGATAAAAAGATTAGGAGAGGAATTAAAAAGATGCGTGAAAAGTACAATTATATTGGACTGCACACACTAAGAAGGAGTTTTGCGTGTATTCATGAAGGAAAGATACCGAGAGAAGTTATTATGAAGGTGACAGGTCATAAAAAAATTGAAACATACCTTCAGTATGTTAATCAAGATAGAAATGAGCACTTGGATGTGTTTATGGATTATTACAACAAGGAAGAAAAAAAATCGAAGGGAAATTCGACGTTATCTGTCGTTTCCAGAAAATATGGTGTTTCATAGGTTGCTAGGGTTAAAACACTCTAAGTTAGCACTTTGATGTTATTTTGTATTATACGTATATTCCTCTTTTGATTGATTGTAGAATATTGTTTAATTCTTTAAAAGATAGTATTTTAATAAAATTTAAAAACTGTTTTATGTCCTCAATGAAATCCACCTCTATAAACGAAAGCAATCAAGAAATCCAATTTCTAAAATTGAAAGAGAATATTGAAAATTCTCTCACAAATATCCTAACACCTTTTTTTGATACTAAGAGTCAAATCAAAGTTGTAAATCAATGCTTTCGTGGAAAAAAATCACGAAAATATAGAGTTGATAGCACAATTAATCAATTAGAAAAAATTGAGATACCTCTTAGCATTTTTATTAATTATTTGCGGGTTCTTATTGATGCCCATTTTGGAACTCCCGCTGAGAATAAAACAATAGATGTTAACGCTATTCTTCTAGCTATGGGGAAACCAATTCCAGAGGAGAAGCCATTGAGAAGGAGCAAAAGTATTAGAGATTTTTTGAATAAATTAATACTATTGGACTCACAACCAAGGTTGCCTCTTATTGATGATTCCTCAAAGGGACTTAAAGAAGTAATTCCGATATGGAGGCAATTGGAAAAGCACACATCCATATCCCCTTTGCAACTAAAGAAATTGTTTAAAGAACTTTTCTCACCAAAATTTAAAGATTCATACTTGGACAGAATATATAGTGACAATAAAAATATTTAATCCTTTTTGAATACGCATTTATTGGGTCTATTCACCGAAATAGGTTTGTTTTTTATTATTTGATGTAATAAACTGTTTCATTTTACTCTTTTAATGACAAAATCATTTCTATAGAGTACTGAGTTGCGTAATTCTATCTTACTGCATTATTGAGTATTGTTGATTTCCTTTGCCTAGGCTTAACCATGAATGGTTAGTTATGAATTTAATAATTAAAACGGTATATCATGGAAATACAAAAAGAGAAAATCTACTATACTGTACCAGAGACAGCAAAGATACTTAGAATCTCACAGAGTACATTGAACAGAAGAGTTCGTTCAGGAGGTATAAAGAGTAGGAAATTTGGGTCAAGAGTTTTATTTCGTATTGAAGATATTGAAAATAGTGTAGTTGAGGTAATCCAAAAATCTACGTAATGAAAAAGCAAGACAAAGGGCACTCCGCTAAAAGTACCCCTGAAAAAGTTGTAAACTCGGCGACCACTCCGAATCTACAAGTTACGGAAAATAACGGACAACTGCAATTCTTTAAGGGTCATGTAGAAGCACCAAAAATGGCAGAAGATAATTTTTTTGAACCGCATCTTGAAGAGGTAGAATCCGCAAGTAGTGATGCAGAACCAACCTTTAACCTCAACACACTAAACGATTCAAAGAGTTTTATTGATGAGACAGACAGAGCAAGAGATAAGTTTAAAGACAAGGAAAATTTATTCCCTATCGAGATTTTCCCAAAGACCATTCAACATATTATTAAGGAGACAAATGTGAGCCTAAACTATTCTGTCGATTATACAGGTGCATCAATGCTTTTTGCAGCCTCCGTTGCTATAGGTAATTCCTTCGCAGTTAGCAACGGCATCTACACTCAAAACGCTACTCTTTACTTAGCCCTAATTGGTCAAAGAGGAGTCAATAAGAGCCACCCTTTAACGTTTGCATTGAGACCTCTTCAGAATAAAGACGGAGCAAGTTTCAAAGAATATTTAGAAAGAAAAAAGGAGTATGAGAATATTCAGAAAGGTTCAAAAAAAGAAGCGAAAGAGTTAGAGGAAAAATTTGACCCTCCAGTATGGCAACAATCTATTGTCTCGGATTTTACACCCGAAGCCTTAGTGGATATACACAGTCACAACACGAAAGGTTTAGGAGTTTACAGTGACGAACTTGCGGGGTGGTTCAAGAATTTCAATAGATATAGTAAAGGAAGCGAGGAGCAGTTTTGGTTAAGTGTTTGGAGCGGAACACCAATACGAGTAAATCGTAAGTCGAGTGAACCTATTTTTATACCGAACCCATTCATATCTGTAGCGGGAACAATTCAGCATGGAGTTTTGAAAGAAATGGCAAAAGACAGAACGGAAAATGGGTTTATGGATAGACTCTTATTTGTAATTCCAGAAAATCTTAAAAAGGAGTATTGGAGCGAGGTGAAAATAAATCCTAAAACAATTGCATTATGGGAGACCACCATAAACCACTTACTTGAGTTAAAAGTGCCGTATGATAAGAATAACAATGTAAAGCCTAAAGAACTATTCTTTACTACAGAAGCCAAAGACCGCATCTACGAATGGCAACAGAAGATTACAGATTTAAGCAATGCGACTAATGATGTAACTCTTAAAGGGATTTATGCAAAAATAGAACCTTACGCAATGCGATTCTCCTTAATACTTCAAATGTTACATTGGGCAACAGGGAGCGGAGGAAATACAATTGTAGAACTACCTGCGGTAGAGGGAGCAATAAAATTTGCCGAATATTTTATTAAGTCCGCTATCAAAGTAAACGATTTAATCCAAACCGAAAATCCTTTAGGAGACTTGCCATTTGTAAAGCAACAACTGTACGATAAACTACCCCAATTCTTTTCAACTGGAGAAGGAATGGTCATTGCCGAAAGTTTAAATATCAAATCAAGGACTTACAGCAGGTTTATTAAAGAAAAAGAACTCTTTTCCTTTATAAGTCATGGGCAATATGAGAAACTCTTTTAGAGATATATAAATAATAGCGTGGCATTATTGGCATTATTGACACTATCCAGTCGTAACAAAGGTTGCAGAACGATTTCGATTGGCACTTTGTTGGCATTATTGGCACATTCAAACAAAACACAAAAACAAGGTTGGCACTATTGGCACTTTGTTGGCACTTTTAAAATTATCACAATCATAGTCTTAATAATGGTTGTAAGCTGTAGTTAAGAACAAAACGCCAATAATGTCAATTATGCCACACCTCCTAAACAAAATTAATATGGAAGATTTCTTATTCTCTTTAGCATCAAATAAATTCAAGAAATTACAGTGTCCAAAGTGCCACAAAAAAGACCATTGGCAACGTTATTATAATGTTGAAACTGGAGAGGTGCTACCCGAACAATATGGGCGTTGCGACAACGCTTCTAAGTGTAGAGAGTGGGTAATACCATCGAGAGGAGATTTCAAAGACGAATTAATTCCTAGAGTCGTTAGTAAGAAGCCGAGAGTTATTCCACCATCCGTGAATATTCCAAAGGAGGTTTTGATTGATACGTTGAAGGGATATGATAAAAACACCTTTATACAGTACCTAGCTACGAGCGCACCTTATCCTTTCCCTTTTACCGTTATTAATAAGATAATTGAATTGTATTTCGTGGGAACGGTTGGAAAGGGATATATGTACGGAGGGACTGCGTTTCCTTTTATCAATGCGAACGGCAACATAAGAACTATCCAAATAAAACAATTCGACAACAATAACTCTACTGTTAAAACGAGTTTTCTACACACTAAACTTGAATATCAATTAAAAAACAACGGTAAACCAATTCCGAAATGGTTGATAGATTACAACAAACAAGAGTCGAAGATTGATTGTTATTTTGGAGAGCATCTTTTAAAGCAATATCCAAGAAATCCTATTATCCTTGTTGAAGCACCGAAATCAGCCTTTTACGGTACGCTATACTTTGGACTCCCAAAAACAGATAGCGACTTTCTATGGTTGGCAACATATAGCCTAGGTGGTTTTACCCTTAAAAAAAGTAAAGTACTACAAGGAAGAAATGTACTTGTATATCCCGACTTATCAGAATATGGGAAAACGTTCGAGTTGTGGAGTGAGAAAGCAAAAGAGTTTGAAAAGGCTATAGAAGGGACTCAGTTTATAGTCGCTGATTTAATTGAAACCCTTGCCCCAAAACATGATAGAACACAAGGTAAGGATATTGCAGACTTTCTAATAAAATTAGATTGGAGAAAATTCAGAAAGGACTCTACGGTTCATACAGCAGTTAAAATCTCACCGCCCAAAATTGAATCGTCGGATTGTACAAACGACCAAGAACAACCAAGGGAAAGACCCCTCCTTAAAGTTGAGGGTGAGTCTATCAATACTCAAGTTTATAACTCGCTTCTCAAAAATGAGAAGCAAAAAGAGACTACAACTAAAACTCTAAATGAGGAGGATTCTACCCAATTAGAAGCATTCGACGCGCCCCAAGAAAAAGAAATTATTACTTGGGAAAAAGACATTTTAGAGCTTGAAACCTTCTTGAATAACACAACGCTTCCAACAACACCTATAAAATTAGAAACCGCTACCACGGTGACAGATGCTAAATCATTTATAACTGTAAACCTAAAATATATTAAAAGAAATAATGGAAACTTAATCTTTAAACCGTACCTCAACAGATTACACCAACTAAAAAGAATATTAACCGTAGCAGATGCTACATAAATCTAAATATAATGAAAATAATAAAGTTTAAAACAAAGTTCAAAAACCTGCCAAAAACTGACCAAGACCATTTTAAAAAAAGAAGAGAAAAATGGAATGGTGGCGCAATATCGTTGAGTCAAGACGATGAAAACGGAAGATACACTCTTCAGATTGATGAGCCAACGAAAAGTAAGAAGTATTTCGATAAGGGATTAATAGTGGAGTTTGAAGAGAGCGACGTTAAAGCGCTCAAAGAAAACTTATTCGGCACATTTCTTTTAAAAACTTTAGATAAAAAAAACTAATCCAAAGCCACCCTAGAGCTTATATTCTTAGGGTGGTATTTAAACAAAACCCAATAAATAAAAGCAGAAAAGAGCATGGCTTGAAATGTTAGATGGGATAAATAAACTTGTGGCAAAGGAGGCTAAATCAAATTCCATTAAAAAGAATGATAATATTAAGAGCTAAATAATTAATTCGCGCACACAAGACAGGTGTTGATTCCATCTCCAGCACCAATTCCGTATCTTAGTCGAAGTGCACCTTCCAAGCGATATTTGGAGTCGTTTTTTGATGGGAAAATTCAAGGGTTAATTATTAGTTCTGTTCATTTTGCGGTATCTTTATACAAACCTAGTACTATGCCCTTCAACGATTCCTTTTCGGAAGAAACTAAAGCCCAATTAGAAAAGAATTATATACTGAAACGTTCAAAATCCAAGAAGTACAAAAAGGAATTAATCGTTGAGGTCAATTACAACTATTTGCAGTATCTAGGTGTAGTACGAATATACTTACAAAACAAGTACAACTTAAAATTTGAGGACATTGAATTGCTCTTGTATCTTTACCCAATAAACTACTTTACAAGAAAGGATATTAGGCGCTTTCCCTGTTCTTGGGGTTATAAGCGTCTTAACAGGTTGATTCAAGAGGATTACATTGTAAAGTTATCTTCCGTTCCAGCAAGGACTCGCGGCTGTGTTTTTATGTTGTCTATAAAGGCTAAGAATCTAGTTAGAAACTACCACGAATTACTTTCGGGAGAAAAGTCTATCCCTAATTGTCCACAGCACAATCCTATTTTTAGAAAAGACACGAATACATATAGAAGCACGGCAAGAGCAATAATGGAAGAGATGAGGGAATTACTTAAAGACCAGAACCGATGGGAATAACTACTATATTTATCTTAGATTAAATTCACTACCGCAGCCGCTCCTGAAATAGCGCCAATAAATATTTATTCGTATTTTTGAGTTGCTATGAATACTAAAATAACCGTTACACTCGGAAAGATTCTACATGGGAATCAAGTAAAACTACTAGTTACTTTTAAATATGATGAACCAATAATTTCTAGGATTAGGAATTTAGGAGGCTTTAAATGGAGTAAATCCAACCGCGGCTGGGTCTGCATATTTTCCAATGAGAATTTGAATCGTACTCAGCAGGAATTGGCAACTATAGCCATTATTAAGATTGATGATTCTATTTACAAGAAACTAGTTCCAAAACCAATACGAAAACCAAGAGATATATCTGAACCAAACAAAAAAGTAATTCGCTCTTTTGTTAAATATTTACAAGGAAAAAGATACGGAGAAAGCACCGTAAAAACATATTTTACATACGTTGCTGATTTCATTGAATATGTTGGCAAAAAGCCATTAAAAGACTTAGAAAACCGAGATGTGGAAATGTTTATTGAAGATGTATTTGCTCCTAATAAATATAGTATTAGTTCCCAAAGACTACTCATTAGTGCGATTAAACTCTTTGCTGTTTTCTATCCCGAATGTAAGATTGACCAACTAACATTGACAAGACCTCATAAATCAAAAAAATTGCCAGTAGTATTGTCTCAAGATGAGGTTATCAATTTAATTCGCTGCACCAAGAATCTAAAACATAGAGCCATTATAGCGTTTCTGTATTCATCTGGAATGAGAATTGGAGAACTGATAAACTTAGAGTTAAAAGATATTGATATTAATCGCTTTCAGGTCTTTGTTAGAAATTCAAAAGGAAGAAAAGACAGGTATGTTTCTCTTGCCGAAAGTTTCAAACCACTTTTGTTGAATTATGTAAATACTTATGAGCCTAAGAAGTATTTTGTAGAAGGAAAGCCATCGGTTAAATACACGGCTGGAAGTGTACGATTATTTCTGAAGAAGTCTGCGGAATCGGCTGGAATCAAAAAAAGGGTGACCCCACACTGTCTCCGCCACAGTTATGCTACACACCTATTAGAACACGGTACAGATATAAGGCTAATTCAAGAACTGCTAGGGCATTCAAGACCAGAAACAACAATGATATACACACACGTATCGAATAAGAGTCTAATGACCATTTCTAATCCGCTTGATGTGGCTGTAAAGAATTACGCAACCAAGAAAACGGGTGAAAACGATTCTAATAAATATTTAAAGTAAAATAATAACAATAATGATTTCAAATATAATTCTAGGTTATTATATTTGAAATGAATAGTTCCTACCGATTATACCAAATAAACGCAAAGGGATAAAACAAGTAAAAACTAACGTTATCCCGTAAATTAGATAGGGATAAACGCATAAAATATAAACTTATAACGAGTTGGGCACAAGCGGAAAAAATCAAATGGCGAAAAAAATAGGACTTTTAATAATCATTGTGTTTATCTCGACAATTCTTGCTTCGATTTATGGGTTCTTGCACAATCAAATCTCCTACTCAATCTCGACTGAATATTTTACTAAATTTAAATTTGAACAATTTTGGTCAGTTAAATATATGCTTGACTTTCCTCGCATGAGTGCAGGATTAATCGGAATAGCGTCAACTTGGTGGTTCGGACTTTTAATTGGTGTCATTATAGGCGTAGTTGGACTTTTACAAGCGAATAGCAAAATTATGTGGAAAGGTTCTCTCGGAGCAATAATTCGGACATTGGGAATTGCAATAGGAATCGGAATCGCGGGAATTTTAGTTGGAAAGTTTATAATCTCTAACATAAACGCTAATTGGAATCTTCCAGCGGAATTAACTGACCGAAAAAGTTTTTTGATTGCTGGAACAATGCATAATTTCAGTTACCTTGGTGGAATAGTCGGATTAATTTTCGGAATAATATATCAACTAAAAATAAAAAAAGCCAGTGCCCAACAATGGCTATAATTCATCGTGGCATTTGAACAAAAAATAATAAATTTAACAAACCAATCGGCTGATTTCTATAGCGGAAAAGTCTCCGACATTTTCCACAACGAAATCATAGCCTAACCGTTGCCCCCAATAAAACAAAAAACCAATGAATGAAAACTAACATATTCTTACTAGGGGTATTGCTGATTTTAATTTCTTGCGTCAAAAAAGAAAAAGCCCTTTCCCAAATAACAACCGAATTAAAAGTTAGTACTACTGACAATCCATTTCGCAAGACAATGTTTCCTTTAAGATATTTGGATTCTACACAATATGATTTCAAAGGAATTATTAATAAGGACAGTTCTTTTGTAATGAGTTTGAATACTGTTAGTTTAAGGGATTTGAAAAATGCAATAAAAGAAGGAATATTAAAAAAAGAAACTGCTGATTCAGTAATAACCAAAATTTATGTGTTGAGTGGTTTCAACCAAGGCAAACAATATTTTATTATAGACCTCAATTGCAACAAAAACTTTAATGATGACGAATTAGTAGAATTTAGCAAAGATATTACAAACAATGAAAACTACCGTGACTCATTCAACATCAAGAGCATCAAAGTTGTAAAACTTTGGAAAGGCAAATTATACAAGCAACAAACATTTCTCCAATTTTTACCTGCTCCGAATTTTAATACTTACAAGAATGAAACTGAAAAAGAAAAATTCAAACATAGTTTACAATTAGCAGCTTTAAAACACGACTTTTTGTTCGGAACATTTAAAGAGAACAACAATAATGAATATGGCGTAGGTGTAAATAAAGGAATATTCGGAAATGAAATCATTTTTAAAAAAGCGAATACTAACTTTTATCCTCGAAATCATCAATTATTTGCAAATTATAAACTAAAAGATACTGTAAAGTTTGATGATAAGTATTTTAGAATAGACAGTTTGTCTTTTTATCCTCCAAAGTTAGTAATAAATGAAATTAACAATGTAAATGACATTTACGGGTTCAGAACAAATGAGATTTCAAAAAACTATGTGATTAATGACTTAAATGGAGACTCTACAACCCTTAAAGATTTAGCAAAGGAGAAAGGGTTTCTATTACTAGACTTTTGGGGCACATGGTGCGCACCGTGCAAAGAACTGACTCCTGAATTGGTCAATTTACATCAAAAGTTTAGTGACCATATTCAATTTGCGAGTTTAGCATTTGAATTGGACCCAAAACCCGTATTGGATTATTCCAAAGCCAATCAAATGAATTGGTACAATGGAATAATAAAAGGAAAACCGAAATCTGGAGCTATGTCATCACCAATTATTGGCGGCTTAAGAATTGAATGCTACCCTACTTTTATTGTTATGGATTCCGACTTGAATATTTTATATCGAACTTGTGGCGGTGGAGATAATTATTTAGGGTTAAAGGATTTTTTAAACTCAAAATTCAAATAAAATTACTGGGCACAACACCGTATATAATTTATTGCTAGTTCTAGCCTACTTACGAAAATCCTCTCGGATTTTCTATTCGGTTTTTATTTGCTAAATTACGTGATTAACCACGCAACAAACCGTATACAAACACGTTGACAACAAGCTGAAAAATGAAATACGCATTAAACATATTACTTCTGATTTTAACTTTTGTCTCTTGTAAAAACGAAAATGAGAAAATTGTAACTGAACAAACGAAGCCAAATAAAATTGTTCTTATTTCAGTAAATGCACCGAATAAATTCATTCATTTAATTAAACAAGATAGCGTTGGAAAAAAGTTAAAAGATAGTTTAGGACCAAAAGCATTCTCGAATAACAATGGTTTCGCATATTTAGACTATATGAACAATGTTCAAACTTGGAGACCAAAACCAAATGTATCAGATACAATTACCATAGAAACCCACAATGACTACCTAGAATTATCCACAAACAACTTTTTTACCTCAATAAAAGAAACTTTTTTAGTCAAAAATGGAGACACAATTATATTTAACTACGAACATAATATTCCAAAAGCAAAAATTACTAATAGAGAGGTAAGCGACATAGAACTTAATTACAATAGTTATCGACTCAAAAAATTATTTGACAATAAATACACCAGTTATTATCTAATTTTTGGCAATATGTTTTTAAATGAGAATATTGAAGATTACGAGTGGAAATCTATTGATTATTACAATCAAGCAAAGCTGGATTTTACAAAAGAGGTTAAACTTTTAGATTCTTTAAAAAACAATAATTTAATTTCTCAAACAAACTATCTCTATCGTAAGGATGCCCTGAATATGTTAATGGAAAAGCATAAAAATCTAAAGAATATTAAAAAATGGTTAGAACAAAAAAAATCTTTTAGGAATAAAGAAGCTATTGAACAAGTTTTTGGGTTTGACTTATCAGAAACAGATTCTTTAATGAAATTTTCGTTCTTTCGAAACTACTTGAATAACATTTCTCAATATAATTTAAATTTCATCGAAGAAAATAATGGAAGTTCTGGTGGATTTTACATTGATTCAAGAATAAGATTTGACTCAATCTTAAAAGACAAAAGATTTAATCAGACTGCAAAAAATTTCCTATTATTCGACGCTTACAATGGAATAGGTCAAAATTTTAGGGTAAAAGACAAGGAAGAATATTTTAAGAAACTTCAGGAAAGCACTACAAGCATAGAACAGCTAGACAAACTGAAAAAAGACTATAAACTTGATTTCAATAAATCGAATGAATTGGTTCTGACAAGTTTGAAAAACGACTCTCTAACTTATCGCAATCTTTTAGAAAATAATAAAGGGAAATGGCTTTATATTGACTTTTGGGCAAGTTGGTGTGCACCTTGCAGAAAAACAATGCCAGAATCCAATAAACTCAAAAAAGAATTAAAAGAGAAAAATATCGAGTTCATTTATTTAAGTCTTAATGATAAAAATGAAAACTGGAAAAAGGCAGTTGAAGTAAACGGAATTTTAAGTAGTCAAAATTATTTTATAGAAAATGGAAATGTATCAAAAGTTATCGAAGATTTGGGTATTAAAACAATTCCACATTATCTGATTTACAGTCCAAATGGAGAGTTAGTCAACGGATTTGCTAATCGACCTGGTCAAGGAGCTAAAGAACAATTGAATAAATTAATAACGGAAAAATAAAGCCAGTTGCCAACAATGGCTATAATTCATTGTGGCATTCTAAGTAATATGAAATCACATCAACTACTGCGGCTGCTACAGCCTACTTTAATCAACTAAAAGAAATGACTCTATACGAATTAACGTTCTAAGTTTTAAAGCCAAACAAGCAACGGTGTGGAAGGATGGAGTCTTTATTGAAAATAAGCCTTCGAAGAACGAATTAGAGTACTTGTCACTATATGGTATCAACAAATTTTATGTGGAGCTGGTATATGATATTGATTCAAATAAGATTGTTGAGGTAAGAAGTTTTAAAACGGGTAAGACCTTAGATAAATATCTGCCTGATATTCCAAACTCAATTTAGGCTAAAAAAAATACCGCGCATATTTTTTGGGCTGATTCTATATATACATCCGAAGCCGAATTTCTCAAAATGGAAACGACTTTTGAAAAGGGTACGGGGTGCTGTTTAAAACGTATTCCAAAACGTATTTTAATTTTTTACTCAATTTCTGTTTAGAGGTGGGTGTTCCATTTGTTTTAACTCCCGCGTTGGGTTTAAACCCCGTTTTTAGTAATAAAGACTAACATAGGAAAAGCACCATTTAGACAGTAATTAAACTACCAGATTAGAAGTGAAAACGAGTTCAAATGCAATAAAACGTTCAAATACCGTCCAAAAAATAATCAGTAAGACCAAAAAAGCCTTCAAAATCAAAGGATTAAGAAGGCTTTTAGTACTGAAGGCGGGACTTGAACCCGCACGCCCCAAAGAGCACAGGATTTTAAGTCCGGCGTGTCTACCAATTCCACCACTTCAGCATATTGGTATTTTATATAGGTTGTAGAGCGAAAGACGGGATTTGAACCCGCGACCCCCACCTTGGCAAGGTGATGCTCTACCCCTGAGCTACTTTCGCAGTCATTTTAATGAACTTCCATTTGTTACTCAAACGGGTGGCAAATTTAAAACATTTTATAGAATTGCAAAGCTTTTTTTTTAAAAAATTAGAATTAATTCATGCCTCAATTTCTTTGATAGAATTAGTTACTGTAAATCAGTTGTTTAAAGCGGTGTAAGTTCTGTTAATTTCTGATGGTTATTCGGGAAGAAAAAAATATCTTTGCACCGATTTTAAAAGAACCGTCAGATTGGAGTCAGAATCTATATCAAATCAACCTATTGCATCATCATTTATAAGTGATTTTAAACAACTTACAAAAGTTGGTTTGTCGATTAGTGTGGTGTTTTCTTCTGTTGCTGGTTATTTGTTAGCAACGGAATCGATAAATTATACAATTCTTGTTTTATTAACCATTGGAGGTTACTTTATGGTAGGTGCATCGAATGCATTTAATCAGATTATAGAAAAAGATACAGATGCTTTGATGAAGCGCACCATGAATAGACCAATTCCTACTGGAAGAATGTCTGTTAATTTTGCCCTAACTATTGCTACTGTTTTTACCATATTAGGAATTGGAATCTTATATTATATCAACCCGAAATGTGCATTATTTGGTGCCGTTTCAATATTCTTATATACTTGTGCTTATACACCATTAAAGTCGGTTACGCCTTTAACAGTTTTTGTAGGTGCTATTCCAGGAGCGATTCCTTTTATGCTTGGATGGGTAGCCGCAACAAACGATTTTTCCATAGAGCCTGGAACTTTATTTTTAATTCAGTTCTTTTGGCAATTTCCTCACTTTTGGGCAATTGGTTGGTTACAGCATGATGAATATAAAAAGGCCGGATTTAATATGTTGCCAATGGGTAAAAAGGATCGAGGAGCAGTAAAACAAATTATTTTATACACCATTGTTATGATATTGGTTTCAATATTGCCTGTGTTTAAGCAAACCGGTGAGTTTTGGATTTACCCAATTACGGCTGTTATTATTGCCTTATTAGGAGGCTTAATGTTGTATTACGGTGTAAAACTATATAAAGAACAATCAGATAAAGTGGCAAGACAATTAATGTTGTCGAGTGTATTATATATTACCTTAATACAAATCATTTACGTAATAGATAAATTTTTACATTAATGGAGAATAGGAATTTGGAATTAGAATATAAGGCAGCTAAGCAAAAATCGGCCAAACCAATGTTGTGGATATCTATGGTAAGTATGACCATGATGTTTATTGGATTGACAAGTGCATATATTATAAGTAGTAAACGTGAAGATTGGGTTTCATTTGAATTGCCATCTGCATTATATACCAGTACATTATTAATAGTATTGAGTAGTTTGTCTTATATGATGGCAAAAAGAAGCATCAAACAAAACAACAGAACGTTAACTTCTGTATTCTTAATTGGAGCACTTTTATTGGGAATAGGATTTGCTGTTTATCAATTAGAAGGCTTTAATCAGTTAAAAGCAGCAGGGCTATATTTGGCTGGTGCCGGAAGTCAAGTTTCAGCGTCTTTATTAATGGTCATTTCATTTGCCCATTTATTGCATGTTATGGCTGGCTTTATTGTGCTCGGTGTTGTTATTTATAATCATTTTAAAAAGCGCTACAATGCTACGGAAACACTTGGCTTAGAGTTAGGTGGCATCTTTTGGCATTTTGTAGATATTTTATGGGTCTTACTCTTTTTATTTTTCTATTTTATTAGATGATATAAAATGCGTAAATTTGGCCATTCAAAAAACTAAAATAAATTTTATACTTTAATATGGGAGCGACTGCTGCAAGTTCAGATCACCACTCTTGGGACGACGATAAAACGGAGAAAAAACCATTTGAGTCGAGTTATGGTAAAATGATGATGTGGTTCTTCATTTTGTCTGATGCCTTAACATTTTCTGGTTTTATTATTGCCTATGGTGCAATGCGATTTAAATTTTTAGAAACGTGGCCAATTGCCGATGAGGTATTTACCCACGTTCCATTTTTCCATGGAGAATTTCCTATGTACTATGTGGCATTTATGACCTTTGTACTTATCTTTTCTTCTGTAACAATGGTTTTAGCGGTTGATGCAGGACATAAAATGCAAAAGAACAAGGTTGCATGGTATATGTTTGCAACTATTATTGGAGGTGCTATTTTCGTTGGTTCTCAAGCTTGGGAATGGAAAACTTTTATCAAAGGTTCTTATGGTGCAGTTCAAATGTACGACGGAAAAATCTTACAATTTGTAAATGCAGAAACAGGTAAGCAAATTGCTATTGGTAGTGAAGATTTTCCAATTGAAAGACAACATTCAGACAGAGCACAACATCAAAGCGATAACGGACTTTGGTTCACCAAAGAAGGATCTTTACCTGCATATACTATTGCTGAGGTACAAGATGCATTTGCGAAAAACTCTAATGTAACTATTAGAACAGAGCAAATGGATATGACTGCTAAGAAAAAGCAAATCTTATCTAGAGAGGATGCAACAAGATTTTTGGCACAAGGGAAGCAAGTTGTTACCGGAGCTAATTTAGAAGTGAATGAATATGGAAATACTTTATTTGCAGATTTCTTCTTCTTTATTACAGGTTTCCACGGTTTCCACGTATTCTCTGGAATTGTATTTAATATCATTATTTTCTTTAACGTAATTATGGGTACCTATGAGAAGCGTAAGAGTTACGAAATGGTAGAAAAAGTAGGTTTATATTGGCACTTTGTAGATTTAGTTTGGGTATTTGTATTCACATTCTTCTACTTGGTATAATTCAAAATAATTAAGAAAAAATGGCACACGACGCACACGAACATAATCACGTAGCATTAATTTGGAAAGTATTTATTTTCTTATCAATTGTAACAGTTGTTGAGGTAATTTTAGGAATCATAAAGCCTGCTTCATTACACTTAACTTCATTTTTAGGAACAAGTCCATTAAATTGGATCTTCTTAATCTTAACATTGGTAAAAGCATACGGAATTACTTGGTATTTTATGCATATGAAAGATGAAAAGAAATGGCTGAGAAGATCGGTTGTTTGGACAAGTATTTTTCTAATTATATACTTAGCAACGCTTTTATTAATAGAAGGAAGTTATTTAAATGAGGTAATGACACCACATTTAAAATGGGATTATTAATAGAATAATTTATAAAATATAAAGGTGGTTCATTCCACCTTTTTTTTGATACATACTATGCAAAAAAAGAAAATAATTGTACTGTCAACATTGTTTATAGTTCCATTACTATTCTATATGTTCCTTTCTAAGGGAATTTATCATTACGCAAATCTTCCAATTTTATCTAAAAATGTGGTGGAGTTGAAAGGAGATACTCAATTTAAGGATCATTATTCTGTAGTTTGTTTTTTAGGTGATGATTTAGAATCGTCGAAGGGAAAATTATTTAACTTGAATGAAACCATATACAAACGTTACCATGGTAAAAAACAATTTCAAGTTGTGGTGGTTATTCCAGAAGGAATTGAAGAAGAGCTTCAAGAATTGGAGCGTCGATTAGCAACCTACGCAGACGCAAGTAAATGGAAGTTCATTTCAACAAATAAAGAAGAATTGGTAACTGTTTTTAACAGCTTCAATACGCCATTTACGTTGAATGAAAATTTCGGTTCTGATTATGCGTTTATAGTAGACACAGAATTGCGCTTGAGAGGTCGTAAAGATGATGAAGATACAGCGGATGGTAAGTTATATGGATATGATATGAACTCTGTTGCCATTTTAAAGAATAAAATGCGTAAGGATATTGAAGTGATTTACTACCAATTAAAAAAGTCGATGGAGAAGGAGCAACGTAGAAAAAGAGAAATTTAAGATCATGAAGAATAAATCTTATATAGGTGTTGCGTTTATTATTTTGATTTTTGGAATTTATGCCGTTCCTAAAATTGTAGACAACTTTAAAAAAGTAGAGCTACATACCTTCTCTAAGGTTCCAAACTTTGAGTTTGTAGATCAGCATAATAAAACAGTAACCAACCAAACGTATAATGGTAAAGTGTATGTATTGGAATTTTTCTTTACTACATGCCCGACCATTTGCCCTATTATGAACAAAAAGATGATTGAAGTTCAAAATGAGTTTTTTGGAAACCCGAATTTTGGAGTTGCTTCAGTATCAATCAATCCAGATTATGATACACCCGAAGTTTTAAATGCTTATGCAAAGGAGTACGGTGTTAATAGTCCAAATTGGCACATGTTAACTGGGAAGCCAAAAGAGGTTGTGTACGATTTATCTAATAATGGATTTAAATTATTTGCTGGGATTGCAGGAGAAGAAGTTGGTGGTTTTGAGCATTCTGGCTTATTCGCTTTAGTAGATAAAAACGGTTACATAAGATCTAGGTATGATAAAGATGGAAACCCGATAATGTACTATAGAGCATTAAAGGAGAACGAATTTGAAGATCAAATAAAAGAATTGAAAGAGGATATTAAAATTTTACTAAATGAGTAATCTAAGTAAAGAAAAGAAATACAATAGAATAATTACAATTTTGTCTATTGTTTTACCATTGGCAGTTGCTGCTTTGTTTGGAATTAAGATTGATGTTGAGTTACCGGTGTTTTTACCTCCAATTTATGCGTCAACTAATGCCTTGACAGCAGTACTTTTAGTTTTTGCTGTGGTTGCTATAAAAAAAGGAAATAGAAAATTACACGAACGTTTAATTAATGTTGCAATTTCACTTTCAGTGTTGTTTTTGGTTTTGTATGTATTATACCATATGACTTCAGATTCTACATCCTATCAAGGCGCATATAGAAATCTATACTTGGTCATTTTAATTAGCCATATTGTTTTGTCTGTAGTTGTAATTCCATTTGTGTTGGTTACCTATGTAAGAGGATTGTTAGGGAAGTTTGACGCACATAAAAAAATAGCGAAATTTACATTTCCGCTTTGGTTGTATGTGGCGGTTACTGGAGTTGTGGTGTATTTAATGATTTCACCTTATTATTAAAATGAAAAAACGCATACTCATATTTATGTTTTCTCTATTTGTTGTTGTCGAATCATCAGCTCAATGTGCTATGTGTAAGGCTGTAGTGGAAAGTGGAGATACTGAAGTGGCTGAAGGGTTGAATGACGGCATTATGTATTTGATGGCATTTCCGTACATTCTTGTAGGCGGATTACTGTACTTTATTTACCGTTATAAATTCAAATCAAAAAATTAACACTATAATAAGATTTCATTTTTGTAACATATTGTAGTTTTGTTCGTCATATCAGTAGATTAATTCAAAAGTACTGACTAAGCAAACTTAAAATATCTTATGAAAACAAAATTTTTTGTAGTCGTAGCATTTCTTACAATAGCCATTTCGGCCAATGCTCAAACTAAAAAATGGAATCTTATTGAATGCGTTAATTACGCAATAGAGAATAACATTCAAGTTAAACAAACTGTATTAGATACACTCTTAGCTGTTGAAGATATCAATTCTAGAAAAATGAATTATTTTCAAGGATTAAATGCTTCTGCATCTCACAGATATAATTTCGGAACCTATATCGGTCAATTTGGAACACAGATTTCGAGTGATACTAGAGGTAATTCATTCGGATTAAATACTGGTGTAACTATTTTTAACGGGTTTCAAAATTTAAATGTAAAGAAACAAGCAGATTTAGGGTTAGAATCGAGTAGATTGCAATTAGATATATTAGAAGATAATATATCTGTTATGGTTGCAAACAGCTATTTAAATATCTTATTTAATAAAGAAAACTTAAGGATAGCAAAAGAACAAGCTGAAATTACGCAGAAGCAAATAGATCAAATTGAAGAATTGGTAAATTCTGGCGTAAGAGCGAAGGCAGATTTATTTAGTGTTCAGGCGCAATTAGCTAGCGATAACGAAGCGATTGTCAATGCAGAAAATAGTATTGAATTGGCAAAATTAGGGTTGGCACAGTTGTTAATGATTTCTCCTGTTGGTTTTGATATTGCTGATGTTTCTGTTGAAATTCCTGATGCAAATTTAAAATACCAAAATTCTGATGAAATATTTAACGTAGCTGTAATTGATAGACCAGAAATAAAAAGAGCAGAACTTGATATTGAAAATTCAGAATTAAGTATTGATTTGGCAAAAGGAAACTATTACCCAACTTTAACTTTTGGAGCAGGTTTAGGAACATCTTATCAACACCGTCAAGGTAAAAGTGATGAAATTATAATTGATGACCCATTAAACCCAGGAAATCCAATTGTAATTGACAACAGTTTTTGGACGCAATTAGATAACAATATGGGTTATAATATGGGCTTCAATTTATCTATTCCGGTTTTTAACGGTTTTAGAACAAAGTCTAGTGTTAACCGAGCTATTGTAAATCAAAGAAAAGCAGAATATAGATTAGAGCAAGAGAAACAAGATTTAAGAACGAATGTAGAAACGGCATTTACGGATGCAAAAGCTGCCTTAAATCAATTTATTGCATCTGAGGCATCTTTGATAGCACAAAATGCTGCATTTGACAATGCACAGCAAAGTTTTGATTTAGGAGCGATGACCTCTTTTGAATTTGAACAAATTAGAACGCGTAAAATCAACGCTGAATCTTCACTGTTAAGAGCAAAATATAATTTTGTGTTTAAATCGAAATTATTAGAATTCTATTATGGAATTCCAATTGTAGCACAAGGTATTACCTTCAATTAAATCAACATACTGAAAAAGAAAATGAAGGCGTTCAACGACTATTATGGTTGTTGAACGTTTTTTTTTGTAATTCGTTATATTTGCGCAATCAAAACAAAATACGTTGGCTTTAATATTAAACATAGAAACTTCCACTAAAAATTGTTCAGTTTCACTTTCAGAAAATGGTGAGTTAATTGCCATTAAAGAATTAAATGATGGAAATTATTCACATGCCGAAAAATTACATGTTTTTATTCAAGAGGTTTTAGATGTAACGAACAAAAGTTTTTCGGACTTAGAGGCCGTAGCAGTAAGTAAAGGACCTGGATCCTACACTGGCCTAAGAATTGGGGTTTCTGCCGCTAAAGGGCTTTGTTTTGCTTTAGACATCCCATTAATATCGGTAAATACACTTCAAGGTCTTGCTATGCAAGTTCAAACTGAAAACGGATATATAATTCCAATGTTGGATGCGAGAAGAATGGAGGTTTATAGTGCCATTTTTGATGTTAATTTTAATGCAATTCGAGAAGTACAAGCACAGGTGCTTGATGAATTTTCATTTGAGCGTTATTTAATTGAAAAGCCTGTTTATTTTATCGGTGACGGTGTTGCAAAAACAAAAGAATTGATTAAAAATAGCAATGCAAATTTCATTCAACATAAATTTCCTTCTGCCCGCGAGATGGCCTCTATTTCAAATGCGAAATATTTGGAAAATCAATTCGAAGACGTTGCTTATTTCGAACCTTATTATCTAAAGGATTTTTTGGTTACTCCCTCTAAAAAGAAAGTTTAATTAAATTTATTTAATGCTTCTAATAATTCGTCTTCCTCTAGGCGTTCTTTATAATTAGGATTGACATAATTATATAATACTTTTCCGTTTGTATTTAAAATATAGACAGCTGGAACCGGAATTACATCCGAATTTTTGTCATCAGAAAAATCTAACAACATATTTGAATACCTTTCCGGAGCCGTAATAGCAAGCCCCATTGCTTGCATCAATTCTGTTGAAGCATCAGAATACAATTCATATTTCAAACTATTCTTATCTATGTTTTCGCTCAATTTTTCTGGACTATCAGGACTAATCGCAATAACTTGATATCCTAATTCCGATATTTGATCTTGAATTGCACCAACAGCTGCCAAATGCTTGTTACAATAAGGACACCAACCTCCTCTAAAAAACACCAACACTGTTTTTTGCTCCGAAACAATTTTCGAAATTGATTTACTTTTTCCAAGATAAGAAGTCACTTCAACGGCGGGAATAGTTGCACCTATTTTTAAAGGTTCAATCTGGGTTGCATCTTCAAAAACCTGCGCATTAATTATAAAACTGCTTAAGAAAAGTGATAAGGTTAGTATGTGTCTCATTGTTAAAATTTTGAATTAATAGTCCGATTAAACTTTAAAACTTACACTATTTTATTCTTTTAATTGATCAATATAATGTTGATCTAACGCTTCTGAATCTTTATACTTAATTCTAAGGTCTTTAAGTCTTTTTTTAAGATCTAACACTACCTCTGCATATGCGGGATTGTCATATACATTGTTTAGTTCATTCGGGTCTTTCAAACGATCATACAATTCCCATTCATCCACATCATGGTAAAAGTGAGCAAGTTTGTATTCAACGGTTACAATTCCATAATGTCTTTTGACCATATGAACCGCCGGATACTCGTAGTAGTGATAATACACAGCATCTCTATCCCACTTTTCTATATCACCTTTTAATAAAGGAATTAGGCTTTCACCTTGCATATCATTCGGAGCAGCAATTCCGGCTGCTTCTAAAAATGTTTGTGCAAAATCTAAATTCTGAACCATTTCTTCACTTGTTGTGCCGGGCTTAATTTCATTTGGCCAACGAATTAAAAGAGGTGTTTTAAAGGATTCATCGTAAATGAATCGTTTGTCAAACCAGCCATGTTCACCTAGATAAAATCCTTGATCAGAAGTGTAAATTACAATGGTATTTTCTGCCAATCCACTCTCGTCTAAATAATCCAAAACACGTCCTACATTATCATCAACTGAAGAAATTGTGCCTAGGTAATCTTGCATATAGCGCTGGTATTTCCATTGCATTTTTTCTTTGTCGGTCATAGTAGGCCAATTCGTCTTAAAATCATGATTAATTTTATCAAGTGTTGGCTTGTATTTCGCTTTTTGTTCAGCATTTGCTCTGTTGTATGGGCCAGAGAAACCATCTACGCCACCCCACATAAACGGAGTGACTTTAGGTGAAACACCGCCCATTTCCTCAATAGTTTCTGGCCTTATTTTAGAATCATGCCCATACTTCATATGGTTTAACAAATTCATCTCAGCAGTTTTCGCAGCTGTGCCTCTATTGCTATAATCATCAAATAAGGTTTCTGGTTCTGGAAATGTTTTTTGGGAGAACTCCGCCATTTTCTCAGGACTCGGCCACCAAGGTCTATGTGGTGCTTTATGCAAATACATCATCATAAACGGTTTTTCTGGATTGCGTTTTTCCTTAAGCCAATTAAGGGTTAAATCTGTGATGACATCGGTAACATATCCAGTAATGGTAGTATCTCCTTTTGGAGTAATAAACTTTGGGTTAATATAATTTCCTTGACCCGGTAAAATCATAAAATCATCTACACCTTTTGGGTTGTTTCCAAAATGCAATTTTCCGTACATAGCAGTTTCATAACCTGCTTTTTGAAATAGTTGTGGAAATGTAACATTGGAAGTGTCGAATGGATTGGACTGCCTATTGTCTATTTTACCATTAATATGTGTGTGTTTTCCTGTTAAAATTGTTGCTCTGGATGGAGCGCAAATAGAGTTGGTAACACAGGCATTGTTAAATTTAATTCCCTCATTCGCTAACCTATCTATATTCGGAGTTTCGATTAATTTATTACTGTATGTACTAATGGCTTGGTACGCATGATCATCAGACATTATAAAAAGAATATTCGGCCGTTTTTTTTCAGATGTAGCTGCATTTTTACGGCAAGCAGAAAAGGTGATAGTTAGAACAACTAGTAATCCAATATTTTTCATAATTTCATATTTGTTAGAAGGCATTTTACAAAAACACTCATGAAGCAATGGGGTAAACAGAGGTCTTTACAGAGGTAGTAAAAGTAAGCTTTAAAAGAATGTATAAATTATAAATGAAATTAAGGCCAGAATTGCGGGTATTGACTGCACATAGAACAAAGATATTTTTTTAGTAGAATAAGCTCCATAGATTCCTGCAATTATAATACAGGTTAAAAAGAATGGAATAACATGATAGTAGGTAGATACAACTCCCCAAAGTAATCCCACTGCTAGAAAACCATTGTATAAACCTTGATTAGCCGCAAGGACTTTGCTTTGCTCTGCAAATTCTTTATTGAGACCAAAAGTTTTTAAGCCTTTGGGTTTGGTCCATAAAAACATTTCCAAAATCATAAAATAGATATGCAAAAAGGCAACTAAAGTGGTTAGAAAAATAAAAATGTAGTACATTCGTTAAACGGGTTTTTAATAGTTATTACTCAAAATAGAAACTCATTTGTTCCAGTGCTCTTTCAGTAGTTTCTTCTGGCAATTTACAAGCACCATCAACACAAATATAAATTAAAGTTTCATCGTCGTTAAATCTACCTTCCATGAGTGGTACATCACTTTCTCCAATAGAACCTGCAATTAATTTATTAGGAATATAGACTTGATTAATTTGTTTTAATTTGTAAAGAGATTCTGGCCCAGAAATTGCAATTTCATAATAACTACTGGAAAAATCACTTGCCAACTGTAACCAATTAGAATAGCCACTAGGGTATTCAATCATGCTTTCTTTTATATTATTCAACATTTGCTTACTTGTTTTTAAGTAGTGCTTATTTGAATAATAATGACTTAGTTTGGCAAGGTTTCTGGCCATAATTGAGTTTGATGCAGGTATGACATTGTCCGATACCTCCATTTTACGTGCAATAAGGTTTTGATCCTCATCAGAAGTAAAGAAAAACATACCACTTGTATCATCAAAGAAATGATCAAAAGTGTAATCTGCTAATTGTTTGGATGTGTTTAGCCATTGCTCATCTAATGTAACTTCATACAAGGAGATAAATGCATCAATCAAAGTTGAGTAATCCTCTAAATATCCATTGATGGTACTTTTTCCGTCTTTGTAATTGTGATTTAATCCACCATCTTCTCGTAATTGATTAGCAACTAAAAAGTGTGCGTTTTTTAATGCAACGTTTAAATAATGTTTCTTGTCAAATACCTTATAAGCATCTATATATCCCTTTAACATTAAGGCGTTCCATGAAGTTAATATTTTATCATCTAACCTTGGTTTGTCTCTTTTTGAACGTTCTTCGAACAGTAATTTTTTCCATTCAACTACTGTGTTCTTTAGTTCAATTATTGAGATGTTATGTTTTTGAGAAAACGCTTTATCAGATTCATTTCGGATTAGGACATAATTATCATGTTCCCAATAGCCATAGTCGTTTACATTGTAATAATCTTGGAATAATTCATAGTCGTTACCAAGTAATTTTTGTATTTCAGTTTTGGTCCATACATAAAAAGCACCTTCTTCTAATTCACCTGAAGTGTTATTACTATCGGCGTCTAAAGAAGAATAAAACCCACCATTGTCATTCATTAATTCGCGCTCAACAAATTGAAGCGTTTCAACAACAGTTTCTTTATAAAGTGGATTTTTAGTTAATAAAAAGGCATCTGCATATAAACTTACCAATTGTCCATTATCATATAGCATTTTTTCAAAATGTGGTACGTGCCATTTTGCATCTACAGAATAGCGTGCAAAACCACCGCCTATTTGATCATATATTCCTCCAAAGGCCATTTTGCTTAAAGTAGTATTGGTATAGTCCGAAATTTGTTGATCCTTTGCTTGAAATCCATAGCGTAGTAAATAGGAGTAATTGGTTGGCATTGGAAATTTTGGTGCCGTATTATTACCTCCTAAATTGAAATCTAATGTAGTTTTCCAATTGGTTATGGCGTCTTTAATTTCATGAGTTGAAAAAATAGCCTCATCAGTATTCAATTCAATTAATTCTGAATTTTGGACACCTTCGGTTAATTTTTCTGCATATTCAATGGCTGTTTCTGGCTTGTTTGTATAAAGGTCAGACAATTGCTTTAATGCGTTCATCCATTGCTCTTTTTGGAAATAAGTGCCTCCAAAAATTGGTCTACCGTCTGGTAATGTAATACAATTCAATGGCCAGCCACCTTTACCAGTCATTAATTGCACAGCATTCATATATACCTGATCCACATCGGGTCTTTCTTCTCTATCAACTTTAATATTGATAAAGTTTTCATTCATTAACTTGGCAACTTCTTCATCTTCAAAACTTTCATGTTCCATCACATGACACCAGTGGCAGGCTGCATATCCAACCGAGATAATAATTAATTTATTCTCTTTTTTAGCAAGGTCTAGTGTTTCTTGATTCCAAGGTTTCCAATCAACTGGATTGTGGGCATGTTGTAATAAATAAGGACTTGTTTCATTTATTAATTCGTTCGTATATTTATGCTGTTCCATAGAATCTTTTGAATTCGTTTTGCAATTGGAAAATAGGATAATTATAAAAGTTAATACAAGGTATTTGTATTGCATGAAAATGTTTTTTTTCAAATATATAAAAAACAAAAGGCGTCTTGATATTTCAAGACGCCTTTTCTATGTTAAAAATTATGTTTCTAGTTTAAAACATCTTTAATTCTTGTAACAGCAGTTCTAATGTTTTCTTCAGATGCAGCGTAAGAAATTCGAATACAATTTGGAGCTCCAAATGCTTCACCAGTAACAGTTGCTACATTTGCTTCTTCTAAAATATATAATGCTAAGTCTGAAGCATTATTAATTTTAGTTCCGTTTAAGGTTTTGCCAAAAAATGCAGAAACATCAGGAAAAACATAAAAAGCACCTTTAGGTACATTCAATTTAAATCCTTCAATTTCGCCTAATAGTTTTAAGATCATATCTCTTCGTTTATGAAACTCTTTAACCATATAGTTTATTTCGGAAACAGGAGCGTCAAGAGCTGCAATTGTTGCACGTTGAGCAATACAATTGGCGCCAGAAGTTATTTGTCCTTGCATTTTTGTACATGCCTTTGCAATCCATTCTGGAGCACCGATATATCCAATTCTCCAGCCAGTCATTGCAAATGCTTTCGCAACTCCATTTACGGTAATAGTTCTATCATACATACTCGGAATTCTAGCAAAACTAAAATTCTTAGTCCCGTAATTTATGTGCTCATAAATCTCATCTGAAAGAATGAAAATATTTGGGTGCTTTTCTAAAACTACCGCCAAAGCCTTGTATTCTTTCTCCGTATAAATTGTTCCACTAGGATTATTAGGAGAATTAAAGAATATCATCTTCGTTTTTGGAGTAATAGCCGCTTCTAATTGTTCAGGAGTAATTTTAAAATCTGTATCAATTGAAGATGGGATTTCTACAAATGTTGCCTCGCATAAAGTTGCAATAGCAGAATAGCTTACCCAATATGGTGCGGGTAATAAAACTTCATCACCTGGATTTAACAATACCTGTGCAATATTGGCAATAGATTGTTTTGCCCCCGTTGATACAACAATTTGATTAGGTTTGTATTCAAGGTTATTATCGCGTTTAAATTTGTTGCAAATTGCTTCTTTCAATTCGCCATACCCATCTACAGGTGTGTAAGAATTGTAATTATCTTGGATGGCTTTTATCGCGGCATCTTTAATAAACTCAGGAGTGTTAAAATCTGGTTCACCTAAACTTAATCCGATAATATCTTTTCCTTGTTCTTTTAATTCGCGCGCTTTCGCCGCCATTGCCAAAGTTGCCGAAACCGGTAAACTTTGGATTCTGTCCGATAAATGTTGTGACATGGTTTAAATAAAATTTATGCTAGTTGTGGTTTTTTTCCTAAGAACTCTAATTGTCTGTAATGTTCGGCTACAGCACCCCACATCGTTTTATACTCGTTGTAAGGAAGGCTAAACTCTTTAGCTGTTTCCTTTACAATCTTCGCTAATTTATCATAATGTATATGACTTATGTGTGCGAATAAGTGATGTTCTACTTGATGATTCAATCCGCCTGTAAAGAATTTTACCAACCAATTTTTTGGTGCAAAATTAGAGGTGGTATATAATTGATGGATAGCCCATGTATTTTTCATATTACCATCTTGATCGGGCATTGGCATATCCGTATTTGGCATTACGTGTGCCAGTTGGAAAATTACACTTAAGATGATCCCTGCAGTATAATGCATAATTAAAAAGCCAATTAAGACTTGGTACCATGCAAAACCTAAAGATAAAGGTAGTACAATCCAAAGTGCGTAGTATATAATTTTTCCAATTACCAATTTTGTCCATTGTGTAGCTGGGTTTGGAAATTTACCATAGGATAATTTTCTTTTTAAATATTGGTAGGTTTGCTTAAAATCGGTGGTAATGGCCCAATTCATAGTTAACAAACCATACAAAAAGAAAGAATAGTATTTTTGATATTTGTGAATTTTGTACCATTTAGCATGTTTAGAAAAACGAATAATTCTTCCGGCTTCAATATCTTCATCGTGCCCTTGAATATTAGTATACGTGTGATGTAAAACATTGTGTTGTACTTTCCAATTGTAGTCGTTGCCGGCTAAAATGTAGATACTAGATCCCATAAGTTTGTTCACCCATTTTTTACTAGAAAAGGATTCGTGGTTGGCATCATGCATAACATTCATTCCAACACCAGCCATTCCAACACCAGTAATAATCATTCCTAATATTTGAGCCCAAACAGGTAAGTCTAGGGTAAAAATTAAAATAACAGGTACTAATAATAGAGAAAACATTACGATAGCTTTGCTATATAGTTTCCAATTTCCTGTCCTTTTTATATTGTTCTCTTTAAAGTAGTTGTTAACTCTTTTATTCAATGTTCTAAAGAATTTTGCCTTGTCTACTTTCGAAAATTTAATTGCATTCATTTAAAAGGGTATTATAATCGCTGCAAAACTACATCAAAAAGTATTGCAAAGACCTAACATTTATCATTTTTTGGCGTTAATTATATCTTAATTTAGAATAATGTTAAATTATTAACGATTGACTATCAATTGTATTTTAAATAACTAGACGAGTCGTAAATTTTTCATTGAAGCCTTTATAATTTACTAAATTTTTGGGAATTTTTTATTTTGAATGTGGTTTTAAATCCAAAATTTAATCAAGAATAGAAGCACAATAATGTACATAATGGGTTTTATCTCTCGATATTTCCCCGTTAATAATTTCAAGAAGACATACGATAGCATTCCGAAAACAATTCCTTCTGCGATACTAAAGGTCAGTGGCATCATTATAATGGTAAAAAATGAGGGGATAGCTTCTGTGAAATCATTCAAGTCTATTTTTAAAATCGGTGTTATCATCATCAATCCAACTAAAAATAAAGCGGGTGCTGTGGCTGCCGCTGGAATAATCATAAATACAGGAGCAAAAAATAATGATAGTGCAAAAAGCAAAGCAACCGTTAAAGCGGTCATTCCAGTTTTACCACCTTCCGCAACTCCTGCAGCACTTTCTACATAGGTCGTTACTGTAGACGTCCCTAAAATTGCACCAAAAAAGGTCCCGATAGAATCAGCAAATAAGGCTTGTTTCACATATGGTATTTTCCCGTTTTCATCGAGCATTTCAGATTTTGAAGCCACCCCTACAAGTGTTCCCACGGTATCAAACATGTCAACAAATAGAAAAGTAAAAAGGACAATAAGCATATCTAATGTAAAGACTTGTGAAAAATCAAATTGGAAAAATATGGGCTCTAATGAAGGAGGTGTGCTTACAACACTAAAGTTTTCGGGTATCATTGTAACACCAACAAATAATCCGATGATGGTTGAAGAAAGAATTCCTACTAGAATGGCGCCTTTCATTTTTTTAATTAGCAAAATACCTGTAATTAATATACCAATTAATCCTACCAGAACAGTTGGGCTTTTCATGTTGCCAAGACTTAGAAGATTGGAAGGGCTGTCAATTACGATTCCTGCATTTTTAAGTCCGATAAATGCAATGAACAATCCAATACCAACAGATACGGCATGTTTTAAATTTATGGGAATGGCATTGATAATTAACTCTCGAATATTAAAAGCTGTAAGTAATAAAAATATAATTCCTTCTAAGAATACAGCGGTCAAAGCAAATTGCCATGAGTAGCCCATCCCTTGAACAACCGTAAATGCAAAGAAGGCATTTAAGCCCATTCCTGGAGCAAGTGCAAACGGAAGTTTTGCAACAAGCGCCATAACCATCGTAGCAATTACAGCAGAGAGTGCTGTGGCTGTGAATAGTGCGTTTTTATCCATTCCTGCTTCTGAAAGTATTGTTGGGTTCACCGCCAATATATAGACCATAGTCATAAAGGTTGTAAAGCCTGCAATAACTTCGGTTTTTATAGTGGATTTGTTTTGGGTAATTTTAAAAAAGCGATCAAACATAAGAAAAATCAAAAGTTCTTGAGTAAAGATACATTTTAGAATTGAAATTGTTTGGATCCAATTTTAAGGCTCTCATTTATAAAAGTTTTAACTTTGCAAAACATTTATGAAAGCACTACTTAATTATTTCCCGAATTTAACAAGGGTACAAAAGATTCAATTTGAGCAACTAGAAGCATTGTACAAAGAATGGAACGCTCAGATCAACGTTGTGTCTAGAAAAGATATTGATGAGTTGTATAGACGTCATGTGTTACACTCACTTGGAATAGCGAAGGTTCAGGAATTTAAACCAGGGTCTTCTGTTTTAGATATTGGAACCGGTGGTGGGTTTCCAGGAATTCCATTAGCCATTTTATTTCCTGAAACTCAATTTCACTTGGTAGATTCCATTGGAAAGAAAATAAAAGTTGTAAATGGTGTAGCAGAATCACTAGGCTTAAAAAATGTGAAAGGAAGTCACATGCGTGCCGAAAAGGTGAAAGGAGAATTTGACTTTATTGTAAGCCGTGCAGTTACAAGAATGGATGATTTTTACAAATGGACGAAAGGAAAAATTAAAAAGAAATCTGAACACGACTTGAAAAATGGAATTCTATATCTAAAGGGCGGAGATCTTACCGTAGAACTACAAAATTTTCCGAAAGCCACTTTGTATGATTTACCAAACTACTTTGAAGAACCGTTTTTTGAAACAAAAAAGGTAGTACATATTCCAATTAAATTTAGAGGATAGTTATTTAAAACGAAAACTGCCGAAGCGAGCGCACCGACAGTTTCAAAAAACTAACTAAACTTATTATGAAAACTTTTAAGAATACTACCCGGTTAACTACTCCTGGCTTTTGTATTAGTATCCCTTAATGTTGGTTCAAAGGTACATTGGATATCAGTTCTTAATTGCTCGTTTTTGTGTGAATCGTCCTAATGAATTCTTGAAACGACTTAATTTAGACTTGAACCATAAAGAGAATTATAAAGATGTATCCGACTAATATAAAAATGAAATTAAAAAGCCTCTATTGTTAAATAGAGGCTTTTTAATTTATAGTTATTAGTCAATAAAATCAACTAATTCAACTTCGAATATTAAAACTGAACCACCTGGTATTCCATTATAATCGTATATGCCATAACCTAAATGAGAAGGAACGAATAATTTTCCTTTTCCTCCTTGTTTAAAGTATTGAATACCTTCTGTCCAACCAGGAATTACTTGACTTAAATTAAAGAATACACCATTTGGAGAGCTTTCATCAAAAACTTCACCATCCATAAAATATCCTTTATAGACTACAGTTACATCTGCTGTTCCTGAAGGATATTCACCAGTACCTAATTCTTCAATTTGGTAATACAGTCCAGATTCGCTTCTTAGAACATTCGTAATCTCATGCTCGTTAATATAAGCTTCAATTTGTTCGTCGTTCAGAACTTTATAATCAATTATTTCAATTTCAAAAATTAAAACAGAGCCTGCTGGAATATTTTCTTTTGTACTGTTTCCAAACCCTAAATGAGCAGGAATTAACAACGTACCTTTTCCACCGTGATTGAATAATTGAAGCCCTTCAACCCAGCCTTGAATTAATCCTTGTAAATTAAATGATACAATTTCTCCTTCAGTATTTTCGAAAACAGTACCATCTATTAATGATCCTTTAAATTTAACAGAAATATCAGAAGTCGCTGTAATTTTATCTCCAGTACCAACTTCATCAATAACGTAATATAATCCAGAAGAAGATTTGGATGCATTTAAGTTATGTTTAGCGATATATTCAATAATTTGTTGATCATTTTCTGCTGAATAATCCGTAATAGGAGTTTCGTCAGATGTACATGCGAATAATAATAAAAATGAAAGGGCGAAAATTGCGTACTTCATAATTCGGGGTTTTAAAATTTTAGGCCGCAAATATAGGGTTATTTCGCTTGTAGCCAACTATCTCTGTTATATTTTATGCTTTCATTAACAGGTTTGTTTAAGTCTTCAAATAAATGTAACGAACTATTGTTGTTAGCAACAAGTTTAACTTTTGTTTCGTTTTTCTTCCCATGTCTTTCAAAAACAATTGTGGCCGCTTTATTTGGTTGTAAGTTTGAGATGATACTATTGAGGTTACTTTCTGCTGTAATTGCTATTGAATCTATTCGAATTATTTTATCACCTTTTGTTAATCCTGCATTATAGGCAGTTGAGCCTATTTTAGGGTAACTTTGAATGATTTGTTCTTTAATACGAGTTCCAAATTCAATTTTGGAAGTATCTGTTACAACCGAAACACCCATTTGAGTAAAGAGCAATTCTAAATCTGGACGTTCTTTTCCAAAAATATAGTTGTTAAAAAACGAAGCTCCAATTTCTTTTCCAGCATACGAAACAAGTACTTCTTCAAGATTTTTATTGGTATATGGAATTTCATTTTTTCCAAACTTATTCCATACCAATTTCATATAATCATCTAAGTTTAAACCTTCAGTTCTTAGCGTTAAATCAAGTGCTAGACCTAGCATTTGCCCATAAGAATAATAGGAGATAAATGTATTATTAAAATACGTTTGGTCTACAGCTTCTGCAGCATCTACAAATACCGCTTGGTTGCTCATTTCGATTGGACCTGAAAATTTGCGTCCAGGAGAATTCCAAACATAGTTAAATGTGCCTTGCATGCTTTTGATGTATTGTGGCATTGTTGTAAGTCCGGCTCTATGCATAATAAGTCCGGTATAGTAATTCGTAAATCCTTCAGCAAACCATAATTCTCCGCTCATATTTGCGGCTTCGTAATTAAAAGGTTCTAAGGATTTAGGTCTTATTCTTTCAACGTTCCAAGCATGAAAGAATTCATGAGATACTGTACCGATATTTCTATTAGCGGCTTTTTTTAAACTTCTTGTACTCGTTAAAACTGTAGAGTTTCGGTGCTCCATACCATCTCCATCTACATGTGGTAAATAACACCCTAAAAAAGTATATTCACCATAATCAAATTTTGGTAATTCTCCGAATACCGCTTTTTGCTGCTGTACAATTTTTATGGAGTTTTTAAAATAGGTATCAAATTCAGCAGATGTTCCATTATGGTGCAATGCAAATCGGATGGTTTGTCCATCAATTTCATGGGAGCGCATTTCGTGATTGCTAATTTCCATAGGACTATCCATTAAATAATGTAAGTCTTTTGCAGAATAGGTAGTACCGGTTAAATGTTTTAGTTGTGTTGCAACCTTCCATTCTAAATCTTCTCTTAAGTTGAACGTAACTTCAAAACCTTTAGTAGAAAGACTCGGTGCATATATAAAGGTTGGGGGTGCATTTAAATGCGCATGTGTCTCATCAATCTGTGCATAAGTTCCATCTCCATGATTGGCAAATAATGTATACGAAATGTTTACGGTCCCTGAATGACCAGTAACATTCCATGAATAAGGATCTTTTCTTTCCAGTGCTAATTCCTTTCCATTTTGATCGGTTGCCTTTAGATTAAAAACGTTCTTGACAAATTCGTGTAAAGCATATCTTCCAGGTGAAGTTCTACTCATTCTTAACTCCACATTTTCATCAGTCAAATTGCTGAACGTAGCATTTATTTCTGCTTGATGTAATTGTGCATTTTCAAAGGATAACTCATATCTGCTTTCGACTTGAGCCATTAATAATTGCGTCGAAAATAAAAAAACTAGTGCTAAGGTAAATCGTTTCATAATTAAAATTTTTATTTAGTATCCAACAGCACCACCATCCGGTCTTACAGTATCAGCGGCACCAGTGATTATTTTGTTTTCAGAATCATACGTTATGCCCATTAGAACACCTAAACGAGTTCTACTTCGTGTCTTATGTCCCATTGCCTCGAGTGCTTTTCTAGTATCGGGAGAAAGTAAATCTTTTTCATAGGTTAACACATCTGGTAACCATTGATGGTGAACCTTCATGTTTTCAATTGCGCGGTCAATCGGCATTTCAAATTCCAATACATTTAATACGGTTTGAAACACAGTATTGATGATGGTTCTTCCACCTGGACTACCAATTACAAGATATGGTTTCCCATCTTTACCAACTATGGTTGGTGTCATGCTAGACAACATTCTTTTTTCCGGTTTAATTAGATTTGCAGCAGATCCAATTTGCCCTGTCGTTGTAGTTACTCCTTTTTGCGGATTGAAATCTCCCATTTCATTATTAAAGATGAAACCTAATTCTGGAATTCCAGTTTTGGAACCATAACTAGACTCTAAGGTGTAGGTTAAGGAAACTGCATTTCCATCTTTATCCATAATCGAGATATGTGTCGTGTTGTCACCATCATAAATCTGACCATATTTTGTAGGGTCACTAACCGATGCTTTTTGCATGTCTAGATTGTCAAATCGGTTTTGCGCATGCTCCTTTGACGTTAGTTTGTCTAAAGGCATATCTAAATTGAAATCAGGATCTCCTAAATGCTCGGCTCTATCTGCAAAGGCTCTTCGCATAGCCTCGGCCATAATATGAACATATTCGGTAGAATTGAATTCAACTTTTTCAAAATCTACCAATTCCATCATATTCATCATTTCAATTAAAGCAACTCCACCAGAACTTGGTGGGGGCATTGAATAAATATCATAACCTTTGTAAGTGCCCTTCATCGGTTTTCTTTCAATTGCTTCGTATTTGGCAAGGTCTTCTTCGGTAATTATTCCGCCATTTTCTTTCATGTGATTTGCAATGATCTTAGCAACTTTACCTTTATAGAAACCATCTTTTCCTTGATCTCTAATGATTGAAAGTGTGTTCGCTAAAGCCGGTTGTTTCCATATTTCAGTTGGTTTAACACGTACTTTTTTATCATTTAAAAAATAGTTCGCCATAAAGGGATATACGGTATCGGAAAAATTTTCAGCGGCTCTATTTAAGGACCAGTTAAATTCGAATCCATTTTTTGCTTGTTGCACCGCTGGGTCTACCAATTCATTCCATGGTAGTTTTCCATATTTTTGATGTGCTTTATACAAGCCAGCAACAGTACCAGGAACACCTACTGCTGTTAGTTCTGTTCTGCGCCTGCTGTAAACCACATCACCATTTTCATGGAGATACATGTCTTCAGTAGCCGCCAATGGTGCTTTTTCTCTAAAATCTATTGTGGTTGCTTCTCCATCAGCATCCATAAAAACAATAAAGCCACCACCACCAATATTTCCTGCGGATGGTAGAGTAACTGCTAAGGAAAAAGCAGTAGCAACTGCTGCATCAATGGCGTTACCACCTTTTTTTAATACGGAAACTCCAACATTAGATGATAATTTGTTAGATGACACCACCATTCCGTTTTTTCCGTAGGTCTGAGAAAGTAGCGTTGTTGTTATAAATAGAAATAATAATGAAAGCGTAAGTGCTTTCGTTTGGTGAGCAAGGTATTTCATTTGAATTATAAAAAGTTAGAATAACAAATAAACAAAAAAACCACATCATAAAGATGTGGTTTTTGAATTAATATAGGTTTAAAATTATCCTAAAAATGGATATCTATAATCTGTTGGTGGCACCAAGGCTTCTTTCATTGTTCTTGGCGAAACCCAACGTAACAAGTTCCAGATAGAACCTGCTTTATCGTTTGTTCCAGAACCACGACTTCCTCCAAATGGTTGTTGTCCTACAACTGCGCCTGTTGGCTTGTCATTTATATAGAAGTTACCTGCAGCATTTTGCAATGCTTTGGCAGCAAAGTCAATTGCATATCTGTCTTGACTAAAGATAGCACCTGTTAAGGCGTATTCAGATGTTTCATCAACCAATGTTAACGTATTTTTCCAATCTGCATCTTCGTAGACGAATACAGTTAAAACAGGACCAAATAACTCAGTACACATGGTTGTGTATTTTGGGTTTGAAGTTACAATCACTGTAGGTTCTATAAAGTATCCTTTAGATTTGTCATACCCACCACCTACAATAACTTCTGCATCAGCATCGTCTTTAACTTGGTCTAAATATGAAGAAATTTTATCAAAAGAACCTTCATGAATTACCGCATTGATAAAGTTAGATGGATCTTCCGGACTTCCCATTTTAAATGAGTTTACATCTTTTACCAATTGGTCTTTAACTGCTGGCCAAATACTTTTTGGAATATAAGATCTTGATGCTGCAGAACATTTTTGTCCTTGGTACTCAAAGGCACCTCTAGACATTGCTGTAGCTACCTGATTTGGGTTCGAAGATGGATGTGCCCAAATAAAATCTTTCCCTCCAGTTTCTCCAACAATTCTTGGATATGATCTGTACATGTTAATGTTATTTCCAATTTGCGCCCATAAATGTTTAAAGATGTGCGTTGAACCTGTAAAGTGCAATCCTGCAAAATCTTTATGATTTAAAACAACATCACTAATCATTGCTGGATCTCCGTAAACAACATTTACAACACCATCAGGTAAACCTGCTTCTTTAAATAGCTCTACAATTACCTGAGCAGAATATACTTGGCTATCAGAAGGTTTCCAAACACATACATTACCTAACATTGCAGGAGCAGCAAATAAGTTTGCAGCAATTGCAGTAAAGTTAAACGGTGTAACAGCGTAGATAAATCCTTCTAGTGGGCGGTATTCCATTCTGTTCCAGATTCCCTTATCAGAAATAGGTTGATTCTGATAAATCTCTGTCATAAACTGAACATTGAATGTTAAGAAATCAATCAACTCACAAGACGCATCAATTTCTGCTTGGAATACATTTTTAGACTGCGCTAACATCGTAGCAGCATTCATTTTTGCTCTGTATGGTCCTGCTAATAATTCGGCAGCTTTTAAGAAAATAGCAGCTCTATGCTCCCAAGGCATGTTTGCCCAATCTTCTTTAGCAGCTAAGGCTTTTTCAATGGCCAATTCAACATGTTGTTTTTCGGCTTTATGATAAGTTCCTAAAATATGTTTGTGATCGTGCGGAGGTGACATTGTTGCCGTATCTCCAGTTCTGACTTCTTCAGAACCTATGTACATTGGAACATCAATTGTTTCATTGTACATCTTTTTATAAGTGTTTAATACATTCTCGCGTTCTGGTGTTCCAGGTGCGTATGATTTTACCGGTTCGTTCACTGCTTTAGGAACGTTAAAAAATGCATTTGCCATGTCTAAAAATTTAAATATTTTTGGACGACAAAATTACGAAATTCTTAATCAGTTTGATAGTAAATTAGTTAGATATATTATGAATATATTAAAGTTGGTTAATATTGTACTATCAAAATTATCAGAATCATAAAATATGTGCACAGTTACTTTTTTACCATTAAGCGATACCAATTTTATATTAACATCGAGTAGGGACGTACCCTTTGCTAGGGAAAAAGCAAGTGCACCTAAAGAATATATAGAAGATGGGGTAAAGATTACCTATCCAAAAGATGGAGATGCTGGCGGTTCTTGGATTGGGAGCAGCGAAAAGAAACGTTTGATATGTTTGCTAAATGGAGGGTATAAAGATCATGTAATTCAAGATTCTTATAGAGCAAGTAGGGGTTTGATTGTTAAGGAACTTTTAAAGGCTTCTGATACTAAAAATGCGCTATCAACTATAGATTTAACCAATATTGAACCTTTTACTTTAGTTGTTATAGATTGGAATGATGGGATTGAATTATTAGATTTTGTGTGGACTGGTGAAAAGAGACATTTGTTTAGCATTCCTAAAACGCCACATATTTGGTCATCATCTACCTTGTATGATGATGCTACAAAAAAGTTGAGAGAAGATTGGTTTGAAGATTGGCAAAACAAGCAAGCCGGATTTAAGCAGTCAGATATATTGAAGTTTCATAAAACAGCAGGCATTGGCAATCCAGAAACCGATGTATTAATGAAGCGAAAAGGTGGAGGTACAGTGAGTATTACCACTGTATCATTGGCCAATGACAAGGCAGTTTTTGACTATGAAGCCATTGATTAGTCTAGCATAAACGCTAATACAGAAATTATCATAACAGCAAATGCTGCAAGGGTAGAGTATACCCAATTAAGTAATACGAATTTTATAAATGTTTTTATAACACCTTGTTGATAGAATTTTCGTAGCGCTAAGAATAGATAAATTAAAAAAAGCAACATAAAAATCCAAAAATTCTCATAATTAGAGACCAAACCAACTAAAGTAGAAATTAGAAGTAACAAAAAGAAGACAGTCTGTGTATGGAAAACAAATACCAAATGTTCCATATAATTCATATGTTTTCTGTAGTAGAACAACTTTAATGAAAGAGCAAACAGAGGTAAGAAAATAAAGAGGCCAATCGAAAAATAAGAAATTGACTTGTTAATAAGGGGTGCAAAATTTTGATTTTCTATCAGATCTACATTCTTTTTGATTCGAGTTGCCTGTTCAAAATAAAACGAGTTCCAAAAGTTTACAGGATAACCGAGTTTTTTCAAACTGGTTTCAGTTTGATGTTTACCAGGATTGTTAACCAAAAATGAATAGAAATCTTCGATTTTGTCAGATCTGGAAATACTATCAAATTGATGATTTTTTCTGTCAATATTATAAATGGTATCGACTATCATTTTTGAAAAATTAAAACCTCCCGAGGTCTTTTTAATGATTTCATTTTTTACCGAATCTCTTATCATTTTATTTTCAACTAAAAGAGAGTCTACCAATACCTTTTCCTTTTCATCGAGGTTTGCTACTCCTTGCTGTAATAGCGAGTCAATAACTGCAACATCATTCTCATTTATATTTGGATCGAAATTTATTTCATCAAAATTAGAGGTCCATCCAAAAATCAAAAAGAACAAAATGGAAACATGTAAATACATTTGAAATGGATTTACATAGCGTTTTCGTTTTCCATCAATAAAATCTTTAGAAACTTTTCCAGGTTTAAAAATAAGAGGCACTATGGTTGTCCAAAATCGAGAATCGTAATTGAAAAATCCAGAAATTAACTGACCTAAAAAACTTGAAAAAGACAATTTCTCTACATTTTTCTGACCACAATAGGAACAGAAATTATCATCTGCAGCCAATGGTTTACCACAGTTTAAACACTCTGGTAAAACAGATTTAATGGTAGAAACCTCTTTTTTCTTTCTAAGACGCAATTTCATTTAATGGAGAATTATGCCACTAAAATAATCAATCAAAACAGAATGTGAAACAAGAATTAATTTAAGGCACCCGATGCCAATAATTGAAATGTAGGAATTTGTACTAAAAATGGTTTTGTAGTTGTGAAATTTACCATTTCATAATAGCCATTCATTGCTCCAAGTGTACTAGTTAATAAACAATGTGATCTGTAGCTGTGTGACCCTCCGGGTTTTAAAATTGGTTTCTTACCTACAACTCCTGCACCCTCTACAATTTCGATATTATTTAGGGAATCAAATATATTCCAATGACGTGCTAATAACTGAACGGAATCGTTACTTTGATTTTCTATGGTTATTTTATAATCAAAGGCGTAGTGTAAACGTTCATGATGGTAACTTGTACCAACGAAGTTAGTTTCTACAGAAATTTTAATACCATTTGTTACTTGTTGAACCATAATAACTTATTGCTAAGTTGGGTGTAAAAATAAGACTTTTTTATGAGTAGTACATCAATTTAAGATTCTGTCCGATTTTCCATATCCAATACCAACTACCTGATCATAACGAGCCCCGAATGGCCTGTAGTATACCAAAACGGTATAATCGTTCTCTGTTAAGTGAAAAGAACCGTCAATGTCATGATTACTTCTGTTACCGTCTTTATCTATAGTTATATACTGGTAATTGTAAAAACCTTGTTTCATTAAAACAATCGCTTCGTATTTTCCAGTATCGGGATTCATCTTCATTTCAAATTCTTCTCTGGCTTCCCAATTGTTATAAGCCCCATTGATATAAATTTGTTTTCCTCTTAAATCTTCTAAGGATTGTAAAGAAAAGAACACCCAGGTATAGTCAGCATCTAGATCTGGGTTCTGACCCCCATCAATTGTTCTAATTACAAAGTTTCCGTTGATGTCTGGATTTAATGAATAAGGGAGGTCTATGCGTTCTTCGTCTGTAAACAGGATCGTATGGTACAAGTTCGGACCAGAATCAACTCTAGCAATTTCAATATTAGCATCTCTAACACCTTTACTATCGAAATAACGAAATTCATTTCCAGCCCAAAAATTGGTTTCATTTACATATTTGTAAATAAGTTGCTGCCCTCTATAGTATTGAGGTTTTAAATGTGTCATTGCTGTATTCCAATCGTTATTTTGCATTAACACAACCTTTACTTCTTCAGAAGGATTGTTAATTATTACATTTGGGTATTTGATATCAAATTCAACATATTGCTTGGTGTCGTATGCACTTAAATCGCGAGAGCGTCGTATTTCAATTCCAGCGCTAACTTTCTGTTCATACAAAACAAATTTTCGTACAAAAGCTATTTGATCGAATTCATCGTATACGGTTATTTTATAATTACCGGTTAGTCTAAATTTAGTTTCGTTGTTAGGAAAAGTAACCTTGTAATGTGTGTAAAATTGAAGTGTGTTAAACGAGTTCTCATAGTTTCTTATACGATCTGTTTGATAACCAATTAAGTATTCTCTATCAGACAATCCGGAAGGATTCCAATCAAAATCATAGTGTTCAATTTTGTAGTAATACTCTTTTTGATCCGCTTCCAAATCATCAAATGACAGTTCAAATTTTTCGCCCATGCGCATTATAGGAACATATCTGTTCGGAGCCAAGGGCCTTAAAACAACGCTTTTTACATGATTTGCCTGTGGCGGATAGGCTAATTGAGCAGATGAAAAGGTAGATAAGAACAGGGCAAAAAGGAATACAATCTTTTTAATCATAACAAGTTTTGGACAAGAGTTATGCCAAAGATAATTGATTTATTTTTTAACCAATCGTAAAACCTCCTCACCACTTTCTTCGTGATAATATTGTTTTAAGAATTCGAATCCATATTTGTCATAAAATGCTCTACCGATACTGTTTTTTTCAAAAACTTCAACCTCTAATGTTTCATGTTCTGAACTAATATATTTGACCAATTGTGTTCCAATTCCTTTTGAATGGCTAGAAGGCGTTACAAATAAGCCACCTATTTCATTGCCAATCATACTAATAAAACCTAGTATTTCTCCTTCAATTTCGTACACCCAAGTATCAGAATTTGGCATGTATAAATTGCGCATGTCATTTTTAACCTTATCCACAAAAACGGCGTCTAAAAACGGATGTGCCATGCTAGATGCTTCAATCCATATTAACATTAAGGCATCTAAATCTTCTGGTGTATGCTTTCTAATCATTGGTTTTGGTTTTGTTAGATATAACTAAGTTAATCAATTTTTAATAAATGTTTTGGTATTGGAAACTTAGCAGATTCCATTTGGCATGTCCAACTTGCAATCCACCATCTATTTTCTGAATAAATAAGTTGTATACTATTCACTCCTTTGAAATCTGAAGGTGTATCCTTTTCTGTTCTAATTTCAAATGCGCTCCAAACCTGAGCCATGTTTCCGTAAGTTTCTACTGTTCTACCCAATTCATTTTCGTACATATCTACCTTACCAGTTAAAGCAAACGGAATATATTCCGCTTCTAACGGGTGTTTGTCTACATTACCATCCTCATTAATTCGTGTAATTTGCACATCAGGCACATGTAAAAATTCATCTCTTTCAAATTGATATGAATCTTCTTTTGCTCCAGAGATGACGTCATAATATGCAGTAATTATTGCATCTATGGATTCAACATCTTTTTGATAAGGACTTTCTGTGTTTTGAGCAAAAGTAGTTATAGATAAAAAACAGAATAACAATAGGAAATTTTTCATAGAAATTGATTTGAAATTTAGTTGGTTCCATACAAATATACTTTTATTACCAATAAAAAAGCCCCCAATTTCTTGAGGGCTTTTAACTAATCAACATCTGGGTATACTAGGTTACTCATATTTTAATGCATTTACTGGATCTGAATTTGCTGCAATGTAGGCTTGTGAACTTACTGTTATTAAAGCAATAATCATACTTAATAATGTAGCAAATACATATGGTAAAATTGGCATCTCTATTTGATAAGAGAAATTATTTAGCCAATTTTTTGCTAGTAAATAAATAATGGGCCAAGACAAAACATTGGCAATTAAAACCAGTTTTAAAAAGTCTTTGGTTAGCATATTCATGATTCCGCCAACTGAAGAGCCTAGCACCTTTCTAATACCTATTTCTTTTGTACGTTGTTCTGCGGTAAAAGAAGATAGTCCATAAAGTCCCATAGAGGAAATAATAATGGCCAAGATGGTTAAGAATAAAAACATGGTACCAAAATTTTCTTGTTGTTTTAAAAGAGCCCCAAATTTTTCATCTAAAAATTGGTATGTAAAAGGATGCGATGGCTCTAGTTTATTCCACTCTTTTTCTAAATAACTTATGGTAGACTGCATTTCGGAACTAGAAATTTTAAAGGCCGCATGCCAAACATTGTTCTCTACCCTCATTAGCATTGGTTTAATTGGCTGGTTGAATCCTTGTAAATGAAAGTCCTTAACAACACCAATTACATTTCCATATTTAAGATCACCTTGTGAATTTATAAATTCACCAATTCTTTTATTGAGGGGGTCTTCTATGTTATACGTTTTAACTGCCGTTTCATTTAGAATAAAATAAGAGATAGAATCTGATTCTTTTTCCCGGTCAAACAAACGACCTTGAATTAACTCGATATCCAACGTTTTAAAAAAGTCATAATCTACTTGTGTAAATAAGAATGAAAATTGCTCTTGCGAGCCTTCCATTAAAAAGACACTATTATTAACACCGTCACTAGGAAAACCAGACGCTCTAGTAACAGATAACACGTTGCTGTTTTTTAAGAAAATACTTTTATGATTTCTAAAATCGGCTGTCATTTTATCCGTTTGTAACGGAACTACAATTACTTGCTCACCAGTAAATCCAATATCCTTGTTTTGCAGAAATGAGATTTGATTGAAGATAATGATCATTCCAACAATTAAAATAGCCGAAGCTGTAAATTGAAATATAACCAATCCTTTACGCAATAAAGCTCCACCTTTGGTTTTAGTAAAATCTCCTTTTAGAACCGACACGGGTTGAAAAGAGGATAGGAAAAAGGCAGGGTAACTACCTGCGAACAATCCATATATTAGCGTGATAACTAAAGAGAAAATTAGGGTTTGGTCTAAATGTTCGTTGAACAAATTAATCTCTGTTTCCATTGTGTTATTAAAACCAGGGATAAACAACTCTACCAATATCAAGGCTATAAACAACGCTAATAAACTCTGGATTATAGACTCTGTTAAAAATTGACCAATTAACATTTTTCTTGAGGCACCAGAAACTTTTCTTACTCCTACTTCTTTGGCTCTTTTTCCAGATCGGGCAGTCGATAAATTCATAAAATTAATACCAGCGATTAAAATCACTAGCAATGCAATACCTATGAATACATAAATGTACATGATGTTTCCATTTTGGCTGATTTCATGTCCTTTGTGAGAATAAAGGTGAATGTCTTTTACTGGCTGAATTCTATACTCATATGAATTATCTTGAGCAATAAATTCATCGATTGTAATTTTCAGGAAATGCTCAATTTCAGGTTTAATTTTACCCATGAATTTTTCATTCATTACGGCTTCAAATTCTTGTGGATTAACCCCAGTTCGCAATTTAAAGTATGTGTGATAACTGTTGTTAGATACCCATGAATTTTGAACATTGTTACTTGCAATAAACATGTTAAAATCAAGGTGAGTATGGCCAATGGGTGCTTTAACAATACCTTTCACAATTAAATCTCGTCTGTCATCATATCTAATGATTTTGTCCATGGCATTGGTATCTCCAAACAGTTTCAAGGCGGTTTCCTCGTTTAGTACAATTGCATTAGGTTCGTTTAGAGCATCTTTGGGATTTCCATGTAAAAATGAATAGTTGAAAACAGTAAAAAACAAACTGTCTGCAAGAACTTCATCTTTAATATAAATTTTTGTTTCATTATGACTCACCATAATTTCCTGAGACCTAGATCGTATTCTTGTAGCTGTTTCTACTTCGGTAAATTCATTTCGTAATGTTTGGGCCATTGGACTTGGCGATGTAGCTTCGTCCATATGTTGCCCCATTACATTTGCAAGAATATTTGTTCTATAAAGACGATCGTGCCCATCCCAGTGCTTATCGTAACTAGTCTCATCTTTTATAAATAAAAAAACGAGAATTGTTATGGTTAGACCCAGTGCTAGACCAAGAATGTTTATAAAGGCATAAACCCTATTTTTGTTAAGCGTTCTGAACGCAACTTTTATATAGTTTCTTAACATGATTTTAGTTTTGGGTTACACGGCTTTTTGATTCAATGAGGTTTTCTTTTCAGAAATTACTTGGCCATCTAACAAGTTGATAATTCTTCCTGAATAACTAGCATCATGAGAAGAATGTGTTACCATTACAATGGTTGTCCCTTCCTCATGCAATTCGCACAACAGTTCCATTACTTCGTTACCGTGTGAACTATCTAAGTTCCCGGTTGGCTCATCGGCAAGTACTAATGGAGGTCTAGTAATTAAGGCTCTAGCTACAGCAACTCGTTGTTGTTGCCCACCGGATAATTGTTGTGGAAAATGTGAACTTCTGTGTGAAATTCCCATTTTTTCGATGATTTCATTTACACGTTTTTTCCGTTCAGATTTTGAAACCTTATTATAAATTAATGGGAGTTCTATGTTTTCAAAAACGGTTAATTCATCAATTAAATTAAAGTTTTGAAATACAAATCCAATATTAGCTTTGCGCACATTAGAGCGCTGTTTCTCATTAAAATGCCCAACTTCTTTACCTAAAAATTGATATGAGCCACTTTCTGGTTTGTCTAGCAGGCCTAAGACATTTAAAAGAGTTGATTTTCCACAACCTGAAGGCCCCATAATAGATACGAATTCTCCTTTGTCAATTTCGAACGAAACCTGATTTAAAGCGGTTGATTCGATTTCGTCTGTTCTGTAAACTTTCGTTAATTTGTTTAATGTAATCATGTTTTTATTGTTTAGTTAATCCTAATTGTTTCGTAATTTTTAAATGCATCGTACGACGAGGTTACTATTTCTTCCCCAGGGTTTAAGCCCTCTAAAACCTGGTAGTAACTCGGGTTTTGACTACCCAATTTTATAATTCTTTTATGCGCTCGTCCTTCTCCGTCTAGAACATATACAAATTGCCCGCCAGAAGATTGAAAGAAGTTTCCTCTCGGAATTAAAACAGATTTCTGCGCTTTGGAGAGTTCAAGTCTAACCTGAATGTTTTGCCCAATAGTAATGGCCTTTGGAACCTCATTCACAAAGACCAATTCTATCTCAAAGTTTCGGTTAATAACCTCTGGTAATACTTTCTTAACTTTTAATTCTAGCGTTTCCCCGTTAAAACTGAATCGTGCTAATTGACCCGGTTTAACAGAACTTAAATAATATTCGTTAACCTGACCCTTTATTTTAAATCCGCTTTGAACATCAATTTTCGCTACTGTTTGGTTGCGGTCATAACTTTCGCCAATAACAGGGTCAAAAGAAGATAGCATACCATCTACAGGTGCTTTTACCAACATTTTTTCAATGTTTTGATGAATCATATTCAAGTTGCGCTGCATCATGTTTATTGATTTGTTGATCTGTTCAATTTGAATTTTGTTGTCTGCAGAACTCTTTTTTACGTTTCTATCCATAAAATCGCGTTTGTTCTCTAAATATTTATAAGATTCTTGGCGATCTATAAAATCATTTTTGGCAATGATATCTTTAGCATATAATACGGAGTCTACTTTGTAATCACGTTCTACTTCAGCCAAACTATTTTCACTGTCAATAAGCGATTCGGCTAAATTTCGCTGGTCCTTTTCTAACGTGAGTTTTAAATTTCTAAGGTTGTTGATTTGTTCGACTATGGCAGTTTCTTGATTCATATAATTCAAGGTTACTGCAGGGTTTGAAAGCCGTACTAAAGGAGTCCCTTTCTTTACATAGATGCCGTCTTCGATAAATATTTCTTCAACAGATCCACCTTCTAATGTGTTTACGAGTACCAAATTAACAGATTCAATGTCCCCATTAATTAGGATTACATCCTGAAAGTCATCTTCAATTACTTTCTTAATTTGAATTTTAGAGGCATCTAAATTGTATTCTTTTTTATTGAATGATTTAAACCCAAAAAAGGCAATCACAACAAAAACAACGACTCCAATAATGCTATACACTTTTTTAGGTGTCCATTGTTTTTTTTCAATTTTTCGATCCATTCCCATTTGTTTCATGTGCTATTTTGTTGGTTGATTTTACTAGTTTTTATAAAATGATGAGTTGTAACAATGTGCTAATGGTCTTAATTAATACGAGTGTAAGTGATATCATAATTTTGTTTTCTTAGTTGCCAATCATTATTCAAGTGGTGTGCCATAAAAAGTAAAACACATAAATCACTGATAATCAAGAGATAAAATTTTGACACAAAAATTAGAACTGTTCATTTTCGAACAGTTTGTTGTCCGTTTTCGAACAATTTGTATTTTCGTGTTTCATTTTAAGAAGTATCAATGGCCAAAATAAATGCTACAATTCTCATTATTGATGATGATGAAGATGTATTGCTATCAGCAAAACTGCTGTTGAAAAAGCAATATTCAAAAGTGATAACGAGAAGCGACCCAAAAGAAATTAATCAATTGATTAGTTCTGAGCAATTGGATGTAATTGTTTTGGATATGAATTATCGCATTGGATTTAATGATGGTAAGGAAGGGATGTATTGGTTAAAGCATATTAGAAGTATCAATTCTAATATAGTTGTTATTTTAATGACAGCATATGGAGAAGTGGAATTGGCAGTGAATAGTATTAAGGAGGGTGCTTTTGATTTTATTCTAAAACCTTGGACCAACGAAAAGTTTTTGGCGACTATTAATGCTGGGTTAGAATTGAGTCGTAAAAATCAAAAAATTGATTTATTAAAATCTACCAACGAAGTTTTAAGCGATAACATAGCACGAAAATTTGGACCAATGATTGGAAAGTCAAGTGCTATGCAAAACGTATTAAATACAATTGGTAAAGTAGCACCGACGGATGCAAGTATTCTTGTATTAGGAGAGAATGGAACTGGGAAGCAGCATTTAGCAAGAGAAATTCATCGACTTTCTAATTTTAATAAAGGGCCTTTTATACATGTAGATATGGGTGCTTTGTCGGAGAATTTGTTTGAAAGCGAATTGTTTGGTCATAAAAAAGGAGCGTTTACAGATGCACATGAAGACAAACCAGGACGCTTTGAAATGGCTGAAGGAGGGACCTTATTTTTAGATGAGATAGGAAACCTTCCGCTGAATTTACAATCGAAATTGTTAACGGTAATTCAAGATAGGAAAGTATCACGATTAGGAGAAGGAACGGAAAGAAATTTTAACGCTCGGTTGCTTTTTGCTACTAATGCACCGCTAAACGAGTGGGTTGCAGAGGGTAAATTTAGGCAAGATTTATTGTTTAGAATTAATACTGTAGAGATTGAAATTCCGCCTTTACGAGATAGAGTAGAAGATGTGGAGGATTTTGTGTTGCACTATTTTAATGAATTCAAAAATAAATACAACAAGAAAGAATTGATTATTTCAAGCGAGATTGTGGATATGCTTAAAGAACATCATTGGCCAGGTAATGTTCGTGAAGTTCAACATACCATAGAGAGAGGAGTGATTTTAAGTGATGGGAAAGAATTGAAGCGTGAAAATTTTAATTTAACGACTGTTAAAGTGGGTGCAACAAATTCGTCGTCGGTCGCAGAATTTGATAATTTAAATCTGAATGAAATTGAGAAGTTATTGGTGCAAAAAGCCATGGACAAACATCAAGGAAATATTTCGAAGGCAGCGAAAGAATTAGGTTTAACACGTGCTGCGTTATACAGACGTTTAGAAAAATACAATTTGTAATTATGATTAAAAGATTTACCATTCAAATTGCAATTCGGATTCTGTTTATTTTAATGTTTTGTTTCGCTTTTGTTGTTTTAATTCAACAGAATTTAATTTTTGCTACCATTGGTGTGGGCATTGTAATTTTGGTGCAAGTATTTTTAATGATTCGGTATGTAGATAACACCAATTATTCCTTATCAAAATTTTTAGATGCTTTAAAAACAGAGGACTATTCCGTTTATTTTTCTCCTTCTAAAAAGGGTGATTCTTTTCAAAAAGTATTTGACGATTTTAACTTGATCATCAAAATATTTAAACGCAATAAAATTGAAAAGGAAGCACAATATAATTACTTCAAATACATATTAGAACATGTTAATCTAGGTATCATTTCCATTAAAAAAGATGATTTGTTTGAAGCGCATTCTGAAACTGAGATATTGTTTTTAAATAAAGCGGCTTGTGATATATTACATCAGCCCAAACATAAATATTGGCATAGGTTTGCCAGTCATGTGCCTTGGTTGGTAAAAGAGATAAAACAAATGGCAAATGGCGGTAAGGTCCTTGTAGATTTTGGTGACGAAACCGAACGTAAACAGTTATCGCTAGAAGTAATCGAATTTCAGTTATTAAACACACCTTATTTAATTATTACGTTTCAAGATATTCGGTCGGAAATTGAACAAAAGGAAATCGAGGCATGGCATAATGTAATTAGAGTATTGGCACATGAGATGTTAAATTCGTTTACACCCGTAAGTTCATTGGCTTCTACTATTAAAGATATGACTGATGAAAAAAATTTAGATACAGAAGATATTCAGGATATACATTTAGCAGCGAAAACCATTAAAAAGCGATCAGATGGCTTACTGGATTTTGTTAAGGACTATAGAACAATTTCTAATGTGCCAGTACCCGTTCTTAACAAATTGAAAATAAAACCTTTTTTGCAAGAGATTCAACTATTGATGCAGACGAATGCTGACGAAGCTAATGTAAAATTGGAAATGTTGCCAGTTCCTGGAAACGCAACCGTTCAAGCAGATAGAAAATTGATAGAACAAGTGTTAATCAATTTGATAAATAACAGTATTCATGCATTAGAAGGAGTTGATAATGCTACCATAAAATTGAGTTGTAGTGTTGAGGTAGATAAAACTGTCATTATGGTTTGGGACAATGGTAAAGGTATTGATGACGAGATATTGAGTCAAATCTTTATTCCGTTTTACACCACTAAAAAGAATGGATCAGGTATTGGATTGAGTTTGTCAAAAAACATTCTTAAAAAACACGGAGGCAACCTGTTGGTTACCTCCGAGAATAATAAATTTACTAATTTTAGTTTGGTATTTAGGAGTTAAAAGCAATCCTTTGCAGGGTAAGTTTCTCTTGGTTTATCTCTTCTAAAGAATTGAACTCTCATGATGTTAATTTCACCTCTTTTTTTGTAACTACTCGCAATATGGATAACATTTTCACCTTCTTTAACAAAGTCATTGGTGCAGTCCGTGTATTTTTGATACTCTTTTCCTTTAACGGTATAGCACAATAATACAGCATAAACTCCGTCTAATTTTGTCGTTTCAGTTGCGTAGCCGTCGAATTGGTTCGGTGTAATGGTTAAAACCCAGTTGTCATATTCATTTTGATGTAATTCGCTTTTTACACCTATAATGTTTTGGGAATTTGCTTGAAAGGCAAAAAATAAAATAGTTAGGAACGAGAATAGTTTGATAAGTTTCATAAAGTTTGTTGGTTAATTGTGAGGTCGAAAAGTAGGTCAAAAAATATAGTTGTGAAATACTCAATTTGAGTATTTTAAAAGCATTACGTTTTAATATATTCCAAATCCAATAGTTCTATTAAATGACTTATTCGTGCGTCTAATTCTTGATATAAACCATTGGTAGATTTTCTGTCGCCTTGTAGTAATCCAATCCTATTTTTAAACTCCGTAATGGATTTAGGCTCGATAGCATATGGTATTAGGTAGTAGTAATCATCACCAAACTGTAAGTTGTCTTTTTTTAATTCAAAATGAGTGGCCATCATATTGTTGATTTCATTATTTCTTGCTGTTACTTCGTTTTCCCAAAAAGTAATTCTAGGGAGCCTTCTGTCATAAATATCTAAAATTAAGTTTCGGATTGAATCATTTTTAACTATTTCAATTCCCAACGATTTAAGGTTTTCAAAGGCAATGGTTCTAGGGTACAATTTTACATTTCCCATTGCAATCATAAATTTAGAACTATAAAAGGCCTTATTGTAGTTGCTTTGGGTAATGGTGTCTAAATAGGTCAGTAAGTTTTCTGTTAAATTGTAAACAGAATCCCCATAAAAAAGATCAAGACCTAATTCTTCTTGAGTGATTGCTAGGTCGGTTTTTAATTTTAAAAGCAATTTATGTTCTTGATTTTTTAAAAGCCTATTTTGATTCCAATTGTTTATTTGGAGTGCAATTAAAATTCCTACAACAACCAAAAAGATTTCTCCAACGGCATATTTTAAATATTGGTTGGTCTTGTTTTCTGAAAGTAATTTTTTTCGAATACTTCTAAACAGTTTTAACATGGAAAAGAATAAGTGGTTAGAACCCTAAAAATATCTATAATATGTTAAAAATCAAAAAACAGGGGTTTATCAAATTTGACAAACCCCTATTTTTAATAATCTAATTAAATATTTATTCAATTTTCTTGGCCAAATGATCTCCACCTTGGTGCAGTGTTAAACTAACTACCGCTCCAGTTTCATCTTTGTTAAAAGTAAGTTGTGCGTTTACAATTTTACTATAAAACTTCACTTCTGTAGAAGGGTATATGTCACTAACGCCTTGCCCAGTTGCTTGAATGTGTAATTGGTGTTTAGTTCTAGAAATAGTCATAAAAAAGTTCGGCATTAATTCGTATTTACCTGTATACGATTCAAGGATGTCTTCTGAAACGATTATTTCTTTCTCAAATTTTGAAACATCGGCACCTAATTTTTTTAGCGCTTCAATACCTCCTCTGTTGTCTGAATTTAATTCTAAAGACTTCGTGTAATTGGCAATAGATTCTTCCTTTTTATTTGCATTTAAATACGCTTCTCCAAGACTGTCATATGTATTAGAAGATTCAGGAAATAAACTAACGTTTAATTTGAATACTGCGATAGCCGCATCAATTTCTTTAGCGGTTAAAAGTTCGTACCCAAAACGATTAATGTCACCTTCATCAATTCTTACATGATCTGATTTTGTGAAGTTGCTTAATTCAGCAATGGTTTTTTCTATTCCGTTCTTCTCAAATTGTTCTTTTATTTCAGAAACCAACGATTTTTTAGGCATATCATATGACTTACCATAAAGTATAGCCATAATATTGGTGCTCATTTCGTTTAAGTTTGTGCCTCCGGTATTGTTTAAAAGCACCACAAGATTATGTTGGTCTTCGTCGCGCATTATAATGGTGTTGAACCCATGGATTCCACCTCCATGACCAGATGCTGTAAATCTATCTTCCGTATTTCCAATAGGTGATTTCCCAACCATAAAACCATAAGCATACGAATTATTTGTTCCTAATTCAATGGCTGGTTTGAATAGCAATTTGGTGTTTTCTTCTGATAAAATAGTATGGTTGTACAAGGCTTGATCCCATTTATACAAGTCTTCAACAGTAGCGTACATAGAACCTGCTGCATATGGTAAACTCATATCTAAATAAGGCGCATTTACGAATCCGTTATGATTTTGACCATATCCTGATGCTCTGTTTTTAAGTACCGTCGAACTTAAGTCATATCCAGATTCATTCATGTCTAACGGCGTTAAAATTCTTTTTTGAAGGTTTTCTGCATAAGATTCTCTAGTAATTTCTTCAATTAAAACACCTAGTAAAAAATAGGCAGAGTTGCTATAATTGTACTTAGATCCTGGTTCAAAATCTAGTGGTTTGTCTTGAAATATTTTAATAAACTCTTTCGGTGTCTTTGGGTCGCGACCTTGTTCTTCGAAATAATTTGGGAAAGCAGTATAATTCGGAATTCCGGATGTATGCGATAATAAATGATGTGTGGTAATAATATCACCAGTTTTTGCTGGATAGTAAGGTAAATACGTGGTAATCGGCTTTTGTAAGTCTAATTTACCTTCTTGTTTCAATTGCAAAATTAACATTGCAGTAAATTGTTTGGTGATAGATCCTAAACGATGTTTTGTATTGGCTTTATTAGGGATATCCCATTCCTTGTTTGCTTCTCCAAAGCCACCTTTGAATAATACTTGGTCTTTTTCAGCAACTAGTATAGAACCGTTAAATTGGCCGTAATCATAGTAGGTTTGCATCAATTTTTCAATTTTGTCAACTTTAGATTGACCAATGACTGCTATAGAGACAAAAAGAAAAGTAAGTAATAGTGGAAGTGTTCGTTTTTTCATGTTTATAAATTTGTGTTAAAGCAATATGACGATAAAGTAGATTAAAGGTTACAGTTATAAAATTATAAAAAAAGGCCACTCATTTTTGAGCGACCTTTTCATGTTTGGTTAATTGATTGTTTAAGGTTAACCTGTGGAGATTTTTAATTTGGTTTAAGCTGGAACTAATTCTTCTAAACCTTGCATAATGGCATTGTAAAAACCTTCTAATAATTCTACCATAGCGGCCTCAGGAACACCTTCGTTTACGATGAATTGAGAACTCCATGATACTTCACAAGTTGTTTCACTAACTTCTTTTACTAAAACATCGCTAACATAATCTGTAAAGGGGAATGGTCCAGAAGTAATAATGTATTGTAAGTGCATTTTCTCGTTGTTTAAACCTGTTAATTCTTCTTTGATTTCTGCATCATCTGGCATGAAACAACTTCTTAGGGCGCCAACACCTTCGCCGGTTTTTACAGACCTTGCTACAGGTGAAAATTTTTCAATTCCTTCGAAACTAGAAATAGTTTCCCATGCATCCTTTGCTGTTACTTTGATTGTCTTTGTTACGTTTACTGCTGTCATATCTTTTGATTTAAATTGTTATAAATGTGTCATTTCGAGTGATTTTTCTTTGCATAGCAGGAAAAATTGTATCGAGAATTCGTAAAACCTTGTTCTCGATACTTTTTATACTAAAAAACTCGAACTGACGGTTTGTTTAATTATTGATACAACAAAGATATTTGAGGAGTTGAGTTTATAAAAAAATAGCGTTCAGAAATGGAGAATTGGTTTCTTCGAAAATTCGAAGAATATAGTTGACATACTTTTTGTAACTTTTTATTAAGAAAAAGTTGATTCTAAAAGATCTCAATCAAAGTGTTAAAGTGAGAGGTTTAAACAAGTAACGCAATTTGCTCATCTACATAGGTGCGGAGTTCCTCTCTACTTTTTACTTTGTAGAGAATACTTAGGCTAAATAATACACCAACCATACATTCGGTATATTCATCAATTCGTTCTGGATATTTGATCTCTCCTTTTTTTATGGCTGTTTCTAAAACTGTACGATGCGTTTTACGCATATTTCCAAAATAGCGTTCGTACAATTCCGTAATCTGCTCTTTTTCATTTCGTAACTCTACAACGGTATTTACCATAAAACAACTCTTCGGAAATGATTTTTCTAGCAATCCGTCTACAATCATATAGAAGAAATCTCTAAAGGCTTCAATTCCTTTATCAGAGTTTCTTACTTGTTCTAAGATAGGGTCAGATAGATCAACTACATAACCTTTTAAAGAGTCCATAAACAACATGTCTCTTGTGTACTTATTGTAAATAGTACTTTTACTTACTTCCAAATGTTCTGCTAATTCTTCTGGTGAAACGGATTTATAGCCTTTAACCCAAAATAGTTTTTGAGCTTTTTCTACTAATTCTGGATATGAGTGATTAAGCGTGCGTGGCATGGTGCGTAGAATTTTTTAGCAACATAGATATGCCGCTGTTAACTAAAGATTTTCTTTCTTCAAAAGAATGGATAACACAAAATGTGGTTAAAGAACAAAACAATCCTGTCAGATGTTTTGCTAAATATTCAATGTTCTTATTATACTCTGAGTAGTTGCTGATAAAAGTTTTAAATTGATGTTCAAGTTCGTTTAAGTAACGGTCCAATTTATTTTTAACATCAATATTATTGTCTGCTAACTCTGTTGCAATTCTTATAATGTAACAACCTGATGGATGGGTTTTTTCATCGATCATAAAACTCATATAGAACTTCGTAAGTACCTCCCTAAGGTCTCCTTTTGATTTTAAAATTTTAAACTTTTCTTGACTATAGCGTTGTTGATATAAATCAATAGATGCTAATAGTACTCCTTCTTTATTGTCCCATTCTTCGTATAAAGAAAAACGGTTTACGCCAGTTTCTCTTACGATATCCTTAACCGAGCAGCCTCCAAAACTTGTGTTCCAAAACAAATTGATGCAGGTCTCTAAAACTTTGTTAGAATTGAATTCTTTGTAGCGCATTAGTTGTTTCTTTTTTCGAAATCTTCTTTGTCTTTTTTATCAATTCTTCGAATAATCAAATAGAGTAGTGCTAGTCCACATCCAATAAAAAAGAGAATGTACAATAACACTACTATATTCGATATAAAATCCATTACTTCAATTTAACGGCGGTTCCATACGCTAAAATTTCTGAGCATCCTTGCATAACCATAGAAGTGGTTAGTCTAACATTAACAATAGCGTCAGCACCTAAGCGCTGTGCATCCATCATCATACGTTGCATGGCCTGCTCTCTACTTTCAGCTTGTAATTTTGTGTACTCTTCAATTTCGCCTCCAACAATGTTTTTAAGGCCAGCGAAAATATCTCTACCAATATTTCGTGCTCTTACAGTGCTGCCTCGAGCAATACCTAAAATTTCAGTTATTTCTTTATTTGGAACCGTTTCTGTATTCGATACAATCATTATGTTATTTTAAATTTCTCCTGCTTGAATTTTTTCTGCAACCGCTTGCACATCGTCTAAAACTCTAAGTAAGTTACCACTCCATAATTGTGCAATTTGTTCTTCAGTATAGCCTCTTTTTACCAACTCAATAGTTACATTTAAAGTTTCAGAAGCATCATTCCAGCCATCTACACCGCCACCACCGTCAAAATCAGAACTGATTCCAACATGGTCTAAACCAATTTTTCCAACTAAATAATCAATATGATCCACAAAATCTGCTACGTTTACATTTCCAGGAATGTTAGGCATTGATTCCGCTTTCTTGTCAGCAATAGTATTCACAGTTTTACGGTTCGCTCTAAAGTCTGCTTTTTCTTCATCTGTTAGTTTTGCATAATCATCCCAAGATGTAATCCATGTTACGCCTAATGAATCTGCTACTTTTGTTTGAACACCTTTCAATGCTTCGTTTCTAGCATTTTGTTTTTCTTGGTTTACATAGGTTTTAAAAGCAACTGTTTGTATTACGCCTCCGTTTTCTTTCATCCAGCCTAATTGCTCGTCATCTAAATTTCTACTGTGATCACAAAGTGCTCTTGCAGATGAGTGTGATGCAATAATAGGCGCTTTAGAATATTTAATCATATCTCTAATTGCTTCTTTGGATGGATGAGAAACGTCAATCATCATTCCGTATTTATTCATTTCAGCAATGACTTGTTTTCCAAGATCACTAACACCATTATGAAGCCATACATCGTCTTTCTCACCTGTGTTCGAATCGCATAATTGACTGTGTCCATTATGAGATAAGGACATATATCTTGCTCCTAAATCATAAAATTGCTTCACTCTTGAAATATCCGTTCCAATTGGATATCCATTTTCAATTCCGATCATGGCAATTTTTTTACCACTTTCGTTAATTCTTCTAACATCATCAGATGTTGTTGCTAATTCAATTTGGTCCGGAGCAATTTCTTTTACCAGTCTATGAATCGCATTGAATTTTGCCATGGCATTGTCATATGCTTTTGCATACCCGGCATCGGTTAAAGAATCTTGGCCAGTGTAAACAATAAACCAAGCCACATCTAAACCACCTTTCTGCATTTTAGGAATGTTTACTTGGTTGTCTAATTCTTGTGTGTAATTTACTTCTGTGGTAAAGTTGTTTACGTTGATGTCGCAATGGGTATCTAGGGTAATTACACGTTCATGAATTCCCTTTGCTTTGGATAGTAGGTCGTCCTTTTTTGGTGCTGTTTTAGTACAAGAAACGGTTAGCGCAATAATTGCTGCTGATAATAGTGCTTTTTTCATTGGTTGTTGTTATTTGAATTGAAATTTGGTTCGTAAATATAGGATTAATTTTAAATGCTTTAGGGTTTATTTCATGGTTTTATATGGTGTGCTTACATCTTTATTTAGAATAAATATAAATAAGATGATTTAAGAGTGATATGTTTGAATATATTATCTCTAAATATGGAAATTGGTTAAATTTGCAACGCTTTTTTAAAGTAATAATAAATTCAAATTTAGAATATGTCAACAGACATCCGAATCAAGAAAGGGTTAGACATTAAATTGAAAGGCGAAGCGGAGCAGACTACAACCAATGCCGTTGCCAGTAATGTGTATACATTACTACCCGTAGATTTTCACGGAATCACACCTAAACTTGTTGCCAAAGTTGGAACCAAAGTAAAAGCAGGAGAAACTGTATTTTACAATAAAGAAAACGAAACTATGAAGTTCGTTTCTCCAGTTAGCGGTGAAGTTAAAGAGATTGTACGTGGAGAGAAGAGAAAAATTATGGCGATTAAAATTACCGCCGATAAAGAACAAACTTATTTAGAAAATCCAACAGTTGCTGTTGATTCTGCAGATGCAGATTCAATTAAAGCTGCCTTGTTGTCTTCTGGTTGTTGGCCGTTTGTAAGACAACGTCCGTATGATGTAATTGCAAATCCAGATGTGGCGCCTAAAGCCATTTTTGTTTCGGCATACGCATCCGCACCATTAGCAGCGAATTACGATTACGTATTGGCTGGTAAGGAGGCAGAATTGCAAGCAGCAGTTACAGCATTAGGAAAGTTAACTGAAGGAGCAGTACATGTTTCTGTAGGGAAATCTTCCAATTCTCCACTAGCAGGATTGAATGGAATTTCTTTGCACAAGGTTTCTGGACCACACCCATCGGGAAATGTAGGTACACAAATTGCACATATAGATCCTGTCAATAAAGGAGAAGTTGTTTGGACAGTTACGCCGCAAGATTTAGTAATTATTGGAGAATTGTTATTGACTGGTAAATTCAATGCAGAACGCGTTGTTGCTGTTGTTGGTTCAGTAGTAAAAACCCCAAAGTATTATAAAACAAAGATTGGTGCAGAGGTTTCAACTTTTGTGTATGATGCTGGAGTTGATAGCGGTAATTTCAGAATTATTTCTGGTAATGTACTAACAGGGCGTAAGGTAAATCCTGATGGATTCTTAGGTTACTACAACAATACAGTTTCATTGCTTCCTGAAGGAGATGATTACGATCTTTTCGGATGGACAAAGCCTGTATTTAATAAAGTATCGATCACACGTGCGTTGACTTTTTCTTGGTTAAATAAGAATAAAGTATACGATTTAGATACCAATACAAACGGTGAGCATAGAGCATTTGTATTAACAGGTAAATACGAAGAGGTTTTTCCTTTAGATATTTTCCCAATGCAAATTTTAAAGGCTTGTATGTATAACGATTTAGACGAAATGGAAGCCTTAGGAATGTACGAAGTTGCGCCTGAAGATTTCGCTTTGACTGAGTTTGTTTGTGTGTCTAAACAACCACATCAAGAAATTATTAGAAAAGGATTGGATTTAATGCTTAAAGAAATAGGATAATGGCTTTAAAACAAAATTTACACAATCTTAAAGAAAAATATAAAGGGACAAAAATGGCTCCGTTGTTTAACGGATTCCATACCTTTTTATATGCGCCAAACGAAACTGCCCATAGCGGTGGTCATATTCGTGGGGCAGATGATTTAAAAAGAACAATGAACACGGTTATTATGGCCTTGGTTCCTTGTTTACTTTTTGGAATGTTTAACGCAGGATACCAGCATCACCTACAAACTGGTGAGGTGTCTCAAGCAGTTGGAGGCTTTTTTAGCGGAGAATTCTGGAACATGTCAAACTTTTGGGTAGGATTTTTAAAGATCATTCCATTAGTATTGGTTTCTTATGTAATCGGTTTAGGTATCGAATTTATTTTTGCTATTAAAAACGGGCATGAAATCGAAGAAGGATACTTGGTGACTGGTATGTTAGTACCATTAATTGTTCCTGTAGATATTCCTTTATGGATGTTGGCAGTAGCAGTTATTTTTGGTGTAGTAATCGGAAAAGAAGTATTTGGTGGAACAGGAATGAATATTCTAAATCCAGCCTTATTAATTAGAGCCTTTTTATTCTTTGCATATCCAACTTGGATGAGTGGAGATAAAGTTTGGGTTACAGGTGCCGTTGAAAGAACAAATGAAATTGCTGCAGGTTCGTCTGCAGATGCTATTTCTGGTGAAACGGTATTAGGAAGTTTAGCCCAAGGTCAAGAAGTTGCATTTAGTGTTGCTGATATGTTCTACGGATTTATTCCTGGTTCGGTTGGTGAAACATCTACCTTATTAATTTTAGCAGGAGCCTTATTCTTAATCTTCTCTAAAATTGGTTCATGGAGAATCATGTTATCCGCTACTTTAGGTGCGTTGGTAATGGGCTTCATGTTTAACAAGGTAGTAGACTTTGGATGGATTACTGAATCGAGCAAGTTTTATGCATTAATGGATACTACGTTTTGGCATCACTTATTATTAGGTGGATTTGCTTTTGGTGCAGTTTACATGGCTACAGATCCTGTAACGGCTTCACAAACAACGAAAGGAAAATGGATCTATGGTTTCTTAATCGGATTTATTTCGGTTTTAATCCGTGTATTCAACCCGGCATATCCAGAAGGTGTAATGTTAGCCATCTTATTGATGAACGTATTTGCACCGACTATTGACCATTATGTGGTTCAAGGAAATGTAAAACGAAGAATGAAACGTTTAAAAGCTAAAACTGCCTAACGATGGAAAAAAGAACAGACAAGAATTCGTATACGATTGTTTTCGCCATTATAATGGTAATTGTTGTAGGAGCGATATTGGCATTTTTAGCATCGTCTTTAAAGCCAAATATTGATGAGAACAAACGTCTAGAAAAGCAGCAAAACATTTTGTATGCAATGGGCGTAAATGATAATGACGAGAAAAGTGTTGCAATGGTTTCTACAGATAGAGTTGCGGCAGAATTTGAAAAATATATTACTAAGCAAATCGTAATTGAAGGGGAAAATATTACCGAAGACGAAGCGGCTTATATGATAGACCTTAAAAAGGAAACAGCCAAAGCAAAGGACGCATCTTATACAAGAAAATTGCCATTGTTTATTGGTGAGAAAGACGGTAAAACCTACTATATCATTCCAATGAGAGGAAAAGGATTATGGGATGCCGTTTGGGGGTATATTGCTTTAGACGAGAATTTGGTTTCGCAAGGTGTATTCTTTGATCATAAAGGAGAAACACCAGGTTTAGGAGCAAATATTAACCAACGTTTCTTTATGGATGATTTTACAGGTGAGCATATTTTAGATGAAAGTGGAAACTTTGCAGGTATTGCAATTTCTAAATCGAATGCAGATCCTAAGAATGAGCGTAAAACTGATAATACGGTAGATGCTATTGCAGGTGCAACTATTACAGGTGACGGACTTGCAGCGATGATCAGAAAAGATTTGAGAATGTATATGCCATATTTACAAACAATAAAAAAATAGTATATGGGACTTTTTAAAGATAGTAAATTAATAACCGACCCATTAGCAGATAACAACCCAATTACCATTCAGGTATTAGGTATTTGTTCTGCCTTGGCCATTACTGCCGAATTAGAAGCATCTATTGTGATGTCTATTGCAGTGTTGTTTGTATTAGGAGTAGGGAATGTAGTTGTTTCATTAATGAGAAACATCATTCCTTCAAAAATTAGAATTATTGTACAGTTAATTGTAGTTGCAACTTTAGTAATTATTGTTGACTTGGTTTTGAAAGCATTTGCTTACGAGTTGAGTAAAACACTTTCTGTATTTGTTGGATTGATTATTACCAACTGTATTATTATGGGACGTTTTGAGGCTTTTGCATTGGCAAACGGACCTTGGAAATCGTTCTTAGACGGAATTGGTAACTCATTAGGATATGCAGTGATTTTGATCATTGTAGGGTTCTTTAGAGAATTATTAGGATCTGGTACTTTATTAGGAATTCCTGTATTAGGAGATCCAATTGAGAAAACCGGAGTATATGCATACGGATATGAAAATAACGGTTTCATGTTATTAGCACCTATGGCTTTGATTACAGTAGGAATCATTATCTGGGTACAACGTAATAGAAACACAGCATTAATTGAAGATCATTAGAAGATATGGAACATTTAGAATTATTTTTCAAATCGATATTTATAGATAATATGGTATTTGCCACGTTCCTTGGAATGTGTTCGTACTTAGCAGTATCTAAAAAAGTATCTACAGCAGTTGGTTTAGGTGCAGCCGTAATCTTTGTAATGGCAATTACAGTTCCTTTAAACTGGTTGTTAGATCAATATTTATTAAGAGACGGAGCTTTAGTTTGGTTAGGACCAGAATATGCTTCTTATGACTTAAGTTTCTTATCATTTATCATGTTTATTGCAACCATTGCAACCATGGTACAATTGGTAGAAATAGTAGTTGAGAAGTTCTCTCCATCACTATACAATTCATTGGGTATTTTCTTACCGTTAATTGCTGTAAACTGTGCCATTTTAGGTGGATCGTTATTTATGCAGTCTAGAGAAATTGAATCTTTAGGATTGGCATTTAACTACGGAGTTTCATCAGGAATTGGTTGGTTCTTGGCAATTTTAGCGATTGCAGCCATCCGTGAGAAGATCAGATATTCTAACGTACCGCCAGCCTTAAGAGGTTTAGGAATTACATTTATCATTACTGGTTTAATGGCCATTGGATTTATGAGTTTTGGTGGAATGTTAACTGGAGGTGACGAAGAGGAGCCAGCGAAAGTTGAAACTGCTGAGGTTTTAACAGAAAGCGAAAGTGATATTGCACAGAATACTAAAGTAATAGAATAACGAGATGATATTAGCAGCAAGCACAACAGGAACAATAGCGGTAACGGTAGTTGCATTTCTATTGATTACATTGGCATTAGTGGGGCTTTTACTATTTGTAAAACAAAAACTATCGCCATCAGGTCCAGTTAAGATTTTAATTAACGGAGAGCGCGAAGTTGAAGTAGGGTCTGGAGATTCATTATTGACAACTTTAGGAAATCAAAAAATATTTTTACCATCTGCATGTGGTGGTGGTGGAACATGTATTCAATGTGAATGTCATGTTATTAAAGGTGGAGGAGAAGCCTTACCTACAGAAACACCGCACTTTTCAAGAAAAGAGTTGCAGCATGGTGTGCGTTTAGCATGTCAGGTAAAAGTAAAACAAGACATGGAAATTTCTATTCCAGAAGAAATCTTCGGAATTAAGAAATGGGAAGCAACCGTTGTAAGGAACTATAACGTTGCATCTTTTATTAAGGAATTTGTTGTAGAGATTCCAGAAGACATGGGTTACAAAGCAGGAGGGTATATTCAAATTGAAATTCCTAACTGTGAGGTTAAGTTTGCTGATATGGATATTACAGCACATCCAGAAGAGCACGAAACACCAGATAAATTTAAAGCAGAATGGGATAAGTTTAACTTATGGCCATTGGTTATGAAAAATTCTGAAACAGTGGAAAGAGCCTATTCTATGGCTTCTTACCCTGCAGAAGGAAGAGAGATTATGTTGAATGTACGTATTGCTACTCCGCCATGGGATAGAGCTAAAAATGGTTGGATGGATGTAAATCCGGGTGTAGCATCATCTTATATCTTTAATTTAAAGAAAGGTGATAAGTGTACAATTTCTGGACCTTACGGTGAATTCTTTATCAACGAGTCAGAAGCAGAGATGTTATATGTTGGTGGTGGAGCAGGTATGGCGCCAATGCGTTCGCACTTATACCACTTATTCAGAACCTTAAAAACAGGTAGAAAAGTATCTTATTGGTATGGAGGACGTTCTAAACGTGAGTTGTTCTATTTGGAACATTTTGAAGCCTTAGAAAAGGATTTTCCGAACTTTAAATTTCACTTGGCTTTATCTGAACCAATGGAAGAAGATAACTGGAAAGTAAAAGAAAATATAGATGCGGAAGGTGATGGTTTCGTTGGTTTCATTCACAATTGTGTGATAGAAAACTATTTGAATCACCATGATTCGCCAGAAGATATCGAATTGTATTTCTGTGGACCTCCATTAATGAACAAAGCAGTGCAAAAAATGGGTGAAGATTTTGGTATTCCAGATGAGCACATCCGATTTGATGATTTTGGAGGGTAACCGTTAATCTCCATTAATTTAAATGTCACACTGAGCTTGTCGAAGTGTCTTTTATAAATCCAAAAACCCAACATTTAGTGTTGGGTTTTTTTATTGTAGTGAGTGTACTTGTTTCAAAAATTAATTCTCATTGAGTACGGTATTTATAAATTGAATTAAATCATTATTGATGTTTAATAATAATTGAGTTCTTAATAAACTATTTTCTACTGTCCCGTTTAAGTAATTTATTGTTTTATGGTGTTTTTTAAATTCTATAGCATTGTAAAATTCTTCTATGGTACTATTCTCATTAAGTGCAATCATTTTATCACTATAGAATAGATGTGATTCACCTGCATATTTTTCGAAGAACCTATCTTTTTGTTCATAGGCTAACTCAATATAATGATGCTGAAGAATATAATCTCTTATTAATTGCTGAATAGAGTCATTTGAAAATTCGTCAATTTTATTTTTAAAATTTATGACTACTGAAGCTTGATAGGCCATTGAAATGTCAAATATTGGATAATCACCATATAAAATGCTCTTAATACTATCATTTGCAGACTCGTCATATATAAGATTTAAATTTTGTGACAATTCCATGTGATTATACATATGATCCATTCTTGATTTGAAAAATATAGAATCGGATTTGGTGTCTTGCAGTAGCTCCTTTAATAATTTAGTTTCAGCTGCATTGCTCTTTTTATTATTGTTCCAATTGTTAATCTGGAGCGCAATTAATATCCCTATTACTACCAATACTATTTCTCCAACAGCATATTTAAGGTATTTACCTGTGTTGTTTTCCATAAGTAGGTTTTGCCTAATTTTTCTAAAAAATTTAATCATGTGTTTCTAATATCGATATTTTATTTTTTCATTATAAAACGTTTAATTCTGAAGATATTAGCTTCTTTAATTCTTCAGATTCCTGAATAATTCCTTTTAACTTGTTTGATATCAATTCGGAATGCCATCTTACAGCTTCAATAAATTGCCGAAATTCTATATATTCATTTGATGTTGGATTATTTATCCAAGGGTGCCGTTTAAAGGCTTCTTCAGGATTTTTTTTGTGCCAGTAAACAAAATCATACCATCCGTCAAAACATTTATCTCGTAAGGTAATTACATCTTTACTGTATTCTAAATTATAGAATGACTCTCTTTCACAGAGTTGATAGTATCTCTGAATTTCGGTGACTAGGTTATCCGAAGCGAGAGAATACAAACTACCAGTATTCTTTAATTCTTCATAAACGGCGGTGTTTATATTAAAATGAATCACAAAAAATATATATTCTCTTATTACATAGTCTAAATTATTTGAGACTTTATTTTTATCTAATAATTTAGATACGCTGTCTGCGTAAATATATCTTTCCTCCAAACCAACATATTTACCACCAATATCTAATATAGACGATCGATCGATGTTTAAATCTAATTCTTTAGAAAGTTTTTTTAATAATACGTGGTTTCTATTGGTGTTTATTCTATGAGAGTTCCAGTTATTAATTTGCAAGGCAATCAATATCCCAATCACGACTAACACAATTTCACCTATAGCATATTTAAAGTATTTGCCTGTTTTATTTTGCATAAGTAGGTTTTGCCGTATTTTTCTAAAGAATTTAATCATATTATTCTGTTGAAGTTAATTCAATAATTTCATCGATAAGGTTTAGGGCTTCATTTTGTCTTCGTAAACTTTGGTTGACAAAATAAATGTGATTTTCTAAAATATTTTCGAATTCAAGATCAGTAAAGAGATTTTTGTAATCGGTGGGTAAAGTGCCTTGTGTAGACCAGTTGTAATTGTTTTGTACACCAACATCTCTCCAAGAAATATATTTGTTTAAATACGGTATTAACTGATTAAAAACCCAGACTTCCATTTTATCATCTCTAGAACTTAATATGGACATTAAAGATTTCCAGTCGGACAATTTTGAAGAAAGTTCTGAATTCTTAAGAGTACTTAATTTTCCTGATTGAATAATGTCATCTATTGCATTATTAGAGGGTACATAATCACTCATAGGGAAAATTCTATGGATAAGAATATCTATTTCATTTTGTGTAAAGTTTTGATGGTTTTGTTCACCAATATATTCCATAAACTGCATAGCGGCCCTTTTAGAATTATCATGATCCTCTTTAACTGAAATAAATTGTGTTTTGTTTTTTAAGAATTCAGAATTAAGACTGGCAATAATATTTTGACGTTCAATATTATTTAGTCGTTCTTGATTCCAAGTATTAATTTGCAAAGCAATCAATATTCCAATAACCACAAGAACAATTTCGCCGATAGCATATTTAAAGTACTTGCTAGTTTTACCTTCGTTAAGTAATTGCTGCCGTATTTTTCGAAAGAATTTAATCATCAGAATACTCGATTAGTTGTGAATTAATTAAGTTTAATATGGATTCTTGAGCAGCGTAAAGCCAATTGGCCTGCTCAATTGCTACCGCGGTATTAAGTCTTTTTAAATATAAAAGACTTTCCATTTCTTGATTTTGTAAAATTGCTTTCTGGTCTGTTTTAAAATTACTTCTTGTTTTTGAGGAGAGTTTTCCTGTTTGCATATTCATATAAGAGTAATTTTTTAGCAGTAGAGGTATAATACTTTCTTCAGTCAATTTATTAATAAGCCCCACGGTTTCATAATATCCTTTTTCTGGGCGCGATAATGATGAAAGGGAAAACACTAACGAGTCATTCTTAATAAGGCTAATTTTTCCAGAATTAAGGGTAGAATTTAAAACTCCTTTTTGAGGGCTGTAACTAGGAGTCCATCCCGATTGCCCAACAAGTATATCAAATTCTAATTCATCAATGGGTTTGTTTTCTGGACCAACTATTTTTAAAAAATCATCGCATCCCGTTTTAATTGCTTCATGGTTTTGAATCATGTTCTTTAAAATAGATTGATTGGTGATGAATTCATTTTTTAAATTGATCAGAAGTTCTTTCTCCAAATTTGAGTTAATTCTGGCCTGATTCCAAGTATTTATCTGTAACGCTATTAATATTCCAATAACCACAAGAATTATTTCACCAAAGGCATAGGCTAGGTATTTGGTAAATTTATTTTCACTAATTAACCGTTTTCGAATATGTCGAAAGAATTTAATCATAACTTTAATTTTTTGTCATTTCGAATGAAGTGAGAAATCTCATGATGAGATTCCTCGTCGTTTCGCTCTGTCGGAATGACATTGTTGCTCTAAAGAATTTATTCGTTTGCTGGTTCATCTAAGTTGGACTGTATAAATTCTAACATTGAAGTAGCATTTTGTTTGTAAGATTTTACATAAAGTAAATGGTTACCTCCGGCCAATAAATTGTGAGATGCTACTTGTTTTCTATAGGTTTCACTTTCGGTAAAAAAAGCAATCATATCTTTATTGTAGGTCCCTTGAGTCCAATCTACAAACCAATTGTATGCTTTATATGATTCTACGTTTTTAAGCACTTCTTCTTTAACAAATTTATTACTGTCTTCAATTATTTTTAAATATGAATTGTAAAAATGTGTAATCGGAACTAATAAGGAATCATTTTGTTTAGAATTTTGGCTCGCAAAATCCTTTAGCATTTCATATCCTTTAGTTTGGATAATAAGTGGTTTGTATATACTGGTTAAGCCTAAACACTCGGGGCAGTCTTTAAAGTTTTCTTTAGTAATCTCTTTATTGATGATTTTAAGACTGTTTTTACCATTTGCTTCATAAAACGTTACAATAATTCCTGCTGTAAGTGTATCAAGTTCTAGATCTTGAGAAATGGTATTGAGAATTCCATTTAAATGACGCTCTTTTTTCAAAGATTCGTTATGAATATTAATTTGAAGTGCAATCAAAATACCAATCACAACAAGTATAATTTCACCAATAGCGTATTTAAAGTACTTACTAGTTTTACCTTCGTTAAGTAATTGTTGCCTTATTTTTCTAAAGAATTTATTCATACTTATGTGAGTTGAGTTCTTTATCAATTAGTGCTAAAATCAATTTATTTTGCTTTTTTTACTGCTTCTACTGTTCGCGCCTCTCCCTCTTTGAAATCTGAAATAAAGTCAGACCATCCAAATAGTAAATTGGAAAGGGAATCATTATTTATTAAATGAATTTCGCCTGAAGAAATGCCAGATCGCAAAGCACCGTTAAGAGGGTCGAATGTCCATCTAGTGTCAGAATTTTGTATCCAAATAGGTAGTGAATCCGTTAATGTAATAATTGATTTCTTAGAATCTAATTGCAGTAATTTTTGGGTGTATTTTATTACATTTTGATCATAGTAAAGAACCGTATCTATCTGTTTCAAATTAGATGTAAACTCAATTTTTAACGCTTTAAGAAGAACTGCTTTTTTTGCTATGTTCTTTTGATTTTGATTCCAATTATTAATACTTAATGCAATCAAAATTCCAATTACAACTAATACAATCTCGCCAATAGCGTATTTAAAATATTTCCCTGTTTTGTTTTCTAAAAGCAGCGATTTTCGAATTTGTCTAAAGAATTTAATCATAAGTTATTCTTTAATTTCTTTTTCCAACAAGCTTAGAATTTCGGTGATTAATTGTAAGCCTTTTTCATGACTTTGAACTAGTTTATCATTTTGATAAATAGTATTCTCTGTATTATTTTCGAACTCAAGGTCATTTAATAAATTTCTATTATCAATGTCGAAACCAGATTTAGGGAAGGTGTTGTTTTTAACAGCTTGGTCAGTAGAAACTGCATCAGCATTTAACCAACTACCTTTTTTAATAATCATATTGCTAACTCTATCTCTTCCTTTTTCTAATTCTATTTCGCGTGATCTGATGTATTCGAATACAGAGCTCCAAGAAGAGAGTTTATTTCGTAACATTTGATTTTTAATAATTCCTAAATTTCCTGAATTCATTAGATCATCTAAAAATCCGTTTCTAGGGTAAAACTCATTGATATCGGCTAACCTGTTCAATGAAATATTGAATTGGGCCCTAGTGATATCTTTTGATTTATTACCTGTATGATTTAGAAGAATAAATTGAGATGCAATATTATTTTTGGTTTCATTTAAGACGCTATCTAAAGCCTTGTAATTGTATTCAAAATCTTGTTTTAGGTTTTTTAAAGCGAGTTGTTCATCTTTATTTTGTATGCGTTGTTGATTCCATGTGTTTATTTGAAGTGCTATTAAAATACCAATAACTACCAGGACAATCTCACCAATGGCGTATTTAATATATTTTCCTGTTTTGTTTTCCATAAGCAGGTTTTGACGGATTTTTCTAAAAAATTTAATCACGGTTAATTATTACCTATTTCATTAGCAATCAATTCTAGTAATTTCCTTGCGACGGCTTTGGTAGTAGAAACTCTAGCAATACCATATTCATCTCTTACAATCGCATTTCTAAGGTGATTTCTACCTTGGGTAGATTCAATGAGTTTAATTAAATCTTCTTTGCGTTTTGCGGAGCTAGCCTTAAAAGGTAGTTTTTTCATCATAAAATCTCTTTTTGGAATACTAGTTTCATAGTCGGAATTATAAAACCAGAAATCTGCATCTCTATTAGAATATTCCATGTCCCATTCAAGAAAGTAACTATAATAAGCGTTGTCCAAATTATAATAGTCATTTACAGCCTTATCAATTTCAGGACTTAATAATTCAATGATTCCAGCATTTTTAATTTTAACAAATGTTTGATCTGCCGTTCTATTTAGCATCCAATAACCATTAACAAGAATAATAATAGAATCTACTTCCAATAATTTATAATCGTCGTTTTCAAGGACTACGCTATTGTTGGCAAAGTCTGTTTTGTAATTTTTTAAATTTATATTATATTGAATAGTGTCAGATTTTAAATCTTCTGCTAAACTTTTTAAATAGCCTACAGCTTTTTGTCTATCGAGTCTATGTTGATTCCAATTATTTATTCCTAACGCTATTAAAATTCCAATAACAACAAGTGCTATTTCACCAATAGCATATTTAAAGTACTTACTAGTTTTACCTTCGTTTAGTAATTGGTGTCTTATTTTCCGAAAGAATTTAATCATTGTTGCTTCTAATCTATTTTTGAATTTCCACAATCATTTCTATTTCGCAAGCAATATTTCTTGGAAGAGAGCCCATGCCTACAGCGGCCCTAGCATGCTTACCGCGTTCTCCAAAAACAGCGACCATTAAATCGGAATAGCCATTAATCACTTCTGGATGGTTGGTAAAGTCACCTTCGGCATTAACCATACCTAATACCTTCACAATTCGGACTACTTTGTTTAAATCTCCTATTTCTTGTTTTAAGGCAGCCAATTGAAGTATGCCAACCATCTTTGCCGCTTCATATCCTTCTTCTACAGTTAAGTCCGTTCCAATTTTTCCTTTAATGTATTCGCCATCTATGTTTTTTGGGCCTTTACCTGCTAAGAAAACGAGATTGTCTGTTGTAACCGCATGCACGTAATTTGCCACGGGTTGCCCTAATTTTGGAAGCGTAATACCTAACTCTATAATTCGCTGTTCTATATCATAATTATATAATGGTGTTTCAGATGTTTGGACTGAAGTTTCAGATTTGCATGCAAACAGCAGTATCAATCCTACTAGCAATAAATGTTTCATAGTCAAATTTTAAAAAAAAAGCCTTCTTTATACTAAAAAGAAGGCTTTCATAATTATTCATATTTTAAATCTGTTGCTTTTCTTGGCAGTTGCTCGTCGCGTTGAGATGTTTGCCAAATAAAGTAGGCGATGATCGTTGCTGCCTGTTTTAGATCGTCTCCAACTAAATGATCGAAATTATCCATGTTAGAATGGTGTGTTTTAGTAGAGTATGAAATTGGTTCTTGTATAAATTGGAACCCTGGAATTCCTGCCATATCAAATGCTAAATGATCCGTTCCGCCAGTATTACTTAAACTAATCGTTGAAGCATCCATTTCATGAAAAGGTTTTAACCATTCTCTAAAAATCGGAGAAACTGCTTGGTTACCCTGTAAATAAACCCCTCTAATTTTCCCTGTACCATTATCCATATTAAAATACCCTGAAACTTTTTTCTGATCTTCCTTTAAGGAGGCTACTGCGAACCCACTTTCTGCAGCAGTTGCAAAATGTTTACCAACATATTTTCTCGAACCAAAAAGCCCTTGTTCTTCACCAGTCCAAAGCGCAATTCTTAAGGTTCTTCTTGGTTGTATTCCTGTTTCTTTTATAGTTTCTATGAGTATTCTAGCGGCTTCCATCATAACTGCAGATCCAGAGCCATTATCCGTAGCACCAGTTCCGGCATGCCATGAGTCATAATGTGCTCCGAACATCACAACTTCGTCTTTTAAATCTGTTCCGGGAATTTCCGCAATTACGTTGTTTTCATTTCCTTCAGGATTTGTGTAATTAGATTGTGAATCAATTGTCAATGTTACTGGAATATCTTGTTCCAACATTCTAAATATTCTATTGTAATGCTCTATGGCTAAAGTCATTTGAGGTACTACATATTTATCGTTTTCACGGGCATTTCCTTCAGCCGTTCTTGCTCCGGATACGAACACCGTTCCTAAATCTCCTTTTCTACTTCTATCTAAAGTTGCTAAAGGTTTTTCGGTTTCAAGTAGTTCCCAAGTTGCTGCTCTTAGAGCAGCTGCATCTGCGTTTCCTCCTCGTCTTCGTCTTTGACTTGGTATTGGTTGTGTAGCGTTTGCCAATTTAACTAAACTTTCAGAATCATGTCGTTTTGCCGTCGGCTCAAAAGCTTCTTCGACTTCTCTTATATCTTCTAGCAATACGAATTTACCAGAAAGTTTTCCTTTGTACTTATCAAGTTCATCAATTGTTGTAGCATTCAAATAAACAACATCTCCAGTTCCTTTAGTAGATGAAGACCAGGCTTTTGGATAGGCAATTATGGGCCAGTACGTAGGTGCTTTAGCATGCATTTCAAAATGTGTCATATCCCAACCACGTCCAAAGCCTTCCCATGCCTCTAAATGAGAATTTTCCATTCCAATTTCAGTTAATTTACTCTCAGCCCAATTATTCGCATTCTTAAGCCCTGTGGAGCCCGTAAGTCGTTGACCAAGCACATCGGTCATATAACTTGCAATTTCCATAACTTGACTGTTGTCAATACCATGTTTTTTAATAATCGTTGCGATGTCTTTTTCATCAGGAGTTTTGTTTTGTGCAGAAATTGAAATAGTCAAAAGCGCACCAACAAGAAGTGGTAAAATTTGTTTCATTTTAAGTTTGGTTTTAATGGAATACTAAAATAATAGAAAAATAGCTAAAAGTCAACGTTTTATAAAGATATTACTATTACAACCTCTGAGACAAAAGTGGTATGTTCGCTAAGAAAGTATAATTGATTTGTAAGCGTGTATTTTTCAATTATTTTGAAAATGATTTTAATAGAGAATTTCGTATCTTTATATGAATTCAAATACTAGATATATGACAATAGCAAAATTTAGAAGTATTTTAGGTTGGTCGGCAGTTTATAATATGGCCTTATTATTGTTTTTTGCCCTTTTCTTTTTAATAGCAAAAGAGTGGATTTTTGATGTATGGGGTTATTTTTTTAATGTTTCTTATGAGCAATACGAAGTGTTTATGCTTTATAGTATGGCGTTTTGGAAGGTTTTGATTTTTGTATTTTTTATCATTCCTTATTTAGCCATAGGTAAAGTTCAAAAAGGAATTAAGGAATAAATTAATTAAAATAAGGATTGTTGTTTTACTCCACTTTCGTGCTCTAACAACCATCTTTTTCTCCAAATACCACCGGCATAACCGGTTAATGAACCGTCACTGCCTATAACTCTATGACAAGGAATAACAATCGCTAATGGATTTTTACCATTGGCGCTAGCAACGGCTCTTATCGCCTTTACATCGCCAAGTTTTTTTGTTTGTTCTAAATAGGTTCTAGACTTTCCGTAGGGGATATTCAAAAGTTCGTTCCATACGCCTTTCTGAAAATCTGTTCCTTGTGGATTTAATTTTAAAGAGAACTCTTTTAACGTTCCATTAAAATATTGTTGCAGTTGATTGGCAGCATTTAAAAGACAATCTGGCACTGATTGACCAAGCAATTTTATTGTTTCGCTGGTTTCATCTAAAACAGTTATTTCAGCAATACCATCTTCATCGCCCAAAATTTTTGCAATGCCTAATGGTGTTTTGATATGTGCAACACTATATTCCAAATATGTTTTTTGAATTGGCTGTTGTTATATCAGCAATTTCCTGATAAGGCTTATTGTAAATATCCACTAATTTATCCAACACGTTGGTAATATAACTGCTTTCGTTTCTTTTACCTCTAAACGGTGCAGGAGCCAAATAAGGTGCATCCGTTTCTAATACGATATGTTCTAATGGAATTTCATTTAAAAACTTGTCAATTTTTCCATTTTTAAAGGTAGCCACACCACCAATTCCTAATTTCATATTAAATGAAATAGCACGTACTGCTTGTTCTTTGTTTCCTGTAAAACAATGAAATATTCCGAAAAGTTTGTCGTCTTTTTCAGTTTCTAAAACTTCAAATATTTCATCAAATGCATCTCTGCAATGAATTACAATTGGCCAACCTTTTTCTTTAGCCCATTGTATCTGTGATTTAAAAACTTCTTGCTGTTGTTTTAAAAAAGTTTTATCCCAATATAAATCAATGCCAATTTCTCCTATGGCATAAAAAGCGCGTTTATCAATATTCTCCTTTACATGAGCCAACTCTTCTCTATAGTTTTCGCCGACCGAAGTAGGGTGTAAACCCATCATTAAAAACACGTTTTTTGGATATTCTTTTTCCAAGGTTAACATGCTATTTGTATAAGAAGAATCAATGGCTGGAATGAAGAATCTAGAAATTCCGGCATCAAAGGCACGTTGCATCATTTCAGCTCTATCTTCATCAAACTGTGAACTGTATAAATGCGTGTGCGTATCGGTAATATTCATGGAGTTTATTTACTTTTGGTAAAAATACTACTAAATGACAAGCCTAAAAAGCATCTTAAAGAAAAAGGGATATGTTAGAATTCCACTGAAAACTACGAAAACGAATCACCTTGAGTTAAAAGCAAAGATTAATGGTGTTAAAGGACGTTTTATTCTGGATACTGGGGCGTCCAATTCATGTGTAGGAACCGACATGACAGAAAAGTTTCAGTTAGAAACTCAGGAATCTAAAATAAAAGCCGCTGGCGCTGGTGCGTCGGAGATGGAAACTTCGGAATCTAAGCACAATTCGCTAAAGATTGGGAAATGGAAATTTAAGAAACAGCATATTGTAGTTTTTGATCTTACACATGTAAATACTGCCTTGGAAAATCATGGTGCTAAAACAGTGCAGGGCATTCTTGGAGCGGATGTGCTAAATAAAGGAAAAGCCGTTATCGATTATAAAAATAAATGTCTTTACTTAAAGAAGTTAGTGTATAAGTATTAAATACACTTACTTTTAAGTATTTGATAATTAACGGAATGTAAATTTTTTTCAAAAAAATAAAACATTCAGGCAACCATTTTTAATTGATTGGCGTCTTTATAAATGAAGACTAAACAAATTGACTTTTGAAAATCATTCAATTGTATAAAAACGAGACCTCTCTTATTAAGGGAGCATTGAAGAACAATCGTGATGCGCAACACACATTGTTCGAATTGCATTCGCCTAAAATGTTGAGCGTTTGTCGTTACTATATAAAAGATTTACAACATGCCGAAGAGGCAATGTTAAACGGTTTTTATAAAGTTTTTACGAAATTGAAAAGTTTCAATCAAGAAGGGAGCTTTGAAGGGTGGATTCGAAAAATTATGGTTAGAGAATCTATTTCAATGCTCCGTAAACTGAAAAAAGTAGAGTTTCCTCAAGAGGAAATTATAGTTAATGAAACTTATAATAATATCAATATTGCCATTGATGTTGCCCAGATTCAACAATTGATAGATGGGTTGCCAGAAGGATACAGAATTGTATTTGTTATGTACGCTATTGAAGGGTATAAACATGCCGAAATAGCAAAAGAATTACAAATATCTGAAGGGACATCTAAATCGCAATTGTTTAAGGCACGTAAGTTATTACAGCAGCAAATGAATCAATTAAATAGAGAAAGTCATGTCGCCAATAAAATTTGAAGAAAATATTAAAACGGAGTTGGAGAAAAGAACCATTCCGGTTACTGAAGGCGCTTGGGAAAAATTACAAGAGCTTTTAGGCCCAGAACCAAAAAGAAAACCGAAAAAATATATTTGGGTTTTAGGGGTGGCGGCAAGTTTAGCAGTTGTGTTTTGGTTGTCTAAAGAGGTATTTATACAATCTGAAGTATCACCAACAATAGTGGAACAGCCAAAAGAAGAGATTGTTCCAGTTCAAAAAGAAGACAAACAATTAGTGCCGGAAAAATCAGAAGTATTGGTGGCAAAAGGGATAGAGCAACCAAAAACTAAACCGGAGAATAAACAGGTAGAAAAGAATACCGAAGAGTCGGTAGTAAAACAACCATCGTTAAATTCTAATGAGGTGCTTGTGGCTTCTTCAGAGCAAGAAGTAACGCCAACTGAAAGTGAGAAAATGACTTTTGAAGATCAAAAAGTACAAGAAGTAGTGGCGCAAGTTGTGGAATTAAAAGAAAAAAACAATTCGGTTTCAGACGATGAAATAGAAGCATTATTACATAATGCACAAAAAGAAATTGAAGTTAGAAAATTATTGCTTGAAAATAATACTACTAGAACAGCAGGAACCGTGAACCCAGACATACTGTTGTATGAAGTAGAAATGGAATTAGATAAATCATTTAGAACAAAAGTCTTCGAAGAATTAAAAATACAATTCAATTCTGTTAAACATGCTGTTGCGCAGCGGAATAACTAACACTTAAAATTACTTAAAAATGAAAAGAATGAACCAATGTTTAACTGTGTTGGCAGTGGTAATTATTACCCTAACTGCACAATCACAAAACAGCGATACAGACCAGAAAATTGATAGTTTGCATGTTCAAAAAGAGCAAATAATAAAGGAGGAGAAAGCCGCTTTAAAAGAAGAAGTTATGGCTATTAATGAAAGATTAGATGCTAAAGAAATTACTCAGGAAGAAGCAGATGAGTTAAAACAGGAAGCGGCAACAAGAAGAGCATTGAATATTGAAAATAGAACCGCAATTATTGACAATAAAATTGCACTATTACAACGAAATGAAAACACCTATTTTGATGAGTATAAAATCTTTGGAGTTACCATAAAAACGGAAGATGATGAATTTGTAGGAATTCGTTTTGGAGATAGTTATAACAATGAGCCTATCAGATACGATAAGAGAACCACAAGTGATTTGGTACTATCTTTTGGATGGAACAATGTTGCTGTTGATGGAGGTGGTTTAAACGCATCACCTTATAAGTTTTGGGGCTCTAGATATTTTGAATTGGGCTGGGCTTGGAAAACACGTTTGCTAAACAACTCTAATGCACTACGCTTAAAATATGGGTTCTCTTTTCAATGGAATGGTTATAAGTTAACCGATAATAGATATTTTGTTCAAAATGGGGATGAAACTACGTTTGAAGTACATCCGTATGATTTGAAGAAGGCAAAATTGAACGTGACGAATTTCATTTTACCAGTGCATATAGAGTTTGGACCATCTAGAAAAACAGAAACGGATAGTTATGTGCGTTACAGTTCTAGAAATCAATTTAAAATGGGGTTAGGAGGTTATATTGGATTTAATGTAGGAACGTATCAAAAATTAAAATATACCGATGATACAGGAGATAAAGGAAAAGATAAAATCAAAAAAGATTACAACGTAACTGACTTTGTATATGGGTTAAGTGGTTACATGGCCTTTAGCAATTGTGGAGTATATGTTCGCTATGAATTAAGTCCTTTATTTGAAGACCAAGCCGTAGACCAACATAATGTTTCGTTAGGATTCCGTTTTGATATGAATTAAGGAAAACTGAAGTTTAAAAAAAAGAAGACATGAATTATAATTTTTTGATAATGCGGCGTTATTATAATTGATTGTTAAGAATAATAAATTGTTGTTGTTTTATTTAGAAATTACATGATTCTCTAAATAAATGAAAATCCCGAACCATTGGTTCGGGATTTTTTAATTTGAAACTATTTCAAAATTACTTCTGTCTGAAATGAATAATTACGGGAACTCCTTTAAAATCATAGATTTCACGTAGTTTATTTTCAATAAATCGTTTGTATGGATCGCGAACATATTGCGGTAAATTACAGAAAAACACAAATTGTGGAGTAATTGTAGGTAATTGCATACAATACTTAATTTTTACATATTTACCTTTCCATGCAGGTGGTGGATTTTGCTTCACAACCTCTAGCATTGTTTCGTTTAACTTACTCGTTGCAATACGCTTTTTACGGTTTTCAAATACAGTAACTGCTGTTTCGATAGCTTTAAAAATACGCTGTTTTGTTAATACCGAAGTAAATATAATGGGTACGTCTGAGAATGGTGCAATTTCTTTGCGAACCATAGCTTCATAAGCCTTCATGGTATTGGTTTCTTTTTCAACCAAATCCCATTTATTAATTAAAATGACAACACCTTTTTTATTCTTTTCTGCTAGCCAGAAAATACTTTGATCTTGACCTTCGAATCCTCTTGTGGCATCAATCATTACAATGGCAACATCACAATGTTCAATGGTTCTAACTGCTCGCATTACAGAATAAAACTCCAAGTCTTCTTTTACTTTTGCCTTTCTTCTAATTCCGGCAGTATCTACCAAATTAAAATCAAATCCAAATCGGTTGTATTTAGTATCGATACTATCTCTTGTTGTACCAGCAATATTGGTTACAATATTTCTTTCTACACCAATAAGTGCATTGATAAACGAAGATTTACCTGCGTTTGGTCTTCCTACTACTGCAAATCTTGGTAATTCATCTTTTTCATCTTCTTGATCCTCTGGAATTATTTTTGCAATAGCGTCCAATAAATCTCCGGTACCACTTCCGTTTATCGATGAAATCGTATGATATTCACCCAATCCAAGATTGTAAAATTCAAAAGCATCATCCTCACGCATCGCATTGTCAACTTTGTTAACAGCCATAAATACAGGCTTTTTTACTTTACGCAATAAATTCGCTACTTCCGTATCCATAGGCGTAATTCCCTCAGTAACGTCCACGACAAATACAATAATATCTGACTCTTCAATTGCTAAATCTACCTGCTTACGAATTTCTTCTTCAAAAATATCATCAGATCCAACAGCATATCCACCGGTATCAATTACGGAAAAATTCTTTCCATTCCAGTCAGATTTTCCATAATGTCTATCTCGAGTAACACCACTTACCGAATCAACAATCGCATCTCTGCGTTGAATTAACCGGTTAAATAATGTCGATTTCCCTACATTTGGTCTCCCAACAATTGCAACAATAGTATTCATTTCTGATAAATTTTTTGCAAAGATACTATATCCCCTGATATTATCGTTGTAAATTTAAATCTTCTAAAAATCAATAGGATATGAATAATAATATAAAAGTTGCAATTGTTTTTGCAATTGCTATTTTGGGAGCATCAATTGTTCTTGGAAATGCCTTCGTAAATAGAAATAATTTTGAAAGTAATATAGGTGTGACAGGTCTAGGAGTTGCTAATTTCACTTCAGATTTAATAGTTTGGGAAGGATCTTTTACAAGTGAAAGTTTAAATTTGAAACAAGCTTACAATGATCTTGAAAACGAGAAAGAAATCATAACTGAGTATTTAATTTCTAAAGGAATAAAAGAAAATGAATTAGTTTTTAATGCTGTTAGAAGTAGGAATAATACAAGGGCAAAATACTCTAGTGACGGAAGTTTTATCGGTGATGAATTTTTAGGGTATGTCTTAACGCAATCCTTGCAAATAGAATCTAATGATGTTGAAAAAGTTGAAAGAATATCTAGAGAAATAACTGAACTTTTAAACAAAGGAATTCGATTTTATTCAGATGCACCAAGGTATTATTATACAAAGTTGTCTGATTTAAAAATTGAAATGATTTCAAAGGCAACGGCTGATGCCAAATCTAGAGCAGAGAAAATCGCAGATAATTCTGGAGGTGAATTGGGAGAATTAATTTCTGCAAGAATGGGGATATTCCAAATTACTGGTCAAAATTCTAAGGAAGATTATTCATGGGGTGGAACTTTTAATACATCCTCTAAAAAGAAAACCGCCACAATTACTATGAAGTTAAGTTATAAGGTAGATTAAATGAGTAGTGAACATCATAGCGATATTTTTCTAAGGCCTCGTTTTAGTATTGATGTAAAAATGAGTCAGGATGCATTGATTAATTTATTAAACGAGAAACTGAATTCGGATGTTGAGAATTACAAATTAAAGAAAATAGATCATCATTTTTTTGTTGATATATCTCAGAAAAAACGACATTATTGGTCACCTCAATTGCATATAGAAGCTTTAAATGATTTTAAAGGAGGAAGTATAGTAAAAGGACTTTTTACTCCCAGACCGCATGTTTGGACACTCTTTATATTTATGCATTTAATTGCAGGGACAGTATTTTTAATTTTCTCCATTATGCTTTATGTGCGATGGACTTTAGAAGGTAATTTGCTTTTTCCAGCGATAATGACAATATTAACTCCTATTCTTTGGCTTGGTTTTTACATTTTTGGTCGTTGGGGTAGAAGGCAAGGAAAAGATCAGATGGAAGAATTGTACAAATTTTTACGTAGTTCCATTAATAATTAAACCTTTTTGATTAAAAATTGTCCTATAGTAATTCCATTATATAAATGAAGAATTACTGAAGATGAAAATTTATATTACGCTTTTAACTTTTTTGACTGTTTTTTCTAGTTCGGTCTTAGCTCAAAACTCTGATTACTTTTTAAAAGGAACCATTGTAGAAGAGGCAAACGGAAATCCTGTTGCTTTCGCTACTGTATTGGCTATTGATAAAACATCAAATGAGAATTTAGGAGGAATTACAACAGATATGGATGGGAAGTTCGAATTAAAAATAAATTCGGGTAATGTTATTGTAGAAATCAGTTTTATTGGTTTTGAAACCAAGCGGATTTCAACAATTACATTCGTCAATGGAACGGCAGATTTAGGTACTATAAAAATTACCGAAGGAGAAGTTTTAGATGAGGTTAACATTAGGGCTGAAAAATCATCAACTGAATTTAAATTGGATAAACGTGTATTTAATGTTGGAAAGGATTTAAGTTCTACTGGAATGGGTGCATTGGAATTGTTAAATAACGTACCTTCTGTAAACGTAAGCATTGAAGGACAAGTTAGTTTAAGAGGGAGTTCTGGAGTTCAAATTTTAATTGATGGGAAGCCTTCAATTTTGGCCGATGATCCAAGTAATTCGTTAGGTTCAATTACTGCAGAAATGTTAGAAAGAATTGAGGTAATTACCAATCCGTCTGCTAAATATGATGCAGAAGGGACTTCAGGAATTATCAATATTGTTCTAAAAAAGGATGAAAAAGAAGGGTTAAATGGGTCGATAACATTAAATACTGGTGCGCCACATAATCATAGTGTTGGTTTGAGTGTAAACAGAAGGTCGGAGAAATTTAATCTTTTTGCTCAACTTGGTGTTGGATACAGAGAACAACCAAATGATTCTGAAAATAGCAACCAGGATTTAGTTAATGGAACAACAGTAAATAGTATTGGTACTGAATATAGAAACGAGAATTATTACAATATTATTTTAGGAACAGATTATCATATAGATGATAATAATGTGATTACCCTTTCTGGGAATTATGCTTACGAAATAGAAGATCAACCATCTAATACCGATTTTAGTTATTACGATAGTTCTAATACGTTAATTTCTGCTTGGAACAGAAGCGAAACAACAAAGGCAACAAACCCAAAATGGCAATATGAATTGCAATATAAAAAGGACTTTAAAGATCATAAAGACCATGATTTATTATTCAGTGCCTTAGGACGTTTTTTTGGAAAAGATCAGGAATCAGAATTTGAAGTGACTCCAACTTTTGGGGATAGAGAATTTGACAATCAACAAACAGAAACAGATTTTCAGCAATCAGATTTTACCTTAAAATTAGATTATACCAAACCATTCTCCGATAAGGTTACCATGGAAACTGGGGCTCAATATGTAATTAATGATGTTGGAAACGATTTTACTGTCCGAAATTTTATTGATGATGAATGGGTAACGGATCCTAACTTAACGAATAATTTTGAGTACGATCAAAAAGTATTAGGTGTCTACGGAACAGGATCTTACCAAGGAGAAGCATGGGGAGTAAAAGTAGGATTGCGAATGGAAGACACCAATTTAAACACGCTATTAACGAACACTGGAGAAGCAAATGAACAGAATTATACTGACTTCTTTCCAAGTGGACATGTATCATATAAGTTTAATGATGAAATCTCTTTACAAGGGGGGTATTCAACTCGAATCTTTAGACCACGTTTGTGGGATTTGAACCCGTTTTTTAATATCAGAAATGATTATAATATAAGAGTTGGAAACCCAAATTTAAGACCAGAATATACCGATTCTTTTGAAGTGACCAGTATATTCATAATTCCAAAAGCATCTTTTAATGCTGGAGTTTATTATAGATATACCACTGATGTTGTAGAGCGTGTCACCTATTTCGAAGATAATGTAAGTGTAACAAGGCCTGAAAATATTGGAACTAATGGAACTACAGGAGTTGAGGTTAATTTTAAATACAGCGCATTAGAATGGTTCTCTCTAATGGGTGATTTTAACTTCAGTTATTTTGATAGAGAAGGAGAGTTTGAAAATCAAAACTTCGATTTTACAGGAGAGCGTTTTACATCGCGTATGACGGGTAAATTTAAATTACCTGCAGATTTTGAGTTTGAAATGACGGGAAATTTTCAATCGTCTTATAAAACAGTGCAAGGCGAAGTATCGCAAAATGCATTTGCAGATTTAGGGATTCGTAAAAAAGTAGCCAAAGGAAAATTGGTTATCAATGCCAGCGTGCGAGATGTATTTAATTCTAGAGTTAGAGAAAGTGTTGTAAGTCAGCCTGAATACTATATTTATACTAAAGGGCAGAGAGGTACATTTGTGTCACTGGGCTTAAGCTACGGATTTGGGAAAGGAGAAGCGATGACGTATTCGAGTGGACGAAGACGTTAATCTCTATTCTTTATAACCGAATCTTCGTAATTGGTTTTTGTTAGATCGCCAATCCTTATTAACCTTCACATACAATTCTAAGTGAATTTTCTTTTGGAAGAATTTTTGCAAATCTTTTCGAGCCTCAGACCCTACGCGCTTTAGTGCAGCACCTTTGTGCCCAATAATAATTCCTTTTTGAGTCTGACGTTCTACCATTATAATTGAACGGATTTTAATGATTTTTTCATCTTCAATAAATTCTTCCGTTTCAATTTCTACCGCATAAGGAATTTCTTTTTTGTAATGCATTAAGATTTTCTCTCGGATAGCTTCATTTACAAAAAAGCGTTCTGGCTTATCAGTTAATTGATCTTTTGGGTAAAATGCTGGAGAAGGAGGTAATTTGTCAAGGATTGCATTAAATACACCTTCTACATTGAATTTTTCGAGGGCAGAAATTAAAAACACCTCCGCGTTTGGAACTTTCTCTTGCCAATAGGCTAATTTTTCTTCAACCACAGTTTGATCCTTTGCAGTATCAATTTTATTAATTAGCAGTAAAACAGGAATTTTTGAATTCTTTATTTTATTAAAAAACTGCTCATCTTTTAATTCCTTTTCTCCTAGCTCCACCATGTAAATTAACACATCTGCATCTTCAAAAGCCGATTTTACAAAATCCATCATCGAGGCTTGCAGTTCATAGGCCGGCTTTATAATTCCTGGTGTATCCGAGAATAATATTTGAAAATCGTCACCATTTACGATTCCTAAAATACGATGACGTGTTGTCTGTGCTTTAGAAGTGATTATAGACAATCGCTCCCCAACTAAAGCGTTCATCAAGGTCGATTTTCCAACGTTTGGATTTCCAATAATATTTACAAAGCCTGCTTTATGTGTCATTTACAATGATTTGAGTACAAAGGTACATTTTAATGCTAAAAAGTCTTTCACAATTAATAAATAGTTGTATCTTTGCAGTCCAAATCGCGGGATAGAGCAGTAGGTAGCTCGTCGGGCTCATAACCCGAAGGTCACTGGTTCGAGTCCAGTTCCCGCTACAAATGCTCAAAAGCAAGTAACTAAACGGTTTAGATTGATCTAAACCGTTTTTTTTATGCCTACATTATCCGAATTACTTATCTTTGATTTTCAAAATGAACACGTTTTAGAACACGATTTGCTAGAAAAGAAAAATTATTCCCCGCCAAAAATCTATAATGCCAACGGTGATCTTTCAAAACGATGGTATGTTTATTTTTCTTATCGAAATCCAACTACTGGAAAACTCCAAAGGGTGAAAAACATCTATGGAAAAGCAAATAAATTTAAAACCAAAGAAGAACGTTTAACTGTTTTAACAGTCTATCGTAAAAAGTTGTTGCAATTGCTCAAAAAAGGATACAATCCTTATGCGGATAATTCCTCTTTATACAATCAGTCAAACCAAACACCTCAAGTTCCTAAAAAAGTAGAGATACAACCGAAAAAAGAAGTTGCAATTGTAATTGAGCAAGAGCCTATAATGGCAATTAAGGAAGCATTGGAGTTTGGGTTGCAATTAAAAGAAAAGTTAGTGAACCCAACTACAAAACGTAGTTACGAGAATAAAGCAAAACTATTCTTGAAATGGTTGAATGAAAATCATCCAACGCTTGTAACTGTAGATGCATTGGATAAGAAGTTAATGACAAATTTCTTAAATAGTGTTTTGATAAAATCCAGTCCAAGGAACAGAAATAATTTTAGGACAGAATTGGGAAGTGTGTTGCAAGTGTTAGAGGACAATGAAATAATAACTGAAAATGTCTTTAAAAAGATTCCAGTATTAAAAACCAAACCAAAACGTCATAAACCCTATACTGAAAAGAAGAAAAACGAAATATTTTCAAACTTAGAAAAGGAAGATCCGATTCTACTATTTTTTATAAAATTTGTAGCATATGGATTTATGCGTCCAGTTGAAGTTTGTAGAGTAAGAGTTGGTGATATTGATGTTGTAAATAGGACAGTAAAGTTTAAGGCTAAGAACAGCGATTATAAAACAAAATTAATTCCTCAATTATTGTGGGATGAGTTACCAGATTTATCAAAATTAGATAAGGATGCATTGCTATTTACACCTAATACAATCGGAGGAGATTGGGATGCAGAGGTAGAAAGTAGAAGAGAGCATTTTACCAATCGTTTTAGAGCAATTGTAAAGATTCCGTTTAAGTTAGGAGCAGATTATACAATGTATAGTTTTAGACATACCTATACGGTGAAGGTGTATAGAGAATTTAGAAAAAAATACGCTCCGTTTGAGGCAAAGTCTAGGTTGATGCTAATAACAGGTCATACTTCTATGTCGGCTTTAGAGAAATATTTAAGAGATATAGATGCAGAATTACCAAAGGATTATTCTGAAATGTTGGAGTCATAATTTATGGGAAAGCAATCGCTAGAAAATTTTTGTAAAAAACTATTTGTGAATCTCACAGATAACTTCTTGTTTTATATTCCAGATAATGAAATAATAGGGAATGCAATTGAGGAGTCAAATGCTGATGTGTTTCAAAACTACTTGGATCAAGTAATACTAATGGATTGGAAAAAAGGTCCATTAATGTTTGCTAAGAATGAATTGCAATTCAATGAATATGTAAAAATTTCATTACTAGAAAAAAATGTGTTGAAGTTAATTGAGAGGAAAGAGAAATTAACTTCAACAAGTTTTGATTTCATTTTCGAGAAGTATTACAATCAAGTTAGAGCCATAACTTTTATATGTGTTTGGTTAAATGACGAATCAAGACTAAATCAATTAGATGATAATAGCATTGCAATGATGAAGTCATTTGAGTTGCAATACAAATTGTATGAACAGCATTTGTTGAGTTTAGAGGGTGCATTTAGAAAAAAAGGAGTTGCAATGCAATTGCAACCAACTTCAAATATAGAATTGCAATTGCCAATTTTGTTGGATCAATTAAAAACAATTGAAACCAATCAAATAGCAAACAATAAGATTGTAGAATATCTAGTTGCAACTACAAAAAAATCAGAAATTAAGAACAAAGGAAATTCTAAAAAGCCGAAAAGTATTTTGATTACCGAAAGTGAGGCAGAAGAGTTTTTACTTGCAACAGTCTTCGGAATAGCGTTATAACAATAGGTTTTAGGCTAATTAATTATGCGAAAAGCATGTTGTAAGCACATTTTTTTATATTTCAATACCACAATTTTAGCACTCATTTTTTTTAGATAAAACACTTTTCGGTCACTTTAAGGAGTTGCAAAACACTACCATATTGTGTGTTTTTTATGTTTGGGTGCTAAGGGTGGCACTGTATTGTTTTCGGTGTTAAAATGTAGTTTATATGTATTACTATTTTATGACTGGCCAGTGATGTTTTTCAAATTGGGGGGTGGTCAGGGGTGGTTAAGGGTGGCACTGCATTGTTTTCGGTGTTAAAATGTAGTTTAAATGTGTTATTATTTTATGACTGGCCAGTGACGTTTTTCAAATTGGGGTGGGAGTGCAAAGCACGTAGCAACAAAAGTTCAACGCTAGTTGAATGTGTCACAACGGGTTTGTATAAAATTAGTCCTTTGCATTTATTTTATACTTTGTTGTGCTTTCGTTATTTCTTCTTATTAATTTCATTGGTAATTATATTAATCAAATTATTTGTGCTATCACTCCATAATTTTGTAACCCTTAAACCAACTTCCATCCATTGCTTTCTATAAATAAGGCCACTAATTAGTTTCTCATTTTTTGATAAATCATCTTCTGAAATTGATGTTGTTTGAAAGTCATAACCTAAATCAGCCAAAAACTCCTTTTTTCCCATTAAATCCTTAATAGGAGGATGAATATCCCATTGGCTAGATTCATAAATTGTTTGTCTCACTAGCTCATTATAGTGTTCAACATTACTGTAATGGGTAGATATTTCCCTTAACAACTTTTGATTTTTTATTTGATTTATATTACCAGCTGAAATTAAGTTATTATATCCATTTTTCTGTGATTGAAATGAAGGCACGTAGGTAAATTCTATAATATTTTCCCAAAGTTTATTATAGTTGGTTGTTTTAGGTTTTGCATCTTTTATAAAAACAAGAATTGAGTCACCTTTTGTTGAAATATATTGATACGTATTTCGGATATTCTCTATTTGTAAAAGGTCGCTTTCTAAATTTTCTTTTATTTCGTTTAAATATTTTTGTTCTTGAACTCGTTCTTTTTTTTCTTCGTTCCAAGTATTGATTTGGAGCGCAATCAATATTCCAACGACAACAAGTATAATTTCTCCAATTGCATATTTCAGATATTTTCCAGTTTTACCTTCTGAAAGTAATTTTTGTCTAATTTTTCTAAAGAATTTTATCATTGGTTAATGGTTATTATAATGAAGCACGGTATTTGATAAAATGTGTTTCAATGCAATTTATCTTTTGTTCTATACCGTCCCAATATTGTCATTCCTTTTTCATGTCAGGCGGTAAAATTCCTATGCGTTTCACCAAGTCTTCAAACCTAGGGTCCGATCGCAATGGATCGCAATTGGGATGCATATGAATAAGGGCTGACCAAGGTTCCCTAGATTGATAAGCACTTTCTAAAAACTCAAAAGCCAGATCAATTTTATTCATTGTAGCACTCAAAAATGCCAGATGAACCGAACAGGGGACTTTGTTTGATAATTCTACTAACTGATTGAAACATATTTGAGCTTTTTGGTCTTGTTCCAACAATGCAAAACACATCCCCAGCTCAGCCAAAGACCATGGATGCAGCTCCGAAATGTCCAATGCATTTCTGTGTTCTTTCAGAGCATCTTCATAACGATTGCTTAGTTTAAGTGCCATGCCCAGATGATAGTGATTATGAAAAGAATTTGGATCAAGGGTAACTGAATGACGAAGTTGCTCGATGGATTCTTTATATCTTCTTGCTACCCAGAATGCAACCCCCAGGAAGTTATGATTGAAGTTTTCATTTGGATTGAGTTCAATTGCTCGTCGTGCTTCATTAATTGCATTATCATGATCATAAATCATCCAAGAGAGGAAAGCAGAATACCTGATATGGGCAAGGTCAGAGTTAGAATCCAATTTCAAGGCCTGTAAGAAATGCTTTTGTGCTTTTTCAATATCCCAATCATAAAACATACTAATCCATCCCTTTGTAACATGTGCATCAGCCAGATTTGGATTGAGGCTAAGCGCTTCATCTAATGCAGCGTTACCCTCGTGTGATACTTTAATTGGGTCGACAAATCCCAGATCACCAAGTGTCTGATATGTTGTTCCAATTCCTGCATGTGCATATGCAAACTTGGGGTCGAGTTTAATGGCAGTTTGAAAATGTGTTAGCGCCTCTTTTACAGAAGCATCCAAACGATGAATTAAGAAACGACCTCGTAGATAAGCATCATATGCCTGTATGTTTTGTGTAGAAGGTAATTTTTTGTCCTTACCACTAATGTTAAGAGTCAGGTTTAATCGTTCGGCAATAGCATGAGCAATCTCATCCTGTATGGTAAAGATATCATCTATTCGCCTGTCGAATTTCTCCGACCATAAATGATAACCATTTGCTGCATCGATCAACTGTGATGTAACACGAATTTTAGAACCCGCCTTTCGAATACTACCTTCAAGAATATGACCTACTCTCAGCTTTTGTGCGATATCTGAGATATCCAAATCCTTCTCTTTTAAGGCGAAAGTCGAAGTTCTCGAAACCACATTTAAATCTTCCGCTTGAGCTAATATGTTGAGTAATTCCTCAGTTAAACCATCGCAAAAATATTCCTGCTCTGGATCCGAACTTATGTTTACAAACGGGAGAACGGCAATAGATCTATCTTGAGTATTTTGACCAGTTTTCTGTCCCTTTTTCGCCTCCCTTTTTTGATCAATGATTACCTCATAAATCCGAACAGGATATTCTATGTTTTTTAATATCTGCTCCTTGATATACCGGGTTTCAATACCTTTATTATGGATGTTTCTTGAGATAGATTCCGAAACATAAATTCCACCCGATGGTGCCAGCGCCTCGATCCTTGAAGCAATATTTACGCCATCACCTAAAACATCGTTATTTTCAAATACAACCTCTCCTTGATGAATTCCAATCCTCAAAGAAATGTTTTCCAACATATCGCAAGATTTCTGAATATTGATGGCACAATTGACTGCATCTGAAACAGTATCAAAGCTCAATAAAACACCATCCCCCATTTCTTTCAACCACCTTCCATTGTACTCCTTTATTGAAGATTTATGTAACAACTTATTCTGTTGAAGAAGCTTAAAAGCAGCGTTCTCGTCTTTATTCATCAAAGCCGTATAACCAACAATATCGGTAAACATGATGGCCGCAAGCTTGCGTTCCGATGAGGAATACTGGCGATTTTTAGACATATGAGATTTTTAAGCTATACACGAAGATAGAAAAAAATTGGAAAAGAATTAGAGAGCATGGAATGGTATAGAACGGTTTGTGTATGAGTTGTTGCGAGGGTTAGCACTTAATTTTGCAAGTACACACCAAACTGAAAATCCGCGCGGATTTTCCGAAGTAGGTGAGAACAAGCAATTACTTATAGCCATTGTTAGGCACAGTTTTTAATCTATTTTAAATCCTTCTTTTATAAAGTCGATAGCTTTCAAGTGTGCTTCTGTTTCTAATTTTACGGACCCCCAGTTTATTACGTCATGTCCTGTGTCCTGACACATATAACTTTTTACCTCAACTTTATGTTCTTTTAATTTTCTAATATATAATTCTTCTTCTGCTCTTGATATTTCATTTTCTCCATAAATATTATAAGTCAGCGGTAACCCTTTTAGATTATCCGACCAGAGAGGTGAACCATATCTACTTCTAACTTCGTCTTGGCTTGTGAAGTATAAATCCTTGCATTCAGTCCATGATGAACCACCACCATCAAGAGCAGCATAAACAAGAAGTTGGAACTGAAAGTCAGGACTATTTCCTGTATCGATTGCTCTTAAAGCAGTTGATGCTGCAAAATAGGCACCAGCACTTTCACCCGATATTGCAAAATTATTCTTATTAATACCGAGTTCTTCGGCATGTTTGAATATCCAGTCCGATGCTTCATAGACATCGTTATGAGATGATGGATATTTATTTTCAGGTGCTAATCTGTAATCAATTGCTATTACAACTACATCTGCTTTTTTGCTTAGGTATCTACAAATTTCATCATGACTATTAAGGCTTCCTGCAACCCAGCAAGCTCCATGAACATAAATTAATCCAGGTTTTAGGGTATTTACATCTGAATTATATATTCGAATATCTACTGGCCTGTCTTTTAATTGGATGGTTTTATCAAAAGTTTTAACTTCATAATTTGATGAGTCTGGTTTTATTTGCTCTACTTGTTTACGAAATTGGTTAATACTTTCCGTAGTAGATAACCATGCATCCTGAGCTGCTTTTTTTGTTTCTACCACCTGCTAAATATTTCAATTTCAGTTTTTGGATTCTTATCATCATTTGGGTCAATTGCAATATTTTCATTCACTTCCAAACGAATTGGAATTCCATCTTCTTTTAAGACATTATGAAACCTAAAAGTCCAAACATATACAACAGATATTGCAACAATAATTTGTGATAAATTTATTAAATTTTCCATTTTATTTTATTTAGTTTTTCCTACTCATATGGCTTTTCGGAATTCGCCCCGTTTTTTAATAAGCTTCTGGTCTCACTTTTTAGTTACGTTGTATAATTACAGCTAACAGACCTGCTAAACGGAGTTCTGTGTTTTAAGAGTAAATATAAAGAATTTGAACAACTATTATTGAAGTATTGGACTTCCTAATAAAGTTCGATAATAGTTCATCAAATAAATAATGTAATTATCGTTATTTGTCAAATTCTGATTATTGGGAGCGCAAAGCACGTAGCAACAAAAGTTCAACGCTAGTTGAATGTGTCACAACGTTTACGTATAAGAATAGTAGCGGGTTTTTATACACTAATTTTTCAGTTAAGAACAGACCTTTTTTATATTTACTTACTTTCGTTTTAGCGATTAGATTGCTATTAATTTTATACATTGTTAGCCTTTCGTTATTTCTCTTTTAATCTACGTTTTTGTTCGCTATAGGGAATTCCATTCAGTATCCAATCTTGGGCTTCTTCACCTTTTAAGTAATGTCCGAACCACTTTAGAATTTTCTGTTGATAATCAGATGCATTCTTGTCCTCTCTCACACCATGTCCTTCTTTTGCATAAACAAGCATTACAAATTGTTTTCCCGCTCTTCGGGCTGCATTGTAATACTCGATTCCTTGTCTCCAATTTACATTCATGTCATTGTCACCAACTTCAAAAAGAATTGGTGTGTTCAAAGTTTCAACATTCATTACAGATGAATTTCGAATGTAATTATCTGGTGATTTCCAGGGTGGGCTTATCATACGTTCTTGAGAGATTTCAAAATGATTATTTTCAGGGGATCCTCCAAATGCCGGTGTGATTGCCAAGTACATAGAAATAAAATCCGTTAAGCCAGCACCAGCTACACTTGCTGCAAAAATGTCTGTTTGAGTAGGAACAAAACCTGCTTGATAACCGCCCCATGAATGCCCTATTAGACCAACCCTTGAAGGATCAACATCACCTTTTGCTATTACCGCCGCAACTGCGTTCTCTAATGTTTTTGTAGATGAAATCCCTGGGTCTCCAGGTATGAATTCTATATCTGGCTTCAATACAAAATACCCCTCTTGTTGCCAGACAGTAGTATTATAGTAGTTAGTCTTAGAAGGTATAGTGTATCTATGATACCTATCTGAAAGCTTTTCATAAACGTAAGTGATCATAGGATATTTCTTACCCTTTTGATAATTTGCTGGATAGTAGAGAATTCCTTGAGCGTTCTTATTTTTAGCATTATTAAATGTTACTAATTCAGCTTCACCCCAAGCATATTCATCCTGAAAAGAATTCGTATTTGAAACTGCCATCGAATTTGAAAAATTCGAATTGGTAATATTTAGATTTGGAGATTGGTCATAAGACTGTGATTTATAGGTTAATAAATTTAGTTCTTGATAAGGTTGATCTAATTGATAAATACTGACATCATCATAGATAAGTGTTTTTAGTTTTTTTCCAATAATGCCTTTAGCGAATCCAGATTTTTTAGATTTTTTTCCTCTCAGTGAAAAGAACTGTTCTTTCTCCAGATCAAAAAATTCATCTTCATCATAGACAAACCGATGTCTACAAATAATTTCATCTTCTTTTCCTGAAGTAATACGTTTTGAAGGATCGCCATTAACAAATCCTTGCCAAACATCAAATTCAGAATTGATCAGAAATGAGCTACCATCTTCACTCCATGCGGACAATCCACCTTCGTAGGGAGGTTTTTGATCTACTGGATAATCGTAGGAATCACCTTGAATAAACGTGCCCTCTAAATTAGATGTAATATTAGCGGATGATCGTTTTTCAATATCATAAAGATGTAAATTGTTATCTTTTATAAAAATGAAATATTTGCCATCGGGACTTATTCGTGAAGTTCTATTAATGTTAGTTAAAACCTTTTTCTTTTCACCATTTTCAATATTGACAATATAAATGTTGTAGCTAGGCCTGCCAAACATAGCATCGAATGAATAAGGAGACTGATCAAAACCGATCATCATTTTATTATTAACCTGCAAACGAATACTTTCAACTAGTTCATTGCTAAGAGCCAGACTGTTGTTTTTATCAACATGCCATACATATTGGATTGGTTCCTCCGAGTCTTTATTTGCACTTTTCTTTTGCTGAGTAATCATCAATTCATCCTTGCTATGCCAAATCTCTACATCAGGAGCTTCATATTCATCAACGTCTTTTTTACTTTTTTTATCTTTCTCTTTCTTTTTTGTTTCCTCCTTTTTTTCGGTCTGTATCCAGGAATATGTTTTAAAGAATACGCTATTTCCGTCCTCTGAAACCCTAATATTATTGGATAAGATTCTTGTGGCCTCAGGAAATGATTCTGTTTCATTGGGATTAAAGCTTGAGAATTTAGGACTCAATGTTGAAAAGTCTTTCCAATGAAGTAATTGGTAGGAAACCTCTTCCGATCGCTCTTGTTTTATCGATTTTATGGCAAATAAATAATCTGATTTTTTACCCCATTGTAGTTTAGAGTAGATCTGTGCTGACTGATCCAATACTTTTAAGATTCCTTGATTCGGATCATATAATTGAATGCCGTTCGCTGTTGAATCTTTGGTTTGCATAATCATCGCTAATAGCTCTCCTTTCTGTTGCCATTCAAAGGATTTTATATTTCCAAAACTCATTTGAGATTGAGTTTTAAGGTCTCGTATTAAAAGTGTTTTGGCCCCCTCATTTTCCCTAAGCATTGCGAGATAAGAATCTTTCTCACTGAAGCTGTAGTTTAGAACACCCGACAGAAGCAAGGTGTCAGCGTTCGTCAAATTGATCAAAACTTTGTCGTTGACCTTAGTCTTTTGCTTCTTATCTTTTTTATCCTCTTTATCTTTAGCCTTTTGTTCTCTACCACTCAGAACTTTTTCGTAGACGAACCACTTACCAGTTTTAGAAAACTTTGCTTTTGCCGAGTTGGGGTAGGAATTTGTAGTCTGCTTTTTAATATTATAGAGAAAAGTCATTTTGTCTTTATTTATCTGGTCTACTTGATAGCTTGACCAATTGCCATCCTTCGAGATCGAAGTGTTTCTCAATATTTCCCATTTCCCATATTCTTCTGGTGTGATTTTTTTCTTCTGCTGTGCTTCTAAACAGTTTACAGATAGCATCGTGGTTAAAATTACCAATAGCGCAAGAAGTGGTTTTTTGATTTTATTTTGATTCATATTTTTTTCTTTCTAATGAAGGCTAACGGTTAGGCTATGATTTGGTTGTGGAAAATGTCGGAGACTTTTCCGCTGTAGAAATCAGCCGATTGGTTCGTTAAATTTATTAATTTTTGTTTAAATGTAACAATGAATTATAGCCATTGTTGTAAACAGGTTATTTTTCTAAAATGTTATTTATTATATTCCCTTTTTCATCCAATACTTCAATTTTTGGAGAATCATTAGAATCTATATAAAGACGCAGTCGGTCAATTCCAGATTTATCTTGAATGAATAATCCTGTTTCTCTATTATATTTTTTTCCGATAAACAATCTGGGCTCATTTATTGGATTTCCATCATTCATTTCTCTCAAATAATCCATTTTCTGTTGATAGCGATACCCAACCTTGTCCAGAGAATCCAAAGTTTTTTGCAATACATCTGGCGTTAACTTTTTATCCCTTTCCCATAGTTGTAAGCCATATTGATTATCTCCATTATTATTTGAAGATTGCTTCAATTGCATTACCTGATCATTTTTGTATTGATCGACAGATAAGAAAAGATTGTTTCCTCCACTTTCTTTATTTCCATAAAAAGCTAACCCTCCAATTTCATCTTGCTCCTCATTAAAAAAAATAATTCCCGGTGGTCTTTCTCTCGGGTCTAGAGTTTCGCCATTATGCATTCCAGGATGTTGACGGACCTGATTACTTATTACCATCTTTAGTTTACCGTCGGGTTCAATTATATTAATGCGTTCAACGGTAATTTCGTCAAATTTTTGGTTTGAATTGATAGATTTGAAACTAGTCAAAAAAATAAATCCTAAAATCAAGGTCAATGTTATTGAGTAAATTTTTAAAATGAAATTTTCTTTTTTCATCGATAGTCTTTTTAATTGTTTACAACAGACCTGCTAAACGA
>NZ_JAVRHV010000008.1:0-160518 GCF_031846385.1 Urechidicola vernalis
CAGACTGTCAACTAGAAATCTAAGTACGGGAGTTTATATTGTTAACCTTGAAACCGAACAAGGACTGATTTCTAAAAAGGTAATTCTTAAATAAAAAAGAGTCGCTTATTTAGCGACTCTTTTTATTTATGATAAAGTTTATTTGAATGCGCTCTCGCCAGTAATATCCAAACCAGTAATTAATAAGTGAATATCGTGTGTACCTTCATAGGTAATTACACTTTCAAGATTCATCATATGCCGCATAATGGAATATTCTCCTGTAATACCCATGGCGCCTAATACTTGCCTCGCTTCTCTAGCAATGTTTAAGGCCATATCAACGTTATTCCTTTTGGCCATAGAAATTTGAGCAGAGGTTGCGTTGCCTTCATCTCTAAGAACGCCTAAACGCCATGTTAACAATTGCGCTTTTGTTATTTCCGTAATCATTTCAGCTAATTTTTTTTGTTGTAGTTGAAAAGCGGCTATAGGTTTGCCGAATTGCGTTCTTTCCTTGGCATATCTAAGGGCAGTATCGTAACAGTCCATTGCAGCACCAATAGCACCCCAAGCGATTCCAAATCTAGCAGAATCAAGACATCCTAACGGAGCACCTAATCCGGTTTTATTTGGTAATAAGTTTTCTTTAGGGACCTTAACATCTTCAAAGATTAATTCACCGGTTGCTGATGTTCTTAAGGACCATTTATTATGTGTTTCTGGCGTTGAGAATCCTTCCATTCCACGCTCCACAATTAATCCATGTATTCTTCCTTCTTCATTTTTAGCCCAAACTACGGCAATGTCTGCAAAGGGAGAATTCGAAATCCAAAGTTTTGCTCCATTCAACAAATAGTGATCTCCCATGTCTTTGTATTTGGTTTCCATCCCTCCAGGATTAGATCCATGATTAGGTTCAGTTAACCCGAAACAACCAATAAATTCACCACTTGCTAATTTAGGTAAGTACTTTTGTTTTTGATCTTCAGTCCCATATTTAAAAATAGGATACATCACCAAAGATGATTGAACAGAAGCGGTAGATCTAATACCTGAGTCTCCTCGTTCTAATTCTTGCATAATTAAACCATAAGAAATTTGATCTAATCCTGCACCACCATATTCTTCAGGAATATAGGGTCCAAACGCTCCAATTTCTGCCAATCCATTTAAAATATGCTTCGGAAATTTTGCATTTTGCGCAGCATCTTCGATAATCGGAGAAATTTCACGTTTTACCCAATCGCGAGCAGCATCACGAACCATTTTGTGCTCATCGGTTAATAAATCATCTAAATTGTAATAATCTGGCGCCTGAAATAGATCTTGACTCATTCTGTTTAAGTTTAATTTTGTCAAATGTACAAATTAGCTCAACTTTAAATAAATTTAATTTAAAAAAAGCATTACTAATTAAGGTTTCATTAAAGACACTGCTAACTGCTGTCTATATCCGCATTTTACTTCATACGTTTTTCAATCGCTAATATTATTTATATTTGCTCTAATGAGAAATACGTTTTCAAAAGAGGAAAAACTTAAGAGTAGAAAACAAATTGCGTTATTATTTGAAAAAGGAAACTCGATTAAACAATTTCCAATTCGGATAAAGTATTTGAAGTTGAGCGATGTAGAAATTCCTCCAAAGATTGCTTTCTCAGTACCAAAGCGAAATTTTAAATTAGCGGTGGATAGAATTCGAATGAAACGATTGTTGAGAGAGTCTTATAGAAAGAATAAAGAGACTTTGTATCATGGATTATCTGGAGAATACATTTTAATGATTTTGTTCACAGATAAAAAGGAATGTAATCAACAAGATTTAGATGATAAATTATCCACAGGATTACAAAAACTTAAAGACAGATTAGAAGCAGATGAATAGTGATGAAATGACATCAATTTTAATTACAGGAGGAGCCGGTTTTATTGGCTCTAATTTTATACCATTTTTTCTGGAAAATAATAAAAATATTCGAGTCGTTAATCTTGATAAGTTAACTTACGCGGGAGATTTGGAAAATTTGAGAGAGATAGAATCTAATTCGAATTATGTTTTTGTTAAAGGTGATATTTGTGATAGAGAATTGGTTGAAGATTTATTTCAGAGGTATGATATTCGAGGGGTTATAAATTTTGCAGCAGAATCTCATGTAGATAATTCCATTAAAAACCCCGATGCCTTTATTAAGACTAATGTTTTTGGAACATTTAATTTAATCGATATCGCTAAGAACTTTTGGATGGAAGCTCCTCATAAATATAAAGAAGAATATAAAGATTGTCGTTTTCATCACGTATCTACTGATGAGGTTTACGGAACATTAGGAGAAACAGGACTCTTTACAGAAGAGACTCCTTATGCCCCAAACAGCCCTTACAGTGCTTCAAAAGCATCTTCCGATTTTGTGGTGCGAAGTTATTATCATACTTATGGCATGAATGTGGTTACGACCAATTGTTCTAATAATTATGGACCGAAACAACATGATGAAAAATTGATTCCGACCATTATTAGAAAGTGTCTAGCGGAAGAAAATATTCCAATTTATGGAGATGGTATGAATGTTAGAGATTGGTTATATGTGCTAGATCACTGTAAAGGAATTGATTTAGCCTTTAAAACCGGAAAAACTTCAGAAACCTATAATATTGGGGGTAAAAATGAAAGTACAAATATGTATATTGTTGATGCGATTTGTGTCATTTTGGATGAGGTAAGCCCTCGTGAAAATGGAAGTTCATACATTGATTTAAAGTCGTTTGTTACTGATAGACCTGGTCATGATTATAGATATGCCATTGATGCGAGTAAAATTGAAAATGAATTAGGATGGAAAGCAGATGAAAATTTTGAATCTGGAATTCGTAAAACGATTGAGTGGTATTTAAATAAATATTCAAAATAATGAAAGGAATTATATTAGCCGGAGGTTCAGGAACAAGACTCCATCCGATTACATTAGCAATGAGTAAGCAATTGATGCCTGTTTATGACAAACCATTGATTTATTATCCATTGTCTACTTTAATGTGGGCCGGTATTAATGAAATTCTAATTATTTCAACACCTCATGATTTACCATTGTTCCAAAAATTATTGGGAGATGGAAAAAAATATGGTTGTAGGTTTGAGTATGCAGTTCAAGAAAACCCTAATGGATTAGCAGAAGCATTTATTATTGGAAAGGAATTTATTGGAGAAGATAAAGTAGCACTCATTCTAGGAGATAATATCTTTTATGGCTCGGGATTGGCAACGTTGTTACAATCCAATAACAATCCGAATGGAGGAATAATTTATGGGTATCACGTAAACGATCCTGAGCGTTATGGTGTTGTAGAGTTTGATGCAAAAGGACAAGCGAAATCTATAGAAGAGAAGCCAAAGAAGCCAAAATCGAATTATGCGGTTCCAGGAATTTATTTTTATGACAATGATGTTATTTCGATAGCGGAAGGAATAAAACCAAGTGAACGAGGAGAATTAGAAATTACGGATGTAAATAAGGAGTATTTAAAAAGCGGAAAACTAAAGGTGAGCATTTTAGACAAAGGAACTGCCTGGCTAGATACCGGTACTTTTAATTCTCTAATGCAAGCATCTCAATTTGTTCAGGTTATTGAAGAAAGACAGGGATTAAAGATTGGAGCCATTGAAGAAGTTGCATATAAAATGAATTATATTTCCAAATCTCAATTTGAGAAACTAATTAATCCGCTATTAAAAAGTGGTTATGGAAAACACTTATTAAGTATTTTGAATAGTTAAAATGAAAGTAACTAAAACAAGTTTATCAGAGTGCTTTATAATTGAGCCAACAATTATTGGTGATGAAAGAGGTTATTTTTATGAAAGTTTTCATCAAAAGAAATTTGAAGACCTAACAGGTTTAAAAGTGAATTTTGTTCAAGATAATCAGTCACTTTCAAGAAAAGGAACATTAAGAGGGCTGCATTTTCAAAGAGATGACTACGCTCAAGCTAAATTGGTTCAAGTATTAAGAGGAACTGTTTTAGATGTAGTTGTTGATTTAAGGGAGGGTTCTAAAACTTTTGGTAAGCATTTTTCAATTGAATTATCTTCAGAAAATAAAAAGCAGTTGTTTATTCCAAGAGGTTTTGCACACGGATTTGTTGTTTTAAGTGCTGAAGCAGAGTTTTTCTATAAATGTGATAATTACTATCATAAAGACGCTGAATCAGGAATAATGTATAATGATCCTGATTTAGGAATTGATTGGGAATTACCACAACGAGAATTAATTATTTCTGATAAAGACTTGCACCTTCCATCGTTTTCAGCCTTATGAAAAATGTATTAGTAACAGGTGGAAATGGACAATTGGGCCAATGTTTAAAAGACTTAATTCTAAATGAAGACGGAATTAAATTCATTTTTACTGATTACAAAGAATTGGATATTACCAACAATGTTGAGGTAAGTCGTTATTTTCAAAAGAATAAGATAGATTACTGCATTAACTGTGCAGCTTATACAGCAGTGGATTTGGCTGAATCAGAAAGTGAAACAGCGATTGCAGTTAATGTAAAGGGCGTTCAAAATTTGGCGAGTGCATGTAAAAATTCGGGTGCAATTTTAATTCATGTTTCTACCGATTTTGTATTTGACGGAACTAAGAACACCCCTTATAGAGAGGATAATTTGACTTCTCCAACAAGTGTTTATGGTTCTACGAAATTGGAAGGGGAACAAGTAATTCAGAAAACTTTGAAAGAACACTTCATTATTAGAACTTCTTGGTTGTATTCTGAGTATGGGAATAACTTTATGAAAACCATGATTCGATTGGGTAATGAGAGATCAGAACTAGGTGTCGTAAATGATCAAATAGGAACACCCACTTATGCGAAGGATTTAGCTCAAGTTATATTGCAAATTGTCAAATCAGATTCCGATTTGTATGGGATCTATCATTACAGCAATGATGGTGTAATTTCTTGGTTTGATTTTGCTAAAAGTATTTTTGAATTAGAGAATATCTCAGTTCAACTAAATGGAATTCCAACAAAATTGTATCCAACACCTGCAAAAAGACCTAAGTATAGTGTTTTGGACAAGACAAAGATTAAGGAAATGTTAAAAATGAATATTCCTTATTGGAAAGATTCGTTAAAACAAGCCTTACAAGCCTATCATAACCTATAATTAAGTATTTTAGTTGCAATTATTGCCTAAATACTTGCATTATGAAAAATACACGTAAAATTCTTTCAGGGATTTTTCTAGTTATTGCGGTTTCATTTTCGTTTTCTTATAAATCGGATTTTTTTGAAATTGCAAAGCAGATTGAAATATATACAACCTTATTTAAAGAATTAAACCTTTATTATATCGATGAAATAAATCCTGCTGAGGTCATGGATCGAGCAATAGAGAATACGCTAAAAGACCTAGATCCGTATACAACTTTTTACGACGAACAAGGAGTAGAAAACGCCAGGATTGCGGCAGAAGGTGAATATGGAGGAATTGGAGCATCAATTGCGTTTAGAAATGGAGGTTTAATTGTTCGTGAAGTCTATAAAGATTTTCCGGCCCATAATGCAGGATTAATACCAGGAGATAAAATAGTTAAAGTTGACAATGTTATCTTAAAAGAACATGACGAACAATTTGTTCGGTCTTTATTAAAAGGATTACCAGGTTCTACGATAAACGTTCAATTTGAAAGACAGGGAGAATTGAAATCATTGGAATTAGAGAGAGAAACTGTAGAATTAAATCCTGTTCCTTTTTATGACATGATTGATGATGAAGTGGGATATATTTCGTTTATCAAATTCAACAGAAAGGCGTCGCAAGAAGTTAAGAACGCTTTTATGGATTTGAAGGCGCAAGGAATGAAAAAACTAATTATTGATGTGCGCCATAATCCGGGAGGTTTACTAGGTGAAGCAGTAAATATTGTTAATTTCTTTATTCCAAAAGATAGGGTCGTTGTAACAACAAGGGCAAAACTAGACAAGTGGAGCACCACTTTTAAAACCAAAAATGAACCGTTAGATTTAGAAATGCCAGTAACTATAGTCATAGATGAGCGGTCTGCGTCTGCGTCAGAAATATTGGCTGGAGCATTACAAGATTACGATAGAGCAGTTGTGGTAGGGCAACGTTCATTTGGAAAAGGATTGGTACAGAGAAGTAGAAAATTGTCTTATGGAACACAGTTAAAATTGACAATTTCAAAATATTACACTCCTAGTGGAAGATGTATTCAAGAGTTAGATTATACCAATAGAAATTTAGAAACGGGTGAGATTCCGAAGTTTTCGGACGGTGATGTAAGTACATTTAAAACAACGAACGGACGAACGGTTTATGATGGAGGCGGTGTAACACCCGATGTATTGGTAGAACAAAATGAATTATCAGAAGCAAGTAAAAAATTATTGTTATCTGAAATACCGTTTAATTATGCCACGCGATATTATTTTAAGAACGGAAAAATAGAGCCGCCGAAAACCTTTAAACTAACGAGTCAAGACTTTAATGATTATCAGGAATACGTTTCGAATAATTCGGAGGAGTTCAAGTTAGATTCTGAAATTATTTTTGCAAAAAGTGAGGAATTATTTATGGAAGAAAATGTAGATGCAAAGAATGAATTAAGTAAATTATCAGAAAAGATTAATTCACAAAAACTAGCATTAATTTCAGAGAACGAAACAAGAATTTTAAAGGATTTGGAAAATAGAATTGTAAATCGGTTTTATTTTAAAGAAGGAGAATATAAGCATAAAATGCTTTTTGATGATGAGATTAAAGAAGCCACAGCTTTGCTAAATAATGCTTCAGCATATCACAAAATTCTGGATTAGGTACAAAAAACCAAGAATTCATCGATGTAATATTTTTAAGAGCTCAACTTTTATCTAAATTGTCAATCTGAGCCTGTCGAAGACATTTTGAAAACTAGAATAATAAAACTTCGACAGGCTCAGTTTGACATTCGGTTGTCATTCCGATAGAGTTCTGAAAGACGATGAGGAATCTCAAAATTGAATACATCTACCTCGCTTAGCACTCCTCCTTGAAATCGAGGAGAATGTATTCTGAATTTAAATTCGAGCACAAAATAATTCCTTCCCTTAGTAACGGAAGGTGCTAAAAGAGGAAGGGTTGAAATACTCAAAATGAAAAAGAAAATTCACAATAGAGATTATTTAAAAGACAGAAGAAAAGACTTTCGAAGTAATCTTACATCTGCAGAAGCAACTTTATGGGAATCTCTGCAAAAGCAGCAATTGAATGGAATAAAATTTAGGCGTCAACATAGTATTTTAAATTTTATAGTTGATTTTTATTGTGTTTCTGAAAAGTTGATAATAGAACTGGATGGATCCGTTCATTTAGATTTTGCACAACAGAATTATGATGCTCAAAGAACTGAGAAGTTAGAAGCTGAAGGACTCACAGTTGTTCGGTTTAAACAATAAGGAAGTTTTTGAAAATTTAGAAATTGTTTTGGATAATATTGCAGAAAACTTTAAAAATTAACCACCTCGAATTTACTTTCAGTAAATCCACTCCTCCTTAAAAAGGAGGAGCGTTTTTTTAAGTGTTGGTTTTACAAAAAAGTAAAAATTCCGTAAAAACTAGATTTTGTATATTTGCTCAGTAAAAATTATATGCAAAACACAAAAACAAAAGGAAGAACTCGGGCGCAAGAATCTTCCGCTGCTATTGAGAAATTATACATAACCATGCGCCACTTATTTAGTCGTGGTTTTTATAAACCTATGGGGGTTTCGGGAGAATCTCTTAGAGAGGCATTATTGCTTTTAAGACCAGAAATCTACGGATCTATTGCCGAAGAGAAAATAGAGTTAAATGGACTTACCTATATTTTGGATCGTTTGCCAATTGGTATTGAAGAATGTAGATATATAAGTTTAACAGCCGATGAAGGGTATTCAAATTCCCATTTCAAATCCATCGTTCCGCCAAAAAGAAGGCGCAATTGTTATCGAATTGATAAGGATCAAATGAACATTGAGATAACAAGAGGACGTTCAGAAATCTACGATATTTTAACACACTTAACATTTCTATTCATAGAGTCTCATAAAATCAAAAATCGTGTTTTGGTTGGAGAAGGTAAAAAGTTGATTCGTGAGTGGAAATTGTTAGAGGAAATAGTGTTGTCGAATAAAAAACTGAACAACGAAGAATGCGATATTACCATTGCTCATATGGGTAGTGTTTTAGGTCGTTCTTTTGAAGAGGTTCAGGAAATTTATAAGGCATTAGCAACGAAAGAAAATCCACATCGTTTCTTACATATTATTTATTGGTTAGGGCATTTAGCAATTAAAGAAGTAACCGAAAACAAGAAAAGAGAGATTAGTTTTAGCCCATTGTTAAGAGAACAAATAGGGCACCATATTTATGGTGAGATTTGGGCAAATGATATAAAAAAGGTATTGGATAAAGAAGGGCTATTAGAAAGACCGATTCATATTATAAGTGCAAACATGCATAGTGTTATGAACTCCATTTATGCTCCAATTGTATTAAAAGATCAATATAACTCAGAAGATGCAAATGCATTGTTTGAAACGTTGAGCGAAGATAGTAATGATGGCTTGCGTAAAAAGGTGAAGAATTTTGCAGCGAAAAATGGATTGACTTATATTCCGGATGCATCAGGAACAAATATAAATGTTCAAGTTATTGATACAGCTAAAATAAAAATAGAAGAAACGCCATTTTCAATAGTTAACTCACTTGAGGAAAAACCTGTAATAATTGTTATGGATTATGCCTTTGGTGAGCAAGCATATGAAACAATGGATGAATTGTTGAAACCCTATTATTGTTCTGAAGGAGTGATACATCATTTGGATGTAGATAGTATTTCTATTATGGGGAAAGCGGGAATTTTAGAAGGAGGAAAAGGAGATATTATGATTCCATCATCTCATATTTTTGAAGGAACAGCAGACAATTATCCGTTTAAAAACAGATTAAAAAAGAAGGACCTCGAAGGTTTAGGGGTTGAAGTATTTAGTGGAGCAATGATTTCCGTGTTAGGTACTTCGCTTCAAAATAAAGACATTCTTAAATTTTTCCATGAATCTACTTGGCGTGTGATTGGATTAGAAATGGAAGGAGCGCATTATCAAAAAGCAATTCAAGCGGCGTCTAAGATTCGAAGAAACATCAAGAGAAAGGTGAAAGTAAGGTATGCCTATTATGCTTCAGACAATCCATTAGAAACAGGAAGCACTCTTGCATCTGGAGGTTTAGGAACTACAGGGGTAAGACCCACGTATATAATAACACAAAAAATGTTAGAGCAAATATTTTAAAAAGTATACTTTTGCCACATTAAAATCAATTCAACCATGTCAGAAAAAGAGACTCCACAAAACGAAGAAGTAGATTTAGGCCAATTGTTCAAATTGATTGGGAATATGTTTAATAAGTTCTTCAACTTTATTGGAAGCATATTTCAAGGAGCATTTCAATTTTTAATTTTAATTCTTGTTCATTTTTATAGAGGATTAAAATGGTATATCGGAGCTATTGTTTTAGGTGTTATTACAGGGGTAATACTTGATATGCGTTCAGAGAAAAGTTATGGGGTAGATATGTTTGTAAAGACCAATTTCGATTCTTCTAGGCAAATATATGAGAACATCAAAAACTTGCACCATTTAGTTGAGGGAGAAAAGGCCTTTGACGAGTTAGCAGGACTTCTAGAGTTAAAAATTGAAGATGTCGAAAATATCCGAGAGTTTACCGTTGAACCTGATTTGGACGAAACTCAAATAATCAAACTATTCTCCGAGTATAAAATGAGTTTGGATTCGGTTTCTAGATTAGAAGCCAATTATGAAATGTTTAAGGAGGATTTATCGTATCATAATTTTCCAATTCATAAAATTGAAATGTTATCAGCTACCAAGGAAATTCCAATAGGCTTGAATAGAAAGTTGGTGAACTATTTAACAAGTAATGACTATTTGAATGAACTACGTGATAGGACTCAAGATAATTTGAAGGCAGAGGCCGAAATCTTAGAAATTCAAACTAAGGAGTTAGATTCATTAACTAAGGAGTATTTTAAAATAAGAGTTCTTGAATCTCAAAAACAACCAATTCCGGGAGCAGGAACCAATTTGTATTTGGCTGATACGGAAAAAAACAGTCTGTTAATTGACGAATCTGTATTGTTAGAAAAGAGATATGCACTTGAAAAGAGAAAGCGCGAAATAGAATTAGAAAAATTGGAAAAGAAGGATGTGATTACGGTTGTTTCTGAATTTCCAAAATCTGGATATGAAGTGACGCGTTGGTATCAAAGAAAAACCATTCAATTACCTATACTATTATTTGGTCTAACTTTTATAATAACTTTAGCGTTTGTTTTACTTGACTTTTTGAAGACTCAAGATCAAAAGTTAAGGGCAAAATCTTAATAAATACTTGTGATTAGGGATGAATTATGATCTATTGACTACGGTTGTAATAAAAGCAGCTCTAGAAGCGGGAAATGAAATTCTGAAGGTTTATGATTCTGAGAATTTTGAAGTACAAATCAAAAGTGATAATACTCCATTGACAATTGCTGATGAAAAAGCAAATGCTATTATAAATTCTTATTTGGTTCAAACTGATATTCCTATTATCAGCGAAGAAAATAAACAAACGAGTTATTCAATTCGACAGTATTGGGACTCTTGTTGGATAGTAGACCCGCTTGACGGTACGAAAGAGTTTATTAACCGAAATGGTGAATTTACCGTAAACATCGCTTTGGTTGAAAAAGGCCAGCCTATAATAGGAGTTATTTATGCTCCAGTTACCAAGACTTTATATTACGCAGATGTTAAAGTGAAAAAGGCTTTAAAAGCAGTTCTGAATTCTCATGATTCAACTATTGAGGAAGTTATTGAGAAATCAGTCTCGTTAAAATTAAATAGACTTGAATCTGACATTATAAGGGTTGTGGGAAGTAGATCTCATATGAATAATGAAACACTTAATTTTATTGAAGAAATAAGAGTTGGAGGAAACGAAATTGAAGTTGTTTCTATAGGAAGTTCTTTAAAGTTTTGCTTGATAGCAGAAGGTTCTGCCGATGTTTATCCTCGTTTTGCACCTACAATGGAATGGGATACTGCAGCTGGACAAGTAATTTGTAACGCAGTAGGAGTTGAAGTTATTTCTCAAAAAACCAACTTACCTTTGAGATACAATAAGGAAAACTTATTGAACCCATCATTTATTTGTAAAAAGAAATAGTGATTTCTTAGAATGGCAGCAGTGCCTCTTAATGTCAGTCTGAGCCTATCGAAGACTTCTTATTTGGAATTAGTACAACTAAAATACTTTGGCTACTCTGATTCAATGTTAAATTCGGTTTGACGTTCAACTATCATTCCGACAAAGTTCTGAAAGGACGACGAGGAATCACAAAAATTATTAAAACCATCTCATTTCACACTTCTTCTTAGAGTCGAAGCCAAACGATGCTTTATTAATTGATCTTCGACAGCACTTCGACAGGCTCAGTGTGACATCAGGTTGTCATTTGTACGGAGTTCTGAAAGAACGATTATGTTTTAGGTAGAAATTACAAAAGATGCTTCACTTCGATTCCACTCATTGCCAATGGGCTCAGGAGTGTAATTATTGAGTGCTTATAGGGCTCAATTCTAGGCTTTCTATTTTTTATTTTAAAAACCCTACTAATTTAGTAGGCTATTAAAAATAGATTTGTATTTTTGGCAAAGATTTAGATTAAACATATTAAAATGAAAGATATTTCGCAAAAAAGACATTTGGCAAAAACGATCACTTGGAGAGTTCTAGCATCTTTAACTACATTTGTAATAGCGTTGATTTTCTTTAGAGAAGATCCTTTAGCTGCAGAAAAAGCAACTGGTGTTGCTTTAACGGAATCAGTTATAAAAATGGGCTTGTATTATTTTCATGAAAGAATATGGTATAAATCTAATTTTGGGCTGAAATCGAGAAGAAGCGCAAAAAAAATAGAATGACACATATTATCCCTCATAATTTTTCAATTAAAAAACAGGAACGAAATAAATTAAATAAGCACAATTCTTTTGTGGTCTGGTTTACCGGACTGTCGGGTTCGGGAAAGTCAACTTTGGCAAATGCTTTAGAGATTGAACTGTATAAAAGAAGCGTTAGCACATATGTTTTAGATGGGGATAGTATTAGGAAAGGATTAAATGAAGATCTAAGTTTTAGTTCGGAATGTCGTTCCGAAAATATTAGAAGAGTGGGAGAAGTTGCGGGTTTAATGGTAGATGCAGGTATAGTTGTTTTAGCATCTTTTGTATCACCTTATAAAAACGACAGGAAAAAAGTAGAAAGTATTGTGGGTTCTTCAAACTTTGTTGAAGTTTTTGTAAACACAGATATTGAAGAGTGTAAAAGGAGGGATGTAAAAGGCTTATACAAAATGGTAAAGGATGGTGAGATTTTAAATATGACAGGAATTACCTCACCTTATGAAGCACCGGAAAATCCGGAAATTGAAATTAAAACAGAATTAGAATCGATAGAAACATCAGTACAAAAAATACTGAAGTTTATATCACCAAAATTAGAACTCAAACATGAGTAAGTATTATTTAAATTATTTAGACGAATTAGAAAGTGAAGCGATTTTTATTTTGCGCGAAGTTTGGGCGCAATTTCAGAATCCGGTTATTTTATTTTCAGGAGGAAAAGATTCTATTTTGGTTACTCATTTAGCGAGAAAAGCATTTTATCCTGCTAAAATCCCATTTCCACTAATGCATGTAGATACTGGGCATAATTTTCCAGAAACTATTCAGTTTAGAGACGATATCATCAAAGAATTGGGTGTTGATTTAATCGTTGGTTCGGTTCAAGAATCAATAGATGAAGGAAGAGTTGCCGAAGAAAAAGGCAAAAACGCTACCAGAAATGCATTGCAAATAACAACACTATTAGATGCTATTGAAACAAATCGAGTAGATTGTGCAATTGGAGGAGGAAGACGTGATGAGGAAAAAGCACGAGCAAAGGAGCGTTTCTTCTCACATAGAGATGATTTTGGACAGTGGGATCCTAAAAATCAAAGACCAGAATTGTGGAATTTGTTTAATGGACAGCATTTCGAAGGAGAGCACTTTAGGGCTTTTCCAATAAGTAATTGGACAGAAATGGATGTTTGGAATTATATAAAAAGAGAAAATATTGCAATTCCATCGCTTTATTTTGCTCATGAAAGAGAGGTTGTTAGAAGGCAAGGTACCTGGATTCCGAATTCTGAATTTTTAAAGTTAGAGGAACATGAAGAAGTTGTAACAAAGAAAATTCGATTTAGAACCTTAGGAGATATCACCATTACAGGTGGAGATGAATCTGAAGCAGATACTTTGCAAAAAATTGCTGATGAGGTAGCCGGGATGAGACAAACTGAACGTGGAAATAGAAGTGATGATAAGCGTTCTGAATCTGCAATGGAAGATAGAAAGCGGCAAGGATACTTCTAGTGTTGAGTTGTGGAATTGTGAAGACGTTAAATTGTGAATTGGTGATTGGTTAATTGGTTGAAAGAAAAGAGCACAAATTGATATTTAAAATAAGGAGTTCTGATTTAACAAATAATTAGGTATGGCAGAAAACTTTGAAAAGTTAAAATGTTGGCAGGCTTGCCATGAGTTAAAGAAGTATTTCAAAGAAAATGTTCTAACTAAATTACCGAAAGAAGAGAAATACGATTTATATAGCCAAATTTTAAGGGCTTCGAGATCTGCGACAGCAAACATTGCGGAAGGATGGGGAAGGTATCATTACAAAGACAATGTGCGATTTTTATTAAACGCAAGAGGTTCGGTGGCGGAACTATTGGATCATGCATTAGAAGCGGGAGATTGTAATTATATATCGAGTGCAATTTTAATTGAAATTAGAGAAATTATAGATAAATGTATTCGTTTGATAAATGGATACATTAAATAGTTAAGAGAACAGGGAGATAAAAAGAAATGATGAATGAGGATTAATAAGTTGAATTATAAAAACAAGTTTCGAATCAACGAATCCCAAATTAACGAATAAACATTATGCTTGACAACAACCAATTATTAAGATTTACTACTGCAGGAAGTGTGGATGATGGGAAAAGTACCTTAATCGGAAGACTTTTATACGATTCAAAATCTATTTTTGAAGATCAATTAGCCGCAATTGAAAACACGAGTAAAAAGAAAGGACATGACGGTGTTGACTTGGCTTTGTTTACAGATGGGTTAAGAGACGAACGAGAGCAAGGAATCACCATTGACGTGGCGTATAGATACTTTACAACACCAAAACGTAAATTCATAATAGCAGATACGCCAGGACATATTCAGTATACAAGAAACATGGTTACAGGTGCTTCAACGGCAAATGTGGCAACGATTTTAATTGATGCGCGGCACGGTGTAATTGAACAAACCAAAAGGCATGCCTTTATTGCTTCTTTATTACAAATTCCTCATATAATTGTTTGTGTGAATAAGATGGACTTAGTTGAATATTCCGAAGAGGTATTCAACAATATAGTTGCCCAGTTTGAAGAAATTTCTTCCAAAATGTTAGTGACAGATGTTCGCTTTATTCCGATGAGCGCATTATTAGGCGACAACGTAGTAAATAGGTCTAAAAAAATGGGCTGGTATCAGGGAGCACCTATGTTACATACTTTAGAGACAATGCACATTAGTAGTGATGTGAATAAGGTGGACGCAAGATTTCCGGTGCAAACAGTTTTAAGACCACAAAGTGATAGGCATAGAGATTATAGAGGGTATGTGGGTCGAATTTCAAGTGGGGTTTTAAGAGTTGGTGATGAAGTAACAGTTTTGCCTTCTGGATTTACATCAGTAATTAAAGGAATAAATTTATTTGACCAAGAATTGAGTGAAGCATTTGCGCCCATGTCAGTTTCAATTACCTTAGAGGACGATATCGATATTAGCAGAGGGGATATGATAGTCCGTTCTAATAATAAACCAGCTGCATCTCAAGACATAGAAGTAATGCTATGTTGGTTAAATGACAAGCCTGCAAGACCAAGAGCAAAATATACGATTAAACACACTTCTAACGATCAAAAGGCAATGATTAAGGAAGTGATTTATAAAGTTGATATTAATACGTTGGGTAGAGTTAATGATAATTCAGAATTAGAAATGAATTCAATATCTAAAGTAAAGATTAGAACAACCAAACCCTTGATGATTGATTCTTATCGAGAAAACAGAACTACAGGAAGCATTATATTGGTTGATGATGCCACCAATGAAACGGTGGCTGCTGGAATGGTAGTTTAAAATTAAGTATATCCTTTTCTGTCATGCTGAGCATGTCGAAATAGACAAAAAAGGAATTATTCTAATAACTGAGGGTTTTCAATTTCTAATTTAGAATATAATTCCTTAACTTCTTGAGAGTTTTCTTTGTTCAAAATTAGATTTGCATCAGGAGTACTTACAAAAATCGTATTTTTCATTCCAAGAAAATACATAGGCTTCTCTGATCCTAAAACCATATTTCCATTTTCATCAACGGGATGCCCTGTACTTTTTAAATAGTCATAGACTGCTTCAAAAGAACCTAAATCGGACCATTCAAATTCAGTTGGTACGACTTTTATTTTTTCAGATCGCTCCATTACGGCATAATCTACGCTTATAGAAGGAATCTCCATTGAAAGATCGAAATCTAATATTCGTTTATTGTCAGTCGACGAATTTTGACTTTCCATAAAAGCCTTTTTGGATGAATGATATATTTCTGGAGACAAATTTTTTAATTCATCTAAAAATACATTTGCTTTAAAACAAAACATTCCACTATTCCACAAAAATTTTTCACTTTTAATAAATTCTTTGGCAGTCTCAATATTGGGTTTTTCACGAAACGAAATAACATCTGTACCATTAAATTCAATATAACCATATCCCGTTTCAGGCTTTGTAGGTCGAATTCCAAATGTGACAATATTCCCTTCTTCTGCCAATTTAATGGCTTGAGTTAAAGCCTCATTATATGCTTTTTTACCTTTAATAATATGGTCAGAAGGAGTCACTAAAAGGATAGAATTGGCAGAGGCTTCAAATGCAGCAAAGGCAATCGCGGCGGCAGTATTTCTTGGAGTCGCTTCGGTAATATCCGTATAATGCTCATTACATAATATCTTTTCACTTAAATGACGGTTGTCAATATTTCCAACAACATAAATAGAGTCCGAAATGAATGTATTTCGTTCAATGGTCATTTGGAACAGCGATTTATTATCAAAGATGTCTAAATATTGTTTTGGCGTGCTTTTTCTTGATATCGGCCACAACCTGCTTCCAACCCCACCTGTTAACATGACTTGAATGATCTGTTTCGGGTTTTTTAAATTAAAACTCATAATTAAAAATAAGACTTCTTTTAAAGAATAAAAAAGTTGATTTTGAGATTGCGAAAATAAAGAATTCCTTTTAATTATATTTTATAACTCAAGAAGGAAATATAAAATAATATAATTAGTAGTACGGAGTCATTTAAAATTTTATTTTTGCGATTAAAATAGTTGTTAGTGGATTTATTAAAGTTAATCGGCAGGAGTAAGGAGTTATTTTCACCTGATATCTCTTTTTATAATAATGAACTTAAAAAAAAGGTCTCAAAATCAAGATTTTTAGTAATTGGAGGGGCAGGGTCTATTGGGCAAGCGGTAGTCAAGGAGATTTTTAAAAGAAACCCATTGAAATTGCATGTGGTTGATATAAGTGAGAATAATTTAGTCGAAGTTGTTCGAGATATAAGAAGTTCATTTGGTTACATTGAGGGAGATTTTAGAACCTTTGCCTTAGATATAGGTTCCATTGAATATGATGCATTTATTGAGTCTGATGGAAGGTACGATTATGTTTTAAATCTATCTGCGTTAAAACATGTAAGAAGTGAAAAAGACCCATTTACTTTAATGAGAATGATTGATATAAATATTTTTAACACTGAAAAAACATTACAGCAATCAATTGATAACGGAGTTAAGAAGTATTTTTGTGTTTCTACAGATAAAGCAGCAAACCCAGTAAACATGATGGGGGCATCTAAAAGAATTATGGAAATGTTCTTGATGAGAAGAAGTAAAGAGATATCAATTTCAACAGCACGTTTTGCTAATGTTGCTTTCTCCGATGGATCTCTTCTACATGGTTTTGAACAGCGCATAAAGAAGAGGCAACCTATTGTTGCACCTAATGATATTAAACGTTATTTTGTAATACCAAAAGAATCTGGAGAGCTGTGTTTGATGTCTTGTATTTTTGGTGAAAACAGAGATATATTTTTTCCTAAACTAAGTGAAAATTTACATTTGATCTCTTTTGCAGATATTGCTGTTAAATATTTGAAAGGGTTAAATTATGAACCTCATTTGTGTTCAGACGAAGATGAAGCTAGAAAATTAGTAGAAACTCTTCCTGATGAAGGAAAATGGCCATGTCTATTTACTGCAAGCGACACTACAGGAGAAAAAGATTTTGAAGAGTTTTTTACAGTGAATGAGTCGTTGGATATGGAACGTTTTGAAAATTTAGGCATTATAAAGAATGATGCCATTTACGAAGATGATAAGTTAAACTTATTTGTAGAAACTATTCAGAGTATGAAGCGGAAAAAGTATTGGAAAAAAGATGAAATAGTTAAATTATTCTTTAAAATGATTCCCGATTTTGGACACAAAGAAACAGGTAAATATTTAGATAGTAAGATGTAATCTTTATGCATAGAGAAACGATAGACTTTATAAAAAAGTTATATAACACAAATGAATTTATTCCGTTACATGAGCCACGTTTTTTGGGTAATGAGAAAAAGTATTTAAATGAGTGTATTGACTCTACATTTGTTTCGAGTGTTGGAAAATTTGTTGATAGATTCGAGAGTGAAGTGGCAGCATATACAGGAGCAAAATTTGCCATTGCAACGGTAAACGGAACAGCCGCGTTACATATTTCTTTATTGATGGCTGGTGTTGAGAGCGGTGATGAGGTAATTACTCAGCCTCTCACATTTGTTGCGACTTGTAATGCTTTAAGTTATATAGGAGCAAAACCAGTATTTGTTGATGTAGATAAAAATACTTTGGGTTTGTCACCTGAAAAATTAGAACATTTTTTAGTTAATAATACAGAAGTAAAAAACGGTCATTGTATTAATAAAATTACAAAGAGGAAAATTAAAGCAGTCGTACCCATGCATACATTCGGATTACCGATAAAAATGGATGAATTGATTGATGTGTGTGAAAGATTCCACTTGATAATAGTAGAAGATGCAGCCGAATCACTCGGGAGCTATTATAAGGGGAAACATACAGGTACATTTGGACTATTAGGAACTTTGAGTTTTAATGGAAATAAAACCATAACAACTGGTGGAGGTGGAATGGTTTTAACAAATGATGAAAATTTAGCAAAAAGAGCAAAACATATAACGACTACCGCTAAGATGCCTCACCGTTGGGATTTTGAACATGATATGGTGGCCTATAATTATAGGCTACCAAATTTAAACGCTGCATTGGGTTGTGCTCAAATGGAAAGTCTTCCTAATTATATCAAGAGTAAAAGAAAATTAGCGTTAGAATATAAAACCTTTTTTCAGAATAAATTACAAGAGTTTATTACTGAACCTAGTGATGCTAAATCAAATTACTGGCTAAACGGATTAATTTTTCCTGATTTAATGGAAAGAAATAAATTTCTAGAGGAAACGAACGACAATGGAGTTATGACAAGGCCAATTTGGAAGCTAATGAGTAACTTATCAGTTTATAGTCTGGCCCAGACAGGAAATTTGGAAAATGCAAAATGGCTTGAAGAAAGAGTAGTTAATATACCAAGTAGTGTTAGAGTCTAATTCAATTTATATATTAGGTTATTCAGGGCATGCATATGTGGCTATTGATATTGCCTTAGCTAACAATTTGAATGTTAAAGGGTATTTTGATTTTAAAATGGTAGATAATAACCCATATAAAATTGATTTTTTAGGATCGGAATATAGTGTTGATATAAGGTCTATTGTAAAATCCGATGTAGTGTTCCCTGGAATAGGAGACAATAATTTAAGGAAAAAAGCTGTTAATTTTATAGAATCAAATAATTTGAATCAAACAACATTAATAGATTTATCTGCATCTGTTTCATTACTGTCATCTGTTAACAAATCAACATTGATTTGCCCTAATACGGTAGTAAATAGTATGACAGTAATCGATAAAGGATGTATAATAAATTCTGGAGCTATTATTGAGCATGAATGCAAAATTGGAGAATTTTCCCATATAGCCCCTGGAGCAGTTTTAGCAGGGAATGTTAGAATAGGGATAAATACGCTTATTGGTGCAAATGCTGTTGTTAGAGAAGGAATTAAAGTAGGAAATAATGCAACAGTTGGAGCAGGAGCAGTTGTAATTAATGACATTTCTGATGGTGAAATGTGGGTAGGAAATCCGGCTAGAAGAATACGATAAGATGAAAAATAGAGTTTTAATTATTGCAGAAGCAGGAGTAAACCATAATGGTGATATTAACTTGGCAAAAAAGTTGATTGATGCCGCTTCTGAGGCAGGTGTTGATTACGTGAAGTTTCAAACTTTTAATTCTAAAAAATTGGTGAGTAAAAATGCCCAAAAGGCTACTTATCAAAAAGAAAACACTAATAATAAAACAGAGTCTCAACTTGAAATGCTTCAAAAACTAGAGCTTAGTAAAGAGGCTCATTTTGAACTAATAAAATATTGTAAATCTAAAAAAGTTAAATTCTTATCTACTGGTTTTGATTTAGAAAGTATCGAATTTCTGAATGATTTGAATATAGACTTGTTTAAAATACCTTCTGGTGAAATAACAAATTTACCATATTTAAGAAAAATCGGAGGGCTTGGGAAACCTGTAATAATCTCTACTGGAATGGCAGATATGAGCGAAATTGAAGATGCAATTAATGTTGTGATTGAGGCTGGAACAAATAAAAAAGATATCAGCATATTGCATTGTAATACAGAGTACCCGACGCCAATGGAGGATGTAAATTTGAAGGCAATGCTTTCAATTAAGAAAGAGTTTAATGTTAACGTGGGGTATTCAGATCATACATTGGGAATTGAAATTCCTATTGCAGCAGCAGCAATGGGAGCCAAAGTTATAGAAAAACATTTTACACTAGATAATAATATGGAAGGACCTGACCATAAAGCATCTTTGGAGCCAAGAGATTTGGAGAGTATGGTACATGGTATTCGAAATATTGAAGAGGCTTTAGGTAATGGGATTAAGGAGCCGAGTAAAAGTGAAATCAAGAATAAAATAGTTGTTAGAAAAAGCATAGTTGCAAGCACTAGAATAAATAAAGGAGAAATTTTAACAGAGAGTAATATTGCCGTAAAACGCCCGGGAAATGGAATTTCTCCAATGTTGTGGGATTCAATTATTGGAACAAAAGCAACAATGGAATATAAGGAAGATGAATTAATATGAAGAGAAAAATTTGTGTTATAACTGGGACTAGAGCCGAATTTGGCTTAATGTTTTGGCTATTAAAATTCTTAAAAGAAGATAAAAATATTGAGTTGCAATTAATTGCAACTGGAATGCATTTATCTCCAGAGTTTGGCTTAACTTATAAGACGATTGAGGAATCAGGCTTTGATATAAATAAAAAAATAGAAGTATTACTTTCTTCTGACACTGGTGTTGGAATTTCGAAATCCATGGGGTTGGTTCAAATTAGTTTTTCCGAGGCATACCAAGAATTGAACCCAGACATTATTGTTGTATTAGGTGATCGATTTGAAATTTTCTCTGCAGTATCTGCAGCGATGATATGTAATATCCCTATTGCTCATTTACATGGAGGAGAAGCTACGGAAGGATTAATTGATGAGTCAATTAGGCATTCAATTACTAAAATGTCTCAGATTCATTTTACTGCTACGGAAATATATAGAAGAAGGGTTATACAATTGGGAGAAAACCCAGAAAGGGTATTTAATGTTGGTACTCCAGGATTAGATAATATCCATTATTTAAAACTATTAACGTTTGATGAATTTGAAAAATCCATTGATTTTAAGTTAAAGAAGAAAACGATTTTAATAACCTTTCATCCCGTAACACTTGAAAATAATACAGCCGAAAGGCAGTTTTTAAACTTGTTAAAAGCATTAGATAGGCTAGAAAACACAAGTTTTATTTTTACAAAACCAAATGCCGATACCAATGGTCGAATTATTATAGAACTTATTGACCAATATGTCACTAAAAATCCATTAAAGGCTTGTGCTTTTGTATCTTTAGGACAGTTAAGATATTTATCGGCTTTAAAGCATGTTGATGTTGTTTTAGGAAATTCTTCAAGTGGTTTAACAGAGGCTCCAAGTTTTGGCATCCCAACTATTAACATTGGAGATAGACAAAATGGAAGAATTAAAGCTGAAAGTGTTATTGATTGTAACCCTGATGTCTTAGGAATAGCAGAAGCTTTGGAAAAAGCTTTTTCTCACGAGTTCTTAATAAATATAAAAGACGTAGTTAATCCATATGGTGATTCAGGAGCCTCTGAGAAAATTGTGGAAAAACTAAAGGAAGTAGACTTGGAGAATATTCTTAAGAAATCGTTTTATGATTTAGATTTTAACATGTAAGACTAATGAGAATATTTTTTATTGGTACCGTAGAGTTTTCGAAGAGATCCCTTGAAAAATTAATTGACATTAACGCAAATGTAGTTGGTGTTGCTACAAAAACGAAATCAAGTTTTAATGCAGATTTTGCAGATATTGTAAAAGTATGCAAAGAAAACGATTTAAATTATAAATCAATTGCGAATATTAACTCTGCGGAATGCATCAATTGGATAAGAAGTTTAAAACCCGATGTAATATTTTGTTTTGGTTGGTCAAACTTACTCAAAAAAGAAATATTAAATTTAGCCCCTTTAGGAGTGGTTGGGTATCATCCTACAGAGTTGCCAAAAAATAGAGGAAGACATCCAATAATTTGGGCGTTGGTTTTAGGCTTGAAAAACACTGCCTCTACGTTCTTCTTTATGAAAGAAGGAGCCGATGATGGTGATATTTTATCTCAGAAGAAAGTGTCAATATCTTGGGATGATGATGCTCAAAAATTATATGATAAATTATCGACTGTGGCTTTGACCCAAATAGAAACATTCCACGAAGAGTTAAAGTCAAAGACTTATACTAGAACTCCTCAAGACCATTCCATTGCCAATTTGTGGAGGAAAAGGGGAAAGAATGATGGTAGAATAGATTTCAGAATGTCTAGCGAAGCAATCTATAATTTGATAAGAGGTCTTGCCAAACCCTATATTGGCGCGCATATAGAAAAAGAAGGCAAGGATATAATGGTATGGAAGTCTAAGGTCGGTAATAATTACAATAGAAACATTGAGCCAGGCAAGGTAATACAGATAGTTGATAGCCATATTGAAGTTAAAACTGGGAATGCAAGTATATGGTTAATTAACCATGAGTTTAGTAATTTACCTAAACCAAATGAATATTTATAATCTATGAAAAAAAAAGTAATTGTTATTTCAGCACATCCAGATGATGAAATGTTAGGTTGTGGAGGGACACTATTAAAACACGTTGCAAATGGGGATCAAGTAGATTGGTTAATTACTACAAGTATTTTTACAAGTCAGGGATTTTCGAAAGAAAGAGTTTTATTTCGAGAAGAGGAGGTAAAACAAGTTAAAAATAAACTAGGATTTAACAAAGTATATAAACTTGGATACCCTACTATGTGTTTAACCGATGACTCTTTATTAAAGATGATTCCAGAAATAAGCAAAATTTTTAATGAGTCAAAACCAGAGATTATTTATGTATTAAACAGGTCTGATGCACATTCTGATCATAATATTACATTTCGGGCGGTAATGGCTTGTACAAAATCATTCAGGTATCCTTTTATAAAAAGGGTGTTAATGTATGAATGCATTTCAGAAACGGAATTTGGCCCTACGCTTCCTGAGAACGTATTTATACCTACTTATTACGTAGATATAAGTCTTTATCGTGATAGAAAAAATGAAATTATGTCCATATATGAATCAGAAATTGGAGACCATCCGTTTCCAAGAAGTTATAGAAATATGGACGCTTTATCAACATTTAGGGGCGCTACCATTGGAGTTGAATATGCAGAGGCATTTCAAGTATTAAGATGGATTGATAAATAAAAACTTAACTAAAATTAACGTTAAGTTTAAAAGTTTTAAATTATGACAGATTATAGAGATCATTTGCTTTCATCTGAAAGCACAATAAAGGAGGCATTAGTTAAATTAGATCATTTAGCCAAGGATGCAATATTATTTATAGTTTATGCGGACAACACCTTATTGGGCTCATTAACAGACGGGGATGTAAGACGGGCATTAATAAAAGGAACGAGTATTAGTGAAAATGTTGAGGGTGTTATACAGTCCAATCCAAGATTTATAAGGAAAGGCGAATCCAATATTCAAAAAATTATTGAATATCGAGAGGGTAATTACAGAATAATACCCGTACTTGATAAATTCAATAGAGTTGTGAACGTTATTAATTTTAGATTTTTAAAGTCATACTTACCTATAGATGCAGTTGTAATGGCAGGAGGTAGAGGAGAGCGTTTAAAACCACTAACAAATGACACACCAAAACCCCTTCTTAAGGTTGGAGAGAAACCAATTATTGAGCATAATATTGATAGGTTAAGATCTTTTGGGATAGATGACTTTTGGTTGTCTGTTAGATATTTAGGAGAACAATTAGAAGATTATTTCAAGGATGGTTCACATAAACATATATGTACGGAATATGTTTGGGAAACAGAGCCTTTAGGTACGATTGGAGCAGTTTCTAAAGTGAAAAATTTTAAGCATGATTATATATTGGTAACGAATTCAGATATATTGACTAATTTAAATTATGAAGAATTTTTTCTAAATTTCTTAGAATCTGGAGCAGATTTATCTGTTGTAACTATTCCATATGATGTGCCTATTCCATATGCTGTAATGGAGACTGAGGATAATAAAGTAATAAGTTTTAAAGAAAAGCCAACTTATACGTACTATTCTAATGGGGGAATTTATTTGATGAAAAAAGAAGTGCTAAAATTAATCCCAAAGGATAAATTTTACAATGCTACTGACCTCATGGAGGCCTTGATAGAAAAGAATTTTTTAGTGCATTCGTATCCCTTAAGAGGTTATTGGTTGGATATTGGAAAGCACGATGATTTTGCTAAAGCTCAAAAAGATATTAATAAGGTAAATTTTTAATTATGAATTTATTAATAACAATTTGTGCCAGAGGAGGATCTAAAGGTATACCTCAAAAAAACATTAAATTGTTAAATGGTATTCCTTTGATCTTTTATTCCTTGAATACAGCAATAAAATTTTCCACATTATCTGATTTTAATGTTGATATTGTTCTATCTACAGATTCTAAACAAATTTTAAATTTAGTTAAACAAAAATACAATCAAATAGATATCGATTATATAAGACCAGAATATTTAGCGACAGATACTGTTGGTAAGATAGACGTTATAAAAGATGTCTATAGCTATTCAGAAGAAAAAAATAATTTACGTTATGATTATATTTTGGATTTAGATGTCACTTCTCCATTAAGGACAATACTAGATTTAGAAAACGCTTTACGAATTATTGAAACAAAAAAGGAAGCCTATAACATTTTTTCTGTGAGCCCCTCTAGTAGAAACCCTTATTTTAACATGGTAGAGGAAAATAGGGAGGGTTATTTCGAAGTATGTAAAAAAGGAGATTTTTTTACAAGGCAATCTACCCCAAAAGTTTTTGATATGAACGCGTCATTTTATATTTATAGAAGGAACTTTTTTGAGGAAAAAATCACTAAATCGACAACAGTTAGGTCGTTGATTTATGAAGTTCCACATTTATGCTTTGACCTTGATGAAGAAATTGATTTTGAGTTTATGAGTTATTTATTAGAAAACGATAAACTCGAATTTGAGTTATGATGAGGGCTTTAATTATTGGGTTAGGATCTATAGCGCAAAAGCATATTGAGGCGATTAGAAAATTAGATTCAAATTCTGAATTATATGCTTTAAATTCCTCCTCACAAAAATTAGAGAAACTAGGAGTAACTAACTTAACATCTTTAGAAAATATCGCGAGACTAAATTTAGATTTTGTGATTGTATCTAATCCTACATATAAACATTTCGACACCATACAAAAACTCAAAAAATTTAAAATACCTTTGTTTATTGAGAAACCACTCTTCTCTAATTTAAATGCAAAGGAGGAATTAGTACATTTTATTATTTCTGAAAATATTGTTACATATGTTGCTTGTAATCTAAGGTTTTTGGAGTGCTTAATTTATACCAAAAAATTAATTACAAATAAGAGAATAAACGAAGTAAATATTTATTGTGGCTCATATCTTCCGGAATGGCGAAAGAATGTTGATTTCAAGAAAGTGTATAGTGCAAATAAAGAACAAGGAGGAGGGGTTCATTTAGATTTAATTCATGAAATTGATTATGCATATTGGTTATTTGGAAATCCAATCAAAATTAATAGAATATTTTCGTGTAAATCATCATTAAATATAGATTCTTATGACTATGCCAATTATAATCTTCAATATGACAGATTTAATATAAATATAGTTTTAAATTATTTTCGAAAAGATTCTAAAAGAACTCTTGAAATTGTTTGTGATGATGAAACGCTCTTAATTGATTTGTTAAATAATAAAGTTTATAAAGGAGACAAGATTATTTTTGAATCAAGGAATAAAATATATAATACTTATGAATCTCAAATGAAATTCTTTCAAGAAGAGATATTATCAGGAAAGAGTAAAATGAATTCTATTGAAGAAGCATATAAAATATTAAAAATATGTCTGAAAAAAGATTAAAAAACAAAGTAGTAATTGTAACTGGAGGAAACGGATTAATTGGGAGACCTATTTTAAATCATTTGAAAGATAATGGAGCAATTGTCATTAATGCAGACATTAATGTAAAAACAAGTATTGAAACAAATAATTATTCCTGTGATGCAACATCTGAAGAATCAATTTCAAAATTAGTAGAATCTGTGTTGAAAAAACATGGAAAAATAGATGGATTAGTTAATAATGCATATCCTCGAACTAAAGATTGGGGAAATAAATTTGAGGATGTAACATTAGAATCTTGGAGGAAAAATGTAGATATGCAAATGAATAGTGTTTTTTTTATTTGTCAGCAGGTATTAAAAGTAATGCAAAATCAAAAAAGTGGATCTATTGTTAATATATCTTCTATTTATGGTGTTGTGGGAAATGATTTTACTATTTATGAGGGATATGGAGGAACCTCTCCTGCGGCTTATTCTGCAATTAAAGGGGGAATAATTAATTTTACTAGATATCTCGCATCTTATTATGGAAAACATAATGTGCGAGTTAATTGTGTATCACCAGGTGGTATAAAGGACAACCAACATTCTTCTTTTATAAAGAGATATGAAAATAAATCACCATTAAAAAGAATGGGTCAGCCCTATGAAATTGCTCCTTCAATAACTTTTTTATTATCTGATGAAGCCTCCTTCATAACGGGTCATAATTTAATGGTTGATGGAGGATGGACAGCTATATAAATTGTTAGAGTTTTGATAGGAATTATAAAAAAAATAAGATTTGATTTTTCTTCTGATAGGATTGGTCCGGATTGCCCCTTTACTCATTGGAAATTATTTTTTAAAAAATCAATGGTTACATTTTGTAAATCAAAATTTCACACTTTTGGAAATTATTCCGAATTTAGACCCTATGCCTTTGCAATTAATTGTTCAAAAATTAGAATTGGGAATAATGTAGTAATTAGACCTGGAGCTATGCTTTTTGCCGATAAGAGAAAGGAAAAAAAAGGTTGGATTATATTAGAGGATGATGTACTGATCGGATCAGACGTACATATTTATGTTTCTAATCATAAATTTGGAAAAACGGATACTAAAATAATTGATCAAGGTCATTTTGAAGCCGAGAACACACGTCTTGAAAGTGGGTGTTGGGTTGGTGCTAAATGTGTTATTTTACCAGGTGTTACAATTGGTAGAAATAGTGTTATAGGTGCTGGTAGTGTTGTTTCAAAAAGTATTCCTCCAAATTGTATTGCGGTTGGCAGCCCTGCAAAAGTTATTAAAAATATAATATAAAAGATCTTATTATGATATTTAAGAAAAAACATACAATTAAGTTGATCAAAATTATTACCTTATTTACTATAGGTTTAATTGTTTTTGCTCAATGTAAAAAGAGAAGTGCTCAATCGATAAAAACTGAAAAGGAATCTTTAATAAAGAAAGAGGCTAATTCTGAATATGTATACTTGCTTGATAAACAGCCTGTTTATCGGGATAGTATATATAACATATATATATCTGAAATAAATTCGGACACTGAAATTATATTTATAAAATCAGATACTCTATCTGAAAAGCAAAGGAAAAGTAAATTTTTTGTACATGTATATCCAGCAGATAAAAATGAATTGGATGAAGGTATGAACTTTATTGGATTAGATTTTAAAAATAATAGTCAACAGTTTATTTACAATGGGCGCAAATATTTTGTGTCTAGTACTACTCTTCCATATATCAATATAGATAAGATAAATGTCGGGCAGTATGCATTTAATGGAGATAGTAGCATAAATTGGAGAATAAAAGAATTATTGAAAAGGGAAAGTGTACTAAAAATCCTTGATGTGAATAAAGAAAATATTTTCATGTTTGACAAGTTTGAAGAAAAATAAGAATGAAAGGATTATTCTGTAAATCAAGATTAAAAATGTTGCCAGTTTGAAAGAAAGTATTGAAAGTCTAATAACCAGAGGAGTTTCTATTGGATTGAAATTCCTTTTGTTGGGGTTTTTAGCAAGAAATATGAGTTTAAATGATTTTGGGGCTTTTCAATTGATAAGTTATTTCGTTTTAATTGGAATTACATTATTTGGTTTCGAGTATTATAATAAAAGTAATAGAGAGATTGCGAAAGGATTAGACTCTAATAAAATTTATCAAAAACATATTAGGTTTTTTTTTACTATCTCTCCAATTCTTTTAGGTTCATATATTCTATTTTATATTTTAATCCTTCCTAAGGAATTAATTTCTTTAAAAAACATAATAATAGTATTTATAATAATTATTTGTGATTATATATCACAAGAAATTTATAGATATTTGATGATCTCTAAAAAATTCAGATTAGGAAATATTCAATTAATATATAAAAGCAGTATTTTTTTGATTTTGTGTATTTTACTGTCTTTGTATAGTAGTCCTATCAATTTTGATTCTTTATTGGCTATAATGTTGATTTCATACATATGTTTACTTCTTTTAGCCTATTTAACTTTTAGTTCAAAACTATATTCGGTTTCCAAAGAAGATTTTAGATTTTTAAAAGGTCAAGAAGTTTTCTCAGAAATAAAAAAATTGTGGCCTTTTATTGTATTGATAGCATTTGTTAAAGGGATTGAGTTTTCCGATAAATTTATTCTTGGAAAGTTTCTAAGCCTAGAAGAAGTAGGTGTATATTCCTTTATTTTTTCTATGGCATTTGTAATAAATGTATTTGTCTTAAGCGGTTTTTATATTATTTACTTACCTCAATTAATAGAAGCTTATGAATCAAATTTTAATTTATTTAAGAAATTGATACTTAAATTTGGTTTATTAAACTTCTTGTCAAGTTTGGTAATGGGGTTAATGATAATACTTTTGAGCGAATCTATTTTTATGTTAATTAATAAACCAGAATTAATTATTCATACCAATCTATTAATTTACATAATAATTGGTTTTATATTTTGTAACATGTCATTAATTGGACACATTTATTTGTACATTGTTCACGATGAAAAATTTATTACATTAACTATGGGCCTAGCATTATTTACAAATATAATTTTGAACTTTTATTTGATTGATATTTATGGTTTAATGGGTGCATCAATTAGTTTTTGTATTACCTACGTAATAGTTTTAATTTTTAAATCTCTTAGAGCCATTTTGTTATGGAAAAGGAAGGTTGTTTATTAGTTTTTGAAAATTCAATGAATGAAAGGTTTGGTAGTTTAGCGAAGCACCATAATTTAAATTTATTTGAAGTAGGATTTGATAATTATTTCTCAACTAGTATGTATTCTTTAATTAAGAAAAGATATAAAAATAGGATAATTATTAAAAATCAAACAGAAGAAATTATCAAATATATTAATGAGAATAAATTTAAAAAAGTTTATTTATCAAATGGAGAGGGATATATATGTATGAATATTATCAATGAATTGATGAAAGTGTTTCCTGAAAAAGAATTTATAGCCCTTCAACATGGTATTTTTGTCTTAAAAAATCGTTTGTATATTGAATTGGCAAGAAATTTTATAAATCGTTTATCGTTTCTTTTTTCTAATTTTTACATTTTTGGGGCAGGTTTTGGTGGAATAAATTTCGATAAGTATATTGTTTATTCAAATCTAGAAAGAAACTATTTAGTTGAAGAAAAGAAATGGGCAAAATCCGATGTTGTGGTAGATTTGAATTTTTTAAAAAAACCGTTATTTGAATTTTTTGACAAGCAAATAATAAACCAAAAAAATAAAAACGCGGTTTTCTATTTACAAAACTTATCATCATCTGGACTCTGCAGTGAACAGGATGAAATTTATTTAATTAGTAAATCACTTCAATATTTAAGTAAAAAATATACAAAAGTATTTTTAAAGGATCATCCTTCTTGTAAGGATAGAACTAAACATTTAGATTTGCCGAAAAATATTAAAATTATAGATTCTGCTTCTGATGGATTTATTCATTGTAAATCTGCTTACAGTTTTTTTTCAACGGCATTAATAGATGCTAAAGTTTTCAAGATGAAAACTTATGGGATTTATTCGAATAGAATTAATGTAGACATTAATATTTATAATAATTTTGATCAAAGTTTAAGTTTTGAAAATAAAATCGATATCTAAACTTTTACTAGGAATATTATTTTTTATGATTCCGCTTAATGTTGTGGTCGTAGAAAGTGTCGGAAATCTATATATTTCATCTATTCTCATCTTTGGGATTATTATGCTTTACACTCTTGTGAAAAGGGGGAAAATATTTCAAAATCAACTTTCTTTATTGGCAATATTTATCCTTTTTTTTACTTGCTTTTTTACAATGATAAATGTAATGCTTTATAATGGGGATTTATTAAATATTCAAATTGTAAACAGTATAATTTATTTGCAAAATACGATTGTATTTATTTTAACACTTAACTTTCTAACTAATGTTCGTTTAGATTACGTGATCAAATTATTTATTTGCGTTATCTTTTTATCTTCTTTAAGAGTATTAATTGAAGAACCGAATCAATTTTTTCAACTTAGTATAAGATGGACTGAGCGGATAGAGGCTCTTTTCATTGGAGGAGTAAATAATTTTGCACTATTTAATGGTCTTGCTTTTTGTTTCAGTTTTTTTTATTTGAAAAAAGGATGGATAAAGGTATTTTTGTGTTTAGTTTTCCTAGTTGTTATTGTTTTAACAATGTCTAGAGGTGCTTTATTGGGAGTAATTCTTGCGGTTTTCATTACGGCGTTTTACGATACAAATAGAAGAACATTAAGGTTGTTGATTAAATTTGCATCAGGCCTCTTTTTTATCGGATTGTCTTTTTTATATTTTACTGGAAAATTAGATTCTGTAATTGAAATTGTTAAAAACAGATTTTTTAGTTTATTCACTGGAGAACAAGAATTAAATGTGTTTTTTTCAGGGAGGGGGTCCTTATTTATAAATATTTTTGAAAGAATGAAAGAAGCTCCTTTATTTCAATTTTTATTCGGGCACGGTAATGGAGGAATTAGTTTTTTTGATCCAGAATCAAATCAAGATTATGAAACATCTCATAATATTTTAATCGATATATTATATCGAAATGGAATTTTTATTTTGGGAATTTATATTTTAGTTTTTATTTATATATTTTTATTATTTATAAAGCATAGGCATAAACAAAGGTTGGCATTATTTAGCACTTTTGTGTTTTTTCACCTTGAGTTGTTGGTAAATCCAGTTTTATTTGCGGCTCAGGTTGGATGGATATATTCAATTTTTTTAGGGTTGTTTTTAATGCAAAACAAATTACTTGTTGATGAAGGGTAGACTCACTTATTTATTGCCTATTACATTAGCATTATTACCAATAACTGCAGTTTTTCTCTCGGTAAAAATGATTCCTTTCATGGTATTAATGCTATTATTTATTTCTTTATTAGAGATAGATAAAAAACAAACATTAAGAAAAAACAAAAAATTCCTTTACCCTTACATTTTATATGTATCAGTATTTTTTCTTTATACTGTTATTTCTATTGATTTAAAGGAATCTTCTAGAATTTTAGAGAGGCAAATTTCTTTGCTACTTATTCCTTTCATTGTGTTTTATAGTAATTTATCTAGAATAAGGATTCAATTATTTTTTAAATGGTTTATCTTATTAATGCTTGGAATTACTGTTATTTCCGTGCTCAAATTAGTGATTTTTATTTATGAATTTGATGAGTGGATAAAAATAATGAATGAAGTCAGTAGTAACAATACTTATATTCAATTTAAATATCCTCATCTAATGAATGTACACCCAACTTATTGGAGTTATTTATTAGTAATATCAAATATTGTATTATTAAATAATAGGATTTCCAAAATATTTCCAAATAGGTTATCTATTTTATTGTTAGCAATTTTTAATTTGAATATTCTGTTTTTATCTGCACGAACACCATTGATAATAAACCTTTTCATTCACTTTTTTTACCTTATCATATTTTTCAAGTCTGTAGCAACAAATAAAAAAAGTAAAATGTTTGCAGCAGTTGTAGTTGTAGTAATTTTAGGTTTAATTATTGGCAATTTCCCATATTTAATATTTAAGTTCAAAACAATTTCAAGTGATGAGAGAGTTTTTCTATGGCAAAATGCTTTTAATAAAATTCAGGATAATATGTTTATTTTAGGGGAAGGATTAGGTTCGGGAACTAAAGTGTCAAAGGAATATATTCTTTCGATTAATGACCCGAGAATTCATTATAAAGGCTATGATTTACATAATCAATATTTGATGCATTTTCTTGACATGGGTATTTTGGGTTTTACAAGTTTAGTTTATTTGATTTTTGGTCCATTAATTAAAATTAAAAGGTGTTTTTCCTTTACTCATTTTGAATTGGTGGCTTTTATTATTTTCTCGAGTTTATCAATATTTACCGAGTCTTCGCTTTATATAATAAAAGGTATTATAGTGTTTTCTGTTTTTTCTTCAATATTTGTATTATATTTAAGTAATAGTATAAATAAGAATTAAAAAAACTATTATTAACTATGCCGTTAGATTTTTATGATAAAATTTTTAAACTTAAAAAGGAAGTAAAGAAATGACAGAATTGATAGATAAATTAAAGGCAGACTTAGATAAAGTATTTGAAGAGGAAACAATTTTAAAATCTGGATTTTATTTGAAACAATACGAATGGATTCACAAGAATACGTCTAAATTAGTCGGAAGAAATTTATTAGATTGGGGAGCTGGGTATGGACATTTTTCGTATATTCAATCTATGCTAGGTAAGAATGTAACAGCTCTAAGCCCCCAAGAAGACGATTATACAATTTATACGAAATCGTTGAAGTCACTTTCTGAAAAAGGGAAATTTGAATGTTATTTTACAGATTCCCCAATAAAACTTCCATTTAGAAATAATCAATTTGACATTGCAGTTTCGTGTGGGGTACTTGAACATGTGAGAGAATTTAAAGGAGATGATACGAGTTCTCTTAAAGAATTGAATAGAGTTTTGATTAATTCTGGTTTTTTAGTTATTGCTCACTTACCGAATAAATATTCCTGGATTGAATTTATTTCGAGACTTTTTAATCGACAACATCATGCATTTCTTTATTCAAAAAAAGAAATTATTTCAAAAATTAATGATTCAGGATTTTATGTTGTAAAACATAAAAGATATGGGTTTTTACCGAAGAATATGATGTCTAAAATTATCCTAAAAATTTCAAAAAATAGAATAAAAAAAATTGAAGTTCTTTTTTATTATTTTGACAACATTTTAAGTAATTTATTTCCATGGTTTTCTCAAAACCACTTTTTAATTGTTAAGAAACAATAAACAGTTTTTCGTTTTAATTCTAATTTAAATTGTGTTATTTTTGCAATAAATAGTATAGAGTGAAAATTGCAATTATTTTTGGAGGGGCTGGTTATATAGGCTCCTTTTTAATTGAAAAACTTCTTGAAGAGAAGGTATTTAGTAAAATATACGTTTATGATTTAAATCTAAATCCATTTCTATGTGATTTAAAAGATGATGACAATATTAATTATCTAGTTGGAGATGTTAGAAATAAAATTAAATTTGACGTTGAAGCAGAATTTGACAAGGAGAAAAGTTGGATTTTTAATCTAGCTGCAGTCCATAGGGAGCCGGGACATGAGTTTAAAGAATATTTCGATACAAATATTCCTGGAGCAGAAAACATTAATGAATTTGCAAGAACTTCTGGAATAAAAAATTTGTTTTTTACGAGTAGTATCGCCCCATATGGAAGATCTCTTGATCAAAGGAATGAAAATTCTATGCTTTATCCAGAAACAGCATATGGTATTTCTAAAGGTTTGGCAGAAAAAATTCATCAACTATGGTTAAAGGAGGACGATTCGAGACGACTCATTATTGTGAGGCCAAGTGTAATATTTGGGCCAAACGACCCTGGGAATGTTTATAGAATGATTAAATCATTAAAAAAAGGAACTTTTGTTTTACCTGATGGAGGTAAAGTAGTTAAAGGTTATGGCTATGTTTATGGGCTTGTCGATAGTTTTTTGTTTACGATGAATAGAAAAGTGCCCTTAATTATATATAATTATGCTGAGAACCCAGTTGTTCCTTTAAATGAGATGGTTGAAATAGCCAAGGATGAATTGGGTTACAAAAAACCAACAATTAAAATGTCAGTAAAATTGCTCTCTTTTATAGCTTTTTTTATTCAATTCGGATTTAAATTAATAGGGAAGAAATCTGATATTCACCCAGTAAGAGTTAGAAAAGCTGGATTCCCGACAAATATTAAGCCACAGTATTTGATTGAGAATGATTTTGAGTTTAAATATGATTTTAGAAGCGCATTGAAGCACTGGAAAACTATTACTCCAAAAGATTTTAATTAATATGAAAGTAGCTATAGTTCATGAATGGATTACTGTTGTGGCAGGGTCTGAAAGTTGTTTTAAGGTTTTTACAGAAATTTATCCAGAAGCAGATATTTTTGTTTTAGTTTCTGATGAAAAAAGTGTTAATGCATTAGGTATAAATCCAAAAAGGGTAAAAAATTCTTTTATTCAGAAATTACCAAAGGCTAAAAAAAAGTGGAAGAGTTATTTACCATTATTTCCGTATGCTATCGAGCAGTTCGATTTGTCAAAATATGATTTAATTATTTCATCATCACATGCGGTTGCAAAAGGTGTTATTGTAAATGCAAATCAAACCCATATTTGTTATATATATTCTCCGATAAGATATGCGTGGGATCTTTATCATCAATATTTAAAGGAGGCGGGTCTAAAAACTGGATTTAAAGGGTTTTTAGCCAAAAGTGTTTTACATTATATTCGCAGATGGGATTTAGGTACGTCAAATAGGGTTGATGAATTTATTCCTATTTCAAAATACATTGAAAAAAGAGTATGGAGAACATATAGAAGAGAATCATATAAAGTTATTTATCCACCTGTTTCAGTTGAGGAGTTCACTTTTAACGAAAAGAAAGATGACTTTTATTTGGCGGCATCTCGATTGGTTCCATATAAAAAAATTGATTTAATTGCTGAAACCTTTACACGACTTCCTGAAAAAACTTTAATAATAATAGGAGATGGGCCAGAAATGGATAAAATTAAGAAGAAATCAGGACCCAATATTCAAATTATGGGATATCAAAAGTTCGAGGTATTGAAAGATTTTATGCAGCGAGCGAAAGCATTTATATTTGCAGCCGAGGAAGATTTTGGAATTATTCCTATTGAGGCACAGGCATGCGGTACACCCGTAATTGCTTTTGGGAAAGGAGGATCTTTGGAAACCGTGAAGGGTAAATTTGTTAATGAATTTATTAATAACGATGATACTGGAGTTTACTTTGATAATCAAAGCCCGGCATCATTAATGGCTGCAATAGAATATTTTGAAAAATGTAATTCGGTTTTTGACCCCGTTAAAATTAGAGAATTTGCACTGACTTTTGGAAAAGATATTTTCGAGAAAAACATAAAAGAAACATTTACAGAGATAATAGAAAAACATAAAAAATGAAAAAGGCAATAATTACTGGTATTACAGGTCAAGATGCAGCGTATCTTGCTGAATTATTATTAGATAAAGGGTATCTAGTTTATGGTACGTATAGAAGAACAAGTTCAACTAATTTTTGGCGAATAGAAGAATTAGGTATTGAAAATCATGCTAATCTGAAATTATTAGAATATGATTTAATTGATTTGTCTAGTGCTTACAGGATTATATCAGAAGTAGAACCGGATGAGATTTATAATTTAGCCGCTCAAAGTTTTGTAGGGGTTTCGTTTACACAACCTGTAGCAACTGCTAATATTACTGGAGTGGGAGCGTTGAATTTATTAGAAGCTATTAGAGCAATTAACCCAAAAATAAAGTTTTATCAAGCGTCGACTTCAGAAATGTTTGGGAAAGTTCATGAAATCCCTCAATCAGAATCTACACCATTTTATCCAAGAAGCCCATATGGAAGCGCCAAGGTGTTTGCTCACTGGTCGACGATAAATTATAGAGAATCGTATGATATTTTTGCATCTTCTGGGATCTTGTTCAATCATGAGTCGCCTTTGCGTGGAAAAGAGTTTGTTACTAGAAAGATTTCAGATTCTGTGGCTAAAATTATGCTAGGGAAACAAGATAAAATTGAACTGGGAAATATTGATGCTAAAAGAGATTGGGGTTATGCAAAAGAATATGTTGATGGAATGTATCGTATGCTTCAAGCTGATAAGCCGGATACATTTGTTTTATCTACGAACCAAACCCAAACAGTAAGAGATTTTGTAAACTTGGCTTTTAAAGTTATTGATGTTGATTTGGTATGGAAAGGAAAGGATGTTAATGAAGTTGGGATTGATGCTAAGTCTGGAAAAACACTAGTTTCAATTAATCCTAAATTTTACAGACCAACTGAAGTTGATTTACTGATAGGAGATGCAAGTAAAGCAGAAGAAGTATTGGGCTGGAAAGCCAAAACTAGTTTAGATGATTTGTGCGAATTGATGGTTAAAAAAGATATAGAAAGAAATAAAAATGGAAGTACTTTCTAGAGAGAAGATTTTTATAACAGGAATAGAAGGATTTACTGGAAGATATCTTGAAAAATATTTTTTAGAGCAAGACTTTTTAGTTTATGGAACTTGTCTTCATGAATCTGAAAAAGAGAACATCTTTACCTGTGATATTTTGAATGAAAACGCTATTTTCGATTTATTAAATGAGGTAAATCCAGATTATATAATACACTTGGCTGCAATTTCTTTTGTTGCTGAAAAAAATCAAAAGAAAATATATGATGTTAATATTTTTGGAACACTTAACCTTTTAAATGCAATTGAAAAATCGGGTTGCAATCCTAGAAAAATATTAATTGCTAGTAGTGCGGCTGTATATGGGAATGTAGAGGGCGTATTAGAAGAGTCAATGTGCCCAAACCCTGTAAATCACTATGGAAATAGTAAATTAGTCATGGAAAATATGGTCAAGCAATTTTATAATAGATTAAACATAATTATTGTTAGACCATTTAATTATACAGGAACCGGACAAAAGAATCACTTTTTAATTCCCAAAATAGTATCTCATTATAAGGATAAAAAAGAGAAAATTGAATTAGGGAATATTGATGTTTACAGAGAGTTTAATAGTGTGTTTTTTGTTATAAAATGTTATAATGAATTACTTTTTTCTGAAATTAAGTCTGAAGTTTTCAATGTATGTACGGGTAAAGAGAAAAACATTAGAACAATTTTGAATACGATGAACGATATAGCTAATTACTCTATAGAAGTTGAGGTAAACCCAAAGTTTGTTAGAAAGAATGAAATTAAAATGTTAAAAGGATCTCCCGATAAACTGTTTCAGAGCATAGGAGATTTTACCGATGAGTTCAGTTTGGAAGGGACATTGAGAGACATGTATGAGTGCTAATTATAATATTATTTGAATAATCTTAATTAAAAAAGAGACTATAGTTAAATCATACATTTTTTATTTATTTTGAAAAAAGGATACTCTACATATTTGCGGACACTGTCTATAATTAGTGATTTACTAATTATTAATTTGGTATTTTTTTTTTATTATCCAGAATTATTTTTTGATTGGTTGTATGTAGTTTATTTTAATTTAGCTTGGTTAATTCTTTCTAGTTATACCAAATTTTATCATGTCTATAGATATACAAAATTAACAAAGGTAATTTCATTACTTTTCATTCATTTTACAATTTTTGTTTTTATATATCTTTCTTACTTTACTGTTTTTAAAGAAGGCTTGGTTATTGGAAATCAGTTTATTTCAATCATAACAATATTTTTTTTAATTCTAATATCTAAAATAATTAAAGTTGTTTTACTTCGTAATTACAGAATTGGAGGAGGGAATATTAGAAAAGTTGTAATTCTAGGAGGTAGTCCCTCAGTCAATGCCTTAAAGACCTTATTTCAGGAACGCAAATATTTAGGATATGATTATAAAGGTTTTTTTTCAGATAAGAATAAACATGAAAAGATGAAGACATTTCTTGGGTCAATTATGGATAGTTTTGAATTTATACTGAAGAATGGAATTGACGAAATTTATTGCTCTGTTTCTGATTTTAAAAGAAAGGAATTAAATCAAATTATTGAGTTTGGTGCGAAGCACGGAATTGGAGTAAAACTAATACCTTCTTCAATAGGAATGTTTCGAAAGGGTTTGGAAGTAGAGTATTATGATTACGTTCCAGTTCTTTCATTGCGAAAATTACCTTTTGATAACCCATTAATCAAACATTCTAAACGAGCGTTTGACGTATTGTTTTCGACCTTAGTTATTGTATTTGTATTGTCCTGGTTGTCTATTGTACTGTTTATTATTATAAAGATTGAATCCAAAGGACCACTTGTTTTCAAACAGGTGAGAGACGGATTGAATGGAGATCAATTTGAATGCTTTAAATTTAGATCTATGGCTGTTAATAAAGACGCCGATAATAAAATGGCTACTAAAGGAGATATGCGTATTACTAGGGTTGGTCGCTTTATCAGAAAAACAAGTATTGACGAGTTGCCGCAGTTTATCAATGTGTTTATGGGGGACATGAGCGTAGTAGGGCCAAGACCACATATGATTAGTCAATCTAGATTGTATTCAAAAACGATTGATAGATATTTAGAACGGAATTTAGTAAAACCTGGTGTAACAGGATTGGCGCAAATACGTGGTATGAGAGGGGAGATTGAGCAGCAATCTGATATGGAGAACCGTGTAAGGTTAGATTTATTTTATATCAATAATTGGTCATTTTTTTTAGATTTAAAAATTATAATTCAAACTGTATTAAATGCACTTCAAGGAGAAGATAAAGCGTATTAATTTTTTAAAATATTTTTTTCTTTTTTAAGTTTAAAATTATTTAATTTATTTAGACAACATATCTTTGCTAACAGATATTAAAATAATTTTAGCCACCATTATTGTGGTATTTAAAGGTAACCAAAAACAATGAATATACTTATTATTGGATCAGGTGGAAGAGAGCATGCCATTGCATGGAAATTGAGTCAAAGTGAAAAACTAAATCAATTATTTATTGCGCCAGGAAATGCTGGAACTTCTGAAGTTGGAACAAATGTAAATATTGGAGTTTCAGATTTTCTGGGAATTAAGAAGACTGTTTTAGAGAATGAAATTGAACTCGTTATTGTTGGCCCCGAAGTGCCTTTGGTAGAAGGTATTCATGATTTCTTTTTAGGAGACAATGAGATTAAGAATGTTGCAGTAATCGGACCGCAACAATATGCCGCACAACTGGAAGGAAGTAAGGAGTTTGCAAAGGAATTTATGGAAAGGCATGGTATTCCGACTGCTGTATATAAAAGTTTTACCAATGAAAATTTGACGGAAGGACATTCGTTTATAGAAGGCTTAAATGCGCCTTATGTATTAAAAGCAGATGGTTTAGCGGCAGGAAAAGGTGTTGTAATATTAAACGATTTACAAGAGGCAAAAGATGAGCTAACTGATATGCTAACGAACGAAAAGTTTGGTGAAGCAAGTAGTACGGTTGTTATTGAGGAGTTCTTAGATGGAATTGAAATGAGTTGTTTTATTCTAACGGATGGAACAAGTTATGTAAACTTACCTAGCGCTAAAGATTATAAAAGAATTGGAGAAGGAGATGTTGGTTTGAACACAGGTGGCATGGGTGCAGTTTCACCAGTGCCATTTGCATCTAAAGAATTATTAGAGAAAATTGAAGAAAAGGTAATAAAGAGAACTGTTGATGGTTTAATAAAGGATGGAATTCCGTACAAAGGATTCATCTTTTTTGGTCTTATTATTGTAAATAATGAACCAATGGTAATTGAATACAATTGCCGAATGGGGGATCCTGAAACAGAAGTGGTTATTCCTTTAGTTCAATCTGACTTGTTAGAATTGTTCATTGCAACGGCAAATAATAGTTTAGACAAAGCCTCTGTAAAGATAGATGAAAGAAGTGCGACAACGGTAATGTTAGTTTCTGGAGGCTACCCTGAGGCCTATGAGAAAGGAAAAAAGATTACTGGAGTTGAAAATGTGAAAGATTCAATTGTTTTTCATGCAGGAACAGCTAAAAAAGAAGATAATTCAATTGTAACTAATGGAGGACGTGTAATTGCTATTACATCGTTTGGGTCAGACTTTAAAGAAGCATTGGCTACTTCTTATAAGAATGTTGAAAAGGTCAATTTTGAAAAGAAAAACTTCAGAACTGATATTGGTTTCGATTTGGGATAAATTTTCTTTATCCTAGATGTCACACTGAGCTTGTCGAAGTGCATTTAAAATATATAAAATGAATCTTACAGTTATTGGCACCGGTTATGTTGGTTTAGTTTCAGGAACTTGTTTTTCTGAAATGGGGAATCACGTAACTTGTGTTGATGTAGATGAAGTTAAAATTAATGGGCTTAAAAATGGGGTTGTTCCAATTTTTGAACCAGGTTTGGAAGCCATGGTTTTGTCTAATGTAAAAAGTGGAAATTTACATTTTACTACTTCTCTAGAAAGTAGTTTATCGAACTCAAATATTGTTTTTATTGCGGTTGGTACTCCAATGGGAGAAGATGGTTCGGCGGATTTGCAATATGTTTTGTCTGTTGCTAAGCAAATAGGTGAATTGATGGATAAACCATTGGTAATTGTGGATAAATCTACCGTTCCTGTTGGTACGGCCGATAAAGTTAGAACAGCCATTCAAAAAGAGTTGGACAGTAGAGAGAAGAATATAGAATTCCATGTAGTTTCTAATCCTGAGTTTTTGAAAGAAGGTGCGGCTATTGATGATTTTATGAAACCAGATCGTGTTGTTATTGGTGCGGATAATGAATACGCTTTGGGTGTTATGCGAAAATTATACGCTCCGTTTTTCAGAACTAATGAACGTTTTATTGAAATGGATATTCGCTCTGCTGAAATGACAAAATATGCAGCGAATGCAATGTTAGCAACTAAAATTTCGTTTATGAATGAAATTGCAAATATTTGCGAGTTGGTTGGCGCAGATGTTAACAACGTGCGTTTGGGAATAGGTTCAGATAAAAGAATAGGTTATAGTTTTATTTATCCTGGAAGTGGATACGGAGGGTCTTGTTTTCCAAAAGATGTAAAGGCGCTAGCACGTATCGCTGATGAGAACAATTACAGCGCTGAATTAATTTCATCAGTAGAGAAAGTGAATGACAACCAAAAGTTGGTGATCGCAAATAAAATTATAGCTCGCTTTGGTGATGATTTAAATGGATTTACATTTGGTTTATGGGGGCTGGCATTTAAACCAGGTACTGATGATATGCGTCAGGCACCTGCTATTTATGTTGTGAAAGAATTGGTTAAAAGAGGAGCAAAAATAGTTGCTTACGATCCAAAAGCAATGACGGAAGCAAAAGAGTTTTATCTAAAAGACACTCCTGAAGTTTCTTACGTAGCATCTAAATATGAAGTTTTAAATAATGCCGATGGGCTTATTTTACTTACTGAATGGAAAGAGTTCCGTTCTCCAGATTTTGAGGAGATTAAGTCAAAATTAAAACATCCTGTTATATTTGATGGTAGAAATCAATACAATGCTTTCGATCTAGAAAACAATGGAATCGAGTACTATCAAATTGGGAAAAAAAGAGGGTAACATTCTTGTTGCACCTCTAAATTGGGGTTTAGGACACGCTACACGATGTATTCCTATTATTATTCAATTACAGAATCAAGGATTCAATCCAATCCTCGCTAGCGATGGAGATTCATTATTGATGCTTCAAAAAGAATTTCCATTATTAGACTCAATTAATTTACCATCTTACGGGATATCATACCCAAAAAATGGAACTTTTCTAAAACTAAAATTGTTGATTAGGTTGCCAAAAGTAATCAAGACTATAATAAAAGAAAAGCAAGTTGTATCGCAATTAATTAGGGATAAAAACATCATTGGGGTAATTTCTGACAATAGAATTGGGGTAAGAAATAAGGGAATACCATCTATATATATAACACATCAAATTAATGTGTTGGCGGGTATTTTTACATTTTTTACAAGTAGAGTTCATCAATATTATATGAAAAAGTTCGACGAATGTTGGGTGCCAGATGTAGCTGGAGAATTTGGTATATCGGGACTATTGTCAAAGAATGAATCAAATCGTAAGATTCGAAAAATTGGATTACTTAGTCGTTTAAAAAAGAGAAAAATTGAAATTAAGTACGACTTATTAATTTTGTTATCGGGTATTGAACCTCAGAGGTCACAATTAGAAAATAAACTAATTGAAGAAGTTAAAAACTTCAATGGCTCTGCACTTTTTGTTAGAGGCTCAATAAATTCGGAAACAAGTTTTAAAGATTCAAAAAAGATAATCTATAAGAATTTTTTGAAGTCTGATGAATTGGAAAAAGCAATTGCTCAAAGTAAAATTGTGTTGGCTCGTTCAGGTTATTCAACCATAATGGATTTGGCAATAATGAGTAAAAGAGCCTTTTTTATTCCAACTAAAGGACAAAACGAGCAAGAATATTTAGCCAAGCATTTAGAGGCTATTTCAATCGCTCCATATGCTACAGAGGAAAAATTTGAAATACAAATGCTGGAAAACATGAAGTATTATTCTGGGTTTATTCACGACTTTAATACTGAGTTTCCTAAGACCTTATTTAACCTTTTTCATCGTAAATGAAAATTCTGAACCTTTGCCAAATTCACTTTTTACAAGAATTGTTTCGTCATGTGCTTCAATAATATGCTTAACAATAGCTAGGCCCAAACCAGACCCGCCTTGCTCTCTAGATCTGCTTTGATCTACTCTGTAGAAACGTTCGAATAATCGAGAAAGGTGTTCTTTTTGAATACCTTCTCCGTTGTCGGTGACTTTAACTAGAACTTTTTTGTGACCATTTGGTTCTATACTTAGTGTGGTAGTACCGTTGAGTTTTCCGTATTTTAAGGAATTTACAATAAGATTTGTTAGCACCTGTTCCATTCTTTTTTTATCGCCATATACTAAAACCGGAACGTCGTAGTTTTTATCAAAAACAATTGTAATCCCTCTTGGTTTAGAGCGAATTTCTAATAACTCTATGATTCCCTCAATCAATTCAACAATATTAAAAGGTTCAATCTCAAGGGTCATTTCATTCGATTCCAATTTTGATATAAGGTCCAAATCTTGAACTATTGCAACCAATCTCTCTACACCTTTAGTAGCTCTGTTTAGATACTTTTCGCTAATCTCACTATCGTCCATCGCGCCATCTAAGAGCGTTAGTAAATATCCTTGAACTGTAAACAGAGGTGTTTTTAATTCATGAGCAACATTACCTAAAAATTCTCGTCTATAGGATTCTTGTTCGGTAAGCGAGGTAATTTCAATTTGTTTCTGTTCAGCAAATTTCCGGACCTCTTCAGAGAGGTTTTCCATGTCGGTAGTAATGGATGTTTTCATAAGATCTGACTGATCCAATAACGACACCTCGTCATATATTTTTTTAATTCTTGAGTAAATAAACAACTCAACTCTAATTTGAATAATTACGAAGGAAAAAATAAATACCCCTAAAATTGTAACTCCGGCTATTATTGGTTCTACTGGTCGATTCAATAGAAAATGAATCACAAATAAAATACCAATAAGAAATAGGGAAATTAAACTGGCACACCAAAAAGCGAACGCATATGTTTTTTTAGACTTCATGCGTCAACAACAAACTTATACCCAACACCTTTTACTGTTTGAAAATAGTCATCACCAATCTTTTCTCTTAATTTTCTAATATGCACATCTATGGTTCTACCTCCAACAACAACTTCACTGCCCCAAACACTGTTTAAAATAACATCACGTTTAAATACATTTCCTGGCTTTGAAGCTAACAATGCTAATAACTCAAATTCTTTTCTAGGAAGAAAAATAGTATCCCCATTTTTAGTGATTAAATACTCATCTCTATTAATAGTTATTGAGCCAACAGTTACTAAATTTTCTTGTTTTTCAGATTTTATTCTTCGTAATAGCGATTTTACTTTACTTATGAGAACCTTGGGTTTAACCGGCTTGGTTATATAATCATCGGCACCGGCATCGAAGCCTGCCATTTGCGAATAGTCTTCACCTCTAGCTGTAAAAAATGCAATGATTACATCTTCTAACCCTTCAAGTTCTCTAATTTTTTCACATGCCTCAATTCCATCCATTTCTGGCATCATAACATCTAATAAAATTAAATGAGGGTGTGTTTTCTTTGCTTGATTTATGGCTTGAACTCCATTTTCTGCTGTAAAAATGGAATACCCTTCATTTTTAAGATTATAACCGACAATTTCTAAAATATCTGGCTCGTCATCTACCAATAAAATTTTAATATCACTTTTTTTCATTCTATTTTTCTAATCAATGATTCAAAGATACTCATTTAATCTTTTGGACTTTTTATTCTTAACGTTGATTTAAAATAAGATATGGATTGATAATTATTTCTTAACATTATCAATATAGGTCTAATTTTTTAACTATTAATTTAAATTGCTATATTTGAGTAGTTTATAAGTTTCCTTAAATATTTCTATGAAAAAAAACTACTTATTAATAATTGTATTACTAACATCTACATTGTCATTTGGACAATTATCAAATTCGGAACCCACGAAAGGCTATAATCAGATCGATGGTTTTGCGGTATATCCAAATCCAATAACAAATAGAAGTTTTAGAATTAGTTTTACTCAAGGTACGACTAAAGAATTAAAGGTATATGACATGTTGGGAAAACTTGTACTTGCAAAGAATGTAAGAAGAAATGAACTTATCAAAGTTGATAAATTAAACCCAGGGATATATATTTTAAGGGTGGAAGAAGACGGGAAAAAGGCGACTCGAAAATTGGTCATTGAATAATCAAAATGAATACTTATTATAAGCACTTTTACAATAAAAGGTGCTTTTTTCATACCTTGTATTAAAATTGCTACATCATGAATTCTAGAATAGAATTTAAAAACATTTTGTTTTTAGATATTGAAACTGTGCCTGAGGTTGAGTCATTTGAATTGCTAACTGAAGAAAAGAAAGAACTTTTTGCACAGAAAACACAATATCAACGTAAGGAAGAATACTCCCCTGAAGCGTTTTATGAAAGAGCAGGTATTTGGGCCGAATTTGGAAAGATAGTTTGTATTTCGGTAGGCTACTTTTCCGAATTAGAACCGAAGAGATCTTTTAGAGTACGTTCATTTTCTGGAATGGATGAAGAGCAGTTGTTGTTAGGTTTTAAAGAATTGTTAGACAGTCATTTTAATAAAGCAAATCAATTGTTATGTGCTCATAACGGAAAGGAATTTGATTTTCCATATATAGCACGAAGAATGATAATTAATAGAATAGACCTTCCTGTAAAGTTGAATTTATTTGGAAAAAAGCCTTGGGAAATTCCGCATTTGGACACGTTGGAACTATGGAAATTCGGAGATTACAAGCATTATACGTCCTTAAAATTAATGACAAATATTTTAGGAATACCATCTCCAAAAGATGATATTGATGGCAGTCAGGTTGCTGCAGTTTTTTATAAAGAACAAGACCTCGATCGAATTGTTCAATATTGTGAAAAAGATACCATTGCGGTTGCTCAATTATTATTGAGGTTGTTCAATAAAGACTTGTTACAGGATACCGAAATTGTACATATTTAAACGTCTAATTTCATCGAAATTTCCAACCAACGCTCTTCTTTTGCTTCTATTTCATTAATAATGTTCTGTAGTTTTTGAGAAACTTCTTGAATTTGATCGGGACTTACACTACCATCTACAAACTTTTTTTCGTAGGTCAATTTTTCCTTATTTAAAGACTTTAGATCTTTTTCTATTTGCTCAAATTCGCGTTTTTCATGGTAAGATAATTTTGGCACTTTGGCGGTCTTTTTTTGAATTTTATAAACCTTTTCATTGACCACTTCAATCTTCGGTTGAGAATCTTCATAGGCTCTATAATCAGAGTAATTCCCAGGGAAATTGGTTATTTTTCCTTGACCTTCAAAAACAAATAAGGAATCCACTATTTTATCCATAAAATAACGATCGTGAGATACCACTAAAAGGTTTCCAGGAAAATCTAATAGGAAGTTTTCTAGTACATTTAAGGTTACAATATCTAAATCGTTTGTAGGTTCATCTAAAATTAAAAAGTTCGGGTTCTGGATTAAAACGGTACATAAATACAAGCGTTTTTGTTCTCCACCACTCAATTTTTCCACAAAATCATATTGCTTTTTTCTACTGAATAAAAACCGTTCTAATAATTGACTAGCTGATATTTTATGGCCTTTTGCAAGAGGAATATAATCACCAAATTCTTTTATGACCTCAATTACCTTTTGGCCTTCTTTTATTTTAATTCCTTTTTGCGTGTAATAACCAATTTTAACCGTTTCGCCAGCCACAATTTTCCCTGCATCTAAAGGGATTTGTTGCGTAAGAATATTAAGAAAAGATGATTTTCCAGTACCATTTTTACCAATAATTCCGATCCGTTCTCCTTTTTTAAACATATATTCGAATTTGTCTAGAATTTTAAGGTCATCAAATGACTTTGAAATTTTATGCAACTCCAAAATTTTATTACCAAGTCGCTCCATATTAATTTCTAGCTGTACTTGATGGTCACTTCTTCTTTGATGTGCCTTTTGTTTTATTTCGAAAAAGTCATCTATTCGAGATTTAGACTTGGTGGTTCTTGCCTTGGGTTGTCTTCGCATCCAATCCAATTCCTTTTTGTACAGCAACTTAGTTTTGTGTAATTCGGTTTGTTCTTGAATTTGACGCTCTTCTTTCTTTTGTAAATAGTAGGAATAATTCCCCTTGTATTTATATAATTGACCATTATCTAACTCGAATATTTCATTACAAACACGTTCTAAAAAATAACGGTCGTGTGTAACCATAAACAAGGTTATCTTTTCCTTTTTAAAATATGATTCTAGCCATTCGATCATTTCTAGATCTAAATGATTCGTTGGTTCATCCAGAATTAGTAAATCTGGTTTATGAATTAAAACAATTGCAAGTGACAGTCGTTTTCTTTGCCCTCCGGATAATGATGAAATATTTAAGGAAAGATCATTAAATTTTAATTTCGACAAAATCTGTTTGTATTGCGTTTCAAAATCCCATGCGTTGTATCGATCCATTTGCTCAAATGCCTTTTGATAAACGTCCGCGTTCTCTGGGTTTTGTAAAGCATGTTCATATTGCGATATAACAGAAAGAATAGGATTTTCAGACTTAAAAATAGCTGCCTCAATAGTTAGGTTAGAATCAAGGTTGTCTTGTTGAGATAAATAGGCAATTTCCAATCCTTTTCTTGATGAGACTTTACCAGTGTCAGTACTGTCTACGCCTGCCAAAATATTTAAAATAGATGTTTTTCCAGTTCCATTCTTGGCAACAAAGGCTATTTTTTGGTCCTTATTAATTCCAAAAGAAATGTCTTGAAATAATATACGCTCGCCATAACTTTTGGCTATTTGTTCTACGGTTAAATAATTCACACTTCTGATTTTCTACAAAGGTCGGAAAAGTTTTGTTGGGTTTAGGTGTTCCAAGTAAAATGTCTTTAATGTAAAAAGTTAATTTATGTACATACTATGTGCACAATTCAGAACAGAATTAAACGTTGGTATAGGACATAGAATTGTATATTTGCGTACAACCCACAAGAAAAAGACATATATGAAAATTATTGTACCAATGGCGGGAATGGGCTCTAGATTACGACCACATTCTCTAACTACGCCAAAACCCTTAACTATAATTGCTGGAAAATCAATTGTACAACGATTGGTTGAAGAAATTGCAAAAGTAGTAAAACAAGATATAGAAGAAATAGCATTTATTATAGGGCCGGCTTCTAAAGGATTTCCTGCAGATAGTGAAAATCATCTAAAGGAAATAGCAAATGGAATAAATGCAAAAGCGCGTGTTTTTGTGCAAGAAGAGGCATTGGGTAACGCCCACGCCATTCAATGCGCCAAGGAGGTGCTAACTGGACCTTGTGTAGTGGCATTTGCGGATACTTTATTTAGAGCTGATTTTACTATGGATGAGAGTGCTGATGGTGTAATTTGGGTAAAACAGGTAGAAGATCCAAGTGCGTTTGGAGTGGTGAATACAAAAGACGGATATATTACAGAGTTTGTTGAAAAACCAGATGATTTTGTATCTGATTTGGCCATTATTGGGATTTATTATTTTAAAAATGCGGCCATTGTTAGAGATGAGATTCAATATTTAATAGATAATAATATTACAGATAAAGGAGAATTTCAATTAACAAATGCTTTAGAAAACATGAAGCAAAAAGGAATGAAATTTGTACCTGGTGAAGTGGAAGAATGGATGGATTGTGGTAATAAAAAAGATACAGTTGAAACGAATGCTAAGGTATTGACGTTGCTTCATAAAGAAGGAAGAGAATTGGTTTCTGAGTCCGTTGTTTTGGAAAATGCAACAATAATTCCTCCTTGCTATATTGGAAAGAATGTAGTTCTAAAAAATACTGCTATTGGACCTAATGTATCCTTAGGGGCAAATAGTATTGTAGAAAGTTCTAGAATTGATAATTCATTGATTCAATCTAATGTAGAAATCGAAAGTGCCAATTTGAGTAATGCCATGATCGGACATCATGTAAAATATAATGGTAAATATACTTCGGTAAGTATTGGAGATTATTCAGAGTTAGTTTAAGAATGAAAAAAAGAAGCACATATGTATTAATGATCAGCATTTTATGTTGTGCTTTTTGTAATTCTTTTGGGCAGGTAGATGAAGGAATGGAAATTCTTGAAGATTCTGATGATGTGAGAATAAAGTTTGAGAATCATTATTACGAAGCTTTAAAATATAAGGCTATTGGTAATTATTCAAGAGCTATTACCGAATTAGAAAAATGCCAACAATTAGATGCGAATGATGCATCTGTTGCTTTTGAGTTTTCTAAAAACTATTACCTTTTAAATAAGTTTAACGAATCAAGGTTGTATATCGATTCTGCTCTGAATTTAGAGCCAACGAATTATTGGTATTTAGAACAGGCTAAAAAAGTGTATTTGAAGCAATATGAATATCCAAGCGCAATTAATGTACAGCAAAAAATTATTGAGCAAAAACCTTCTAAAAAGGAAGATTTGGTGCTTATTTACATTTTAGCCAATGAAAGAGAGAAAGCCCAAAGTTTGCTTGATGAATTAAATGCTGCAGGAATTCGATCTTCTAAATTGAGAAATTATCAGAATGCCATTAAAAATTATAAGCGCAACCAAACATCAAGTACTCCAGCAACTACAACAAAAATGTCGACGGAAGACTTGAAAGAATCTTTTAGTGCGAATAAACAGTTTGAGGTGTTAAAGCAAATATTAATTTTGGAATTTGCTGGAGGTAATAAAGTCGAATTAGAGAAGTATAGTACTGAAGGAATGGCATTATTTCCTGCGCAACCATTAGTGTATTTAATGCATGGACGTGTATTAAATTTTAATGAAAAATTTAAGGAAGCCATTAGCACATTAGAAATGGGAATGGATTTTTTGATTGAAGATAACATGTTACAGGCAGACTTTTACGAATCACTTTCAAATAGTTATTTAGGGCTACAACAGACTAAAAAGGCCGAAGAATTTAGAGTAAAATCGAACGAATTAAGAAAGAATAAGTAATGAAGAGAATAGGTGTTTTATTATTGTTAACAGTTTTTTTCGCATCATGTAAATCTACAAAGGTTGCAGGTACGGAATCGGTTACGGCAATGTCTTCGAAAAAAATAATAAACAACCATTACAACGAGAGTTTTGATGAGAACACGTTAAATGGAACTATAAAAGCAAAATATCAAGACAAAAAATCAAGTCATTCGGTAGGTATTAGTTATAGAATTCAAAAAGATTCTGCAATTTGGATGAGTGGAAGAATGTTGAATATTACATTGGCTAAAATTTTTATTACGCCTACAAAAGTTCAGTTTTACGAAAAATTAGGGAAAACTTATTTTGAAGGAAATTTTGCATTGCTAAGTGATTTTTTAGGCACCGAAGTAGATTTTGAAATTGTTCAAAACTTACTATTGGGCCAGGCCATTGTAGATTTGAAAGAGCAGAAATTCAACGCTTCTGTTGACGAGAATTCATATAAGTTAGAACCTAAGAATCAAGCAGATTTATTTGATTTGCTATTTTGGATGAATCCGACTAATTTTAAGGTGAGTAAGCAAGAAGTTAGGCAGCCAGATATTCAGAAAAAATTAACTATAGATTATGTCGAATATCAAGAGGTACAGGAAGAAATGCTTCCTAAAAAAATAAATATAACGGCGGTTGATGGTGTTGAACGTGTATTTTTGAATTTAGAATACAAATCTGTTCAATTTAATAATAATATCAGTTTTCCGTTTTCAATTCCTAGAGGATATGAACAAATTCAGTTGAATGAATAGAATAAAACCCCTTTTAGTAATAGCGTTATTTTTATTTAGTGGTTCTTTTTATGCTCAAGAAACAAGAGCGGAATTAGAAGCAAAGAGGAAGGAGATTCAAGCTGAAAAAGACAAGATTAACATTCTTTTGTCGCAAGCTATTTCGGAAGAGAAAAGTTACTTAAGTCATTTAAATGAAATCAACTTAAAAATTGATATTCAACAAAAGTTAATCGATGCATTTACAAAAGAAACGAACGCATTGAATAAAGAAATACGCTCCAATCAAAATGAGTTAAGCGCGTTAAAAGCAGAATTAAAAAAGTTGAAGAAAGAATATGGAGAGATGATTTACAAGTCCTACAAAAGTAAATCTCAACAAAGCAGGTTAATGTTTGTTTTATCTTCCGATAATTTTTATCAGGCTTTTAAGCGCCTTCAATATATGAAACAGTATGCTGATTTTAGAAAAAATCAAGGATATCAGATTAGTGAAAAAGCGGATGAATTAGAGATCTTAAATGATACTTTGGAGGTTCAGAAAAAGGAAAAGCAAAAACTGTCTGATAAAAGTAAAAATGAGCAGGATAAATTAAAGGAAAAGAAAAAAATTCAAGACGATTTAATTGCTAAGATTAAGAAAGATGAGCGAAAGTATCGAAATGAAATTAAGAAAAAACAAAAGGAGCAAGGAAAAATAAATGCAAAGATTGAAAAAATAATTCGGGACGAAATTGTAAAATCTAATGTAAAAGCGGGTAAAAACACTTCTGGATTCGTATTAACAGCAGAAACAAAACTATTGGCAATTGAATTTGAAGGAAACAAAGGAAAACTTCCTTGGCCTGTTGAACGAGGTTTCGTGTCTAGAAGATTTGGTAAGCAAAAACACCCTACTTTGGCGGGCATATATGTTCAAAGTGCTGGAGTAAGAATTACAACAGAAAAGGGGAGTAATGCCAGAGCCGTTTTTGATGGTACGGTTATGATGGTTCAGGTTACATCAGGAAACCGAAAGGCGGTATATGTTCAACATGGTAATTACATTTCTATTTATAATAATTTAGAAACGGTTTTTGTAAAGAAAGGAGACCAAGTTTCTACCAAACAGTTAATCGGTAAAATATATACCGATAAGATCACGAACAAAACGATTTTAAGGTTCCAAATTTGGAAAAACACGACTAAATTGAACCCAGCTTCTTGGGTTTATAAGATGTAATTTAAAAGCTTAAATGATTTTAGAAAAGAATAGTAGTGACGTTGAGAGCAATTCGGATTTAGAAAAACTAAACCCAGAAGCGAAGGCAATTGTTACGCACTTTTCTAGTAACCAAGATTTAAGGAAGAAAAATCCTTATAGAAAACCGTATGAATCATTAGGTTTAAAAAGTAATGAAGTGCCAAAACCTAAGAAGCCCTCGACTTTTAAATTTATAGATTTGTTTGCGGGAATAGGTGGTTTTAGAACTGCTTTACAGAATTTAGATGGCCGTTGTATGTTTACTTCTGAATGGGATTTAAATGCTAAAAAGTCGTATTATAACAATTATGGTGAATACCCTTTTGGAGATATAACGAAGCCAGAAGTTAAGAGTTATATTCCTGAAGGATTTGATGCTTTATGTGCAGGGTTTCCTTGTCAGCCGTTTTCAAAAGGGGGCTATAGAAACGGATTTGAAGATACAAGAGGAACGTTGTTTTTTGATATCTGTGAAATTGTTCAAAAACATCAACCAAAATATTTATTGTTAGAAAATGTTGCCAATATGGTAACGCATGACAAAGGGAACACCTACAAGGTTATTTTAAAAAGTTTGGATGAATTAGGTTATTATTTTCCGGATGAACCTTTATTGCTTTCTCCTGATGCTTTTGGAGTTCCAATCTTGAGACCACGAATATTTATTCCATGCGTTAGAAAGGATGTTGCGAATGGGAATATTGACAAGATTAAGCAATTTAAAAATGAAATAGCACCTCGTTTTATATCAAGAATGCAAGCTGTTGATGATATATTAAATCCAGATTTACCGGCAGATTTACCGGAATATGAAGAACGAGTTCTTGGTATGTGGGATGCATTTTATAAGGGGATAGATTTAAAAGTTATTGGATTTCCTATATGGATGGAATTCTTTAAATATGAAGGGGCTTTGGATGAATTTCCGTTGTGGAAAGCAAAGTTTATTCAGAAAAATATAGATTTATATAATAGGAATAAGGAGTTTATTGATTCTTGGCTTTTTGAATATGATAATTTAGAGTGGTGTATTAAGACCCATAGAAAAATGGAATGGCAGGCAGGAAAGGATATTTCTTCGGTTTTCGAAGGATTAATCCAGTTCAGGCCATCGGGTGTTCGTGTAAAGCGCCCAAATAGATTCTCTACATTAGTTGCCATGAATCATCAGCAGATTATTGGTAAATACAGACGAAGAATTACTATTGATGAGTCTAAAAAACTACAGTCATTTCCAGATGATTTTAAACTTTCAAGTACCAAAGGAATTGCACTAAAACAATTGGGTAACTCGGTAAATGTAAAAGTAGTTGAAACTATATTTGATGTTATTTTGAAAAACTTTGCATGATCGAAATCTTAAGAAATAAGCCACTTATAATCAACGCGGATTTAGACGGGATTATTAGCGGGCTGCTTCTTTCGAAATACATCAATTGCGCTATAGTTGGATTTTCAAATAGTAACAAAGAGATTTGGTTACGTCAAGATTTTAATAAAGAATTAAAGTCTATTTGTTTCTTAGATTTGTTCGTTGTAAACCCTGAAATTGTTTCAATAGATCAACATATTATTGCCGGAAACCAAACTCATTTTAAAGAACTTTCAAAAAATCCGAATAAAATAAACCCCAACCTTTTTAACCCTAGATTTCATCAACCTTCCAAGTCTTATAGATTAAAATATCCTTTCGGAACAGTTCATTTTATTATTGCCTTGTTAGAGAAAAATGGAATTGACCTAAGCGAAATTAAATTACAAAAAGAACTACAAGGAATTAAGTTCATGGATTTGTTATTACGAGCAGATGATTGTATGAAAACGAGTATTTATAGTTCTTATACCTCAAATGCAGAAGAATGGTGGGCTTGGTTGTATTCGTATTCTATAAAAGGAAAAACTATTGCGGCATGTAAAGGTTATTTAGATAACTTATCAAAAAAAGATGCTGAACAAATTAAAAGAAAGTTGAGCAGGTTTATGAAAAATGCTCCTTATAATTGTGACTCTTCAGATGGGGGAATTGATCAGCTTACTACGAATGGTTTTATAAAAGAGAATGTATTTCAATTGGTTGAACTACTATGTAATCTAATCGAGGAGCCAGTTTTTAAGTTGGGAGGGCTTTATAAGAAGTTTACTGGTATTGCAGAAAGAACGACTCTTTCTGATACCCAATTAACTGAATTAATTCTAAAAGGAACAATCGATAAAAAAAGGGTATTTTCCTACGCCTTTGTGCGCACAGCGGAACGAGAAGAATATTTCAGTGTTACTTTTTACCAGAATTAAAAACCGTCTGTTAATTTCTAGTTGAACAAGGCCTTTAACTCGGTCGCGTTATCAGCTTCCATTCTTCCAGAAAGTACAAGGCTTAATTGTTTCCTTCTTAAAGCACCGTCAAAGCGTTCTTTTTCCAAGTCAGTTTCAGGAATAATTTCAGGTACTTTTACAGGAGAACCAGTTCTGTCTACCGCTACAAATGTATAGATACCCTCATTTGCTTTTGTACGCTCACCCGTTTCCCTATCTTCTATCCAAACATCTACATAAACTTCCATAGACGACCTGAATGCGCGAGATACCTTTGCTTCCATAACCACAACACTTCCAACTGGCACAGCCTTTCTAAAAACAACGTGATTTACAGAAGCGGTTACAACAATTCTTCTGCAATGCCTTCTTGCCGAAATACTGCAGGCTCTGTCCATTCGCGCTAGTAATTCCCCTCCAAAAAGGTTGTTTAATGGGTTTGTTTCTCCAGGCAACACCATATCTGTTAATACGGTAAGTGATTCTTTAGAGTATTTAGCATTCATACCTCAAATTTTTGGCAAAGATAGATAAAATACAAGGTGTGTAGAACAATGTTAACCCCTAATTTTTTATGGAGCTGTTCAATTTTAAGTCAGTTAAATAGAGTATTTAATTTTTAGAATTCTTGAACAAGTAACCAAGCATCTGGCGATTCTTGTTTTTTGATGGCTCTTAAATTATTAATTGCATCTCTTTTAGAATTAAAACTAGCATAAGAAACTTGAGTTAATCCCCATTTGTTTACGCCTAAAATTTGTGCGTCAAATCCTTTAGAAATCAATTGCTTTACTTTTTTATCGGCATTGGCTACTTCTCTAAATGCACCTGCAATTACATGGTAATTTTTATCCTCCTTAGTAACGTTTAATGTAATGGTTGGAAGTGGATTATCAATAACAAAAGTAGCTTCTTGTATCTTTTTATTTACGGTTTCTTGTTGCTGTTGTTCCGCTAACAACTGTTGCTGGTATTGGTTCTCATTATAGGTGTCCCAAACAAAACTTCCTGCTGCAAATAAAATAGCCACAGATGCTGCATATTTTAAAAAGGCAGGCGCTTTTCTATTCGTTACAGGAACTACTGGCGATACTGTTTCTATAGCACGTACTTTTTCTAAATATTCAGTACGTTTAATAGCCGAAGAATTAAAAGAATTTAATCCGAATGAACTTGTCAAATAATTTTCTGACAGCACTGGCTCAAAGATTAATTTTTGATCCGTATTTATGGTTAATGATCCAATTTTTGGAAGTTCAATTAATTCATTTTTAAGTACTTGATTCCAGCTCTTAACTTCTTCTTTAATTAAGTCAGTTGCTTCTGCAAATGAAATGTTTTCAACAGAAGAGATGTAGTTAGCCAACAATCCATCATTATTTTTTAGATGACTATTAAACGAAAGTTGTTTCGTTGGTGGATAAAATGTATGTGTAAAGTTATTTACCCTTGCTGAAATTTCGTTGGTAACAAAACCGCCAAACTCAGGCACAATAACACATTCGTATCTATATAGTAAATCGCTGATGTATGTTGCTAATCTCATGTAAACAAATATAAAAAATAACGGCATCTGACGAAGAAGCTTATACATTACTTATTAACAAATGTTTTGTATATTGAGTTTCAATTTTTTACAGATGCTAGAAGAAGAATTATGGGCTGTTTTGACCTTGCAAAAGGCCAAAGGAGTGGGAGATGTTATCGCAAAAAAGTTAATTGCGCATTGCGGATCGGCCCAAAATGTGTTTTCTGAAAAGAAGGGAAACGTGGCTAAAATTAATGGCGTAGGTAGCGCAAAAATTCAACATTTATTTGATAAGAAAAATAAAGTTTTAGCCGAGCAGGAATTGAATCATATTTTAAAGAACAAAGTTTCGTATTGCTATTATCTAGATGATAATTATCCCAGTAAATTAAAGCATTGTATAGATGGCCCAATTCTACTCTTTTCTGATGGTCAAATAAATCTAAATAAACAGCCAATTATAAGTATTGTTGGTACTCGAAAAATGACACTTTATGGCCGTGATTTTATTGATGCGCTTATGGAAGAAATTGCACCTTATAATCCGGTTATTGTTAGCGGTTTCGCTTATGGGGTTGATATTACTGCGCAAAAGGCAGCCATAAAAAATGAGTTGCAAACCATTGGGGTTCTAGCTCATGGATTTGATAAAATATATCCAAAATCGCATAAAAAGTATATTTCTGAGGTGAATGCAAATGGTGGTTTTTACACTGAATTTTGGCATAATGATGAGCCGTTAAGAGAGCATTTTTTAAAACGAAATAGAATCGTTGCAGGAATGTCTGATGCTACAGTTATTATAGAATCAGCACAAAAGGGAGGCTCTTTGGTCACGGCTGATATTGCTAATTCATATAGCAGAGATGTATTTGCTGTTCCTGGTAAAACAACAGATTTATTAAGCAGAGGTTGCAACGATTTGATTAGACGAAATAAGGCTGGGATATTGACTTCTCCTTCAGATTTAATAGATGCTATGAATTGGAAATTGAAACAAGAATCGGCTAAAAGTATTCAACCACAATTATTTTTAGATTTACCAGAAGAGGAGCAATTAATTTATGATTTTTTGCTTAAAAACAATAAACAGCATCTAGACGCTATTGCCTTGGAATGCGGATTACCAGTCTATAAATTGGCAACATTATTATTTAACATGGAAATGAAGGGTATAATGCGTCCGCTACCTGGAAAACTGTTTGAGGTGGTTTAATTAATAACTATTTTTGACCATGGCTTCGAAACAAAAATTAATGTCTCAAAAAAAACCTGCATATCCAGTTTCGGATTTGCTAAAGGATTATTTGGTTGAGTACAGTAGAAATATAAAAATTCCAGTTTTTTATGAAGACCTTCTTAGGTTTCAGGGCTCAATTGTGGTCTATGATAAAAATGACGAAGATACCTTATGGGTTCGTGTTTATTATTCTGATTACGAACGTGAAGATATAGATTTAAGCCTTAAGAAAGTTTATACAATCTTACATTCTAACGGTAATGAAGATATAATTCAATATTTAAGTATTGATGCTATTGACTATTGCACATTCGGAAACTCAAAACCATTTAGAGTAAAGGTCCGAAATATTTTAAATGATAACTACACACATTTTTATGTAAAAAAAGCGGATGCTTCTAGAATTTACGGACTAGAATTAGAGCATGTGCTATCGCCATACAATTTAAATTTTTTGGTATACAAAGACACCTTGATAGAAGAGCATATAGCGGGAATTCCAGGGGATGAATTTATTAAGGAGATGCTACCAGAATGTAATGAATCTGAAAAGTCTCAAATTGCCAAAGAGTTTGTAAAATTTAATGAACGTTGTATGATTAGATTACTTGGTGATATGCGTTCTTATAATTATGTGATAGTACCAGTGCACGATTTTGATCAAGTGGTATATAGAATTCGAGCAATTGATTTTGACCAACAAAGCTTTGAAGGGAAGTTTAGAGTGTATTCTCCTCAATATTTTAAAGAGAATTTTAAAATGGTGACTTTGGTCAGTGAAAAGTTGCAAGGAAGTTCCATAGCACAATACAAGCTTGAGGAGCGATCTATAGTGGCAAAACGTATTTTAAGTTCGGAAACGAGAATTAATCACTTGTTAGATTGTATGAAAAAGGATTCCATCTCTACGGAGGCAAATATTGATTTATTACGTCAGCAAGTTTTTCGATTCACCAGTGATATTGCATTTAAAAAGAGCAATAACATGGGTGAGATTTTAGAAACAGCAATGGATTTTGTTACGCGTAATTACGAGAGTCTTCGAACCTATTAGATTTATTAATAGTAAGACAATTTCGAATTACTTTTTGGACAGGACACTTTCAACAATTACGGTACCTAGAATTAGTCCGCCACCAATTGCAGTGTTGATAGATGGAATTTCATTCAAAAATAAAAAGGCAATGATAATTCCGAAGATGGGTTGCACACTGCCTATAATACTTGCGGTTGCAGCGCTAAAATTCTTCAAACTTTTTACGAACAAAGTATGCCCTAATGCTGTAGTCATTAATGCGAGTATTAAAACGTAAGGATATTGAGTCGCCAAATTACTATTACTATAAAGAAATAGAGCCGGTAGTGTTACTACTGTTATTATTGCCAACTGATACGTCATGATCATAGATTCGTTGTATTTGGCCGTATATTGTTTGGTTATAAGATTTCTGATAGCATAAAAGAATGCAGATAATAGCCCGAATAGAATGCCTTTTACATGTGAGTTTTCAAAATCTAAATCTGGAGCTAAAATGTAGATTCCTACCAAAATCATACACCCCAATAATACATGAATAGGTTTAAATTTTTCTTTTCCAAATAACGGCTCAAGAAAAGCGGTTATTACAGGAAAGGTAAATAATGAGAGCATTCCAATTGCAACATTTGACATCTTTAAAGCTAAAAAATAAGTTATCCAATGTGCGCCTAAAAAGACTCCTGCAATGAAGAAGGGAAGTCGTTCTTTTTTAGGAAATCGGATTAGAGTTATTTTATTGTATTTACAAAATAAAAACATGGCAATTCCGCCAATGAAGCTTCGCCACCAAATTATCAATGGAATTGGCATCGCAATAAATTTTCCTAAAGGACCTGAGGTGCCAATAAAAAAAGCGGCCATTACAAGAATTAATAAGTTTTTGAGGTGTTGATTTTTCATAATTCTAAATGGAACTAAGCACTTTATATGCTTTTTGTACAGAATCTATATAGATAAATGTGATTAATAATCGAAGGCCATTTTTGGTTTCCTTTTCTTTCATTACACAAGTTTTAGGGTTCTTTTGAACATATTTTAAAACTCGTGTAAAGTATTCTGTTTGATAAAAATCACTTTGTTGATCTGATACAAAATAACCGACCAATCGTTTTCTTTTTAAAATGATACGTTCCAAGCCAATTTCTTTCGCAATCCATTTTATACGAACGCTATTCAATAAATCTTCAACTTGTGATGGAATAGACCCAAAGCGATCGATTAATTGTTTTTCAAAATTTTGAAGCCTTTCTTCTGTATTTATTTCACTTAATGAATTGTATAAACTCAATCTTTCTGAAACAACATCGCAATAATCATCTGGAATTAAAATTTCAAAATCGGTATCAATTTGAACCTCTTTTACAAATTCTTTCGGCTTTTGATCATCTTTATAAAGCGATTTGAATTCATTTTCTTTTAATTCTTCTATAGCTTCATTTAGGATTTTTTGGTAGGTGTCGAATCCAATATCATTCATAAAACCACTTTGTTCACCACCTAATAGGTCTCCAGCACCTCTAATTTCTAAATCTTTCATGGCTATATTGATACCGCTTCCTAAATCTGAGAATAACACTAAGGCCTCAATTCTTTTTCTGGCATCATCGGTCATCATATGGTATGGCGGTGTAATAAAATAACAAAATGCTTTTTTGTTAGAACGTCCGACTCTACCTCGCATTTGGTGTAGGTCCGATAAACCAAAATTGTTTGCGTTATTTATAAAGATAGTGTTAGCGTTTGGAACATCTAAACCACTTTCTATGATAGTTGTAGAGACTAATACATCGAATTCATTATTCATGAATGACAGCATTAATTGTTCTAATTTTTTACCATCCATTTGTCCATGACCGATTCCAATTTTTGCATCAGGAACAAGGCGCTGTAGCATACCGGCAACTTCTTTTATATTTTCTATTCTATTGTGGATAAAGAATATTTGTCCACCACGTGAGATTTCATACTGTACGGCATCTCTAATTGTTTCTTCGTTAAATCGAATTACCTGCGTGTCAATAGGGTGTCGGTTAGGAGGGGGGGTGCTAATAACGGATAAATCTCTAGCAGCCATTAGGCTAAATTGTAAGGTCCTCGGAATTGGTGTTGCCGTTAGTGTTAGGGTATCAACGTTTTCTTTCAGTGTTTTTAATTTATCCTTTACCGCAACTCCAAATTTTTGTTCTTCATCCACAATTAGTAATCCGAGATCTTTAAAAATCACTTTGTTACTAGCCAACTGATGTGTTCCGATTACAATGTCTATTTGGCTATTTTTTAGCCCTTCTAACACTCCATTTCGTTGTTTGGTAGATCTAAACCTGTTAAGGTAATCAATCGTAACTGGAAAGTTTTTTAATCGTTCACTAAAAGTTTTAAAATGTTGAAATGCTAAAATGGTAGTTGGTACTAATATTGCAACTTGCTTTCCGTTATCTACTGCTTTAAATGCCGCTCTTATAGCTACTTCTGTTTTACCAAACCCAACATCACCACAAACTAAGCGATCCATGGGTTGTTCTTTTTCCATGTCTAATTTTACAGCTTCTGTTGCGCTGGACTGGTCTGGAGTATCTTCAAATAAGAAACTAGCCTCCAGTTCGTGTTGCATAAAAGTATCAGGTTGATATTGGAACCCTTTTTGCATTTTTCGTTTTGCATATAATTGAATTAAGTCATACGCAATTTGTTTGACCTTCGTTTTGGTCTTTTGCTTCAATTTTTTCCAAGCACCAGAACCCAATTTGTACATTTTGGGAGCCTTTCCATCCTTACCATTATATTTGGAAATTTTGTGGAGTGAATGGATACTTATGTACAGAACATCTCTGTCTCCATAAATTAATTTTATGGCTTCTTGTTTTTTTCCTTCTACATCAATTTTCTGCAAGCCGCCAAACTTACCTATTCCATGATCTATATGAGTTACAAAATCTCCAATTTCTAAATTGGTCAATTCTTTTAGGGAAATTGCTTGCTTTTTTGCATAACCATTTTTTAATCTAAATTTATGGTAACGTTCAAAAATTTGATGATCTGTATAGCATGCAACTTTGTTGTCGTGATCAACAAAACCTTGGTATAGAGGGAAAACAATAGTGGAGTAATTTACTTCTTCATCTACATCCGCAAAAATATCATCAAATCTTTTTGCTTGCTTTTCGTTGTCGCATAACAAGTAATTTTTGATTCCGACTTTGGTGTTATATTGTAAATTTTCAATAAGTAAGTCGAATTGTTTGTTAAATGCTGGTTGAGGTACTGTATTAAATAAAATTGATTTCTCAAGCGAATTTCCTTTTGAAATTTTAAACTCTCCTAAAACAAAATCTGACAATTGATTTTTTAATAAATAGCCATTTGCAAATAGCACATCTGGTTCTGCATGGTTTATTTCTTTAGATAGATTATCAAAAGCTTCAATGGATTTATTAAATAATTTGTTTAGCCTATCATATAGCAGGTCTAGATCTTTGGTGAAAACTACAGTTTTGGAAGAAATATACTTTAAGAAACTTTCTCTTTGTTCCTCCAGCATTTTATTTTCAACATTTGGCATTATGCTGATTTTCTTTAGTTTTTCGGAAGATAATTGAGTTTCTACATCAAAGGATCTAATGCTATCCACCTCGTCACCAAAAAATTCTATTCTAAAGGGTTCGTCATTAGAAAAAGAAAAAACATCTATTATTCCACCTCGTACAGAAAACTCACCAGGTTCTGTTACAAAATCTGAGCGTTTAAAATTGTATTCATGTAGCATTTCATTTACAAAGTCTAATGATATCTGCTCTCCAACATTTAATTTTAGGGTGCTTTTATCCAATTCCTTTTTAGTAATTACTTTTTCAAATAAGGCATCCGGATAGGTAACAATTACTGCTGGTTTTTTACGCGAATTTATTCTGTTCAAAACTTCTGCTCGTAACAACACATTTGCATTGTCAGTTTCTTCGATTTGATATGGTCTTCGGTATGATCCAGGGTAAAAAAGGACGTTCTTTTCTCCTATTAATTGCTCTAAATCATTTAAATAATAGGCTGCTTCTTCCTTGTCGGAAAAAATAAGAAGTAATGGCTTATCAGCCTTTTTAAATACCGTTGAAATAACAAAAGACAATGAAGATCCGACCAAATTCGCAATCTGAAAATGGTTTTTAGTCGAAGTTATTTGTTGAACAATCTCATTAATTTTTGCAGATTGATCGAGGTTCGAAACAAGTTGTTGTTTGCTCAAAAAAATAGATTTTTTACAAAGATACTTTTTCAATTAAAAATTGACGGCATTCCTAGTAAAATTTATGCCTTTTCATTATATTTGTGTATAACCCTCAAAATAGTTTAATTATGTCAATTTCAGATTTATATTCCAGCGGAATACACAAAAGAGAATTAGGTCATTTTGCTAATATTGTAAAGATGGCTCAATCTGACAATATTGTAACTAATGAGGAGCAAGCTTTAATTGAAAGGATGAAGAGAAGGTTAAATATTACCGACTCCGAGTATGTAAAAGTGATCGAAAATCCGCAAGATTATCCCATGGTTCCTCCATTAGATTATAAAAACAGAATAGAGCATTTGTATAATTTGGTGAAGATGGTATTTGCAGACAGTGAAGTGACGGATGATCAAGTTGGCTTGCTGAATAAAATTACGATTGGTCTTGGTTTTTCAAAAGAGAATTATCAAGAAATAACAAAAGTGGCTATTGAGCAGTTTATGACCAATACCGAGTTAAAAGACTTTAGAACTGCTATTAAAGCAGTAAATTAGAAATAGAATTATTGAGTTGAATGCCGAACGTATGTTCGGCATTTTTTTTAATCAGAATAAATTGATAGAAGGAAAGCAATTTCAAGTATACAATGCTTCGGCGGGAAGTGGTAAAACCTTTACCCTAGTTAAAGAATATCTTAGAATATTATTGACTACCGATGATAAATATAGATTTCAAAATATATTAGCAATTACCTTTACTAATAAAGCCGCTGCAGAAATGAAAGAGCGTGTTTTAGAAAGCCTAAAGGGTATTTCTAGATCCGATACATATTTTATGCTTCAAATAATTGGAGAGGAATCTAATATTCCAAATTCAATTTTAAGAAATAGAGCGAAAAATGTGTTGCAAACTATTTTGCAGAATTACGGGGGGTTTAACATTACTACCATAGATAGTTTTACACATAAAATAATTAGAAGTTTTGCGTTCGATTTAGGTTTGTCTCTAAATTTTGAAGTAGAAATGGATGCTATTGGATTGTTAGATGAAGCTGTTGATGTTCTTATTTCTAAAATTGGAGAAGACAAATCTCTTACGGATGTTTTGATAAATTATTCTTTAGACAAAACGAATGATGATAAATCTTGGGATATTTCTAGAGATTTAAAAGAATTTGCGCGAATATTATTAAATGAAGATCATGCTAAGCAGTTAAGCGCCTTAGAAGAAAAAACGTTAGATGATTATACCAGTTTAAAAGAAAACCTTAGAAAAGAGCAACAAAGAATTCAAAAAAGAGGTGAGGAGATTGGGAATTCAGGGTTGGAGATCATTAATAATATGGGATTAGATTATAAAGATTTTTACTATAGTCTTATCCCTAAGCACTTTTTAAGTTTGGAACGGGACCTTGGAGCCACAAAGTTTTTCGATCAATCTAAATTAAAGGAACGAATTGAGGAGAGAAATTTTTATTCCAAATCAAAACCGGATGATATTAAAACTGCAATTGAATCGATTTTACAACCTTTGCTTGAATTGTATTCAGAATCAGAAGTTTTATATCAGAAATATGTTTTGAATGAATTGGTTTTAAAAAGTTTAATACCAATGGCTGTATTAAAACAAATAAACACTTCTCTAAATGAAATAAAAGATCAGAATAATATTAGATTGAATGCAGAGTTTAATCGATTGATTTCAGATCAGTTAAAAGATGAACCAGCACCTTTCATTTACGAGCGAATTGGAGAAAAATTCAGGTATTACTTTATTGATGAAATGCAGGATACTTCCGAATTGCAATGGCAGAATCTCATTCCGTTAATTGAGAACTCTCTGAGTTCTGAAACAATGGAAGGGTATCCTGGAAAATTGATGCTGGTAGGTGATGCAAAACAGGCTATTTATAGATGGCGAGGAGGAAAGGCTGAACAATTTATTCAATTGACGGAGCAGGATGAGGTTACTGTGTTTCCAGTAGAAAAAGAAGTAAAAAACCTAGCATATAATTATAGAAGTTCTGCGGAGATAGTTCAGTTTAACAATGCTTTCTTTACACATGTTTCTAATTTTTTTAAAAAGGACTCCTACAAACAATTATATGTGTCAGGAAATAATCAAAAGATTACGGATAAAGAAGGAGGATATGTTCAAGTATCTTTTGTAGATGAAACAGTATCTGAAGAAAAGGAGTTGGTGTATCCGAAAAAAGTACTTGAAATAATTGAAAAGTTAAAGTTAGAGATTGAACTTAGTGACATTTGTATTTTGGTTAGGACTAAAAAACAAGGAGTCGCTGTTTCAAAATTCTTGTTAGAGAATGAGGTTCCAATAATCTCTTCTGAAACAATGTTACTAAAGAACAATTCGTTAATCAGTTTTGTAATTGACGTTTTTACGTTTATAAATGAAAGTTTCAATAAAGAGGCTTTAGCTAATGCGCTTTGTTTCTTGAACAATGAACATCTTAATGTAGAAAATACACATTTGTTTTTGTCAGAAAGAATCGAATTATCTGGACAAGATTTATTTGATTCTCTTTTGAAATATAATATCAATTTTAATTTGAAGGAATTCGTAGGGTTGCCATTTTATGATGCTACAGAATATTTAATTCGTTCATTTAATCTGATGGATTATGATTTGGTTTTTATGCAATCTTTGCTAGATATTATTTTAGAATTTAAACAAAATAAAAATTCAGGAATTGGAGATTTCTTGGAATTTTGGAATCGAAAAAAAGATAGTTTTAGCGTCGTGATGCCAGAAGGGCAAAAAGCAGTGCAAATTATGACAATTCACAAGTCAAAGGGCTTAGAATTTCCAGTAGTGATTTTACCGTATGACTTAAACATTTATAGGGAAATTAACCCTAAAATTTGGTATAATAATCTTAGTTCAACTAGCTATTCAGATCTGGAATCTTCGTTAGTAGATTATTCTAAAAAAGTTAGGTATACCAGTACGTATGGGGCTCAGATTTATGAAGACCACCAAAATGAATTAGAATTAGATAATTTAAATTTACTTTATGTTGCCTTAACAAGACCGCAAGAGCGATTATATGTCATTACAAATGCTCAGAAAACATCGAGAGCGTTAAGGGATTCAAAATCATACTCCGATTTGTTTAACGACTTTTTACAAAACCATACAGAAAAGCAGTTAGATAGCAATGAAAGCAATTATGAATTTGGAGAGAAAACAAAGATTCAAATAGAAAACGAAAAAAATAAGGTATCTATTGTTTATCAAGATGAATTAATTTCTTCAAATTGGAAGAATCAAAACATATCCATCGTTACCAAGGCCTCTAATTTGTGGGATACGAAGCAAGAAGCATCTATTGAATATGGAAATTTAATTCACGAAATTTTATCAAAAATTAAAACGGAATCAGATATAGAAGATGTGCTTAAAACATATGCTAGAGAAGGGTTTTTAGATGATGAGTTTGGAGAAAAAGTAAAAGATATAATTGAAGCAGTGGTTAAGCATACTGAATTAAAGAAATACTATTCCGATGATTATGAAATTAAAAATGAACAAGAACTTCTTTCAAATGTGGGAGAGATACAAATTCCGGACAGACTTTGTGTTAAGGGTGGAAATGTTGTAGTTATCGATTATAAAACAGGGGAGCAACTATCAAAACATGAACAGCAAATAAGTAAATATGCATTAACACTCAGGTCATTAGGTTTTGAAATTGAAAGAGAAATATTAGTGTATTTAGGAAAAGAAATAACCGTTAAAGTAGTTTTGTAGTTTTTTAAGACTCTTAAAAAGAGCCTCTTAATTAAGTTAAAAAATTATGAAATCTATAGAATAGCCCTAGTTTTGTTAGATTTTGTTATATAATTTTTTATATTTGTTTTTGATTGTAGGCTTTTAGAGCTTATCTTTGTATTAAAATTAGGAAACAATTAAATTAAAATTTTTTTAAAATGAAACATTTAAGAATAGCTTTATTAGCTTTACTTGTGGTTGCTGGTTTTAGCAACGTAAATGCCCAGGATGAGGACAATCCTTGGGTGATTGGTTTCGGTATTAATGCCGTAGACTTTTATTCTGTTAACAATGCAGATTTAAAGAATATGAATATACCGACAGAAGGTCCTGCGGGAGGAAGTTGGTATGACCAATTCTTCAATGCTGAAGATAATTATAACGTTATCCCTTCATTATCTAGATTGTCTGTTGCTAAGCACCTAAACGGAAACTTTTCATTGGAGTTTGCAGGGTCATTAAACAAAATTTCTAAAATTGGAAAGTATGAGGTAGATGACTTGTCTTATTACGGTGTTGATGCTGGTATTAAGTATAGTTTTGCTGAATTATTAGGTCTTGAAAAATTAGAGCCTTACGGAACAGTTGGTGGAGGTTACACTTGGATGGATTCAAATGGTGCAGGAACTTTAAATGGTGGAGCTGGTTTAAACTACTGGTTTAATGACCATTTAGGTTTAAATGCTCAGGCTAATTATAAGCATGCTTTTGATGATGCTAATGTAGCACAACACTGGCAACATTCTTTTGGATTATTAGTTAAATTCGGAGGTAAAGATGCTGACGGTGACGGAGTATATGATAAGAATGACGCTTGTCCAGATGTATTTGGTTTAGAGGAGTTCAACGGATGCCCTGACACTGACGGTGACGGAATCATTGATTCTGAAGATGCTTGTCCTGACGCTGCAGGAGATGCTGCAAATGATGGTTGTCCAGATTCTGATGGCGACGGTGTAGCTGATAATAAAGATGCATGTCCTGATGCTGCCGGTCCTACTGCAAACAACGGATGCCCATGGGGTGACGCTGATGAAGATGGAATCAACGATAACGAAGATAAGTGTCCAAATGAAGCAGGTCCTGCTTCAAACAACGGATGTCCATTTACGGATACTGATGGCGATGGTATAGCTGATAAAGATGATAATTGTCCAGAGGATGCTGGTTCTGCAGCAAACAACGGATGTCCTGAAGTTCCAGAATCTGTTAAAGAGGCGTTAAGAGCTTATGCTAAGACAATTGTATTTGATACAGGGAAAGAAACAATTAAGGATACTTCTGCGGATGTTTTAGAAAAGATTGTTGCTGTAATGAAAGATTACCCACAAGAGAAGTTTGTTGTTGAAGGTCATACTGACAATGTTGGATCTGAAGCAAACAACCAAAAGTTATCTGAAAGAAGAGCAGAATCTGTTTTAGCTTACTTGCTTTCTAAAGGAGTAAGTAGCGATAATTTAAGTTCTAAGGGTTACGGAGAATCTAACCCTATTCATTCTAATGATACTAGAGAAGGAAGAAGAGCGAACAGAAGAGTTGAAATCAAACACTTCAAATAAGAAAGAATCAATTAGAATTATTCTATAAATAATAAAAGCCGACTGTTTTCAGTCGGCTTTTTTATTTTAACAATAGAGGTCTTTTTAGAGACTCTAATTACCCCCATTAGCTAGTTAGTATTGAATCGGAGATGTTGACTTGTAAGTGTACTATTCTATTTTTATTAAATGGTGTCTTATAAAGAACTGATAAACTTAAACACCAGAGTAAGGTTTTGTTTATATACAGAAATTGAGTGGCCTGTTTGATTTAATCTAGGATGATATTTAGTTCAGTAGAATAATCAGGATGTAGTATTTTTAGATGTTGTTAGAAACTTATATATTATATAAATAGCAAGAGCCCTAGAAACGAGTCTAGGACTCTTTTTACTTTAATGACGTTTCTCTGTCTAAATAATTATAAATTCAAATTAAATCCTAACCCGAAAACTTCTCTAACTTGAAAGCCTTCAAATGAATTATCATCATAAATTGTTTGAACAGTGAAATCAGTAGATAGCCAGTCATTAATTTTCATTTCAATATCTAAAGTGTAATCAATATCAATATTTTGAGGATCTTCCAAATAGTTAGAATATAGCATTATTAAATTTTCCACAGTAATATTTTTGGCAAGAGTAAATGTGTATCCAACTCTAATATTCATACCTAACTCATATAATAAATTGTCTCCAGGGTCTACACCAAAAGTTTCGACATCGTTACTAGATTCATAAAAAACATTGGAAGAATCATCATCATTATATGTCCATATTTCACTAGTTAAGAAGGTTAATTTAGAAGTAATAGGCGCAATATTAACATAAAATCTATCACTTTTTTTCCACAAGAAACCTGGACCAAATTGCCAATACGCAGGTTTAAACAATCCAGATGTCGGATAGTTTTCGTTGTCTTCACCAGGGTTTTGATCTAAAAAATCATCTTCATAATCATATCCATCTGTAAATTGAGTTTTAAAGTTCATAAAAAATGAAAAATTCCAATACTCTTTTTTCATCGCTCTACTTAAAATTGAATTCAATTCAATTCTGTCATCCGATTTCCTAGTACCGTCGTCTTCAGTATTGGTTAAGCCATATCCTAATAACAATTTGTTGTCTAAACTCCAAACATCTTTGGTATAGTTAAAGTTATAATTAACCTTTAAGTTCCCAGCAAAACTGTTATCTCCACCTGCTTGCCAATTAGAAAAAGCAGATTGGTTTATCAATAAAGAAATTTTTCCTGAAGTTCTCCATCCTTGTAGAGAATCAATAGCTTGGTCCGATTGGCTATATCCAATTGCAGAAATACCCATTACTAGAATAAGAGTAATTAGTCGTTTCATTTTAATAGAAATTTTTTTGTTATTACAAATATAACTAATCTATAAAAATAATAAGAACTATTTTTTTGCTTTAAATAAGGGTACAGTAGAGCAAGCTTCACCAAACATAATTGACCTCGCAACGTGTGTTAATCTTGACATTAGTAAAGTATAGGCTGAATCTGGAATAGGTTTGTTAGAACACCCTTTAATAATAACTGGCTTGCCTGTGAATTGTTCTATGGGTAAATTCGAAATTACATTCTGAAAAATACTTGTTTCTAATTGTATTAAATCACCAACAACTACCAATGGTGAATACCTAGAAAGATTAGAAGTAATTAATAAATATGCCCATGATGGTATGATGGCATCAGCGCTACAAGTTAGTGCTACATAACTGTTCTTATATTGACTCCAATCATGACTTTTAACATATGCTCTAAAGTCTTTCTCTTTTAAAATAAGTTCCTCAAAAAGCCAATCTTTAATATCAAAAACAACGCGCTTTCCTTCAGGATAATATTCCTCTAAATCAATAGTAATTAAACTGCTTTCAGTAACTTTGTTTCTAATTTCGCTCATAATTTTACAAAAAACCTAATTCTAACTTGGCTTCTTCGCTCATCATATCTTGAGTCCATGTAGGATCAAAAGTAATTTCTACTTCGCAGTTTTTTACTTCTTCTAAAGTCTTCACTTTTTCTTCTACCTCTACAGGTAAGGTTTCGGCAACCGGGCAGTTAGGAGAAGTTAAAGTCATTAAGATTTTAACATCATTATCTTCGTTAACCATAACATCATAAATTAATCCCAATTCGTAGATGTCTACTGGAATTTCTGGATCAAAAATGCTTTTTAATACAACTACAATCTTATCTCCTAAATCTTGTACATCTTCTTGATTCATACTCTTTATTCTTATTTTGTTAATTTGCTTTGATAGCCTAAAGCATATAGTTTTATTTTTTTAATCATAGAAACCAATCCATTAGCTCTAGTTGGAGATAAATGTTCCTTTAAACCAATAACATTTATAAATTCGGTATCAGCACTTAAAATGTCTGCAGGTTCTTGGTCGGAAAAAACACGCAATAATAACGCTACTATTCCTTTTGTTAGAATGGCATCACTATCTGCTTTAAATACAACTTTATCGCCTTCTAATTGTCCATCAATCCAAACTTTAGATTGGCAACCTTTTATGATATTTTCATCAATTTTTTTTGAAGGATCAATAAGTTGCAAAGATTTTCCTAAATCAATAATATATTCATAGCGTTCCATCCAATCATCAAACACTGAGAATTCATCAATAATTTCTTCTTGTATTTCTTTGATAGTCATTTTTTAAACTTAATTTTGCAAGATTAAATATCGGCACAAAAATAGTCTTTATAATTAATAAAAAAGGTCTTTAGTAGTGCAGAATTAAAAGAAGTATGACAAAATTATTAGCAGTTGGTACAGTGGCGTTTGACGCTATAGAAACACCATTTGGAAAGACGGATAAAATATTAGGCGGCTCAGGAACTTTTGTCGGTTTGGCAGCTTCTAAATTTGGTGTAGAAACAGGAGTCGTTTCTGTTGTTGGAGGAGATTTTCCGCAATCGTATTTGGATATGATGAATACCAACGGTATAAATACTGACGGAGTTGAAATTGTTAAAGAAGGAAAGACATTTTTTTGGAGTGGTAAGTATCATAATGATATGAACTCTAGAGATACTTTGGTAACAGAGTTGAATGTATTGGAGTATTTCCAACCTGTAGTTCCTTCAACTTTTAAAGATTCGGAAATTGTAATGTTAGGTAATTTGCATCCGTTGACACAAGCATCAGTGTTAGATCAGTTAAATGGAACTCCAAAACTAGTTGTATTAGATACCATGAATTTTTGGATGGATATTGCTTTAGATGATTTGCATTCAGTTTTAAAACGTGTGGATGTAATTACTATTAATGATGAAGAAGCACGTCAATTAAGTGGAGAATATTCTTTAGTAAACGCAGCAAAGAAGATTCATACTATGGGTCCTAAATATGTGGTTATTAAAAAAGGAGAGCACGGAGCTTTACTATTTAGCGAAGATTCAATGTTCTATGCACCAGCTTTACCATTAGCAGAGGTTTTTGACCCAACAGGGGCAGGAGATACCTTTGCAGGAGGTTTTTGTGGTTATTTGGCAAAAACGAGAAACATCTCTTTTGAGAATATGAAAAATGCCATAATATACGGTTCTAATTTAGCATCATTCTGTGTTGAAAAATTCGGGACAGAGCGTATGGTAGACTTGAAGAACGAAGAAATTGAAACGCGTTTGCATGCCTTTAAGGAGCTGACGCAGTTCGAAATAGAATCATAATAATTATTTAAAATTCCGCCGCGCGCGGAATTTTTATTTTGAAAAAATATTAAAATACAACAAACACAATACAACAAAAATGAGTGACGCTATTAAACATGAATGTGGAATTGCCGTTTTAAGATTGTTAAAACCTCTTGAATTTTATAAGAAAAAATACGGGAGTTCTTTCTACGGAATTAACAAGATGTATTTATTGATGGAAAAACAGCATAACCGTGGACAGGATGGTGCTGGTTTTGCAAGTGTAAAATTTGATATGGAACCGGGGCAACGTTATATTAGTAGAGTACGTTCTAATCAGCCACAACCGATACAAGATATTTTTGCTCAAATAAATGACCGACTTAATAATGTAATGTTGGAGTACCCTGAAAAGAAGGATGACATTGCATGGCAAAAAGAGAATATGCCGTATTTGGCCGAATTGAATTTAGGGCACGTACGTTATGGAACTTTTGGTAAGAATAGTATTGAGAGCGTTCATCCATTTTTGCGTCAGAATAACTGGAAGCATAAAAATCTAATTGTAGCAGGTAATTTTAACTTGACGAATTCTAACCAAATCATGCAAGAATTGATTGAGTTAGGGCAGCATCCAAAAGAAAATACGGATACTGTTACGGTAATGGAAAAAATTGGTCATTTCTTAGATGATGAGGTGGAGCAAATGTACCAGGAATATAAAAGTAAAGGGGTAGATAAAAAAGCAGCGACCGATTTAATTGCGGCGAACTTAAACGTAGAAAACGTTTTACAACGTGCGGCTAAAAGTTGGGATGGTGGTTATGCAATGGCTGGACTAATTGGACATGGAGATGCATTTGTATTGCGTGATCCAGCGGGAATCAGACCTTGTTATTTTTATAAAGATGATGAAGTTGTTGTTGTGGCATCAGAAAGACCCGTGATTCAGACTGTATTTAATGTTGATATTGAAAATATCAAAGAGCTAGATAGAGGACATGCACTCATCATTAAAAAGAACGGAGACACAAGTGTAAAACCTGTTTTAGAGCAATTACCTAAGAAATCTTGTTCTTTTGAACGTATTTATTTCTCTAGGGGATCTGATGCTGATATTTATCAGGAGCGTAAGAACCTTGGTAAAAATGTATTTCCTCAAATTTTAAAATCGATTAATGATGATGTAGAAAACTCTGTATTTTCATTTATACCGAATACTGCAGAAACATCTTTTTACGGAATGTTTGAAGCAGCTGAAGATTTTTTAAATCAACAAAAAACAAAGACTTTATTAGATGGAAATCATAATTTATCTGCTCAAAAGGTAACAGAAGTTTTATCTGTTAGACCAAGAATGGAAAAGATTGCCGTTAAGGATGTTAAATTGAGAACTTTTATTGCTGATGACAATTCTCGTGACGATTTAGTAGCACACGTATATGATGTTACCTACGGAGTAGTAAAACCAACAGATAACCTTGTTATTATTGATGATAGTATTGTAAGGGGAACGACTTTAAAGAAAAGTATTATTAGAATATTGGATAGATTAAGTCCAAAGAAAATCGTAATTGTTTCTTCTGCTCCTCAAATTCGTTATCCAGATTGTTATGGAATTGACATGGCAAAAATTGGTGATTTTATTGCATTTAAGGCGGCTGTTGAATTGTTAAAAGAAACAAATCAAAGTAATATTATAGATGAGGTTTACGCTAAATGTAAGCAGCAGAAGGAATTAGGGGATGCCGAAATTCAAAATTTTGTAAAAGAAATCTATGTACCATTTACGGATCAGCAGATTTCGGATAAAATTGCAGAGATGCTGAAAACAGAAGAAATCACTTCCGATGTTGAGGTTATTTATCAAACGGTTGATAATTTACACAAGGCATGTCCAGATCATACCGGAGATTGGTATTTTACAGGAGATTATCCGACACCTGGAGGAAATAGAGTTGTAAATTCAGCCTTTATAAATTACTATGAGGGATCTGATGCGCGAGCTTATTAGTTAAAAGAGTAATTAAAAATAAAAAACCCGAACGCATTGTTCGGGTTTTTTATTTTCGAAGAATCATGAATTGAAAAAACATCTAGAAATCAACTCATCATTTCAAATCAACACTTCATCATTCTTATAAATCAATACGGTAAATATTTGCACAAACATTATTTAGAATAAAGTATATTTGAAGAAACAAAATCAAAAATTACTATCATGACTTCAACAATTATTATCATAGCCGTTATTGCAGTAGTGCTTTTAATGCTCATTTCATTTTACAACAAGCTTGTAAAATTACGCAACAACAGAGAAAACGCTTTTGCAGATATCGATGTGCAATTAAAGCAGCGACATGACCTTATTCCGCAGTTAGTTGAAACTGTAAAAGGTTATATGAAACACGAAGAAAAAGTATTAACAAATGTTACTGCTGCAAGAGCAGGTGCCTTAAATGCGGGATCTATCAATGAGAAAATTGCGGCAGAGAATCAATTATCGACTGCTTTAAGCGGTTTGAATATTGCTGTTGAGGCCTATCCGGATTTAAAAGCAAGCACTAATTTTATGCAGTTACAAGAAGAGATTTCTGACGTAGAAAATAAATTATCTGCGGTAAGAAGATTCTTTAATTCTGCTACCAAAGAATACAATAATGCGGTTCAAACATTCCCATCTAATATTATTGCTGGTATGTTCTCATTCAACAAAGAATCTATGTTTGATGTTGGTATTGCAGAAAGAGCAAAATTAGACGAAGCACCTAAAGTTAGTTTTTAATTAAATGAAGTACGTTGGGTTACAATCTCAAATAAGTAGTAATAATTTTAAATCAGTTCTACTACTTATCGCTTTTCCTTTGCTTTTACTGGGACTCGTTTGGTTGTTCTTTTTCTTTACCAATTTTTACTTTGTAGAGGAAGGAAGTGCTACGAGTATTGATACAGTAAATAATGGATTTATCCACACGATTCCTTTTGTTTCAATTGGAGTTTCTATTTGGTTTTTAATTGCTTGGTTTTCACACTCGGCCATGATTCGAAAAGCAACGGGGTCAAAACCATTAGAACGAAAAAACAATAAGCGCATCTATAATTTGGTAGAGAACCTAGCCATGTCTAGGGGAATGAAAACTCCGAAGATCTATATCATAGAAGACGATTCTTTAAATGCTTTTGCTAGTGGGTTAAGTGAAAAAACTTTTGCAGTCACTTTTTCGAGAGGGTTGATTGATAAATTAGATGATGATGAACTGGAAGGAGTTATCGCACATGAATTAACTCATATCATCAATAGAGATGTACGCTTATTAATTATCTCCATCATTTTTGTAGGAATCTTTTCATTTATTACCGAAATCGCTTTTAGAACAGTTTTATATGGCGGTGGAAGAAGTAGTGGTAAAAAAGAAGGAGGCGGTGCTGTATTTATCATTTTGGCATTAGGAGTAGTAGGAATGATATTATCATCTTTTTTCAGGTTTGCATTGTCTAGAAAAAGGGAATATTTAGCCGATGCAGGTGCTGCGGAAATGACTAAAAAACCCTTAGCCTTGGCAAGTGCCTTACGCAAAATTTCTAATGATCCATGGATTGAGGCAGTGAAACGAGAAGATGTAGCACAAATGTTTATAGATCATCCTTCTAAGAAACATAAGAATCGTGGATTGGCAAATGCATTTAATGGCTTGTTTGCAACACATCCGCCAATTAAAAAACGAATTGATATTTTAGAACAATTTTAAACACCCACCTTTTTCCTCCCTGAAGGAAGGATTAATTAGTTATTACCCCCTTGAGGGGATTATAGTGGTGTTTATAACAAAAAACCCGAAGCAATGCTCCGGGTTTTTATTATTTCAACAAGAAATTATTTTCCCGCAGCGTAATTTGCTGATACCTTAGCCCAATCAATTACATTAAAAAATGCATTGATATAGTCTGGTCTACGGTTTTGATAGTTTAGGTAGTAAGCATGCTCCCAAACATCCAATCCTAAAATTGGTTGGTTACCGCAAGTAACTCCTGGCATTGTTGGGTTGTCTTGGTTTGGTGTAGAACAAACTGTAACTCCACCTCCTTTAACAACGCATAACCAAGCCCATCCTGAACCGAATTGGGTAGCAGCAGCGCTTGAAAAAGCATCTTTAAAGGCTTCAAAAGAACCAAACTCAGCATTGATAGCCTCAGCTAACTCTCCTGTTGGCTCTCCTCCTCCATTTGAAGACATTACTTCCCAAAACAAACGGTGATTATAAAATCCTCCTCCATTATTTCTAACAGCTCCATTGCTCATATCTAAGTTAGATAAAATTTCTTCGATAGATTTTCCTTCTAAGTCAGTTCCTGCGACTGCAGCATTTAATTTACTTGTATATCCAGCATGGTGTTTTCCATGGTGAATCTCCATTGTTCTTGCATCTATATGTGGTTCTAACGCATCATAAGCGTATCCTAATTCTGGTAATTCAAAAGCCATAATTTTTGTTTTTTAATGTTGTAAAAAATTTTCTAGGCCAAAGGTACGCAACAAAACTCAATCGTGGAAATTGATTGTTTTTATAAAACTATTAATAAAGTCTATACATAATTATTAATAGTTGGCATCCTCAGGATACATTGCCATAAAGCCTTCAGCATCAGCAACCATATTTTTACTACCACAGAAAAATGGTACTCTTTGGTGTAATTCAGTTGGTTTAATTTCCATGATACGCTTATAACCATCCGTTGCTACTCCATTTGCCTGTTCTGCTAAAAAGGCCATTGGATTACATTCGTATAACAAACGTAACTTTCCTTTTGGAGCTTTAGAACTTGTTGGATATAAATAAACACCTCCTTTAATCATATTTCTATGAAAATCCGATACAAGAGATCCAATATATCTTGATGTATATGGACGATTATCTACTTCTTCTTGACAAAATTTTAAGTAATCTTTTACGCCCTGTGGAAAATGAACATAATTTCCTTCGTTGATAGAATAAATGTTCCCGTCATCAGGAAAGGACATATTTGGATGTGATAAATAGAAAGTTCCTATTGCAGGGTTTAGTGTAAATCCATTAACTCCATGCCCTGTTGTATATACCAACATGGTTGAAGTACCATAAACCACATAACCCGCTGCTACTTGTTTGGTGCCTTCTTGTAAAAAATCTTCTAACTGTACCGGAGTTCCTATCGGTGTAACTCTATGATAAATTGAGAAAATAGTTCCAACAGACACATTTACATCAACATTTGATGATCCATCTAATGGATCAATCAATACTACATATTTATTATTATGCCCTCCATTATTACTTTCAATGGCAACAAAATCATCTTCTTCTTCACTTGCAACACCACAAACAATTTGTCTATTTGTAAGGGTTTGCATAAAGATATCATTGGCGTATACATCTAGTTTTTGTTGGTCTTCTCCTTGAATGTTAGTTTCACCCACAGCACCTAAAATATCAACCAAACCGGCTTTATTTACTTCGTGATTTACTACTTTTGCTGCTAATCGGATCGAATTTATCAATCTGGAAAGTTCCCCAGAAGAGTATTGAAAATGCTTTTGATTGTCAATTATGAATTCTCCTAGCGTGGTGTGTTTTTGAGACATAGCTGCGTTCAAATTTTTTACAAATATCGTTTTTTAGTAAAACATAAAGCTATTTTAAATATGAAAATATCAATACGAAAAGCAATTAAATCTGATGCTGGCTCAATTCTAGATTTAATTCAACATTTAGCCGATTTTGAGAATGAGCCAGATGAAGTAGAAGTAACAAAAGAGGATATTGAAAGAGATGGTTTTGGAACGACCCCTTTATTTAATGTGTTTGTTGCAGAAGTTGACAATGAAGTTGTTGGAATGGCGTTCTATTACTACAGATATTCTACATGGAAGGGGAAAACGATTCATTTAGAAGACTTGATTGTAAGAGAAGATATGCGTAAGAAAAATATAGGAGGTCTTTTGTATCAATCTATAATGAAACAGGCTTTTAATGAAAATGTGAGAAGAGTTGAATGGGTGGTGCTAGATTGGAATACACCAGCGCGAAATTTCTATTTAAACTCTGGTGCAAAAATTTTAGAAGGTTGGGAAACCGTTCAAATGGATAAAAACGGTATTGTAAATTTTGTTGAAGGACTAAATTAAATGAAGGTATTTAAATTTGGAGGCGCATCAGTTAAAGATGCAGATTCTGTTAAAAATGTTGCGAATGTTTTAAAACATGAAAACGCTACTGATGTGTTGATTGTCATTTCAGCAATGGGAAAAATGACCAATGCTTTTGAAAAAGTTGTATTGACCTTTTTTAATGATCCTCCAAAACTTGCGCAAGAAATAGCCTTTGTAAAAGCGTTTCATCAAACGATTATTTCAAATTTATTTGAAAATGAATCACATCCCATTTTTGAAGTATTAGAGGCTGAATTTAAAACACTGAATAATTTTCTTGATGAGAATACATCGAAAGATTACAGTTATGTTTATGATCAGGTTGTAAGTTACGGAGAGGTGTTATCCACCAAAATTGTAAGTGCATATTTAAATGAAATAGGGATAAAGAATAATTGGCTAGATGCTAGATTATTAGTTAGAACAGATACCTATTACCGCTCTGCGAAAGTAAATTGGGAAGAAACGGAATCAGCAATTATAACAAGTGTTTCAACAAATTCAATTAGTATTACACAAGGATTTATTGCAGGAAACAATGGAACAACGACAACTTTAGGAAGAGAAGGTTCCGATTTTACGGCTGCTATTTTTGCCTATTGCTTAAATGCAAAAAGCGTCACCATATGGAAGGACGTGGAAGGAATTTTAAATGCGCATCCGAAGTATTTTTCAAATACTGTATTGTTGAATCAAGTCTCTTATAAGGAAGCAACTGAAATGGCGTTTTACGGAGCATCTGTAATCCATCCTAAAACTTTAAAGCCATTGGAGAATAAATTAATCCCGTTGGTGGTTCGTTCTTTTGACAATTTAAATTCAAATGGAACAACTGTGCAGAAAGGAGAAGACATAGTGCCTAAAACACCTTGCTTTATTCAAAAGAAGCAGCAGATATTGGTATCTATTTCGGCAAAGGATTTCTCGTTTATGGTAGAACATAACATTAGAGATATTTTTCAACAACTACATGGTCATAAGTTAAAAGTAAGCCTGATTCAAAATTCTGCATTGAGTTTCTCGGTATGTTTAGAAGATAAATACGACACGTTCAAACAGTTTTATGAGGAATTAAAAAATGAATTTAAAATCTCCTATAATTCAGATGTAACTTTGTACACCATTCGTCATTTTGATGATGCTTCCATTCATAGAATTGTAAACGGAAAGAAAGTCTATTTAAAGCAGAGTAGCAGGGAAACCATTCAAATTATTACAGAATAAAGTATATATTTGTTATTCGCTCAAATTTTAAGGAATACATGGGTTTAGTTACCGCAAAAGAAGTTTCAAAAGCAGTTAATCTTGACAAATATGGTTTTATCGGAACTTTTTTTGGCTGGTTATTAATGAAGGTGTTGCGTATTTCTACACTTAATAAAATTTATAATAAGCACAAGCATTTATCCGATTTAAAATTTTTCGATGCGCTTTTAGACGACCTTCAGATTCAATTTGAAATACCTGATGAAGATTTAAATAGGATTCCAAAAGATGGTGCTTTTATTACTATTTCAAATCATCCTTTAGGGGGTATTGATGGGATTTTATTGTTAAAATTACTGGTAAAAAAACGTCCAGATTATAGAATCATCGCCAACTTTTTACTGCACAGAATTGAGCCCATGAAACCTTATATAATGCCGGTGAATCCGTTTGAAGACCGTAAGGATGTGAAGTCGAGCATGGCAGGAATTAAAGAGGCATTGATGCATTTGAGAGAAGAAAGGCCGTTAGGAATTTTTCCGGCAGGTGAAGTGTCGACTTACAAGGATGGTAAATTAATGGTGGATAAACCATGGGAAGAAGGGGCTGTTAAATTGATTAAGAAGGCCAATGTTTCAATAATTCCAATTTATTTTCATGCTAAAAATAGCCGTTTATTTTACTGGCTATCTAAAATTAATGACACGTTAAGAACCGCTAAATTGCCTTCTGAATTACTATCGCAAAAGCAGCGTGTAATTAAAGTTAGAATTGGGAAACCTATTTCTGTTAAAGATCAAAATCAGTTCGAGAATATCGATGATTTTCATGAGTTTATTCGAAAGAAAACGTACATGTTGGCAAATCCGTTTGAGCCTGAAAAAATTATTCAAACACCAACATTAAAATTTCCAAAAGAACCCAAAGTTATTGTTTCTCAAGGAAACGTAGAAGCCATGATTGAAGAGGTTTCTGCCCTAAGAGAAAATGACTCTAGAATGATGGAGAGCAAAAATTATGAAGTTTTTTTTGCAAGTGCTGATAAGATTCCAAATTTACTACAAGAAATAGGGAGATTACGTGAGATAACATTTAGAGATGTGGGAGAAGGAACCAATAACGCCATAGATTTAGATGAATTTGACAATACTTACCACCATTTATTTTTATGGGATAACAATTCAAAAAAATTGGTAGGCGCCTATAGAATGGGTCTTGGTGTGGATATTTATGAGAAAAGCGGAATAGAGGGGTTTTATGTGCAAACGCTCTTTAAGTTTGAACCAGAATTGTATTCCATGATGAGTAAGACCATAGATATTGGTCGTGCTTTTATTGTGAATGAATACCAGCAAAAACCGATGCCTTTGTTCTTTTTATGGAAGGGGATAATTCATGTTACGTTGCGTTACCCTAAACATAAATATTTAACGGGAGGTGTTAGTATTTCCAATCAGTTTTCAAACTTTTCGAAATCGTTGATGATTGAATTTATGAAGTCGCATTATTACGACCCATATATTGCTCAATATATACACCCGAAGAAAGAATATAAAGTAAAATTGAAAGATGCAGATAGAGATTTTGTCTTTGACGCAACACAGGCTGATTTGAAAAAGTTTGATAAAGTAATTGATGAATTGGAGCCTGGGAGTTTACGTTTACCGGTTTTGATTAAAAAGTATATTAAGCAAAACGCCAAATTAGTTGCATTTAATGTAGATCCAAAATTTAACAATGCAATTGATGGGCTTATTTTTCTCCGTATTTCAGATATACCGCAAAGTACCGTTGGACCGGTAATGGAAGAATTCCAAGCAGAATTGGAACGAAAGATGGTAGATGAAAATTCAAAATAAAAGGGGGCTCAAATGAGCCCCCTTTTTATATTTAAAACCAACCTTTATAATTGTTTTGATACATTTCAACAAACTCTTCATCAGATTTTGTTAAATAGATAATCCCTTCAATAAGGCCAAGGATTCCTAATATTCCACAACTAACGAATGAAATTAGAATTTGAATTAATCCTTCTTTGGTGTAGCCAAGTACAAACTTGTGTATTCCTAATGAACCAAAAAGGATACCCAATACACCAGCGATTACTCTTTTACTATCCTGTACTGAATAATGCATTTTTGTTTGCCCATTTTCATCAACTATTTCCATGTAATTTTAAAATTTTGTTAGTCCTGCTAAAATATCGAATTTTATTGAAAAGCGGCATCAATCGGTTCCCACAATTCAATTTTATTTCCATCATTGTCTAATATCCATCCAAATTTACCGTAGTCATATGTTTGCATTTCACCAACAATTGTAACGCCTTCTTCTTTTAATACCTTTAATAAATCTTCTAGGTTTTCAACCCTATAGTTAAACATAAAATCTTTTTTAGAAGGCTCATAGTAATCCGTATCCTTAGCAAATGGACTCCATTGTGTAGAACAATCTTTACCCTTTTGATCTTTCCACCAAAAAGTACATCCCCAATCATCCGTATTAAATCCTAAATGCTTTTTATACCAATCTTTTGTGTCCGTTGGGTTATTCGTTTTAAAAAACAATCCACCTATACCAGTAACTCGTTTTTTCATAAATCTATCGTTTTATATTTTTCTCGTAGGTCGCAATCCATGCTTCGGGAGTAATTTTAGTTACCAATTCCGCAATTAAATCATACGGAATATCATTCATTTTTTTAAATCGAACACAACTTTTACCCATATCTAATTTGTATTTACAATGTTTTGGATATTCGTTTACGAACCAATCGTGTATTTTTTGGTTCGCATATATTCCAGAATGATATAATGCAACAAAGTTTTTTTGTGATGCCAAATTCATGAACGGTAAAGGAACAGAATTATCACAATGATATCCACTTGGGTAGGTGCTAAACGGAACATGCCAACTAAGCATTCCATAGCCCAATCCTGCTTCGAAACCTTCTGGGATATTTTGAGAAATAACTTCTCTGATTTTTAGAATTACTTCTTTTCTATCTTCAGGTAATTGATTTATATATTCATCCGGTGTGTTTGCTTCGTATTTCATAATATTATTTTTTTCGTTGAAGAATAAATGAAGATATAACCGTGATGATGATTCCGATGTTAAATACAATCCCGAACATAAACAAACCTGCAAATGTTGGATTGTCAAAGGCCTCCATGTCAGTTATCAATTTTTCTTTTTGTATCTCAAACTCGGCCGGAGGTAGTGTTTCTTTAAGGTCATTTAAGGTGTATTGAATATATTCGGCTGAAAAGTCAGGATTAATTACCGTTACATAAACAATATCTAAAAGCCCAATTACAATACCGACAATAGCAGAAATTGCCAAACCAATGACCAATGCTTTTCCAAATGAAACGATCCCTCCGTTTGTTTTATCTCTGAAATGTTTAATTCCAAAAAAAACGAAAGACAAGGATGCAAAAATGGATAAATATCCAAATATTTCTAATAGACTAAAATCTATTAAATCGGTAAAAAAATGACTTCCAGCAAAAATACTTCCACCGATAAGTGCACCATATCCACCAAATCTTAAAATTGAATTTTTCATAATTTGAAGTTTAAAAGTTTGAAACAAAACTAGCCTCACAGATTCAAATTCTAGTCATACTAAAGTACGAATTCCATCCTACTTTAGTCTATTATGTGCATTTCTTTGGCTTTTTGAACAGCCTGTGTCCTCCTTTTAGCGTTTAGTTTTTGCAATAAACTAGACACATGAGATTTAATAGTGCTTTCTGAAACAAACAATTTTTCTGCAATTTCTTTGTTAGATAAGCCATCCGAAATCTTGCGTAAGACTTCATATTCTCTTGTGCTTATTTGAAGTTCTTCAATTTTACTGTGATCAACTTTTCGAGCTGTTGATTTTTCTTTATGGAGTGTTTTCTTATTGATATAAATACCTACAATTAGAAAAACCGTTGCAACGATTGTGGTAATTAGTTCAACGGAGGTTTTGCCAACAAAAAGGGCATATTTACTCAATTGGAACAGCGTAAGAAGTGCAATAATGAGTAATGAAAAAGCAATAATAGTTTTTTTCATTTCATAAAATTACAAAAAATGTGTCTTGATTTTATCCACGATTGTTTGAGCTAGTTTAATTTTAGATTCAGCTGTCCAACCCGCAACATGAGGAGATAATAATACGTTTTCGGCATTAATTAAGTATTCAAATGCATCTGGTAAGGTTGCATTTTCAAATAAATTTTCGAATGAAGACTTTTCATATTCTAAAACATCTAATCCTGCACCAAGTATCTTTTTAGACTTTAAAGCACTCACAAGATCTTCCGTTTTTACCGCAGTACCTCTAGCTGTATTTATTAGCCAAAATGGTTTTTTAAAACAGTTGATGAGTTCAGAATTTACCATGTGATGCGATAATTCATTAAACGGCGTATGCAAACTTAAAACATCCGATTTTTTTTGTAATTCCTCCAAAGAAACTTGCTTACAATTGCAATCTCCAATACCGTCTAAAATATCATAACAGAGCACCTCAACATCAAACCCTTTTAGCTTTTTAGCAAAGGATTTTCCCATATTTCCATATCCAATCAATCCTACCGTTAAACCGTCTAATTCAATACCGCGATTTGCTTCCCGTAGCCATTTACCTGTTCTTATTTCTCTATCAGCTTTGTTAAGCTTGTTGAATAAGGATAATAACATTCCTAAGGCATGTTCTCCAACAGCATTTCTATTTCCTTCAGGCGCAGCAATTAATTTAATGCCTTTTGATTCGGCATAAGTACAATCAATACTTTCCAATCCTGCTCCAACCCGTGCAATGAACTTTAGACTTGTCGCAGCATCAATAAATTGTTTGTCAATTTTAAATCGACTGCGAATTACAATTCCGTCGTATTTAGAGATTTTCGCTTCAACTTCGGCTTTCGTAGCAACATAATCTTCGTGATTGGTACAACCCAAATCATTCAGTTGATTTAAAAGTAAGGGGTGGTTGGTATCGAGATGTAGAATTAACAAAACCTAAATTTTTGGGTAGTTAGTTACAGTTTTTTTGTGTTTCGTATTTCCCGTATGTGCGGTAGAAAGTTTCTCAAATAATAAGACTTGAACTTCTTCGCCATTCTTTGTTTTCGGACAATGCTCAACACCTTTTGGAACAATAATAATTTCACCTTCAGCAACAATTTCTACACTGTTTCTAAAATGCATTTCTAAAGTTCCTTTCTGAACAAAAAAGAGTTCATCTTCCTCGTCATGTTTGTGCCAAACAAATTCATCTTTAATTTTTGCAAGAAGCACTTGCATATTATCAACAATTCCTATTTGGTGAGGGTGCCAGTGCTGATTGAATGTGCTAAATTTTTGATTGATATTTATCGTTTTCAACTTTCAACTTTTTAATACTGTTCCTTATCATTCGGAAAATCAACACTTTTCACATCTTTTATATAACTTTTAAAAGCTCCAGTCATATCATCATATAAATTCAAATAACGTCTCAAAAAACGAGGATTGAATTCATGTGTCATTCCTATCATATCATGCGTAACCAAAACTTGCCCGTCAACACCTGCTCCAGCTCCAATTCCGATTACAGGAATCGTTAAGCTCTCCGCAACTTCTTGCGCTAGTTTTGCTGGAACTTTTTCCAATACAATGGCGAAACATCCTAGTTTCTCAAGCAGTTTAGCGTCACTTTTAAGTTTTATTGCCTCTTCCTCCTCTTTTGCTCTTACCGTATACGTTCCAAATTTATAAATAGATTGTGGCGTTAATCCTAAATGTCCCATAACTGGAATTCCTGCATTTAAAATTCGTTTAATCGAATCTTTCACCTCTTTACCGCCTTCTAATTTTACAGAATGTGCGCCACTTTCTTTCATAATTCTAATGGCAGAACGCAATGCTTCTTTAGGATCTGACTGGTAACTACCAAAAGGTAAATCAACCACAACTAAACTGCGTTCAGCGGCTCTAATTACTGAACCTGCATGATAAATCATTTGATCCAATGTAATTGGTACCGTTGTTTCATGCCCTGCCATTACGTTTGATGCAGAATCGCCAACTAGAATTACGTCTACTCCGGCACTATCTACAATTTTTGCCATGGTATAATCATACGCAGTTAACATGGAGATTTTTTCTCCTTTCTGTTTCATATCTACCAAGGATTTAACCGTTACTCTTTTATAGGTACTTTTTGCTACTGACATTTGGTTTTGGTTTAGATGGTAAAAATAGTGAAAATTAAAAGGATTAAGCCTCGTTAAATTTTTCACAATAGTTTTATAATAATCTAATTTGAGATTATTTTTATGAGTACTAAACTACTTTAAAATGAAAAAGATTACGCAATTATTTTTTCTAATAACATCTCTGACTTTCGCTCAAACAAACAATTCAGAACAACAAACAGAAGTCTTTTTACCCGAATTCTTTAAGGAATTTCCACATGTAAGAGATATTTCAATTTCTAACAATCAACAAGAAATGTATTTTACGGTTTTGGGCTATAAAAAAGAGTTTTCATTTATTGCTGTTTCGTTTTTTAAAAAAGGAAAATGGTTAAAACCCGCTGTTGCTCCGTTTTCGGGACTTGATAAAGATTTGGAGCCATTCTTATCTCCAGATAATTTAAAGTTGTTTTTTGCATCAAATAGATCTTTAGAAAATGAAGAAAAAACAGATTTTGATATTTGGATGGTGCAACGTGAAACGTTGACTTCTAATTGGAGCAACCCAATAAACGTGGGGCCTGAAATAAATACCTTAAAAGATGAATTTTATCCGGCGGTTACAAATTCAGGGAATTTATATTTCACCGCAACTATTGATGAAGACACAAAAGGGAAAGAAGACATTTACTTAAGTACGTATGAAAACGGAAAATACACTAAACCAAAATCAATCAGTGATGCCATAAATTCTAAAACTTACGAGTTTAATGCTTACGTTTCGCCAGATGAAAGTGTTATTGTATTTTCTTCTTATAATAGACCAGATGGTTTTGGAGGAGGTGATTTATATATGAGCACAAAAGACAATAACGGACAATGGATGCCTGCAAAGAATTTAGGTCCAGAAATAAATTCGAGTAAGATTGATTATTGTCCGTTCGTAGATTTTAGTACAAACAGTCTTTATTTTACTTCAGAAAAAAGCACGCAAAAAAGTCAATTTGAAAAGTTCATGGAGTTAGAAGACTATTTAAAATATTTTAATTCTGCCCCTAATGGATTGAGTAGAATTTATAAAACGAAATTCATTCAAAATCATATTGACTAATTTTCATATATTCGTAATCGAATAAATTTCCTAATTAATATATGTCAACAGAAAAAAAGCACACTTTACATCCAGAAAAATGGGTGCAACTGTATTCTGATTATTTGTATAATTATACAATTACCAGGGTTAGTAGTGATGAGTTGGCTAAAGATTTGGTTCAGGAAACTTTTTTTGCGGGTCTAAAATCCATGAAAAATTTTCAGGGAAAAGCAAGTGAGCGCACCTGGTTAGTCTCTATTTTAAAGAGAAAAATTATCGACCATTACCGAAAAATAAATTCAAACAAAGGAAAAGCCGAAGTTCGAATGAATTTTTATAAAGACGGTGATAATGCAGGTGAATGGATAGAAGAACGCGTTCCAAACCTATGGTCTAGTGATGCTGATAAGGATATTCAGAATGATGAGTTGAAGGAGACATTGGAAAAATGTATAGAAAAATTACCCGAAAAATATAAGATGGTTTTTAAAATGAAAACCATTCAAGGATTTGAAACAGAAGAAATTTGTAAGGAGTTAGACATCACATCGTCAAACTTATGGGTTATTATCCATAGAGCAAGAACACAGTTAAGAAGTTGTATGGAAAGTAATTGGTTTAATAATTAAAAGTATGAGTAAATTTAAGATCTCGTGCGATGAAGCAACCACGATTTGCGACAAAAATCAATATAGAAGCGCAAGTTTTGGTGAGAGATTAAGGTTAACATTACATCTATTGAAATGCAAGGTTTGTAAATGTTACACTATTCAAAATAACCTTATGACAAAGGTTTATGATGAATATGCTGAAAAGCAATGCAAACAAACAAAATGTATGCCTGAAGAAGCCAAAATTGAATTACAAAAGGCTTTAGAAGAACAAATGAAGTAGTGAAACGGGACTTATTAAGTCCCGTTTTTTATTTTTGTATTAAATTTTTGTAATGGACTTTTTACCGGAAAAAATAGACAACTATGTTGTTGGTCATTCTGAGAATGAACCTCAATTACTTCAAGAATTAAATAGAGAAACTTGGCAAAAGATAATGGTTCCAAGAATGCTCACTGGACATTTTCAAGGGCGTGTTTTGTCTATGATTTCTAAATTAGTTAATCCTAAAAACATTCTTGAAATAGGAACGTATACAGGTTATTCTGCGCTTTGTTTAATTGAAGGTATGCATGAAAATGGTGAGTTGCATACCATTGATAAAAATGAAGAGTTGGCCGATATTCAGCGAAAATATTTTGATAAAAGCGGCCATGGTACTCAAATGAAACAGCATGTGGGCATGGCTTTAGATATCATTCCACAAATAGATTTAAAATTTGATTTGGTATTTATTGATGCAGATAAAAGCAACTATTCCAACTATTTTCATGCAATAATTGATAAAATGAATCCGGGAGGTATTATTCTTTCTGACAATGTGCTATGGAGTGGAAAAGTGGTGGAGAAAATACTTCCAAAAGATATTGATACTCCTGCTTTAATCAAATACAATAAGTTATTAAAAGAAGACCCTAGAGTTGAAACTGTTTTGCTTCCAATTAGAGATGGATTAACAATTTCTAGAGTGAAATAAATATAAACTAATAAAAGTTAAAGCCTTTTTATTGGCCCAGTCATATCGTCAATATTATCCTTAACTTTAGAGATGCCATCTTTAATATCACGTGTAAATTCGGTATCAATACCCTGCTTTTCAGCACTGTCCTTAATTTCCTTTTTAATGTCGTTGGTAGCATCTTTTACCTGACGCATTGTTTTACCCAAACCACGAGCAATTTCAGGGATTTTATCCGCACCAAATAACATCACTACAATTAAAATAATTATAAAAATTTCCGGACCGCTGATAAATAAGAATTGTGTACTCATAAGAATCGCAAAGGTAAAAGATTTCTGATATAATTCAACTTCACATACTTAAAAAATTGTACTTTAGAATTTCCAAGTAAAACGAAACACAAATAATGGTTTTTAGAATATTTTGTTGTGGTCTTTTGGCAATACTTTTAACGAACTGTAAGACAGCAAAACTAAATAGAACACTTTCGAGCAGTTTGGAATCTTCATTTTATAGCGAGCAATTTACCGGCCTTTATATTTATGATATTGCTAAAGACAAAGTCTTACTAAATCATAATGGGAACAAATATTTTACCCCCGCTAGTAACACTAAAATTTTTACGTTATATACTGGACTTACATTGCTTCCAGATTCTATTCCTTCGTTTTATTATGAATCGCCAAATGATTCAACAATAACAATTCAAGGGAATGGAGATCCAACATTGTTTCATCCTTACTTTAAAGATAGTACCGCTTATAATTTAGTTAAAGATTATAAGCATGTGAATCTAGTCTTAGATAATATTGAAGATAGAAGATACGCGCCAGGTTGGGCTTGGGAAGATTTTGATTCCTACTTTAGCCCAGAACGGAGTGCACTTCCAATTTATGGAAATGTGGTGACAGTTAGCAATGAGAATTCTTTAAAAGTCGCTCCGGGTTATTTTAAAGAACACATGAAAATTGCAGATGATTTTTATGGAAGAAAAGAATTTGAAAACACTTTTTATTACAAAAAAGGAAGAACTAAAGAAACCGAAATACCTATGATTATGAAGCCTTCTTTAGTGAAGGTTTTATTAGAAGATGTTATTGAAGGAGAAGTAACAATAGTAAAACAAGGACCTTCAAAACCTTCTGAACTGCAATACAGTATTCCGTCTGATTCTTTGTATAGAAGAATGATGGAAGTAAGCGATAATTTTTTAGCCGAGCAGATTTTAATTTTAGCCTCTTCAACAATTTCGGACACCTTAAGTTCTGATAAGGCAAGAGATTATATGCTCAAAAACGAATTAAAAGATTTAAAACAAGTGCCTAGATGGGTTGATGGTTCTGGATTGAGTCGATATAATTTATTTTCTCCCGCATCTTTTGTACAAGTTTTATCTAGAATGTATCAAGAAATTGACCGAGATAGACTGTTACAGTTCTTTCCGGTGGGAGGAGAATTTGGTACTATCGAAAATTGGTATGCTGGTAAGGATAAACCATATGTTTATGCCAAGACTGGATCCTTAGGAAACAATCACAATTTAAGTGGTTTTTTAATTACAGATTCAGGAAAAGTATTGGTATTTAGCTTTATGAATAATCACTACAAGCATTCGAACAACGCTATAAAGGAGCGTATGGAAACTATGTTCGAATGGCTTCGAGATAATTACTAGTTGCTAAAATTAATTTTTGCTTGTCTATCGTACATAATAATACTACCAGCTACAGAAACATTCAAACTTAACTCGGACTTAAATTTCACTAAATAATGTGACTTATCTATGGCTGTTTTAGACAATCCATGGTCTTCTGCTCCCAATAAATACACGCAGCGTCTTGGATGTGAAAAAGTTTCTAAATGTTCTGCTTTTTCATTTAGTTCTACGCCAACCAACATGGCACCTTTTGGTAAGTTTTTGTAAAAATCATCGAATGTATTGTAATGAAAATAAGGCATCGCTCCAACGGCCTTATGAGTGTCACAGGCCTGTTTTGCATAACGATTTCCAATAGTAAAAATAAAACTAGCACCCATGTTTTGTGCCGAACGCCAAAGTACGCCTAAGTTTTCAGGAGTTTTACCATTCTGAATTCCAATTCCAAAAAAGCCTTGCTCTAAATTGTTAATCATTACTTTTTTGTTAACATTCGTTTGATTTCATTCAATTTCATCAAGGCTTCAATAGGAGTAAGAGTATCTATGTTTGTTGCTAATATTTCATCTTTAATGTCGTCTAACAAAGGATCATCTAACTTAAAGAAACTTAACTGTACTTCCTCTTCTTGCTGTGCTTGTTTCAGTTTATCTTTAATATCATCACTAGAATGACTTTTTTCTAACTTTTTCAACATTTTATTGGCTCTGTGAATTACAGGACTCGGCATACCTGCTAATTTAGCCACGTGAATACCAAAACTGTGTTCAGAACCTCCTGCCACTAATTTTCGTAAGAAAATAACATTGTCTTTCAATTCTTTTACAGAAACATTAAAGTTTTTAATACGCTCAAAACTTTCAGTCATATCATTCAACTCATGATAATGCGTTGCAAACAATGTTTTTGCCTTGGTTGGATGCTCATGAATATATTCCGCTATTGCCCATGCAATCGAAATTCCGTCATAGGTACTTGTACCGCGGCCAATTTCATCGAGTAAAATCAAACTTCGATCAGAAAGGTTGTTCAAAATACTTGAAGTCTCATTCATTTCTACCATAAAAGTAGATTCACCCATAGAGATATTATCACTGGCTCCAACCCTGGTAAATATTTTATCAACTACACCAATTGTAGCATTTTGCGCAGGAACATAACTTCCCATTTGTGCCAACAAAGTAATTAAAGCGGTTTGCCTAAGAATGGCTGATTTACCACTCATATTTGGCCCCGTAATCATTATTATTTGTTGCTGATTACGATTCAGAACTACATCATTGGCAATATATTCTTCACCAATTGGTAATTGTTTTTCAATTACTGGATGGCGTCCATTTTTAATCGAAATATCTGTACTTTCATCAACTGTAGGGCAAACATAATCATTGTCTTTGGCAGTCTGAACAAAAGAACAAAGGCAATCTAATTGTGCAATTAATTGCGCGTTTTTCTGAACTTGTTGAATGTAATTAATGAGATACTGAACCAAATTTTCAAAAATTTCTTGTTCTATTTGCCCAATTTTATCTTCGGCACTTATAATTTTTGATTCATATTCTTTAAGTTCTTCCGTAATATATCGTTCGGCATTTACTAAGGTTTGTTTTCGAATCCACTCTTCAGGAACTTTATCCTTATGTGTATTCCGAACTTCAATATAATAGCCAAATACATTGTTAAACGCAATCTTTAAAGACGTAATACCAGTCCGCTCACTTTCGCGTGCCAACATTTCATCTAAGTAGTTTTTTCCTGAAGTTGAAATTGCTCGTAATTCATCTAATTCTTCAGATACTCCCGAAGCAATTGCATTACCCTTATTGATATTTACCGGCGCATCTTCGTTTATGGTCTGAATAACCTTTTCAATCAATAAATTGCAATCATCTAGTTCGTTACCTATCTGCTGTAACGCCTTGTTTTTACTTTTTGAAGCATCTTCTTTAATCGGTAAAATAGCCTTTAAAGAGTTCTTTAAAAGCACTACTTCTTTTGGACTGATTTTGCCTGTGGCCACTTTTGAAATCAAACGTTCAATATCACTAATCTGTTTGATTTGATAGGTAAACACTTCAAATAAATCATCGTTATGAATCAATTCTTTTACCACTTCTTGACGTTGCTGAATCTGCTCCACATTTTTAAGTGGTAACGCTAACCAGCGTTTTAATAAACGGCCTCCCATCGGCGAGATGGTTTTATCGATAACATCTAATAAAGTAACAGCATCCGGAGAGTTAGGAATATACAACTCAAGGTTTCGAATTGTAAATCGATCCATCCACACATAATTATCCTCAGCAATTCTATTAATTCGGGTAATGTGTTCTAGTTTATTGTGTTGCGTTTCTGATAAATAATACAGCACGGCTCCAGCGGCAATGATACCTTCAGGTAGGCTGTCAATTCCAAAACCTTTTAATGTAGAAACCTTAAAATGATTTGTTAAGTTCTCTTGTGCATAATCCGATTGAAACACCCAGTCATCTAAATAGAAAGTATTGAAACGTTCGCCATAATGTTCTAGGAATTTCACTTTGTGTTGTTTTTGGACCAAAACTTCACTCGGACTAAAATTCTGCAGTAATTTATCAATATACTCAACATTTCCCTGAGCCGTTAAATATTCGCCCGTAGAAACGTCTAAAAACGAAACACCCAATTGTTTCTTCCCAAAGTGTACTGCCGCTAAAAAGTTATTTGTTTTAGCATTTAATACTTCATCATTTAAGGCAACACCAGGCGTAACCAATTCGGTTACTCCACGTTTTACAATAGTCTTGGTTTTTTTTGGATCTTCTAATTGATCACAAATTGCAACTCTACAACCAGCCTTTACCAACTTTGGCAAATAGGTGTTCATAGAATGGTGAGGAAATCCGGCTAATGCAGTTTCTGACTCACTTCCTGCTCCACGTTTGGTTAAAACAATTCCTAATATTTTTGCGGCTTTAATAGCGTCTTCACCAAAAGTTTCGTAGAAATCACCAACTCTAAATAACAACATCGCATCAGGATATTTTACCTTGATAGCGTTGTATTGTTTCATTAAAGGGGTGACTTTTTTTGCTTTTGCCAAGGTGTTTTTGTTTAGATGATAACTGCGAATTTACATTAATTTTTTAGGTTAATAAAGAGAGTAAACCGGAATTGGTAAATTTATTTTTATAAATAAATACTGTATTTTTGCTCCGAAATTTCATTTTAATTTGTTATCCTATTACGATAACGATCTGGGTTATTAAAGAAGATTATTAGATTCTTCAATGCGTTTCACTCCTTTCAGAATGACTATAGAATAAAAGATTATGCGTAAATTAAAGAATAACGAACTCAAGAGATTGGATGTTGCGGGGTTTAAGGAAACAGAGAAAATTCCGTTGATTGTTATTTTAGACAACATTAGAAGTTTGAATAATGTTGGGTCGGTATTTAGAACTAGCGATGCATTTGTAGTCGAAAAAGTATACCTCTGTGGAATCACTGCACAACCACCACACAAAGAAATTCATAAAACGGCCTTGGGCGCTACCGAATCTGTTGAATGGGAGTTTGTTGAAGACACGATAGCACTAGTTGAAGCTTTGAAAAAAGAAGGGGTAAGAGTGGCGAGTATAGAGCAGGCTGATAATGCGACAATGTTACAGAATTTTGAAGTTGAACCGAACCAAAAATATGCTGTTGTTTTTGGAAACGAGGTAAAAGGCGTGCAACAAGAAGTGGTAACTGCTTCAGATTATTGTATTGAAATTCCACAATTTGGAACTAAACATTCTTTAAATATTTCTGTGAGTTGTGGTGTTGTGCTTTGGGATTTTTTCAAGAAGATGAAATATTAAACAAATAATTTTTTACGTTTTTAATTTATGGAATATCAAAGGGTTTTTATTGATTTTTGGAGTGAGGTAGAACAAAGTGTCCAAGAAAATCGTTTTGCTAAATTAACCATGGCAAAAACCATTGGTAAGCCTAATTTAAAAAATATATTTCTAAGGCCTATTTATGCTGAAGATGGATTTAAAGTTTTATTGAAAATTCATTACAGATCAAAAGATTCGGAAGATGAGGAAAAAGAAATGACCTTAAAACAGGCTTTTGGTATCTTAGAACCACATTTAAAAAAATCGTTTTTATCCGTTCTTTTATTTACCACTTCAAAAGACGTTGTTTTCAAAATAAATAAAAAAGGTGCGGGAAGCATTACTGAGAATCCACCAACATTTCGAGACATTACTCAGGCTAAAAAGTAATTTTATTGACAAGAATCGAATAAGGTTGTGTCTTCTAACATATATTCCAAAATAGGTCTGCATCTGTCTTTGCAAGCTGGATAATATGCTTTGTGTTTTTTTCCATTCTTCTTTATAGGACTTCCCCACCAAAACTCAGCTATTGCAATTGGTTTTAATTCGTGTTCTATAGCATATTGAAGTAGTTTCGGAGCAGTACAATCTCCTGCAGCAACAGGAGGGTTTCCATGTGATGAATTTTTAAAAATATGAATCAGGTTTTCTTCTTTTCCTGAAAGATTCACAAAATTATAATTCTCGAAAAGTTGTTTCTGTAAAGCAATAGATTTCAGTCGACTTTTTTCTTTCAACTTATATATCTCAGATGGGTTCTCGGTTTTTTTTATTTGATCCCCAATTCGAGTTAATTCAGTCATGCCTCGATTTATAAAGAAATCATCAATTGAATCATCAAATACAGAAGGAATAAATCTTTCGCAATACAATCTACCTGGTAATTTCCCAGATACAGTGCCTAAATAACTGTACGTTTTATCTTGGTTTTGAACCACTAAAACTCCAAACATTTTCCCTTTTTGAGTATGAAAATTATAGTTCCATTTATCAGATTCGATAGCAATAAAATCTTGAAATTCTTCTGCCGCTATTTTTGCAATTTCAGGAACATTTACTCCAAATGGATTGTTGAGTTCCGAAGGAATATCAAAACTAGAAATATCCGTTTTAAAATTAAAAAGAAGTTGTTTTTTCATTCCGTTAGACCAATATTATTTTGAGGTCGTTAAAAGTTTCAAACACAAATTAAATAAACAGACGTAAATTATGCTGTTAATTTACTTTTTTTCTTAAAACGGTAACGCTTTAACTTAAGTAAACCATAACTCAATAATATAAAAATGACCGATAGAATAATTAATCCGTTAATTTCTGATTGTATATCTGAAATTTCGGCCTGATACAGCATGACCTTTCTTAAGGCTTTTAAAAAATGAGTAAGCGGAATAATATCTGCTAGTGCAACAATAAATGAAGGCATTTGGCTTAAAGGCCAAGTAAACCCACTTAATATAAAACTTGGCGTAGCAATAACCATTAAAAATTCTGTGGCTTTTAATTGATTTGGAATTGCAATACTAAACAAGATTCCTAAAAATGTAACAGAAATTACAAATATGGCCAGCAAACTGAGCATCGCAAATCCATCAACTTCCAGAGGTACTTGAAATAACGGAAACATCATTCTTAAAAGAAAAATGATGCCAACACCCATAATCCAAAATGGCAATGATTTTAATAGCATGGCATTCCACAGATTCTTTGCCTTAGGCATAAATTCGGTATGAAAGGTGCGTTCTTCGAACTCTCTTGCGAAACTCAACGCGAGTGCCAACATAAAAACCTGTTGAATAATAGTTCCTAATACACCTGGCCAGAGAAATGTCATATAATTGGCAGAAGAGTTAAAAAAACGCGCATAATTAACACCGAACATTTCATATTGTTCTTTTGCAGTAACTTCTGGAATTCCTTGCTTTTTAATACCTTCTATCTCCATACCTGCATTCAAAGTACCTAGTATAATTTGAATGGCTTTTGCTGAATAATTTGCGGTAAGAATATTTGCCGTATTGATTTCGACTTGTATTTCTGGATGTCGTTTCTGTAGTATTTGTGCTTCGAATCTATCTGGTATAGTTATGATTGCGGCGTAATCATTATTAATAATTTGAGATTTTAAATTTTCTTGATTGTACGCTATTACCCCATCAATTACTTCATTATCATCAATCATTTCTATAATTGTATTACTCATAGGAGTAGCGTCTAAATCAATAACCAAAACGGGTAAATGATTTACTTTCCCTTTTTTATAAACAGCACCTAATAGCAAACCATAAAGCAATGGCGCCCCAATAAAAATAGCAAGTATTACAGAGTTACTTGCAAATAATTTAAACTCTCTTTTAAGTAAGTAAAACCAATTTTTCATATAATATAGTTAACGAAGTACCACTGAAATATTGGCATATAACTCGTTGGATTTCGCAATATCATTTGGAATTAGTTTCAACTCGTAAATGGCCTCTCCTAACTCATAGTCAGGAAATGCAGTCGTTATATCTGCATAACTATTTAGCTGTTTAATTGCAATTAATGTTCCTTGATATTCAGTGTCGGTAAATGGAGATTCTATTGTGTAAATCGCTCCTTTTTTGTAGTTTTTAATCTCTTTTTCAGTTACAGTAAACCTAAAGAATGTACTGTTTAAATCGTAACCAGTAAATAGGCCATATCCAGGTAAAGCAAGCTCACCTTCTTTTAAAGTAATAGTTTCAATCGTCATTTTTTGTGGCGCAATAATGTATCGTTCATCGTATGCTACATTTGCCTCCATAAGAGCTCCTTTGGCTTGTTCATATGTTCCTAGCGCCATTCTAATTTTTTCATTTCTTACCCCTGTTTTTACTTGGTTGTATTTTGCTAAAACTCCTTCGTATTGAGATTTTGCACTTTGAAGTTTCATCGAGACTTCGTCATATTTTTGATCAGAAACCAAACTGTCTTTGTGCATAGCATCAATTCTATCGAACGACTTTTGTGCAAAATGATATTGTTCTGTTACCGCATCTAATTTTGCAGAAACTTGTGCTAATTCATCTGAAGTGGCGCCTTTCAATGCCATTTCATATTGCGCTTTTGCTGCGCTTACGGCCCCTTCAGCCTGACTAAGTTTGGCTTCAACTTCTGGGAAATCAAGTTTCATTAGGGTGTCTCCAGGGTTTACAACATCACCCTCATTTATATATTTTTCGATTACCTTACCAGGGTATTTACTCGCTAAGGTTAACACATCTCTTTTTACTTTTCCATTAACGTTATCTGTAATGGTAACTTCTGAACAACCGAAAGCGAATAGGAGTATAGCAATTAAATGGAATTCTTTTTTCATTGTTTCAATTTTTATAATTTTTGAATATCTATACTACCCGTCGCATTAAGAAGGTCTAGAGCACTTCTTCTTTGACTACAAACTGTCTGGTAATATTCTAATATTGTCGTGGTTAAATCTGCTTGTGCTTCTAAATAATCAGAAAGTTTAATTAAACCGTTTGTATATTCTTTGTAACTAATTTCTAAAGATTTCTCCGCAGATTTTTGTTGTTTTCTTTTCAACTCTACTTGGGCACTTAAAGTTCGGTATCTAGAAATACAATTCTGATAATTCAACGCTAACAATTCTTGAACCTCTTCTTTTTTATTCGTTAATTGTTCTAAATCAATTTTTGCCTTTAAGCGCTGCCCTCTAGAATGCAAGCCATCAAATATTTCCCATTTCATTCCTACACCCAATGCATTTAGTGGATAAGCGCTAACTTCTTCAAAACCTAAAATTCCAAGTTCGCCATTTGTCATTCCTGCGTATTGGTGTGTATAAAAAGCTTGTACCTTAGGTAAATATCCGCTCACTTCAGATTTATATTTGTACTCGGAAGCAATGATTGATTCATCTAAAGCCGTTATTTCTGGTCTGTCTAAATATGTTTTTTCTAATTCTTGATTTAATCTTGGAGTCAATTCAACCTCTAAAAGTTCTAATTGAATAATTGGAATACCCGTTAGTTGTTCTAATTTTAACATTAATAACTCTTTAGCACCTTCATATTCTAATTGCTTTGAATCTAATTCTAGTTGAAATATTTCCGTTTTCTGCAATTCATGTCTTGTAATTAAACCTTGTTCAAATGCTTTTTTCGCAACTAAAGTTTCCTTGTTTAAACGCTCTCTTTGAATATTTAATACAAGTTTTGTTTTCTCAAGCAAAGCAATTTTGTCGTAATATTCAGAAACTTCTATGATAAGATCTGCTTCTCTCTGAATATATTGTTGTTCTTGAGCTTTAATTTTATGCTCCATAGCTTTGGATAAATATGGAGCCTTTAAACCTGTAAATAAGGTCCATTTGGCGGTCAATCCTCCCATCCATAAATTACCATTAAAATCTATATTTTGATCTATTGGCGGAATTTCTAGACCCGTACTTGGGACTGTGATAGGCGGAAATCCTGGAATAATTGGAGGAAGATTGAATCCAGGAACATCTATCGGAATGGATGTTGTTTCAAGGTTTAATTCTCCTTGTGTATAGGCATATTTCCCTCCAAGTTCAACGGTTGGAATATAAGTATGCAATATACTTTTTTTGGTTTCTTCAGATTTTTCAATTTCAAGCGCGCTATTTTTTAAAGCAGCATTATTTTCAATAGCCTTAGATAATATTGTTTGAAGGTTTAAAGAATCTATACTGTTTTGAGCAGAGCCTTGTGAAAAATAAAAGAAGACAAATCCATAATAGCAGAATTTGCTAAAAAGCGATAATTTCATTAAGCAATTTTTAAAAAATCAGATTAGTTATAAATATAGGAAACTAATCTGAGTAAGCAAAAGGATTCAAAAGATCAATTAAAATCCCCCCAACATCATTTTGGCAATGATAAAGAATAAGTAGATACCAAATATATCATTACTAGTAGTTATAAATGGCCCCGTAGCAATAGCTGGATCAATACCCCGTTTGTCTAATACTATAGGAACGAAAGTACCAACCAACGCTGCTACTATTATTACACATAACATGGATAAAGCAATAGTTAAGCCGAACTGAAAGGATAAGCCAATTAACGGAGAAACCGCAAGAATAATTAGTCCAAGTACTATTCCGTTTATAAGGCTTAATCCTACTTCTTTAAGTAAACGATTTAGTAGACTTCCTTTTACGATATCATTGGCCAAACCTTGTACAATAATTGCGCTAGATTGTACCCCAACATTTCCAGCCATGGCCGCTATAAGTGGAGTAAAGAAAAATAGATGCTTATAACTGCTTAAGGCATCTTCAAAACCTTCCATAATAAATACGGCTCCAAGCCCTCCGAATAAACCTAGAATTAACCAAGGCAAACGTGCTTTTACCAATTCTTTTATGCTGTCATCCGCTTCTACATCTTGTGAAATACCTGCTGCTAATTGATAATCTTTTTCCGCCTCTTCCTTTATTACATCTACAATATCATCAATCGTAATTCTACCAACAAGTACTTGGTTGTCATCAACAACCGGAATAGCTTCCAAATCATACTTCTGCATGACTTTGGCAACTTCTTCAGCGTCTAAATTTACATTTACAAAATCTACTTTTGGACGAACGATTTTTGAAATGTTTCCTCTTGCAGGAGCCATTAAAAGATCTTTTAATGATAGCCTACCAATTAGTTGGCCTTCATCGTTTACCACATAAATTGAGTGTACACGGGTAACTTCTTCTGCTTGGGTACGCATTTCTTTAACACACCTAGTAACGGTCCAGTTTTCATTAACCATTACCATTTCTTTTGCCATTAAACCACCAGCCGAATCTTCGTCATAGGCTAATAGTTCTTGTATATCTGCCTTAAACTCTTCATCTTCAATCTCAGAAATTACTTTTTCTTGACGTTCTTCTGGTAACTCGGCAATAATATCCGCCGCATCATCAGAATCTAATTCATCAATCTCTTCTGCAATTTCTTTTACCGATAAGTTTTTCAGAATTTTTTCACGAACATCTTCGTCCAATTCCATCAAAATATCAGAAGTCTTTTCACTATCTAATAATTTGATGATATAGGTGGCTTCATCAAAATTAACCTCGTCTAAAATCTCAGCAACATCAGCAAAGTGTTCCTCGGCTAGTAATTCTTGAATAGCAACATCCGATTGGGTTGCTACCAAGGCTGCTATTTGTGTGATTAAATCTTTGTTAATTTCTATTGCCATCTTCCTCAATTTTGGCAGTTAAGTCAAAAAATTGATTGACTGATAATTGCTCTGGACGCATGGCAAATATAGCATCTTCTCGTAATTTATCTGAAAGATTGAAAGATTTTAAACTTCCGCGCAACATTTTACGACGTTGATTGAAAGCAGTTTTAACAACTCGAAAGAATAATTTTTCATTAACAGGAAGTGTGTAATTTTCTTTTCTGATTAATCTAATAACTCCAGAATCTACTTTTGGTGGAGGATTAAAAACTGAAGGAGGTACTGTAAAAAGATATTCAACATCATAAAATGCCTGTGTTAAAACAGAAAGAATTCCATACACCTTACTGCCTTCTTTTTCAGCAATACGTTTTGCAACTTCCTTTTGAAACATGCCCGAAAACTCGGGAATCATATTTCTATTTTCAATCGCTTTAAAAACGATTTGAGAAGAAATATTATAAGGAAAATTACCAATTATGGCGATTTGCTTATTCTGAAATTCAGTTCGCAAGTCTATTTTTAAAAAGTCCGCTTCTAAAATTTCAAAATCTAATTTTTGAACTTCTCTGGCTGTTTTTAAATATTCAACAGATTCCGTATCAATTTCTATAACATGTACATTTACATCTTTAGGAATTACATACTTGGTAAGAACCCCCATTCCTGGACCAATTTCTAGCACATCTTTATAACCACTCAATGTTAATGAATCTGCTATTTTTTTGGCAATATCTTCATCTTTTAAAAAATGTTGCCCTAGATGTTTTTTTGCTTTAACGGTCATAAAAAATCTTATTTACTGATCTCAGAAATCACCTTTAATTGTGTCGCAAAGGTCCCAAATTTCCCGCTAAATAATCTCATTTCTGCTTCTTTGAATTTATAAGACTCCTCCGCTAAAAACTGCTGTAAATCCGTTTTATTTGCGGCAGTGTATTGTACAGCATATGTTATACCTCCCATATCTTCTTCAACCAAAACATGGCATAATTTTATACTTATAAATTTCCCTGTTTCTAATATTGCAGGAATATTTACATCATGCATCCAGGTTAGCCATTTTTCATTGATACTCTCATCTACATTAATCGTTTCGTTGTGTATAAACATGTGTTTTATTTTTTATTGAAGATCATCTCCTCTTAAAGTTCTAAATTTCTTTCGTGCCTCTACCAAATGAATGCTAGAAGGAAAGTCAAAAATAATCTTTTGGTAGTATTCTTTAGCCTTTTCAGTATTGTTTTGTTTAAAATAAAGTTCTGCCAATTTAAAATAAGCATCATCAACAAGAATGTCTTCTGTATTGATTTCGATTAGTTTTAAATAGTTGCTTTCCGCACTTGTTAGGTCGCCAATTTTTTCGAAGATCTCCGCTTGTTTAAACAAAGTTTCGTCTTCTATGGCGTGTCCTTTGTGTTCGGTTAAAATCACAGACAAGGAATCTATAGCGGCTTTGTCTTTATTTTGAAACGCTAATAAATCTGATTTTGCATACAATTTTAAGGCTGTCTTTAAAGAATCCTGAACCGTATTGTCATCAATAATCAAACTTAAATCCAATGCATCGTTTGCTATTAATTGCGAGGTTGATCCTTTTAAAACCTTCAATTGAGTTTGCGCCCATTTAAAATCGCCTTTATAAAAACTTGTTTGTGCTACTTTAAAACGTGCCTCTTGCGCCAAAACATGATTTTTTAGTTTTGTTTGCACTTGAGAATAATAGATTAAGGCTTCGTTAAAACTACCTTTAAACACAAGTACATCTCCAAGTTTTAATTTTATATTTCCTTTCTCAAAATCATCACTTCTAAAGTTCAATGCGTTTTTTAGAATGTCAATACTTTTATCGGATTGGTTTCTTTTAAAGGTTAAAAAATCGGCATATGCAACTTGAATATCAATGGTGTTGGAGTTGATTCCATACTCTGAAAAAAGTTCTTGAAATTTTTCATCTACAATTTCCAAATCGGACTCGGTTTCAATAAAAACATACAATAAATAGAGTTTAGCATCTATAGATTCTATTGGGTTTTCTGCATGCTCTAGAACATAGGTAAAGCAGTTTTTAGAGGTGTTAAAATCTTCATTCCTAAATGCAATTTCTCCCAAGGTTTTAATGCCAATTAATCCAATGCTATCTGCGTCTCTCATGTGCAGTGCTTTTTCTTGAATAAATGCACGTCCATATTGTTTCTGTTGCATGAATAACCAACTTAATAATTGATTCCAAGAATTTAATTGATTGCTTTGTAATCTTTTTAAAAGCAGATTTTTAAATAGAATATTGTATTCATTTTCGCTATCATCCGTAATGTATTTTCCAACATACCGTAGAATTGTGGTTCGGTATTTTTCATTTTTTTCAACCATGTCTAAGTAGGCATTGAACATATTGTCAATCTCTCCTTTCTCACCGTATATGGTTGCAATTTGAATATTGAAATTAGAATTAGGGTTGGCATCCATCACAATTTGATACGATTGTAAAGCATAGTCTAATAAATGATTATTTTGAAAAGCCCTCCCTACCGAATATCCGTAACTTTGTTTTTCTTGAAGGCCATTAATTGCTTTATCGTAATTTTCTTTTGCTCTTACATGGTCATATTGCAATTCATAGTTGTACCCTAACTCAACATAAAATTGTATTTGATTAGGGTATTTTTTAAGATGATTTGTAATGATTTCCTCAGTTTTAGTATAATCTTCTAATTGTCTGTAGCAATAAATTAAGCGTGTAAAATAATTTGAATTAAAATTATTTTCCTCGTATAGGACTTTATAAATGCTTGCGGACTTTTCATACTCACCTTTTCTAAAATAATCATATGCCAATTGCTGATCTTGCCCATATAATAAGGCAGAACAAAACAAAACAAGTATGATGATAAGGTTTTTCATTTGCTAATAGGTACTCTTCAAAGATACCAAAGAAACTGTTAAAATTTTCGTAAAAGAAGACATTTCGAACGATACGTTGTAACATTTTGGCATGAAACTTGTCTTAAAGGTATACAATCAAATTAAACTAATCTATTATGAAAGAATTAATCAAACAATACGAGAATGCAAAGTCTAGATCTAAAGACTTTATGAAAAAAGGAAATTTAAGCGCTTATTTCGAAACTTTAGTAGAAATGAACAACTATAAAAAATTAATGGTAGCAGTTGCTGCTAATTAATCATATCAAACCCACAATAAGGTATTAAAACTTCCGGAATTTTAATTCCTTCTGGTGTTTGGCAATTTTCCAAAATCCCAGCAAGTACTCTTGGCAATGCCAAAGAACTTCCATTTAGCGTGTGCGCCAATTCGCTCTTACCATTTTCATTTTTAAAACGCAATTTTAGGCGATTTGCTTGAAATGTTTCAAAATTAGAAACAGAACTAATTTCTAACCATCTGTCTTGTGCTGTAGAAAAGACTTCAAAGTCAAAGGTTAGTGTTGCGGTAAATCCTAAATCGCCTCCGCAGAGTCTTAAAATTCTGTACGGTAATTTCAATTCTTGTAAAATTCCTTTTACGTGTTCTACCATACCATCTAAAGCAGTGTATGAATTTGAAGGGTGTTCTAATCGTATTATTTCTACCTTATCAAATTGATGCAAACGATTTAAGCCACGAACGTGGGCTCCATAACTACCTGCTTCACGTCTAAAACATGGGGTATAGGCGGTGTTTGTAATTGGGAAGTCAGACTCCTTTAGCAAAACATCTCTATAAATATTTGTTACTGGAACCTCTCCAGTTGGAATCAAATACAAATTATCCAATCCAACATGATACATTTGGCCTTCCTTGTCTGGCAATTGCCCAGTTCCTTTTCCAGACTCTTCGTTTACCAAATGAGGAACTTGGACTTCATTATATCCTGCTGCCGCATTTTTATCTAAAAAGTAATTGATCAAAGCACGTTGCAAACGCGCTCCTTTACCTTTGTAAACCGGAAACCCAGCACCTGTAATTTTATTACCTAATTCAAAGTCAATGATGTCATACTTCTTCGCTAATTCCCAATGTGGTAAGGCTCCTTCGTGTAAGTTAGGAATACTCCCTTCTTCAAATATAGTTTCATTATCCTCTTCTGAAGTGCCTGCAGGAACAGAAGCATGAGGAACATTTGGAATTTGATAAAGCAATTCTTGTAACTCTTCTGCTAACGCGTTTAACTTTTCAATTAAGATTTTAGAATCTTCCTTAAGGCGCCCTGTTTTTGCTTTTAATTCATTCGCTTTTTTAACTTCTCCAGTTCTAAAAAGCATGCCTATTTCTTTCGATAATTTATTAGATTCAGCTAGGGTGTTGTCTAATTCTGTTTGCGCATTTCTTCTGCCATCATCTGTAGATACCACCTTGTTAAGGATTGTTTCAGCATCAGCAAAATTTCTCTTGGCCAATCCTTTTAAAACAGTATCCTTGTTTTCTCTAATAAATGCTACTTGTAACATAGGTCTAAATTTGTACGTATTTAAAAGCGCAAATTTAGGAAATAGAAGTCAGATTATTAATAAACTCCGTTGATTTACTTTTATCTATTTGCAATTGCTCTTTAAGCGAATCTAAAGAGTCAAATTTTTGTTCATCTCTAAGGAATTCTAATAATTCAACCGTGATTTCTTTACCGTATAAATTGGTGTTTAATTTGAAAAAATGAATTTCAATTGTTTGATTTTTTCCATTAACTGTAGGTCGGTTGCCAATGTTCATCATGCCAAAATATTCCTTGTTTTCAATTGTAGACTTTACTACATAAACTCCTGTCTTGGGAATGATTTTATAATTTTCTGCAATTTTAATATTTGCTGTTGGAAAACCTAATGATGTTCCTAGATTTTCACCTTTAGAGACAACACCTGTTAAGTTAAAATTATATCCTAAAAATTTATTTGCCTTTATAATATTTCCTTTCGAAATAGCAGTTCTAATTTTTGTAGAACTTATGGCAATATCATTTAAATTTTGAGCTGGAATTTCTTCTAATTCAAAATCGAACATTTCACCGTATTCTTTTAATTGTTCAAAATTACCCTCTCTGTTTTTCCCAAAATGGTGATCGTAACCAATAATTAGTTTCGATATATTTAATTTATTGACCAATACATCTCTCACAAATTCAAAAGCAGTCAATCTCGAAAATTCTTTATCAAATGGATGAATTATCAATTCATCTAAACCTAATTTGTCTAGTAGATTGCTTTTCTCCCGAAGCGTATTTATCAGTTTTATTTCTTGATCTTTTTGCAACACCATTCTAGGGTGTGGAAAAAAAGTAAGCAGCACTGAGGTTTCGTTTTTATTTCTAGAAGCATTTAATAATTGTTCAATTATTTTTTTATGCCCTAAATGAACCCCGTCAAAAGTTCCTATGGTAACAACCGTTCTTTTTGAAGTTGAAAAATTTGAAAAATTATGCGTGGTGTTCAACGATTAGAAATAATAAATTATCAAAAGCAAAAGTAAATAAAATATAGGTTTCTAAACGAAGAAGCGCTTGTAAAAAGCTATTTTTGTTAATTATAAAATAAAGGCTAATTTTACAAAAGCCCCAATTATGCTATTATGAAAAGAAGGTACTTTATAGGAATTTGTTTGGGATTCCTTTTTTTATTCAATACTCAATATTTTCTCGCACAGAATAAATCGGTTTTATGGGGAGAAGTAGGGCAATTAAATAGGGCGAAGCTTATAGAGTTAAAGGTGCCATCGGAAGGTGACTTTTACACTTTGAATACTCAAAAATTATCTCAAGAATTAAGTTTTTTACCTTTAAATTCAAACTTAGGGTCTAAACTTACTGTCGTTATAAATTTACCAACACCAAATGGGACAATAGAAGAATTTGTTGTTAGAGATGCTTCCGTTTTTTCTGAAGAATTACAATCAGAATACCCATTGATAAGATCCTATACTGGGCAAAGTAAAAACTTTGGAGTTCGTTTCAGTTTTTCTCCTCAAAAAGGTTTAAGTGTAACCTATATTTCAGGAGAAGAATTAGGCTTTCTAGAGTTTGTTGAAGATGATTCCTATATTCTTTATGATAGATCAAATAAAAATAATATTACTGGCAAATTTGAATGTTTAACCGATGATGTTCAAAATAATGTTTCGAAATCAGTTTCGACTTTAAAAGATGCGAACGACGGAGTTTTACGAACTTTTAGATTGGCACTTTCTGTTACTGCGGAATATACAGAGTATTTTCATGGAGGATCGGTTGGAGTAGGCGAAGAAGATGTGGCAAAAGCGGCCGCGTTAGCTGCAATGAATGCTACCTTAACTAGGGTTAATGGAGTTTTTGAACGCGATTTTGCGGTTCGATTGCAATTAATATCTAATGTAAATGACATTATATATACAGATCCGGCAACGGATCCTTATTCAGATTACACTTCTAACGATAATTGGAATACAGAATTGCAAACAAATTTAACTGCTACTATTGGTGAGCCGAACTATGATATTGGACATCTTTTTGGTCATGATGGTGGTGGTGGTAACGCAGGTTGTATTGGTTGTGTTTGTACAGATAACTTAAAAGGAAGCGCTTATACATCTCCGGCAGATGGAGTGCCGTCTGGCGATTATTTTGATTTAGATTATGTGGCACATGAATTAGGACATCAATTCGGAGCAAATCATACATGGACTACGGATACGAGTGGACCAAATAATGAAGGAACTGGTGCTAATTTGGAACCCGGTAGCGGTTCAACGATTATGGGATATGCTGGAATTACCACTTCAAATGTACAAGGTAGAGGAGATGATTACTTCCATTTTAAAAGTATAGAACAGGTAACAGATTTTGTGCAATCTTTAAATTGTGATACAGAATCGAATTTAGGTCAAATTACACCGACTGCCAATGCCGGTTCAGATTATACCATTCCTGTTTCAACGGCTTTCGTATTAAGTGGTCTAGGAACTTCTGATGGACCAACGTCTTATTGTTGGGAGCAAAATGATGAAGGAGGAAATGGGGGAGTTGAGACCTCTAATCCAAGCCCGACTAATGCTACTGGACCAACATTTAGATCGCTAAAACCTACTTCAAACCCGGACAGATATATGCCTTCTTTTGCTTCGGTAATTAACGGAACTCTTTCAACTACTTGGGAAACAGTTTCTGATGTAGGGAGAGATTTAGATTTTAAATTAACGGTAAGAGATAATTTAGTTGGAGGAGGCCAAAATGCAATTGACGCAATGAAAGTTACTGTTGATGGCACGGCAGAACCTTTCACGATTACATCACAAAACGAAGAAGGAATAATTTGGAGTAGAGGAGGAAGTGAAATAATAACATGGAATGTGTCGACTACTAATTCAGCACCAATCAACACATCGCATGTTAACATTTTATTGTCTTTAGATAATGGAGAGACATTCACGACATTAATAGAGAACACACCTAATGATGGGTCTCAGGAAATAGCGGTTCCATTTTCAGCAGCACCCTATTGTAGATTGCTTATTGAAGCGGTTGATAACATTTACTATGCAGTAAATAGCCATGCGTTTGCAATAGATTATTTGGTAGAAAAGACTTGTGAAGAATACTCCGATGATCCTAACATGCCAATAACTGATGACTCTACGGATTTTGATGAAACAACAATTACCATCCCAGGAGATTTTATGTTGTCTGAAATTGAAGTTGCGGTAGATGTATCTCACACCTATTTAAATGATTTGTTAATTTCATTAGTAAGCCCTTCTGGAACAGAGATTAAATTAATTGAAAGATCTTGTAGTAGTAATGAAGATTTAATGGTGAATTTTAGCGATTCGGGTGATTTTTTGCAATGCCAAACACCTACAACAGGCGTTTTTATTCCAGTAGATCCATTGGCAGATTTAAATGGAGAAGTAGGTAATGGAGATTGGACTCTTAGAATTAACGATAACGCTGCCGATGACACAGGGGTTTTGAATTCATGGACCATCAATATTTGCTCAACTGAAGAAACAGCCATAAATACGGGTGAATTTGTGAATGTTTACCCCAATCCTTCAAGTGAATTTGTAAATATTTTTATGGTAACTAAATCAGAGGGAGATGCTGCAGTTTCTATTATAGATGCGGCAGGTAGAGCTATTTATTGGTCCTCTTATCCAATAAATAATGAAATTCTGAATGTTGAGGTTAATTATGGCTCCATTGCTCAAGGAATGTATGTTTTAAAAATAGAGCAAGGAGGAAATGTAACCTCAAAAAGAATCATTGTAAAATAGAAACTCCACTTTTCAATAAAATTTATAATTGAGTTAATGTATTGAATTAACAATTATATGGTAAAAATTTGACTGATTTTTAGTATATTAGGATTTAATTGTCCTTTTTTATTGCAAAACCAAAAATAATTGTATTTTGCATCGTTGATAACTATTATTACTGAAATTTATGAAAAAACTACTCTACGCCATTGTTGTGCTTTTTAGCACAACAGCCCTAATGGCACAAACAACCGTTACTGGAACGGTCACGGACAGCGAATCGCAACAGCCAATTCCAGGTGCTAATGTGAAAGTTGTTGGAAAATCTCTAGGAACTTCTGCTGATTTTGATGGAAAATTCACCTTAGAAGTTAGTGAAAACCCGCCATTTTCAATTGAAATTTCTATTATTGGATATTCACCTACAACCGTTGAGATTACACAAAATTCTCAAGATGTAAATGTATCCCTAACAGAAATTGCCACATCTTTAGATGAGGTTGTTATTTCTGCTTCAAGAACTCCAGAACGTATTATGGAATCTCCAGTTACCATTGAAAGAATGGATGTGAGAGCAATTAAAAATTCTTCATCTCCTACTTTTTATGATGGGTTAGAGAATTTAAAAGGTGTAGATGTAAACACAAACAGTTTAACTAATAAAAGTGTAAATACTAGAGGTTTTGCAACATTTGCAAATACAAGATTTATGCAATTGGTAGACGGTATGGACAACTCTTCGCCAGCCTTAAATTTTGCTTTAGGAAATTTATTAGGAATGAGTGAATTGGATGTAAAAACTGTTGAAGTACTTCCTGGTGCGGCATCTGCATTATATGGTGCAAATGCATTTAACGGAATCCTATTTATGGAGAGTAAAAACCCATTCGATAGCCAAGGGTTTAGTGTATACGGAAAAACAGGATTAACATCTTCTACAAATGCAGGAGACAATCAGTTTGTTGACGCTGGATTTAGAGCGGCGTTTGCGTTTAGCGAAAAATTTGCAGCAAAGGCATCTTTCTCTTTCTTAAATGGAACAGAGTGGCATGCAACAGATTATAATCAATATATAGATAATGGTGCTGGTAACCCAGATACCGTATTGCCAGTGCAACCGGGTCAAACAGCATTTAATCAACTAAATGTATATGGTGATGAAGTTGCCATTGAATTGGATTATGATGCTTTGGCAGGAACACCGGCAGGAACATTTGGCAAATCTACTGTATCTAGGACAGGATATAACGAAGAAGATTTAACAGATTATGAAGCCCAAAGTATTAAAACGGATATATCATTGAATTTTCGTCCAATGGGTGATGACTTTGAAATCATTTGGAATTCTAAAATAGGTAAAGGAAATACCATTTATCAAGGAGCGAATAGGTACAATATCAAGAACTTCTTTATGCAACAACATAAATTAGAAATTAGAAACAATAATTTCTTTGTACGTGCTTATATGACTGATGAAGATGCAGGAGATTCGTATGACATGCTTTTTACAGGTGTTAATATGAATTTAGAGACAGCACCACAATGGTACCAAACCTATGCTACAACTTATATTGGGGCTATATCAGGTATGATACCTGGAGTACCTGCAGGTAATCCTGATGTTGCAAACAATTTAGCAAGACAAAATTCTGATGCACAACACACTCCGCAACCGGGATCTGCAGCATTTAACACCTTATTTGAAAAAATTACAAATGACCCTGATTTAGTAACTGGGTCTAAATTTCAAGATGAAACGAAATTATACCATGCAGATGGAAATTATAATTTTGCACACCTTTGGGATTGGGCAGATGTTCAAGTAGGTGGATCTTGGAGACAATATTCATTGAATTCAAACGGAACTATTTTTACAGATTATGATGGACCAATCGATTATAATGAATACGGTGCATATATGCAATTACAAAAGAAGTTTGCTGATGATCGTTTAAAATTTACAGGGTCTATTCGTTATGACAAATCTCAAAATTTTGATGGAAATGTATCTCCAAGAATTTCATTTGCATATAGCGCAGGAGAAGATAGAAACCACAATTTAAGAGCCTCATTTCAAACCGGATTTAGAAATCCAACTACGCAAGATCAATATATTGGTTTAGATGCAGGACAAGCGATATTAGTTGGATCTGCTCCAGACAATTTAGATAGATATACATCAAAGCCCTTAGAATTGAGTCCTCTTGGACAATTGATTGTGAGTGCACCTACTGTGCAATTATCTGGTAGAGCAGCTTATGACAATTCATACACATTGGCTTCATTATATGCATTTGCAGCAAGTGCAGGTGCCGGTGCTCCTGATCCTTCATTATTAGAAATTGCTGATTTTGCTTATGTAAAACCAGAGCAAGTAACTGCGTTTGAAGTGGGTTATAGAGGATTGATAGGAAAAGTAACGGTTGATATGAGTGCATATTACAATACGTACCAAGACTTTATTGGAAACAAAACAGTTGTTTCTCCTTTATATGGTAATGTAGATTTCTCTGATGTTATTCCTTCACCTCCACTACCTACACCAACACCAGCGGCTTTGGTAGCAATAAGTCAAGGAGATTATCAACCATTTCAAGTGTACACTAATTCCGAAGCAGATATTTCTTCTTACGGTATGGGCTTAGGTTTAAATACAAAGATCTGGAATGGGTATAATGTTGGATTAAATTATACATGGTCTAAGTTTGATTTTGATCAATCTTCTGACCCAGATTATGAAGCTGGATTTAATACACCTGAACATAGAGTTAAGTTTCAATTTGGAAACCCTAATGTGTTTCAAAACTTTGGATTTAACGTGAACTTAAGGTGGAATGATGAATATTTATGGGAATCTACTTTTGCAGATGCAATTATTGATGCCAGAACAGTTGTAGATTTACAAGTTAATTATACGGTACCTAGTATAAAATCAACGTTTAAAGTTGGTGCAGCAAACTTATTAGGTCAGGAATATTTAACTGCGCCTGGTAACGGATTAATAGGGTCTCAATTCTTTGCTTCTTGGACTATCAATCCATAATAAAAGGACACTAAATATTTAGTTACAGATAGATTAAACTCCTCGTTTCAAGTACTTGAAAACGAGGAGTTTTTTTATAAAAAAAATTAGAGAATTTCCTTTATTATTTCAAATCAAATAGACTATCTTTGCACCTTGAAAAAAGGAGCTTTGGCTTCAAAACAAAAAAGTTAACAATTAAGAGTTAAGGTAATGGCTAAGATTACAGGTAAAGTAGCAACAATTATAGGTCCAGTTATCGATGTTGAATTTGCATCAGGTTCTGAACTTCCAAAAATTTATGATTCGTTAGAAGTTACAAAACATGACGGTTCAATATTAGTATTAGAAGTACAATCTCACATTGGTGAAAATACAGTACGTACAATCTCTATGGATTCTACAGATGGTTTGAGTAGAGGTGTAGAGGCTGTTGCAACAGGGGCTCCTATTCAAGTACCAATTGGTGGTGATATCTACGGACGTCTTTTTAACGTAACAGGTGATGCTATTGATGGTTTAGGAAACTTACCAAAATCTGGTGAAAATGGTTTACCAATTCACCGTCAAGCACCAAAATTCGAAGATTTATCAACTGCAACAGAAGTATTATTTACAGGTATTAAAGTAATCGACTTAATAGAGCCTTATGCAAAAGGAGGTAAAATTGGATTATTTGGTGGTGCCGGAGTAGGTAAAACAGTATTGATTCAAGAGTTGATTAACAATATAGCAAAAGGTCACGGTGGTTTATCTGTATTTGCAGGAGTAGGAGAAAGAACACGTGAAGGAAATGACTTAATGCGTGAGATGTTAGAGTCTGGAATTATCAAGTATGGTGATGACTTTATGCACTCTATGGAAGAAGGTGGATGGGATTTATCTAAAGTAGATAAAGCCGGAATGAAAGAATCGAAAGCAACATTTGTATTCGGTCAAATGAATGAGCCTCCAGGAGCACGTGCACGTGTTGCCTTATCTGGTTTAACTATTGCAGAATATTTCCGTGATGGAGCAGGAGAAGGACAAGGAAAGGATGTATTATTCTTCGTAGATAATATTTTCCGTTTTACACAAGCAGGTTCTGAGGTGTCAGCCTTATTAGGTCGTATGCCATCAGCGGTAGGTTACCAACCAACATTAGCGACAGAGATGGGTGTTATGCAAGAGCGTATTACATCTACTAAAAATGGTTCTATTACATCTGTACAAGCGGTTTACGTGCCTGCAGATGATTTAACGGATCCAGCACCAGCAACAACCTTTGCTCACTTAGATGCTACTACGGTATTATCTCGTAAAATTGCAGAGTTAGGTATTTATCCTGCAGTAGATCCATTGGATTCTACTTCAAGAATTTTATCTGCTGATATTTTAGGTGATGAACACTACAATACTGCACAAGCGGTAAAAGAGTTGTTACAACGTTATAAAGAATTACAAGATATTATTGCCATCTTAGGTATGGAAGAATTATCTGAAGAGGATAAATTAGTCGTTCACAGAGCACGTCGTGTACAACGTTTCTTATCACAGCCATTCCACGTTGCAGAGCAATTTACAGGGATCCCAGGTGTATTAGTAGATATTAAAGACACTATCAAAGGATTCAACATGATTATGGATGGTGAATTAGATAAATATCCTGAAGCAGCATTTAACTTAAGAGGATCAATTCAAGATGCAATTGATGCTGGAGAGAAAATGTTAGCAGAAGCATAATTGGTTAATAGTTGTTTGAAACTGGTTCACAAGACCATCTACAAATAACAAAGAATAAAGAACTAAATATGAAGTTAGAAATCGTAACACCTGAAGCAACACTTTTAAACTCTGAAGTTATTTCGGTATCAGTACCTGGAGTAAACGGAGCGTTTCAAATGTTAAATAATCACGCACCTATTGTGTCTTTATTAATAAAAGGAAATGTAGCATTTAAAGGTGGTGCAATTACAATTGAAGAAGAATTTCAAGACAGATTCACAAAACAAGATGGTGAGTATATTTTACCAATTAATAGTGGAACTATTGAAATGAAAGATAATAAAGTAATTATTCTAGCAGATTAATTATTTTAGAATTTATAGATATTTAAAAGCCGAGCAAATTGCTCGGCTTTTTTTTTAATATTGATTAAAAGAGTTTGATTTCTTATAATTAATAAAGACATTTGGTACAAACTTATTCCTAAACTTTATCAAATGAAAAAAATACTACCAGTTGCGGTTTTGTTCTTCACCGTAAATACACTATTTGCTCAATTACATGTTCGTAACCAAGAGAATTCTGAATCAATTGTGCCAAATTATCGATTGGCCGAAAAATTCTCTTCAGAAAATATTGCTAAAATGGTACATTCCACATCAGTTCAACCAAAATGGTTGGAAAATGGAGATCGTTTTTGGTACCAATATAAAACTTCTGAAGGATCGCGTTATTATTTAGTAGATCCAATAAAAAAATCAAAAACTCAACTTTTCGACCCGGTTTTAATGGCAAAATGGTTATCAGAAATTACGCGAGACCCCTATTCATCAAAACATTTACCGAAGTTTGATTTCGAATTTGTAAAAAACGAATCAGCGATTCGCTTTCGAGTAGAATCGAATGAAATGGTGAAAGTAGAAGAAGAAGACAAGGTTAAGAAAGATTCTTCTGAAACTAAAATGAAGTCTAAAAAGCCAAAGATGGAAAAAAAAGTATATCATCTGGAGTATGTATTAGGTGGCAATGGACTTAGAATTTTAGATAACACTAAGAAAGAAAAAACCAACAAGTCTTGGGCTAATATTGCTCCAGATAGTTCAATTGTTTTGTTCTCAAAAAAGCATAATATGTTTTGGATGGATAAGGAGAATTATTTAAAGGCTTTAAAAGATGAAAAAGATTCTACAATTGTTGAACATCAGTGGACAAAAGATGGTGTAGAAAATTTTGGTTATGGAGGTTCAGGAAGAGGTAAAAACAATGAAGATTTAAAAAAAGAAAAAGATGATCGTAAATCGATTCGTGGTTTTTGGTCGCATGACTCGAAGAAATTTGTATATGAGAAATCAGATTCACGCCACATTGGCGATTTATGGGTAATCAATTCTGTAAAAAAAGGTCGACCTAAGTTAGAAACATATAAATATCATATGGCAGGAGAACAAGAGTTTTATAAAAGAGCACTTGAAGTATTTGATATCAGCAACAAATCTAAAATTGAAGTGGAATTGGATTCTACAGTCCAACAAACCATTAGTATTTTAGCGCATAAATACGCAAAGAATGACCCTGCAAAACATAAGCCTAGAATGTTGCTTTCTAAAAAAGGTAAAATCTATTTTAATACTGTTAGTAGAGACCGTAAAAGATTGGATGTACATGTTGCAGACTTAGAATCGGGTGCAGTTAAAACTTTAATAAAGGAACATTCTAATACATACATAGAACATCGTGGAAAAGAAATGCGCTTGTTTAATAATGAATCTGAAATTTTGTTTTGGTCTGAGCGCGATGGATGGGGTCATTATTATTTATATGACGCACAGGGAAACCTAAAACAACAAGTTACAAATGGAGAGTTTCATGTACATAATTTTCAAGGGATAGATGAAGGCACAAGGACTGTTTATTTTACGGCAAATGGTGTAAATAAAAACATAGATCCATATTATGAGCACTTGTATAAAATTAACCTTAATGGTTCAGGAATGAAAAGTTTGAATTCAGGAAATTTTAATTCAAGTACAAATCTGTCAGAATCAAAGAAGTTTTTTATTAGTAATTTTTCAAGGGTAAATACAGCGCCGAAATCAGAATTAAGATCAAATTCAGGTGCTAAGATCTTAGATTTAGAAGAAGCCGATTTATCTCAATTATTCGCGGCAGGATATCAATTTCCGGAGCCATTTAAAATGAAAGCAGACGATGGAATAACGGATATCTATGGGGTAATATACAAGCCTTTTGATATGGATTCAACTAAGGTGTATCCAATGCTTCAATACGTATATCCTGGACCACAAACCGAAGCGGTGAATAAATCCTTTTCAGTAAGAATGAATAGGACCGACCGTATGGCCCAAGTTGGATTTGTAGTTGTAACTTTAGGAAATAGAGGAGGACATCCAGCACGGTCAAAGTGGTATCATACTTACGGGTACGGTAACTTAAGAGATTATGGATTAGCCGACAAAAAATACGTTGCTGAACAATTGGCAGATAAACATTCATTTATAGATATTGATAAGGTTGGGATTTTTGGGCATTCAGGAGGCGGATTTATGTCTACTGCAGCTATGTTGGTATATCCAGACTTCTTTAAGGCGGCAGTTTCTTCTTCAGGAAACCATGACAATACTATCTATAATAGTTGGTGGAGTGAAACTCATCATGGAATTAAAGAAGAAAAAGCGGATGATGGAAGTATTAAATATGAATATATGATTGATAACAATCAATCATTAGTAGAAAACTTAAAAGGACATTTAATGTTAACTACAGGTGATGTTGATAATAATGTGCATCCTGGAGGTACCATAAGAATGGTAGATGCCTTAATTAAAGCAAACAAACGATTCGATTATAAAGTATTGCCTGGGCAACGACATGGCTATGGTAAAATGACGGAGTATTTCTTTTGGATGAAAGCCGATTATTTCAGTGAACATTTATTAGGAGCGAAACCCGATGGAGTTGATTATGTTGAAATGAACAGATCCAAACCCAAAAATAAATAGATTTAAAAGCCGAGCAAATTGCTCGGCTTTTTTATTAAATACCACCTTTGGTAAATTTTCAAATCAATTTCTATTCTTAATAGATATTTACCCAATTTTGTTTTTTTAATTCTAAAATTGGTCAAATATAGTATTGCTGCTATTCAAATTTAAAAGGATATAACAGTTGCATTAGTTTAAATCATATTAAAAGACAAAAAAGTATTTTAATATGATAAAAGTCATATTTTAAGCTCTCTTTAGTATTTAATTTTGTGTTCAGCAATAAAGATAATTAGTTCTAACTAAAATTAACTTACGATGAAAACCAAAATTATTATAGCCATAATGGCATTTGCAATGTTTGCTTGTACCCAAAGTAAACAAGCAGATTCTAAAAAAGATTCCCAACCAGCAACAGAAGAAATCAAAGATCAAGGTCAAGCTAATGTTGCAGTGACTGAAGGTGAAGATCCAAATGCATTGCAGGTTGCCAAATCGCTAGACGATTTTTCTACATTAGTTGTAGCCATAGAAACCGCAGGAGTACAAAACTCTGTGGTAAACGCAGGTCCACTTACCATTTTTGCTCCAATGAATACTGCTTTTGCGAAGTTGCCAGAAGGTACCGTAGAAGAGTTGTTAAAACCTGAAAGTAAACCAACCTTAGCCTACATTTTAACAAATCATGTTGCCCCTGCAAATTATCCGATGAAGCAGTTAAAAAAAGAGGCTAAAAAAGGTAGAAAACTATACATGGCTTCTGGTCAATATTTAGTCGTTGAAGACAAAGAAGATGGAATATATGTAGGAGGAACGAAAGTATTAAAATCTGTAAAAGTAAGTAATGGATGGATTCATGTAATTGATGATGTAATCGTTCCAGAAAAATAAATAGCAAACACATGAAAATTAAATTAGCAATAGTAGCCATTTTAGCACTTGTTGTAACAAGTTGCGGTGGAGATAAGAAGAAGGTAGAATACCCTGTTAAGAGTAAAACTAAAACTGAAGCTGCGGCTCCTGCCAAAAAGGTAGACCCAATGACCGATAAAGGAATCGGGCCTGTTACAAGTATAACACTTGGAGAATTGGATCAAGCCATGGTTACTGAAGGAGAACAAATTTTTAAAGCTAAATGTTCTGCTTGTCATAAAATCAGCAAACGATTTATTGGTCCTGGAATGAAAGGGGTTACAGAAAGAAGAACTCCAGAGTGGATCATGAACATGATCTTGAATCCAGAAGAAATGGTTCAGAAAAACCAAATCGCAATGGATTTATTAAAAGAATACAATGCTCCAATGGCAAACCAAAGTTTAACTGAAGATGAAGCAAGAAAAATTTTAGAATACTTCAGAACAAAAAATTAAACCATAACAAAAATTAAACATAGAACTTATGAAAACACTATTTAAATCGGTTTTAGCATTGCTAACAATATCCTTAATGGTTGTTAGTTGTGTTCAGAACTCAAATGATTCTAGCGGAGCACTTAGCAGTAGCAAAGCAGAAAAAGTATATGTGGCTCCAGGTGAGCACGATGATTTTTACGCCTTTGTTTCGGGTGGATTTAGCGGACAATTAGCCGTTTACGGATTGCCGTCAGGTAGATTGTTCAAAGTTATTCCTGTTTTCTCTGTAGATGCAGAAAAAGCTTACGGATTTAACGAAGAAACAAAGCCAATGTTAAATACATCTCATGGATTTATTCCTTGGGATGACGCCCATCACCCAGATATCTCTCAAACAAATGGAGTTGTTGATGGTCGTTATGTGTATATCAATGGTAACAATACCCCTCGTATTGCAAAGATTGATTTAACAACTTTTGAAACTACAGAAATTATTGAAATTCCAAATTCTGCAGGTAACCACAGTTCATCGTATGTTACTGAAAATACAGAATACGTTGTAGCCGGTACACGATTTGGTGTTCCAGTTCCGCAAAGAGACATGCCAATTGCTGAATATAAAGGAAATTTTAAAGGAGCATTATCTTTCTTAAAAGTAGATCCAGAAGATGGAGGAATGGACATTAAATTTCAAATCTTAATGCCAGGATTCGATTATGATAAAGCACACCCAGGTAGAGGTGATTCACATGGATGGTTCTTCTTTACAACATATAATTCTGAAGAAGCACATTCATTATTAGAGGTGAATGCATCTCAAAACGATAAAGACTTTATTGCAGCAGTTAACTGGAAAAAAATTGAAGAGTATGTCAACAATGGTGGAGGTAAAAAAATGCCTGCGAACTATGCGCATAACGTATATGATGAGCATACACATACTGCAACTTCGACTATGAAAAAAGAAGTATTGACAGTTGACCCAACAGAGGTGCCTGGCGCTATTTATTTCTTGCCAACACCAAAATCTCCACATGGTTGTGATGTAAGTCCAACAGGAGAGTATATTGTAGGTTCTGGTAAATTATCTGCTGATGTAACGGTGCACTCGTTTACTAAAATGATGGATGCAATTAACAATAAAAAGTTTGACGGTGATGCGTATGGTATTCCAATTTTAAACTACGAAGATATTTTAGCAGGATCTGTTAAGAGTGGTGGATTAGGTCCATTACATACAGAGTTTGATGGTAAAGGAAATGCATATACTACGTTCTTTATTTCTTCTGAAGTTGTAAAATGGAAACTTGGGACTTGGGAAGTAATTGATAGAAAACCAACATACTACTCCGTAGGTCACTTAATGATTCCAGGTGGTAACTCTGGTCAACCTTTCGGCAAGTATGTATTAGCAATGAACAAGATTACAAAAGACCGTTATTTACCGACAGGCCCAGAGGTAACGCAGTCGGCGCAGTTATACGATATTACGGGAGAGAAAATGGAATTACTATTAGATTTTCCAACAGTTGGTGAACCTCACTATGCTGCAGGAATCCCAGCAGATATCGTTGCGAAAAATTCTAGAAAAATATTTAGACTAGAAGAAAACCAGCACCCATACGCTGCTAAAACTGAAGCGGAAGCAAAAGTGGTACGTAAAGGAAACGAAGTGCATATTAACATGACCATGATTCGTTCACACTTTGCACCAGATAATATTGAAGGAATACAGGTTGGAGACAAAGTTTATTTCCACGTTACCAACTTAGAACAAGATTATGATGTGCCTCATGGTATCTCAATGATTGGAGCAAATACATCTGAATTGTTAATTATGCCAGGGCAAACCGAAACATTTGTTTGGGAACCTAAGCAAGTAGGCGTATGGCCATTCTACTGTACAGATTTCTGTTCGGCTTTACACCAAGAAATGCAAGGATATGTAAGAGTGTCTCCAAAAGGATCTAGTGTACCAATTAGTTTTACGCTAGATGATGATGCAGTAGACGCCGAATAATAATAGTGTTAGTTAGGATTTTTGAAAACGGGTAGGTTTTAAAGGAGTCTATCCGTTTTCTAAATTAAAACCAGAACAATTATGAAAAAGTCCAAGATTTTAATGATAGTAGGATCCTTGTTGTTGCTAGGACTATTCGCTTTTCCGTTATGGAATATAACACTTGAAGCACCTCAATATCCAACACCATTGGGTATGGAGATTTACATAAATAAATTCGCAGATACGCATGAGTTCGATATCAAGAACATCAATCTAATGAACCATTATGTGGGTATGCAATACATTCCGGAAACCATTCCAGAATTTAAAATATTCCCAATTGTGATTGCGGCCATGGCACTATTAGGTGTGTTGTTCGGATTCGTTGGTAAATATAAATTATACTTATTCTGGTTTATTTTAATGACGGCACTAGGGATTGCAGGAATGTATGATTTTTACCTATGGGAATATGACTATGGGCACAATTTAGACCCAAAAGCCATTATGAAATTTACAAATGAAGATGGTTCAGCCATGGGCTTTCAACCACCATTATTTGGAACAAAGCATATTCTAAATTTTGTGGCACACTCATACCCTAGAACAGGAGCCTACTTTATGTTTGTAGGAATGATACTAACTTTAATAGCATTTTTTAAAGGAAAGAAAGAAGCAAAAAGATAACCAAAGATTCATTTACAATTAGTTCGTTTGAGTGTGAGCATTTGACAAGCACACTCAAACTGAACTAAACTTAAACCATAAACAAATGAAACGAATAAATTTAATACTTCTCGCAGTGTCCATATTGATTTTAGGTGCATGTTCAAAAGCACCAGAAAAGATCAACTTTGGATCAGATATGTGTCACTTTTGTAAAATGACCATAGTAGATACACAGCACGCAGCCCAATACGTAACCAAAAAAGGAAAGCAATTTAAATACGATGCCATAGAATGTGTATTGAATGAATTGTCGGAAACAGGGATCGATAAAGTGGGAACAATTTTGGTGTCAGATTATTCCAATCCAGGAGTTATGACTGATGCAACCTTAGCAACGTATTTAATCAGTAAAAATATTCAAAGCCCAATGGGAGCCAATCTTTCGGCATTTTCAAAAGATGAATTCGCACAGGGATTTGTTAAAGTTGAAAGCGATCAAGTATTCACCTGGAAAACCATTAATGAAAAGTTTGAGGTGAATTAGGATTGTCATTCTGAACGTATGTGAAGAATCTTTGAGATATTTCGGCTTCGCTCAATATGACAACTAAATAAAAACCATAAATATGAAAAACCTACTACTAACCATATTAGCGTTATTCTTTTGTTCTTCCTTACTAGCAAGTCAGATTGAAGTATGCAATACCTGCGAAGTAAAAACCATTAAGCAAGCCTTAAGTCTTGCCAAAGATGGCGATGAAATTCTAATAAAAGAGGGTGTTTACAAAGAACATGGAATTGCTGTAGATAAATCGGTTAAGATTATTGGTGTTGGCTTACCCACTGTAGATGGTGAACATAAAGAAACCATCTTTACAGTAAAAGCGAATAACTTTTCTATAGAAGGGCTCAGAATCATAAATGTTGGACACAGTTACACCAAAGATTTTGCTGCTATTTTGGTTTCCAAGTCCAAAAACTTTACACTTCAAAACAATGTGTTGGAAAAAGTGTTTTTTGGTTTGCTCATCGAAAAATCTCGTTATGGGATAATCAAAAACAACAAATTAATTAGTGACGCTGTGGATCAGGCGGGTTCCGGAAATGGAATTCATTTGTGGCATAGTGAAGACATGCAAATTGAAAACAATGAATTAACAGGTTTGCGAGATGGTATCTATTTTGAATTTGTAAAAAATAGCATTGTTCGTAATAATAAAAGTTATGGAAACCTACGTTATGGGCTGCATTTTATGTTCTCTAATAATAACGAATACCACGACAATGTGTTTACAAACAATGGTGCCGGAGTTGCAGTAATGTTCTCTAAGTTTGTTAAGATGACGAACAATCAATTTAATCAGAATTGGGGTTCTGCTTCCTACGGATTGCTACTCAAAGAAATCTACGATGCAGAAATTGAAAACAACACTTTTTCTAAAAACACGATCGGAATTAGTGTGGATGGTTCTACAAGAATCAACTATAAAAACAATACCTTTACTAGAAATGGATGGGCCATAAAAGTAGTGGGTGCGTGTTATGAAAACCATTTTAATCAGAATAATTTTTTACACAATGCCATTGATTTATCATACAACAGTAAAATAAATTCGAACACTTTTGATAGCAATTATTGGAGTGAATACACAGGTTACGATTTAGATAAAAACGGTGTAGGCGATGTGCCTTATAGACCCGTAAAGCTGTTTTCATATATCGCTCATAGAACTCCGGAGTCTATCGTGCTATTGAGAAGTTTATTTGTTGATATTATCAACTTTTCAGAAAAAGTGTCCCCGGTTTTTACACCAGATAATTTATTAGACAACTCACCTTTAATGCAAAAAATATAATGATACAAATTAGTCAATTACATAAAAAGTTTGGCAAATTGGTCGTTTTAGACGGCTTGGACTTAGACATTGAGGCAGGTGGAATATTTGCAGTATTAGGTCCAAATGGTTCTGGAAAAACCACTTTGATTAAAAGTATTTTAGGAATGGTAATTCCGAATAGTGGTGCTATTCAAATTGATGGAAAATCGGTTTTGAAAAAATGGGAGTATCGCAATCAGATTAATTACTTACCACAAATTGCCAACTTTCCAGCAAACCTTTCTGTAAAGGAGTTGATTGCCATGGTTAAGAACTTACGACCAAAGGAATCTAATGAAAAAGACCTAATAGAATTATTTGGATTAACACCTTTTATAGATAAAAAACTGGGGAATCTATCTGGTGGCACCAAGCAAAAAGTAAACATCGTTTTAACCTTTATGTTCGACAGTGATATCATCATTTTAGATGAGCCAACAACAGGCTTAGATCCGATTGCTTTAATTCATTTAAAGAAAATTATTCAGCAGGAAAAAGCGAAAGGAAAGACCATTTTAATTACGACTCATATCATGAGTTTTGTTGATGAAATAGCCGATGAGATTGTCTTTTTGTTAGACGGGAACATCTACTTTAAAGGTAGTATCGAAAATCTAAAAACAAAGACGGAGCAAACAGATTTAGAACATGCCATTGCGCACTTAATTTCGAAGCAATATGTTTAAAATATTAAAATATAGTTTTTACGATTTAATGCGTAGCCGTTGGAGTTACGTGTATTTTGCCTTTTATTTAGCCTTGGGATTTGTCCTGTTGTTTTTAAATAATGATGTGGATAAAGCCATTATTACATTACTTAATATCATCATCGTTTTAACACCATTAATCGGAACTATTTTCGGGGTGATGTACTATTACAATTCCAAGGAGTTTACCGAACTCCTTTTGGCACAACCTATGAAACGAAATACTATTTTCTTAGGGCAATACTTGGGAATTTCCATCTCTTTAACGCTTAGTTTAATTCTAGGCTTGGGAATTCCTTTTCTACTATATGGCATCTTTATGTCCTCTGCTATTTTCGATTTTGGATTGCTACTTGTAGTCGGTTCTTTCCTCAACTTTATTTTTGTAGCCTTGGCATACAATATAGCTTTATCTAATACCAATAAAATTAAAGGGTTTGGATATGCAATTTTAATGTGGCTATTCTTGGCAGTCATTTATGACGGGCTATTTTTAATATCATTAATGGTGTTTAACGAATATCCATTGGATAATTTTTCGTTGCTAGCAACCATGTTTAACCCGATTGATTTATCACGTATTTTAATATTATTAAAACTAGATATTTCTGCTTTGTTGGGTTATACGGGTGCTGTATTCAAAAAATTTTTCGGCACTAATTTTGGATTAATCATTTCATTATTTGTAATGAGTTTATGGGTGCTATTTCCTGTATGGCGTATTCAAAGAAAACTGCGGAAGAAAGATTTTTAATTTGAACATAAAAAAAACCGAAGATTTAGTCTTCGGTTTTTTTTATAGGTATTGTATAGAGTGTTTTACTACCCTACAATATTCACAATCTTACCAGGTACAACAATAACTTTCTTAGGTTCGCGACCTTGTAATTGCTCTTTAGTTTTTTCATGTGCTAGTACGGTTTTTTCTATATCGTCTTTGCTCATATCCAATGGTAATTCTAGCGTAAAACGCATTTTACCATTAAATGAAATAGGATAGTTCTTAGAACTCTCTACCAAATGACTTGCTTCAAAAACAGGGAATTCAGCGGTAGCAATAGAATCTTTATGACCCAGTTTACTCCAAAGTTCTTCTGCAATATGAGGTGCATATGGTGAGATTAAAACAATCAACCCTTCTAAGATTTCACGCTTATTACATTTTAAAGCCGTTAACTCATTTACAGCAATCATAAACGAACTGACAGATGTGTTGAAAGAGAAATTAGCGATATCTTCATCAACCTTTTTAATGGTCTTATGAAGTGTTTTTAATTCGTCTTTACTTGCTTTTTCATCTGAAACGAAGAACGCACCATCGGTACCACCATGGTACAATTTCCATAATTTCTTTAGGAATGAAAGCACACCAGAAATACCCGAAGTTTTCCAAGGTTTAGATTGCTCTAATGGTCCTAAAAACATTTCAAACAAACGCAAACTGTCCGCTCCGTATTCTTCACAAATAGCATCTGGACTTACTACATTGTATTTTGATTTCGACATTTTTTCAACCTCACGACTTACTTTAAATGTTCCATTTTCTTCCGTGATGAATTCGGCATTTTTATGCTCTTCTCGCCAGTTTTTAAATGCTTCAATATCTAATTCATCTGAGGTGTTTACAAATGAAACATCTGCATGTATAGGAGCTAGTATTTCTTGATGAAATTCAATTTGAATTTCTGAACTGTCTTTCTTTTTTAAACCTTCTATTAGTATTGCTTCTGCTTTTTCAAATAATCCATCAAGGTCATATGCATTTCCTGACTTTTTATTTAGAGTGCCTATTGATATAAAGAAATCGTCTTTTAATACTAAATTGACTTTTCTTCCGTCTTCAGCTTTGTATGAAACACTATAGTCTAAAGAATACCTGTAAGCAAAAGCACTAGTTCCAGTAATCATCCCTTGGTTGATCAGTTTCTTTGCAAACTCATCAACAGGAACGATGCCTTTATCGAACAAGAATTTTTGCCAAAAACGAGCATATAATAAATGTCCGGTAGCATGTTCAGAACCTCCAATATATAAATCAACATCTTGCCAATAGTCCAAGGCTTCTTTACTAGCGAACTCTTCTGAATTTTGCGAGTCCATATACCTGTTAAAATACCAAGAACTTCCTGCCCAACCTGGCATGGTGTTTAGTTCTAAGGCAAAAACAGACTTGTTATCAATTTTATCATTGCTAACAACTTTATTCGCTTTCGTATCCCAAGCCCAGTCTGTTGCATTTCCTAGAGGCGGTTTTCCATCTTCTGTAGGCAAGTATTTTTCAACTTCTGGTAAAGCAATAGGTAAATGCTTAGTATCTATCATTTGTGGCATTCCATCTTTGTAAAACACTGGGAAAGGTTCACCCCAATAACGTTGACGGCTAAATACAGCATCGCGCAATCGGTAGTTTATTTTACCATAACCAATTTTCTTTTTCTCTAGTTCATAGATAATAGTTTTCATGGCTTTCTTATATGGCAAGCCATTTAAGAAATCTGAATTTGCAATCTTCGTTCCGTTCTTATCTTCATGAGCTGCTTCAGAAATATCAACACCCTCAAAAATGTTCGGAATATCAATATCAAAGTGTTTGGCAAAGTCATAATCACGCTGATCGCCACAAGGAACTGCCATAACAGCACCTGTTCCATAACTAGCCAATACATAATCACCAATCCAAATTTGTACTTTTTCTCCTGTAAAAGGATGCTCTGCATAGGCTCCGGTAAATACGCCAGAAATGGTTTTTACATCAGCCATACGATCGCGTTCGCTACGTTTTGCTGTTGCTTCTACATAAGCAGTTACTGCTTTTTGTTGCTTTGCCGTTGTAATTTGAGACACCAACTCGTGCTCTGGTGCCAAAGTCATAAAACTCACGCCAAAAATTGTATCGGGTCTTGTTGTAAAGACATCGATTACTTTTGCTGCTTCTTTTTTGACTTTCTTTTTGGCAACTTTTTTAATTTCTGCAATCTTAGGGAATTGAATTCCGTTGTTGATTTTAGAAAGTACTTTATCTATATTTTCTAGTATTTCTTCTTCAGAAATGTAAACCACACTATAGCCTTCAGTTGCATAGAAATTTGCTCTAGCAACTTCATCCTCTTTACCAGAAAACTCTACAATTGTTTTTTTATTAAAACTCACAAAATCGGTAATAAAATCACCCAATATGTATTGCTGTCTAAATTTTACTGAACCTTTTTTCTTACGCAATACATCCCAAAGCATACTACTAGCTTTAGAGGTGTTTAATCGCAAGGCCTTAATTTCTTCAATTGTTTTAAAAGAAAGGGCTCCTTTTTCGTCAGTTGAATCGTTAGGTAACACTTTAAAAGAAACCATAGCACCTTGTGAGCGCCCAATCCAATTTGTTTGAGAATCTTTTAATGGTTGTGGCCAATCTATATGTTGTAATCCGTCTAATAAACGCTGAGAATATGCAGAAATTCGCATAGACCATTGGGTCATTTTTTTACGAACTACTGGGTGACCTCCACGCTCAGAAACACCGTTCACAATTTCGTCGTTTGCCAAAACGGTGCCTAGTGCCGGACACCAGTTTACTTCGGTATCAGATAAAAATGTCAATCGGTATTGTAATAGAATCTCTTGTTTTTTCTTTTTTGAAAACTTCTTCCAAGCAGCTGCTGTAAATGATGCAATTTCTTCATCGCAAACCGCGTTAACTTTTTTGTTTCCTTCTGCTTCAAAAATGGCTTCTAATGTAGAAATATCTTCTGCCTTGTCCGAATTTTTATTGTACCAAGAATTGAACAATTGAATGAAAATCCATTGTGTCCATTTATAATATTCTGGTGAAGACGTTCTCACCTCACGAGACCAATCAAAAGAAAAACCAATACGATCTAATTGACGACGATATGTTGCAATATTCTCCTCTGTTGTTTTTGCAGGATGCTGCCCAGTTTGAATTGCATATTGCTCCGCAGGTAAGCCAAAAGAATCGTAACCTTGAGGGTGTAAAACATTAAATCCTTTATGACGCTTGTAGCGTGCATAAATATCTGAGGCAATATAACCTAGTGGATGTCCAACATGCAGTCCTGCTCCAGATGGATAAGGGAACATATCCAGCACATAATATTTTGGTTTTTCAGAATTATTAGAGGCTTTAAATGTTTGGTTCTTTGCCCAATATTGTTGCCAGTCTTTTTCTATTCTTTTGTGATCGTAACTCATAACTCAACTTCCTGCTTTAACAGCGTTTCTTAAAGTTGGCAAAGTTACTGCTTCTGTTCGAAAGAATAAAGGATTATTTTATCCCTCTAGCAACTAATTCTTGCGGTAATAAACTGTTGTAAATAAATGCATTCACCGGAGTTTCAATCCCAAATTTTTCTCCTTGTTTTACAATATATCCGTTAAAATTTTCAAGTTCAGATGGGCGACCTTCTAAAATATCTCTTTGTGTAGAAGCGGTTGAATCGTATGGTTGATTGCTAATAAATGTCATCATCGTTTTATCAAAATCCTTCGGCAAATCAATGTTTTGAGCCATAGCAATGGCCAACATTTCTTTTATAGTACTTGCGAACATTTCTCTTGAATCTTTTAACTCATACATTTTACCAATGGAATAACCGGTATATCCGCCCAAGGCACTAACAGTATTTATAAAAATGAATTTTTTCCACAAATCGGATTTAATTGAAGTTGAAACTGTCGATTTAAAAAGTGCTTTTTCAAAAGTTTGTTTTATTTTTTGAACTCTCTCCGAATCAGTATGGTTTAATTCACCAAAAATCAATTCAGGTGGAAAGCCAAAATGATTGATAATTCCGGGTGCTTCAATCTTAGCATACAAACGACAAAACCCACCAAGCACATTTTTGCCACCAAGAATTTCCGTTAAATCATCGATATGCGCAACGCCATTCTGTAAAGGAATAATTGTGGTTTTTGTTTGAACTAAGGGCTTAATCAGTTTTGCAACGTATCTAACTTGCCAAGATTTAACTCCTAGAATTATAACATCAAAGTCAGGTTTTAATTTTTCTGGGTTGTCGGTTGCACAAACTTCATTAAGATGATAATCGCCATCAACGCTTTTTAATTGTAAGCCATGAGATTTAATGGCTTCCAAATGTTTCCCTCTTGCAATAAATGTGACTTCATGACCACATTGAGCCAATCGAATTCCAAAATAACCTCCAACGCCGCCAGTTCCATAAACCAGTATTTTCATCTGTTTGAATTTTTGAACAAGATAAGCAGATTTAAAACTTAATAAAACGCATTCCTAAATAAATTATTTTAGTTATGTTTGTAAAATATTTAAGTATGCTTAAATTTTAAATTAAGTTAACCATGTCAGTTGCTGTAGAAAACTTTGTAAAAACAATTTATCAATTGGATGTCTTACACCATGAAGACACCAAACCAGGTAATATTGCTAAGAAATTAAATATTACAAATGCCGCGGCTACCGATATGGCTCGGAAATTATCGACCAAAGATTTATTGATTTACGAAAAATATAAGCCATTAAAATTAACCGCTCTTGGAGAGAAAATGGCCCTAAATGTAATTCGAAAGCATCGCCTTTGGGAATCGTTACTGTTCAATTTATTTGACATGTCTTTACATGATATTCATAGAGAGGCTGAATTATTAGAGCACCAGACATCAGATTTACTGGCAAACAGAATTAGTGCCTATTTAGGTCATCCTAAATTCGACCCACATGGAGATCCAATTCCAAACGAAGATGGTGTTATTACAACAACAGATACTTCGGTGGTTATGTCTAAGGCTATAGAAGGTAGCACTTATGTTATCTCTAGATTGGTAAGTGATAACAAAGAATTCTTTGATTTTTGTTTGGAAAATGGGCTAATTAATGGTGCCGAAATTGAAATAAATAAACAGTTTAGCACAAGTAATATGACCCAAATTACCGTGGCTAAAAACACCCTATTACTTAACCAAGACTTTACGGATATTATTTATTTAAATGAGTTCAATTAAACCACAATTACTACTAATAGGATTTTTTCTGTTAACGGTAAGTGCATTCTCTCAATCAACTGTTAGGGGGAAAGTACGCTTTCAAGGAGATGTTTTGCCTTATGCAAACGTGTATTTAGAAGGGACCACATATGGAACAACTACTTCAGAAGAAGGAGTGTATGAATTAAAAAACATTCCGAATGGAGCTTACAAAATAACCATATCTTTTACTGGAATGGAACCAACTTCAAAAAAAATTAACCTTAAAGGAAGAGAGATTACGGTTCATTTCGAATTAAACGAAAGTTCATCTTTAGATGAGGTTGTTATTACTGGTACGTTAAAACCAGTATCTAGATCTTCTACTCCTGTACCGGTTGAAGTATACAAACCAACATTTTTTAAGAAAAACCCAACACCAAACATATTTGATGCCTTGCAAAATGTAAATGGCGTTCGGCCACAATTAAATTGTAATGTATGTAATACTGGCGATATTCATATCAATGGATTGGAAGGACCATATACACTTGTAATGATTGATGGAATGCCTATAGTTTCAGGTTTATCTACAGTTTATGGCTTGTCCGGAATTCCAAATGCCTTAATGGAACGCTTGGAAATTGTAAAAGGGCCGGCATCATCATTATATGGTAGTGAGGCCGTTGGAGGATTAATAAATATCATTACCAAAAATCCCGGGTCTGCACCTAAATTTTTTGCCGATGTAAATGTCACGTCTTGGTTAGAAACGAATATTGATGTGGGTATGAAAGCGAACATAAATAATAGTTCTGTACTAACAGGAGTTAACTATTATAATTACAGTAACCCAATAGATAACAACGACGATAATTTTACGGATGTTACTTTACAAGATAGAATATCGGTTTTCCAGAAATGGAACTTCAACAGGAAAAGTAACAAGTTATTTTCCGTAGCTGGGCGCTTTTTTTATGAAGACAGATGGGGAGGAGAAATGCAGTGGAATAAATCATATAGAGGTGGTGAAGAGGTTTATGGCGAATCTATTTATACCAAACGATGGGAAGTTTTGGGCTCTTATCAATTACCTGTTGAACCCAATATGTTATTTAATTTTTCTTATACAGATCATGATCAAAACTCTGTTTACGGAGATACGCCATATTTGGCAAAACAAAAAATAGGATTTGGACAGTTAACATATGATGTAACCAAGAACAAGCACGATTTACTATTTGGTACTGCAGTTCGCTATCAATATTATGATGATAATACGCCTGCAACTGAGACTGAAGACGAAGTTGTAATTCCTAGTTTATTTGTACAAGATGAAATTGATTTGGCAGAAAAACATACCTTATTGCTTGGTGCTAGATATGATTATGACAGTAGACATGGAAATATTTTTACCCCAAGATTGGCATACAAGTGGAGTGTAAGTGACAATAGTATTTTGCGTTTAAATGCGGGAACTGGATTTAGAGTGGTAAACTTATTTACTGAAGAACACGCTGCGTTAACTGGTTCTAGAGATGTGATAATTGCGGAAGAATTAGAACCTGAACAGTCGTATAACGTCAATTTGAATTTTTTAAGTAAAATTTATGCCAACAACGGAACTTTCATCGGGCTAGATGCCTCTGCTTGGTACACCTATTTTAACAATCTCATAATTCCAGATTACGATACCAATCCAAATCAAATCATTTACGATAATTTAGACGGGTACGCGGTTACAGCAGGTATTAGCGGTAATGTAGATATTATTTTTAGCAATGGAATTAAAGCCTTAATAGGTGCTACTTATATGAATGTATCCAATACAGAAGACGGTATTACCAAAGACCAAATATTGACAGAGAAATTCTCGGGTACTTGGGCGGTTTCTTACAAAATACAAGATTGGGATTTAAATATTGATTATACCGGAAATGTATATGGTCCGATGCGATTACCACTGTTAGGAGATTTGGATCCTAGACAAGAATATTCTCCGTATTGGAGTATTCAAAACATTCAATTTACCTATGATGGCTGGAAAGGGTTTGAATTGTACGCAGGTGTAAAAAACTTATTAAATTGGACCCCGAATAAAGGAAACCCATTTATTATAGCCAGAGCGCATGATCCATTCGATAAGGATGTGGTATTCGATAATGATGGTAATGTAGTTCCAACTCCAGAGAATCCATATGCATTAACATTTGATCCGTCTTATGTGTATGCACCAAATCAAGGAATAAGAGGGTTTATAGGCTTGCGATATAATTTGAATTAAAATGAAACAGATAAGTGTTGTTTTACTGTTCTTTTTTTCTTCATTGACTTTTGGTCAATTAAAGACCTATTCTTTTGAAGAAGTAGACGTATTGCAAAAAAGTGATCCAAAACCTGTATTTATTTTTATTCATACCGATTGGTGTAAAGTGTGTCATTTAATGAAGAATACAACACTAAAGAACAAGCGAATTATTAAAAAGTTGAACAACGATTTTTACACCATAATGTTCAATGGAGAATCTAAAGAAGATATTATTTTTCATAACCAAAAATACGTTTATAAACCATCTGGACCTACGACTGGAACCCATGAATTGGCTTATGAAATAGGAATGCTAGATGGGCAGTTGGCATTCCCAACTACTTGCATTTTAGATAAAAATTACGACATTGTATTTCAATTCAATATGTCGCTTAGTAAAAATGAATTAATGATGATATTAAATAAAACTGATTAGTTATGATGGATCAAATAATTAACTATTTTGAAAGCATTGACCCCGTATTAGCGGCCTTTTATGCTACTTTATTTACTTGGGGTTTAACAGCCGCCGGAGCCGGACTTGTTTTTCTTTTCAAAGGGATGAACCGCGCTGTTTTTGATGGAATGCTAGGATTTACCGGAGGAGTAATGGTGGCAGCCAGTTTTTGGAGTTTATTAGCGCCAGGAATTGAAATGAGTCCAGGGGAAGGTTTTGTGAAAGTAATTCCTGCTGTAGTTGGATTTGGCTTGGGGGCTTTGTTTTTATTCGGTTTGGACAAAATAATGCCGCACTTACATGTAAATTTTAAAGAAACAGAAAAGGAAGGAGTAAAAACGCAATTGCATAAAACCACATTGTTGGTGCTTGCAATTACACTTCACAATATACCTGAAGGGTTGGCTATTGGAGTATTATTTGGAGGTGTAGCTGCAGGATTTGATGGTGCTACTATTGGAGGAGCTGTTGCCTTGGCGATAGGAATTGGATTGCAAAATTTCCCGGAAGGATTTGCAGTAGCAATGCCGTTAAGAAGAGAAGGATTTAGTAGGAGAAAAAGTTGGTGGTACGGTCAAATGTCAGCTATTGTAGAGCCAATTGCAGCAGTAATAGGAGCATGGGCTGTAATGACATTTCAACCTATTTTGCCATATGCATTAGCCTTTGCAGCAGGTGCTATGATTTTTGTTGTAGTAGAAGAAGTAATACCCGAAACGCAGCGAGATAAATATACAGATATCGCCACACTTGGTTTTATAGGAGGGTTTATTGTGATGATGACCTTGGATGTTGGATTAGGGTAGAGCAATTTTTAGAAAAATAAATTCATTGGATTTTCTTTGCATCTTTTTGCTTGTCCAAAAAGATACCCAAAAAGGACACCTTTTCCTATGTATTTTTCCAATTGGAAAACCGAAACAAGCATCTTAATTTCGTTCCAGGGTTTCACGAAATCTAAACAGATTCTTATTTCTATACTACGGATAAGGGAGGAAAGAAGTATGATTTATTGAAATTATTTGTCATTGGATTTGTAGTTGAGCGTCGAAAAGTTGAAATGTCCGCCAAAAAGAAATGCTGTTTGAGTTTTATAAAACGAGTTCATTTCTTTTAGGACATAAAACTCATTTCGACCATCGAAAATCCGGGACTTGATTTTTTGATTCGTTTTGCATCAAGGCAAAATGAATGGTGTCTTCTAAAATAACTGGTTTACTTATCTAATATCAAATATTTAATTTCATTAATGGGCTTTATTGTAATGATGACCTTAGATGTCGGGTTGGGATAGGCAGGTATCACTTATCTTTGTCTTCTCAATCAAATATTGATGGCAAAGGTAATTGGTCAAATAGAATCTCTTAAAAATTTGCGTTATGAATTGGATAATAGAAATATCGACTTATTCAATTCTGTAAATGATATCAATAAATTTAAGAGTGAATATCCTAAAAGAAAAAATGAAATAATTGAGTTTTATAAAAATGAGATTAGTTTCGAAATTCAAAACATTAATCTACGAATAAAAGAAAATTCAAATAAAATACCGGAATTAAAGGAACAAGGAATAGAAGAACTTGACCTTAGAATTGAAAATAAGAAGAAGCATAAATCAATCCTAGAAAATAAAAAAGTTCGCGCCAATTTTATTTATAAATGGTTTCTATATTTTAAGATTAGAAATGTTCAATTAAATCTTGATCACCTTATTGAGGATTATGATTTAATCGTTGAAAATTCATTCCGAATCTTATTACAAAAGATTCAGAAAGATTCTAAAAGAGTTGAATATCTTTCCAATAGTAGAGAGTTAGAATTAAAAATTCGATCTAATTCACAAATTCAAAAGTTGAAAAAAGTAAGATTGGCAATTGATGAATTGAAGCCAATTATAGCGGGTGCAATTGGAGAAAGTTTGGTCGAAAAGGAGATTAGAAAACTATCAGATGAATATATTCTCATAAACAATTTCAAAGAAACATTTAATCCTCCGATTTATAACAAAAGAACTAATGACAGAATTTATTCAATTCAAATTGACCATCTGTTAATTTCAAGATCAGGTATTTTTATATTAGAAACAAAGAATTGGAGTCAAAAATCAATAAACTCACTCAGTTTAAGATCTCCGGTTGATCAAATTCAAAGAACAAATTTTGCTATTTTTATTTTAGTTAATAATAGTCATAGTTTAAACTATCATCATTGGGGTGAAAAGCAAATTCCTATTAGAAACGTTATTGTAATGATTAATTCTAAACCCAACCAAGAATTTAAACATGTCAAAATAAAATTATTAAGGGAATTGAATAACTATATTGAATATTTTGACCCAATATTTTCGAATAAAGAAGTTGAAAATATAGCCAGTTCACTTAGTAATCATCAATACTAAGTCGCCCTAATTTCTTTTTGATACTTTTTCTGTTTTGTATCGATGTAAAAGGAAAAATATTTTCTAAAATTCGTACCTTCCAAACTTTAAATTTTCAAAAAATGAAACAGACCAGCTACTTACTTTTATTCTTGTTGACTTTCAATTTTTCAATTGCACAAGAAAAACTTCCTTTTCAATCTTTAGACGTATTTGAGCTAGAATTTGCTTCTGACCCACAAATTTCACCAGATGGAAGTCAGGTTGTTTATAAAAGAAACGGGTTTGACATTATGAAAGATAATTCAAAGGGTAATCTTTGGATACTTAATTCTGATGGTACAAATCATAGAAAATTAACCACTCGTGAAGTTAGCGAATCACAAGCGTCTTGGTCGCCATCTTCAGATAGAATTGCATTTACAAGCAGTACTTCTGAAGGCTCTGAAATTTATATGTATTGGTTGTCATCAGGGCAAATAGCAAAACTAACGCAGTTGACAGCATCACCTGGATCATTAACTTGGAGTCCTGACGGAAAATCACTGGCATTTACTATGAAAGTTAGTGCAAAATCTCCGGTAATTGCTAAAATGCCTAAAGCCCCTAAAGGTGCTAAATGGGCAGATGCAGCCAGAATAACCGATCGATTAAAACACGAAGCAGATGGAGCAGGATATTTAAAGCCTGGCTTTACACATATTTTTACAGTTCCAGCGCAAGGTGGAAGTGCTATGCAATTAACAAGCGGGAATTTTAATCATGGTGGCGGATTGTCATTTTCATCTGACGGAAATGAAATTTATTTCTCGGCAAATAGAAATGAAAACTGGGAATATGACTTTAGAAATAGCGAGGTATATAAGGTAAATACAATTTCTAAGAAAATAATTCAATTAACCACACAGCAAGGTCCAGACCGCAGTCCAATGGTTTCTCCTAAGAATGATTGGGTTGCGTTTTTAAGTTATGAAGATAAGGTACAAGCACATCAAACGACCTATTTAAATTTGATGAAAACGGATGGAAGCGCTAGAAAAGTGATTTCTTCGAAACTAGATAGAAACGTAAGTAATATTACTTGGGATGCTGAAGGTAAAGGATTGTATTTTACATATGATACAGAAGGGAATACGAAAATTGCCTATATAACAACAGGTGGAAAAATCAACAAGTTAGCCGAGAATGTTGGAGGGACTACCTTAGGTCGTCCCTATGCATCAGGTTCGTATTCGGTTTCTAATGCAGGAACCATTGTTTATACGCAATCTACTCCTGATTATCCAGCAGAATTAGCCGTAATTCAATCGAAAGGAGAAGCGAAATTAATCACAGATTTAAATAGTGATATTTTAGACCAACGTGAGTTGGGGCAAGTAGAAGAAGTTTGGTACACTTCATCATACGATCAGAGAAAAGTTCAAGGATGGATTGTAAAACCACCACAATATGATGCTTCTAAAAAATATCCGATTTTGGTAGAAAATCATGGTGGCCCTATCTTAAACTATGGTGATCGTTTCAGTGCCGAAATGCAATTATATGCCGCAGCAGGTTATGTGGTGTTTTATCCAAATCCTAGAGGTAGTACTAGTTACGGTGAAGAGTTTGCCAACTTATTATACAATAACTACCCTGGTCAAGATTATGACGATGTAATGGACGGTGTAGATTATCTAATTGAAAAAGGCATTGCCGATGAGAACGAATTGTATGTTACCGGTGGAAGTGCTGGTGGAATTATGACAGCATGGATTATTGGAAAGAACAACCGATTTAAAGCAGCAGTAGTGGCTAAACCAGTTATGAACTGGATTTCTAAAACATTGGTGGCCGATAATTATTATGGATATGCGAATTCTAGATATCCTGGTCAACCTTGGGAAAATTTTGAAATCTATTGGAAGTTTTCACCAATTTCTTTGGTTGGAAATATAGAAACACCGACCATGGTTATGGTGGGAATGAATGATTTAAGAACACCACCAAGTGAAGCCAAACAACTATATCATGCGCTAAAACTGCGTAAAATTGAAACTGTTTTGGTAGAGATTCCTGGTGCATCGCACGGTATTGCTCGCAGACCAAGTAATTTAATTAGTAAAATAGCGCACACCTTGGCTTGGTTTGAAAAGTATAGAGGGAAATAATTGATTCGATTGTCATTCTGAACAAGGAAACCGACTTCCTGTGTGAAGAATCTTAACGATTAAGAGATCCTTCGACTGCGCTCAGGATGACAGAAAAACATTTAATGACAACCACAAGAATCTTCACCACAAGATTTTGTGGTTTTCTTGCTTTTAAAGAAGTACTTTTTTACTAAAAAACCAACTGCTAAAGCAACGGTAATAAATACTAGTATTTGTTGAAATAATTCCATCTATGCATTCGTCGTTTTAAAATGCGAAAAATATCATGCAAAGATAATCATTATTATGGTGGCGTCCATTTTAATAAGTAATTTTGAGCTATGAACTTTCCGAATAGGATACATAAAAAACTTATACAACGCACTGAATCAAACTCACTGCGAAGTTTGAAAACCCAAAATGATTTGATAGATTTTTCATCTAATGATTATTTGGGATTTGCACAATCAAACGAGTTACATAAAAACGCTATTCAAATTTTAAATGAGAAGCAACATAAAAACGGAACTACAGGTTCTCGTTTGCTTTCAGGCAATAATAGTTTACATGAAGAGGTTGAGCAACAATTAGCAACTTTTTTTAATGCTGAATCTGGACTGCTTTTTAATTCAGGTTATGATGCCAATGTTGGTTTATTCTCATCTGTTTTGCAGAGAGGAGATCTTATTTTTTACGACGAACTCATTCATGCTTCGATTAGAGATGGGATACAAATGAGCAATGCTAAGGCTAGTAAGTTTGGACATAATGATTTAATTGATTTAGAAAAAAAGTTGTCTGTTCGAGCGGAGTCGAGAACTCAAGAAAACGAAATATATATTGTAACCGAATCAGTTTTCTCAATGGATGGAGATTCACCAGATTTGAAGGGTATTTCAGAATTATGTGAAAAATACAATGCACACTTGATTGTAGACGAGGCACATGCTACAGGTGTTTTTGGAAAAAATGGTGAAGGCTTACTTCAACAATACGATTTGGAGCATAATGTTTTTGCAAGAATCCACACCTTTGGTAAAGCAATAGGTTGTCATGGTGCTGTTGTTTTAGGTTCTAATGAGTTAAAAAACTATCTCATCAATTTTGCAAGAAGTTTTATCTATACTACGGCAATTCCATTGCATACCGTGGCGAGTATAAAAGTTGCGATTGAAGAACTTGTCATTTTAGGGAATGCGGAAGAATCTCCCTTGTTAAAACTTAGAACGAACATAAATTATTTCAATCAACAACTGAAGGACACCAATCACAAATTAAATTTTGTAGATAGCACTTCGGCTATTCATTGCTGCGTAATTTCGGGGAATGCTAAAGTAAAAACCATAGCCTCTCAGGTACAAGATAAAGGCTATGATGTAAAGCCAATTTTATCGCCAACAGTACCTTTGGGAGAAGAGCGCCTAAGAATTTGTTTGCATAGTTATAATTCTATCCAAGAAATAGATGAAATCTTAAATCTACTTGGTACTTTTGCAGGCTAAATGTCATGTTGAGCACAGTCGAAACATCACATAAATACATTGAATTAAAAATCAATTTTGAATAAGTAGGAAGGAATTATGTCGAAAAATTATTTCATAACTGGTATCTCTACAGAAGTTGGCAAAACGGTTGCATCAGCAATAGTAACAGAGGCCTTGCAAGCAGATTACTTTAAGCCAGTACAAGCGGGTGAATTGGATAATTGCGATACTAAAAAAGTGTCAGAATTGGTGTCTAATTCAACTTCAACATTTCATCCAAATTCATTTGCTTTAAACACGCCAATGAGTCCACATGCAGCTGCAGAAATTGACGGAATTGAAATTACGTTAGATAAAGTTAGCCGCCCAGAAACAACAAATAATCTAGTTATTGAAGGAGCTGGAGGTTTGTTAGTTCCCATTAATAATAATGACACAATTTTAGATTTAATTGAGTCTTCCGATAAAATAATTGTAGTGTCTAGACATTATTTAGGCAGTATCAATCACTCCTTGCTTACAATTAAATTATTGCAAGAAAAAGGGTTCGATGTTTCAGTGATTTTTAGTGGAGATGAGCATCCAACAACGGAGTCCATCATTCAAAAGATGACAGGAGTTTCAATTATTGGTAGAATAAATGAAGAGGAGTATTTTGATAAGACAGTGGTTAAAAAATACGCTGATTTATTTAGAGATAAATTAATTGAATTATAGTAGATATAACTGCGTAGCATTGATATCGAAACAGAATTGAAGAAGATGAGTTTACAAGAAAGAGATAAAAAACACCTGTGGCACCCGTTAACACAGCATAAAATTCACCCAAACCATTTGCCAATAGTTTCGGCCAAAGGTTGTATTCTTACGGATGATAAAGGAAATGAATATATCGACGCTATTGCATCTTGGTATACATGTATGTATGGGCATTGCAACGAGTTTATCACCTCTAAAGTTAAGGAAGGCCTAGATACCTTAGATCAGGTTGTTTTTAGCGGATATACACACAAACCAGCAATTGAATTGTCAGAAGCTCTGATGGATATTTTACCCAAGAATCAGCAAAAGATTTTCTTTTCTGATAATGGTTCTACGTCTGTAGATGTTGCCATAAAAATGGCATTGCAATATCATTTCAATCAAGGAGAAAAAAGAGGAAAGATTGTTGCATTAGAAGGGGGCTTTCATGGAGATACATTTGGAGCGATGTCCGTTTCTGGGTTGTCGGTTTATAATGGTCCATTTGAAGATTTCTTTATAGATGTAGCACGAATTCCCATTCCAAATAAAGACAATATTCAAGTTGTAATAGATCAATTTGAAACATTGGTTAAAAATGAAAATGTTGCGGCCTTTATTTTTGAGCCCTTGGTACAAGGTGCTTCTGCAATGTATATGTACGATGCACATTTATTAGATGAATTAATTGCTATTGCTCATGAAAACGGGGTGGTTACTATAGCTGATGAAGTAATGACCGGATTCGGAAAAACGGGAAAAAACTTTGCTTCTGAACATTTAAACAACAAACCTGAAATTATTTGTTTATCAAAATCTCTTACTGGAGGAATAGCCCCAATGGCTTTAACCACTTGTTCTCAGAAAATATATGATGCATTTTATGCAGATGAAATTGGCAAAGGCTTCTTTCATGGCCATACGTATTCGGCAAATCCGTTGGCATGTAATGCCGCTTTGGCAAGTATGAAATTATTGCAAACGGAAGAAATGCAAGAAAACATTCAACGTGTGATCCAATCGCATAAAGAATTTAATACAAAAGTTAAAGACCATCCTAAAGTAAAAAGCACACGCCAATTAGGAATTATCTTTGCCTTGGATTTAAATATTGAAATGGAACGTTACGGAAATCTGCGAGATAAATTGTTTCAGCATTTTATGAGAACAGGTGTTTTTCTACGACCGTTAGGCAATACGATTTACATTTTGGCGCCATTTACAATTTCGAAGAGTGAACTGCAAAAAGTGTATAAAAGCATTGAGCAGGCATTGGAAATAGTGTAGTTTTGTCTTAAATTTTTTATTGTCATTTCGAGCGGAGTCGAGAAATCTTTCCATCTAAAAATAAATGCCGAATTAATCAGTGAGACAGATCCATGATCCAACCAATTTCCATTACTGCATTATCATCTATTTCTCCATTAGGAATTTCTTCTAATAATGTTTGGACTAATTATTTAAAAGAGAATCATCATTTTTCTAAAAGAAAATTTAATGGTGTGAATACCTATGTTGCCGATTTATCAGAGGAGGTGGAACAGCAAATAGGAATTTTAAAAAAATCAGATAAACACTATAAAGATTTAGATAAATCTGTTTTGATGGCTATTATAGCTGCAAGAAATACCGTTGCACATTTAAATTGGAAAGAAGGAGATTTTGGAGTCAATATTGGTTCTTCTCGCGGGGCAACAGAATTGTTTGAAAAATACCATCAAGACTATTTGCAGAGAGGGAAAACAGAAACCTTAAGTTCTCCAACAACGACTTTAGGAAATATCTCTTCATGGATTGCTCATGATTTGCAATCTCAAGGACCAACAATCAGCCATTCAATTACCTGCTCAACAGCATTGCATTCCGTTTTAAATGGAGTAGCATGGATCAATTCGGGAATGTCAGAGAAGTTCTTGGTGGGTGGGAGTGAAGCCCCATTGACCGATTTTACAATTGCTCAAATGAAGGCGTTAAAAATTTACGCACCATGTCACACTGAGCTTGTCGAAGTGAAGTCAAGAGTACAGTATCCTTGTAAAACACTTGATTTTTCTAAAAAGAAAAACAGTATGATTTTAGGAGAAGGAGCTTGCGTGTTGGCCTTGGAAAAAGGAAAACAAAAGAATGCACTAGGTATTATAGAAGGGATCGGATATGCAACAGAAATACTAGAACATAATATTTCCATTTCAGACGATGCAATTTGTTTTCAAAAATCTATGAAAATGGCCATGAAAAACATAGATATAAATGAAGTTGACGCCATTGTTATGCATGCGCCAGGAACCTTAAAAGGAGATACTTCAGAGTATAAAGCCATTCAAAAAGTTTTTGGTAATGGCATGCCTGTACTTACTTCTAACAAATGGAAGATTGGGCATACTTTTGGAGCTTCTGGAGCCCTGAGTTTAGAATTGGCTATATTGATGCTCGAACATCAAGAATTTATTGGAATACCATTTTTAGAAAATCAAAAAGAGCCGAAAAAATTAAATAAGATTTTGGTAAACGCAGTCGGATTTGGAGGGAATGCGGTGAGTATTTTAGTTTCGAAGGAATAGTTAATTTAGCATTTATGAAAAAATTAAGTTTAATCATTATTCTAGCCCTTTTGGTTGTGTCGTGTATGGATTCTAAAAATCAGCATGAAAACTTCAATGGGATTTGGAGCGATTGTAATGGTGAAAATTTTGACAATTGTTATGCTGTATTTTCAACTATTGGAGATAGCATTCACATGGGACATTATATAGAATTTAAAGGAGAATCTTTTTTTGAATCCGGATCTGGAATTATTAAAGGAGATTCCATTATTTATCATGTAGATGTTATTAAGCCCATTGAGGCTTGGGGCCCCGATGGAGGGACACATTATTTAAAATTAAGCAAAGATAAAAACACCTTAGAGGGAATTTTTATAACAGATAGCGGTAATAAAGGACCACTGATTTTTAAAAGAAGATAATCATTTTCCTTATTTTTGACCCATCAAATCAAACGATATGAGTGTACAAAGACACGACTGGACGAAAGAAGAAATATTAGCCATTTATAACAAACCAATGATGGAGTTGTTATATGACGCGGCAACCGTACATAGAAAAAACCACGATCCAAATGTGGTACAAGTTTCAACGTTATTATCGATTAAAACAGGTGGTTGTTCGGAAGACTGTGGCTATTGCCCACAGGCTGCACGTTATCACACAGGTGTAAAAGGTAATGACTTAATGAGTGTTGAAGAGGTTAAGCAAAAAGCATTACAGGCAAAGGCTGGAGGAAGTTCTAGAGTTTGTATGGGTGCAGCTTGGAGAAATGTAAAAGACGGACCAGAATTTGACGAAGTTTTGGAAATGGTTCGTGGAATTAACAAACTAGACATGGAGGTTTGTTGTACCTTAGGTATGATAACTGAAAATCAAGCAAAACGTTTGGCCGAAGCCGGGTTGTATGCTTATAATCACAATTTAGATTCTTCTGAAGAATATTATAAGGAGGTAATTTCTACACGAGGATATCAAGACAGATTAGACACTATTGATAATGTGCGTAAAACAAATGTAACTGTTTGTTCTGGTGGAATTATTGGTATGGGAGAAAATATTGAGGATAGAGCGGGGATGCTAGTTGCATTGTCAACTTTAAATCCACAACCGGAATCTACTCCTATCAATGCATTGGTGGCAGTAGAAGGAACGCCTTTAGAAGAGGAAAAGCCAGTAGAGATTTGGGAAATGATTCGAATGGTAGCAACTACTAGAATTGTTATGCCAGAGACTCAAGTAAGATTATCGGCAGGTAGAACTCAGATGAGTAAAGAAGGGCAAGCGATGTGTTTCTTTGCAGGAGCAAATTCAATTTTCGCAGGAAATAAATTATTAACGACTCCTAATCCGGATGTAGATGAGGATATGAAATTATTTAATTTGTTAGGAATGAATCCTCAAAAGCCATTTACTAAAAAAGTGCAACCGCAATCGGTTGAGGCAAAGGATTCTGAATATCAATCTTTAGGTGAAAAGCCAAAATGGACAAGACCTGAGCATAAGATTGAAAGAAATGAAGCAGCAAAAGAAAAAGGGAAAGAACTAAGAAATGCTTAGTGCTTTACTATTATAAAACAAAAAACCCGAAGCAATGCTTCGGGTTTTTTGTTTGTTATTTTATTTTCTAACTCCCTGTAAAGAGTTTGTAGATATCGTTTCCGTTAGCTAAAATTAAAAGCCCCATTAAAAGAACGAACCCAGTAATTTGCGCATATTCTAAAAATTTATCACTTGGCTTCTTACCAGTAACCATTTCCCAAAGCGTAAACATTACATGGCCTCCATCTAAAGCAGGAATCGGTAATAAGTTCATAAAACCTAACATGATAGATAAGAATGCTGTAATGCCCCAAAAAGCTTTCCAACTCCAAGTAGAAGGGAAAATATTTCCAATAGCAATAAATCCACCTACGCTAGTTGCACCTTTTTTAGTGAAGACATATTTAAATTGAGTCATATAATCTTTTAAAGTCCAAAAAGCTTTAGAAGTTCCTAAACTTAAACTCTCACCAAAAGAAAAATCTCTTTGTGTTATTATTAAAACATCATCAACTTCTGCAAATGGGCCAACACCTAATTTGTTTTCTTCATTTGGAGTAGCAGCAATAGTTTTTTCTGTTCCATTTCTAGAAACGGTTACACTTAAATCTTCACCTTTATCTACAACTGAAGAAAATTCATCCCAATATTTTATTGGAGCCCCGTTAACAGCAACAATAACATCCCCTTTAAGTAATCCGACTTCAGCAGCAGGTTTTTCCGGAATAATAGTATCTATAATCGCAGCAAATCTTGGAGAAAAAGGAGTCATTACACCATTTTCCCACATAATTTGACCAATATCATTCGGAATACCAACGGTTTCTTTAGAGCCGTCTAAATGCTGAACATCTATAGTAGTAACATCGCGTAAAAACAAGTGCTTGTTTACAACCATTACATCTTCTAATGGCTCTCCATTCATTTTTAACAATTGATCTCCATCTTGAAATCCATATTGCTTAAATGTTTCGTGAACCGCAAATCCATTTTTCACATCACCAGGTTTCACTTGTTCTTCACCCCACACAGCAAAAACCATGATGTAGATTAAAAACCCTAAGATGAAGTTAACAACAACACCACCTAACATTATAATTAAACGTTGCCATGCTGGTTTAGAACGAAATTCCCATGGCTGAGCAGGTTGTTTCATTTGCTCAGTATCCATGCTTTCATCTATCATACCAGATATTTTAACATACCCTCCAAGTGGTAACCAACCAATTCCATATTCTGTGCCTCCTTTTTTAAAGGAGAATAATTTTTTACCCCAAGCATCGAAAAACAAGTAAAATTTTTCAACACGGGTTTTAAATAATTTCGCAGGAATAAAGTGTCCTAATTCGTGAAGCACTATCAAAAATGACAAGCTTAAAAGGAACTGCGATGCTTTTATCAATATTTCCATAAAGTCTCTTTCTTAATCTAAAAAACGCACAAATGTACTATTTTATATACAGCTATGAAACACTCTTTTATGCTTCTTAAAGTATTTAACAATTAATTAGTAGGAGTTAGACGAAATACGTTACGATTATTTTAAATTTGCAGTCACGATGAATCTATCTTTTTTTAAAAAATCGCTCCCTACTTTGGTTATCATGGCCGTGTTTTCAGTCTTTATGATTTGGGCTATTTATTCTATTTTAAATCCAGATAAACGTTTACCGGTTTTTAATCCTGCCGATGTAAACCCAAGATTGGTAGATGATGAGGTAAGGCATATAAGAAATGATCATACCATTGCCAATTTTTCATTAATCAATCAAAATGGAGAAAACATAACGCAAGAAGATTATAAGGATAAGATTTATGTCGCTGATTTTTTCTTTACACGGTGTCAGACTATTTGTCCGATTATGACCAATAATATGATAAAAGTGCAAGAGGCATTTAAAAATGATCCTGATATTATGTTACTGTCACATTCAGTTACTCCCGTTATGGATAGCATTCCGGTTTTACGAGACTATGCCGATATGAAAGGTGTTGACGATAAAAAATGGCATGTAACTACTGGAGAAAAAAAGCACATTTATAACTTGGCTCGGAAGAGTTATTTTGCTGTTGTAGATGAAGGAGATGGTGGCGTACAAGATTTTATTCACACAGAGAATTTTGTGCTGATAGATAAAAAAAGGCAGATTCGTGGATATTATGATGGAACAAGTTCTGAAGAAATGGAACTGTTAATTCAGGATATAAGAATACTTCAAGATCAATTTAAAAAGAAGTGATAATTGTCACACTTTAGAATGGTTCTAATTAGTATATTTGTCTCCTAATTTAGAGACGACTGCATGCATACAATTGCAACTTTGCGAAAAGGAGAAAAAGGAATAATTCAAGAATTTGAGATTGAGGCCATTCCTTTAAAATTAGTCGAAATGGGCTGTCTGCCAGGAAGCGTAGTTGAATTGGTACAATTTGCGCCATTTAACGACCCACTATACATTAATATTGATGGAAGTTATGTGTCGATTCGTAAAGAAACCGCAGTTCAAATTTCAATTCAAAAAATAGCCGAATCCAATTTATGAGTACTGAAGTTTTAAAAGTCGCATTAATTGGAAATCCAAATACAGGAAAAACATCGGTTTTTAATCACTTAACTGGTCTTAATCAGCAGGTAGGGAATTATCCTGGAATTACCGTTGAGAAGAAAGTAGGTTATTGTAAACTATCTCGCCATAAAAAGGCAAAAATCATTGATTTACCTGGAACATATAGTCTTAACGCTTCGTCGTTAGATGAAAGTGTGGTGATTGAATTGTTAATGAATAAGAACGATGAAAATTACCCCGACGTTGCAGTTGTTGTTACTGAAGTTGAGAACTTAAAACGTAATTTATTACTCTTTACACAGATAAAAGATTTAGAGATTCCGACAATCTTGGTTATAAACATGTCGGATAGAATGAAACGAAAGGGAATTTCTTTAGATATTCCACTACTTGAAAAAGAACTAAAAACAAAAATTGTTTTAGCAAGTTCTAGAAAGAATGAAGGGATTGAAGAATTAAAGAGCACATTGTTAGAGTATCGATCTTTAAACAATGATATATCTTTAGACACCGCCAATATAGATCCTGCCTATTTTAAAAGGTTGGCAACAACTTTTCCAAATCAATCATTGTACAAATTATGGTTGGTCATAACACAAGATGTCAACTTTGGAAAAATTGATAAGAACCGTATGAGTGGTGAGTTCTCATTTGAAACCAAATCAAATTCGGAACTCAAAAAATTACAACATAGAGAAACCATTTTACGGTATAAATTTATAAACGACATCCTTAAGAAAGGTTATACTGTAGATAAGGAAAAGGCGACAGATTTACGAAGTAGATTGGATAAAGTACTTACACATAAAGTATTTGGTTATGTCATTTTCTTTGCGATTCTATTGTTAATATTTCAAATGCTGTTCGATTGGAGTAGTATTCCAATGGACTTTATTGATGCATCTTTTGCTTCGATGGCCGATTGGGTAAAAGACAATTTACCAGCAGGTATGTTTACAGATTTATTGGCTGATGGGGTGATTTCCGGTTTAGGCGGAATCGTAATATTTGTTCCTCAAATTGCCTTTCTGTTTTTATTTATTTCGTTACTTGAGGAGAGTGGTTATATGAGTCGTGTGGTGTTTTTAATGGATAGAACCATGCGAAGATTTGGATTGAGCGGTAAAAGTGTAGTGCCATTAATTTCTGGTACAGCATGTGCGATTCCTGCAGTTATGGCTACAAGAAATATTGAGAGTTGGAAAGAACGTTTAATTACTATTTTGGTAACACCGTTTACTACATGTTCTGCAAGGTTGCCTGTCTATGCTATTTTAATCGCTTTGGTAATTCCAGATATTCCTGTTCTTGGAATATTTAATGCGCAAGGATTGACATTAATGTTTATGTATTTATTAGGGTTTGCATCTGCAATTACGGCGGCGTTTATTTTAAATAAAACACTTAAAATTAAAAGCAAGTCATATTTCGTAGTTGAAATGCCGAATTATAAGATGCCATTGTTTAAGAATGTTGCCATAAACGTAGTAGAAAAAACAAAAACCTTTTTAGTAGATGCCGGTAAAATAATTCTTTCAATTTCAATTATCCTTTGGTTCTTAGCCTCATTTGGACCTGGCGAAAAATTTAACAATGCTGAAGAAATTATTACTGAGAAAGTTGTAAATCAAAATCTTTCAGAATTAGAGTTAGAAGATAAAATAGCAGCATATAAATTAGAAAATTCTTATATAGGAATTGCAGGGAAGACTATTGAGCCTGTAATTCAACCTTTGGGATATGATTGGAAAATAGGAATTGCTTTGATTACTTCTTTTGCAGCCAGAGAGGTCTTTGTTGGAACACTTGCTACAATTTATAGTGTAGGAAGTGCAGATGAGGAAGATGGAACCATTAAAGAACGAATGGCGGCAGAAACGGACGAAAACGGACTCAAAATATTTAACTTAGCAAGTGGTATCTCTTTATTGTTGTTTTATGCTTTTGCAATGCAATGTATGGCAACCTTGGCAATTGTAAAACGAGAAACAAATAGTTGGAGATGGCCAATTGTACAATTGATTGGAATGAGTTCAATTGCTTATATAGCAGCCTTAATTGCTTTTCAATTATTGAATTAAAAGAGTATTGTAATTATGGAATTTAATATAGAAATAATAGGATTACTAGCCGCTGTTTTAACCACGTCTTCATTTGTGCCACAAGCCTTTAAAATATGGCATACTAAAGAAGTTAAGGATGTTTCTTTAACAATGTATATTGCTATGTTTATTGGTATTTGTTTGTGGTTTTATTATGGTGTGCATATTGATAGTTTATCTATAATTCTTGCAAATTTAGCCTCTGGAATTATTGTATTGAGTATTCTCTTTTTTAAGGTGCGCTACACTAAAAAATAATGAACTGATGTCCGAGATGGCTGCATCTCGACAAGCTCATTGTTTTTTGCAAATTGCTAAATGGCCTTGGTTAATTTTATTATTTTTACCTAAATGTTCGTTACATGTTAAAAAGAAGACTCTCTTTACAAAATCGTGTTTTTCTCGCTATGGTTGCCTTGGTTGTAATGGCGTCGGTTTTAATAGCATTGGTAACAATTTTTCAATATAACGAACAGGCACAAGAGTATAATACGGGTCGTTTTGAAAGGAAAGAAACCGCGATAAGAAAGCACATCAATTTTGAAATGCGCAATTCTTCATTTCCAATAAAAGGAGAATTTTTATTACCGATGTTTCAATCTAGTATAAAAGAAATTTCTGATGTACATAATTTAGAGGTTGAGATTTATGATTTACAAGGAAATTTTATCATTTCATCTAATGATGATATTAAAACAGGTACTATTTCAGAATATGTGTTTAATGAATTATCTACAACTATAGATCATCGCTTTGTTTCAAGAGCAGAGAAAGATGGTATTGAATTTCAATCGTCTTATACATACTTGTTAGATGATTCTTTAAAGAGAATTGGAATTTTGCATTTACCTTATCTAGAAGATAGTTCTGCTTTAAGTAGAGAGTTGAGAGAGTTTCTTTCAAGGTTGGCTGTTGGTTTCTTAATTATGTTTGCATTTGGTTTAGCCTTGGCCTATTTTATATCAAGTTATATAACACGTTCTATTAAAACGGTAAGTGATAAAATAAGTCAGACTGCTATTCACAAGCGGAATGAAAAAATTGTGTTGAATGATGCTAGCAAAGAGATTCATAATTTGGTTGATTCGTACAATAGAATGATTGATGATTTGGAGGAAAGTGCTGTAAAGTTGGCTCAAAATGAAAGAGAGGAAGCATGGCGCGAAATGGCGAAACAAGTGGCCCATGAAATTAAAAACCCTTTAACGCCGATGCGTTTAACAGTGCAGAGTTTTGAACGTAAGTTTGATCCTGCTGATCCTAATATTGATCAAAAATTAAAAGAATACAGCAATTCATTAATTCAGCAAATTGATGTGATGAGTAGTATTGCTTCTGCATTTTCGGATTTCGCAAAAATGCCAACTCAGAAAAGAGAAGAGATTAATCTTGTTGAAGTGATTAAGAATGCCATGGAGATTTTTCCAGAATCGTATATTTCATTTTCATGTGAAGAAAATAAGATTATGGCAAATTTGGATAAAATGCAAATAATTAGAGTTGTAACTAATTTGGTGAAAAATTCCATTCAGGCAACGGAAACCATTGAAAATCCAAAAATTGAAGTCGCGCTTTTAAATGAGGAGGGTGGAATTCAATTAAAGGTAACTGATAATGGAAAAGGAATTTCTACCGAAGTAAGCGAAATGGTATTTGAGCCTAAATTCACGACAAAGTCAAGTGGAATGGGGCTTGGGCTACCAATGATAAAAAATATTATCGAAGCGTATAATGGATCTATTTCATTTACGTCTAAAAAAGAAATTGGAACAGAATTTATAGTAACATTACCTAAAGAATAATGGAATACAAGAATATTATTTTAGAACAGAACGGAAAAGTTTTAACAATTTTAATAGACAGGCCAAAGCAACTAAATGCTTTAAACATACCTACAATTTTAGAATTACATAATGCTTTAGCAGATGCAAACATGGATAAAAATATTCGTGCAATTATAATTTCAGGTGGAGGTACACGTGCCTTTGTTGCTGGAGCGGACATCAAGGAATTTGCTCATTTTGATGGAGAGCAAGGCCAAACTTTAGCTAAAAACGGACATGATTTGTTATTCAATTTTGTGGAGAACTTAAGTACACCAGTAATTGCAGCGATAAATGGTTTTGCTTTGGGAGGTGGTCTAGAATTGGCCATGTCGGCTCATTTCAGAATTGCCAGTGATAACGCTAAAATGGGATTGCCAGAAGTATCTTTAGGTGTAATTCCAGGATATGGAGGAACACAACGTTTACCACAATTAATTGGTAAGGGTAGAGCCATGGAATTAATACTAACAGCGAACATGCTAACGGCCCAAGAAGCAAAAGAATGTGGCTTAGTAAATCATGTAGTACCTCAAGAAGAACTCTTGCCCTTAGCACAAAAATTGGCGTCTAAAATCGCATCTAATTCAGGTCAGGCCGTTGCTACTGCCATTGAAACAGTGAATGCACAGTCAGATAAAAAAACGAATGGATATAAAAAGGAGATTAAGAATTTTGGTAAGTGTTTTGATACCAAAGAATTTACCGAAGGTACTTCTGCGTTTCTAGAAAAACGAAAGCCGAATTTTTAATTATTTTAAACCATCCCACTCGGCATAAAACTGCTCCAGATACTGCTCCATAAAAACATGTCTCTCAGCGGCGATTCGCGACCCTGTTGAGGTGTTCATTTTATCTTTAAGTAACAGCAATTTTTCATAAAAATGGTTAATTGTTGGGGCATCGGATTTTTTGTATTCTTCCTTGCTCATGTTTAAATTAGGAGGAATACTTGGATCGTACATGCCTCTGTTTTTAAACCCGCCAAAATTAAAACAGCGAGCAATACCTACAGCACCAATGGCATCTAGTCTATCTGCGTCTTGAACAACCGCCAATTCAGAATTCATTTGCACCTTAAATGAAAGGTTCAATGAATTTTTATAGGAGATATTTTCAATGATAAAAACAACTTGGTCAATTACAGATGAAGCTACATTTTGAGTTTGTAAAAATTCAGTTGCAACGCTAGGGCCAACTGTTTCGTCCCCATCATAAAATTTAGCATCAGCAATATCATGAAGTAAAGCACCAAGTGCTACAATAAAACTATTGACATCTTCAGATTCAGAAATAAGTTTAGCATTATTGTATACCCTAAGAATATGAAACCAATCATGTCCGCCTTCCGCATTTTTCAAGGTTTTTTTTACGAAAGTAATGGTGTTTTCTATGATAGAATTTTGTTCTGAAGTCATCGTATAAAAATAAAAAATCCATTCAGAAATTGAATGGATTTTAAAAGTTTTTTGAAGTGTTGCTTAGCAGAATTCGTCAAAGGCTCCTACTAAATTTGCAGCAATCATTTGTGCAGAACGGCCTTCAATATGATGGCGCTCTAACATATGAACTAACGCACCATCTTTAAACAAGGCAATTGCCGGAGAAGATGGAGGAAAAGGAATCATATATTCTCTTGCTTTATTCGTTGCTTCACCATCTACACCTGCAAAAACAGTTGTTAAATGTTGAGGAAATTTATCGTTTCCTAAAGAAGCAATTGCTCCTGGACGGGCAGAACCTGCTGCACAGCCACAAACAGAATTAACCATAACTAAGGTTGTTCCTTCTTTTGCTATTGCCGCATCTACTTCTTCAGTGGTATGTAATGATGTAAAACCAGCATTTTCTAATTCTAACGCCATAGGTCTTACTAATTCTTCTGGATACATAAATTTAAATTTTAAATTGGTTACAAAGATACATTATTTTTCAGTTTCAATAGGGTCGTTAATTATCGGAATAACTTACCATTTTGTTAAATATATTTTAAATGAATTCTGTAAGTATTTACTTTATTTACGGTTGTGTATCTTTGCCGCTTATAATTTTAGAAATGGGAAATTTTACAAAATGGTTTGGTGCCACTTTAGGGTGGTCTTTTGGCGGACCAATTGGAGGGATTATTGGATTTGTTGTAGGTAGTTTTATAGATGGCTTTTCTAAAGAAGATGTAGAAAATGCAAAGCGTTTTAGTCAAACTAGTAGTTCTACGCAATCAGGAGATTTTGAAATGAGTTTACTGATTTTGTCTGCGGTTGTTATAAAAGCAGATGGAAAAGTAGATAAGCGAGAATTGAAATATGTACGCGATCATTTTATTCAAATGTATGGGAGAGAACGTGCAGACCATGCCTTTAAATTGTTTAATGGAATTATAAAGAACAATAATATTTCTACACGTCAAGTATGTATGCAAATTAGGCAGCATATGACACATGCTACGCGTTTACAATTGGTGCACTTTTTATTCGGAATTGCAAAGGCCGACGGGCATGTAAACGAGTCGGAAGTTGAAATGATTCATAAAATTGCCAATTATTTATATATCAATCATCACGATTTTGAATCTATTAAGGCGATGTTCTATTCGGGTGTTTCAAACGCGTATAAAGTGTTAGAAATTGAAAAGTCAGCGACCGATCAAGAGGTTAAAAAAGCCTATAGAAAATTGGTTAAAAAGCACCACCCAGACAAATTACAACACTTAGGAGAAGAGCATTTAAAAGGCGCACAGGAAAAGTTTCAGCAAATTCAAAAGGCGTACGAAACTATTCAAAATGAGCGTGGTATTTAGTCCTATATTAAGTTTAGATTAATTAATTGTTTGCTAAGCCTCTTACTTTAAGGGATATTTTTAATTTTTCATTATATTTGTTTTTGCGCTAATTACTTATTTAACTCTTTGGGTTAAATATACATGAAGAAGATTTGTCTATGTCGAAAAACTACTTTAAAAATATTCCTTTCCGTTTCATCTCCACATTTTTAAATAGTTGGAGAATATTGTTCATTTTTTTATTCTTTACTGGTTTACAAACCGTTCAGTCTCAAGAAATTATTGCTTCACAATATTTTAATGAAGATTTAGGGGTTATTTCTGTTAGTTATGATACCATTCCAGTAAGTTCTGGTTTTGTTGGGGTTAAGTCCGTTAATGATAATTGGGCATTTACTGGTGTGGCGGTAGATGGAGAAATTTCTACCTCTAACGAAAAGGTTGCTTCAGATCCTTATAGTCTTAAAATACAAAATTTTGGAAACAACGGGACGGATAATCATTTAGTTTATTTTAGAACTGTAGATATAAGTGAGTATGATAATGTTAGATTTTCTATTGGATTTGCATCTGATGGTGAGCAAAGGCAGCATGATGATTTAAGAATACTATACAATTATTATATTGATGCTGATGGAGAAGGAGTTGAAGACGGGGTTTTTGAGTGGGTGAGTTTTACCACTAGATTAGTTATTGGAACTAATAATACCCCCATAGATTTCGGACAAGAAGTCCCTACGGTAACGGAACCTAACCCTTACATAACGCCAATTGGAGCAATTCCAAATGGTGCAACTAAATTTAATGTTGCTTTAATATCCATTAATAGTTCTACCTCAGGAGGTAGTGGGAAACCAAAAGCGTATTATATTGATGATGTTGAATTAACAGGGAGTGCTCCTGAAATATCAGTTTTTGGAAATAACAACTTAATTGAAAACGGTCAAACAGAAACGAGCACTATAAATAATACAGATTTTGGAAACGCTATTGCGAATGAGGCAACCAAACTCTTTGAATATAGCATAAACAATTCTGGAGACTTGGATTTAGAATTAACAGGAGCTCCATTACCTGTTTCTATTACAGGAGATACTGATGATTTTCTCTTAACGGTTAATCCTGTTACTCCGGTATTACCAGATGATTCATCGACCTTTACAATTGCTTTTCAACCAAAATCTTTGGGAGAAAAATCGATAACTGTTACTATTGCAAATAGTGATTTAGACGAAAACCCCTATACATTTGTTGTAATTGGAACTGGAACAGATGCTGAATTTCAATATTGTGACCCAACAACACCTCCAATTCCAAATGACAATTCTAGTTTCTATTTGTCTAATGTTGCTGTTGGAGATATTGATAATACCTCTACATTTGAAGACCCCGATCGCTACTCATATTTCACACAGTTTACTACGAACCTAAATAGAGAGCAGTCTTACTTTACTAGTATTAAGAACTCTACATTGGACAATAGTGATTCTGGAGTTGGAATTTGGATTGATTACAATAGAGATGGTGATTTTGAAGATGCAAATGAAGAAGTTTATACGAATTTGTATAGTGCAGGTTCTGGAGAAACAGAGGTTGAGCGTACTTTAAGTATTTTAATACCAAAGTTTGCAAGCCCTGGTTTAACTAGAATGAGAATTACCGTTCAAGAGGGAGAAATACCAACTCCTTGTGGGCCATTTAATCAAACAGGTGAGGTAGAGGATTATGATGTTACAATTGTTGACCTCACGGATGCATCTCCAAATGCACTGCTTTTAGGTAATGGAATACCAATTGCAGATGGTTCTAATTCCACTGAATTAGAAAATAACACTAATTTTGGAAGAAAGGAAATTTTGGCTGATCCACAGACTAATGGATTTTTAATTGCCAATTTAGGCGGTCTAGATTTAACGTTGGATGACCCAAGCCCACATGTTGAAATTACTGGAGATATAGAAGACTTCATTATTTCTTTAGTTCCCAGTACACCTATTATTCCTGCTTCGGGATCTCGTTTTGAGATAACCTTTAATCCTCAATCAGAAGGAATTAAATCAGCGGTTGTTTCAATTGCCATGAACGATTCAGAAAAGGACCCATACACCTTCGCTATTGAGGGAGTAGGATTTATTCCTAAAGCAAGAATAATAACCTTAGGAGAGGGTATCTTTATTCAGAATGGAGATATAACTCCTAGAGAGGCCGATAATACAGATTTTAGAAATATTGAAGTAAATGGTACCGCACTTGAACATACATTTTCAATAGTTAATGAAGGGGAAATTGATTTATTATTATATGATGACCCAATAATTCAGTTAGCAAATGATGCAAATTTTATATTAACATCACCACCCGCCTCTTCGGTATCGCCTAGTGATGGAACAACTTTTAGTGTAGTTTTTGATCCTATTGAACCGGGCCAACATACTACTACGGTTTCAATAGCCAATAATGATGAAGATCAGCATCCGTATATATTTGATATTACCGGATTTGGAATAATAGACACTTATTGTGGAGTTTTAGATACTATAAATATTCCTCCTAGTTTGAGTTATTATATTTCAAATGTAACTACTGATGTAATTGACAACACAACTTTATTTGAACCAGGGAGGTACTCATATTATCCTGGAACTATTCCTGATTATACTCTAGGAAATACATATAACATGAGTTTAACTATTGAAACGGAGACAGATGAAGAAATTGGAACAGCAGTTTGGATAGATTATAATAATGATGGAGATTTTCTAGATTTTAATGAAAAAATATATACCGATTTAACCACTGGAAGTACGAACACTACTATAGAAAGAAGTTTTGATTTTACAATTCCTGAAGATGCTGTAGAGGTAATTACAAGAATGAGGATTGCGGTTGAAAAAGGAGAAATTCCACTTGCTTGTGGGCCATTTATAAGTTCTGGAGAAATAGAAGATTATTTAGTAAATATAGTTCCAATTACCGAGCCAAAAACTGAAATTGAACTTGTAGGAAATGGTGAAATTATTTTTAATGGAGATGCAACACCAAACACAAATGATGATACCTATTTTGGTAGTATTGATATAGACTTAGGAATAGAGTCTCACACATTTACGATTAATAATAAAGGAGATTTAGATTTATTGTTAAATGGAAATCCAATTGTTAGTTTAATTGGAGATACGGATAGTTTTTCACTTTCTTCTTTACCAGAAGAAGTTATATCTGGAGGTGGAAATACAACTTTTTCCATTGATTTTGATCCTTTTGAGGCACGTGAAAAGACAGTAATTGTAGAAATTTCAAATAATGATTTAAATGAAAACCCCTACCGTTTTGCAATTCAAGGTAATGGTAAAATATCGAATGATAATGACGGCGATTTGGTGCTAGATCAAATTGATTTGGATAATGATAATGATGGGATTCCTAATGTTGAAGAGAATTCAGATTGTTCCAACTTAGTGTTTAAGAACACTATAACCTTGTTAGAAGATTTTGGGACCCAAAGTTTAGATGTAGGAACTCCAAGTGTTTCGTCTCCCTATTTAGGTTCTTATGAATACTTACCGCTTGCTGTTGGGTCGGTTCCAGAAGATTCGGAAAACAGCCTCATTGGAGGTAAATATAGTGTGTTCAATAGTATTCAAGAAGCTTCAAGTTGGGCAGATAGAAGTTGGCATTCACTTGGTGATCATACCAATGGAGGAACTGCGCCTACGGGAGGAAGAATGTTGTTAATAAACACCAATCAAGTTCTAAATTCTGAGTATTATAGACGTGATATAGCCGCAGTTGAAATAGGAACTCCTGTTGATGTATCTTTCTGGGTGTTGAATTTGGATTTAGATATTCCTGATAATGAAGGTAGAATTTTACCTAATATGGAAGTTATTATTGAACAGGGAAATACTTCTTATACCATAATCAGTACAGGCGATGTTCCAAGAGAAAGTTTAGGTGATACCGCTGCATGGAAAAATTTTTCAGGATCGTTTATTCCTGAATCTTCAGAGCCCATAACAATTGTAATTGTGGATAGGGCAGCCTTGGGTAATGGAAATGAATTTGCCATAGATGATATTAGTGTAAGTCAAACACAGGGAATTTGTGATATTGATGGAGATGGGATTCCAAATGAGTTTGATTTAGATAGTGATAATGACGGTATTTACGATGTTATTGAGGCAGGGGGTGTAGATGCAAACAACAATGGATTGGCCGATGATGACGATGATAATTCTGATAACACTGCTACCGGAGGAATTCCTCTTTCGGCTGGAGAAGGTTTAGTTCCAACAACAACAGAAGGGGCGCATGCCGATTATATTGATTTTGATAGTGATGAAGACGGTTGTACAGATGCGAATGAGGCATATAATAGTATTACTACAGATCCTGATAATGATGGAATGTTTGGAGAAGGAATTCCAACCATTTTAGATAATGGAACTGTTGCTGACGCTTTTTACATTTCACCTGCTGATGGCGATGAAAATACTGTTCCTGATTTTGTACAATTAAGTGAAACAATAGTTGATATTGTAAGGTCACCTTTTGATGCAATTGTCTTAGAAGGGATAAATGTAATTTTTTCGGTAGAGGTTGATTTTCAAGGTGAAGGAGCAGGGGTTCGATATCAGTGGCAAGAAGATAAAGGAGATGGATTTGAAGATTTGGCAAATGATGGCAAGTACGAAGGGGTAAACTCACCTTTAATTCGTATTCTAAATGTAGATTATTCTATGTCGGGTTATAAATATAGGGTGTTAGTTGAATCCCCATCTTATGTTTGTGATGATGATTTAATTTCGGCTGAGGCAGAATTAATAATTAAATCTTCGAATCTTGTAACTGAAAAGATGGTAGACAATATCAACCCTTATGCTAACGAAGATCTTAATTATACCATAACGGTTTCCAATTTTGGTCCTCAAGATGCAACAAGTGTTTCCGTTGTAGATATTTTACCACCTGAAGTTACATTTATTTCAGATAACTCTAACGGGTCTTATAATCCAGTTGATGGTGTATGGAATATCGGAAATTTATCGGTAGGTAGCTCTACATCATTAATTATAACTGTAAATGTAAATACAAACGCAGTTGGAACTGTTCGAAATGAAATTGTACAGGTAAATTTGGCCGAATTGGATTTAATAACTGAAGGAGATGTGTTGTATGCAGATTTCATAGTTAATACTGTTCCAATGGCCTTTGATGATACTGCTACAGTTGCAGAAGATAGTGGTACTACTAGTATAGATGTAACGGCCAATGATAATTTTGGCGACGATGGTGCAAGCATTGGAACCATAGCAGTGGTAAGTGGATCTTCAGATGAAGGAGGGACTGTAATTGTAAATGACAACAAAACACCAACTGACCCAACAGATGATTTAATAGATTATACACCTGCCACTGATTTTAATGGAGAGGACCGTTTTGAATATAGGATAACTGATTCGAATGGTGATATTTCAAATGCAATAGTAAATGTGACGGTGACTTCAGTTGATGATTTTCCTGAAGCGACGGATGACACACTAGTAGAGATATTGGAAGATGCTATTGATGCCCAAATTACTGTATTAGTGAATGATGATTTTGGTGGTGATGGGCCGGGAACAATGATTTTAGAAACACCTCCTGCAAATGGTATAGCGGTAATTGATGATCAGGGTAATACCAATGTTTTAGATGATTTATTTTTATATACCCCATCTCCAGATTATAATGGTTCAGATAGTTTTACTTATACAATTACTGACAGTGATGGAGATGCATCCACTGCAACTGTAACCATAAAGGTAACTCCAGTAAATGACGAACCCGTGGCAACAGATGATACTGTTGAGGCTGATGAGGATACACCATTGAATATTGATGTTTTAGCAAATGATGATTTTGGAGGTGATGGCCCAAGTAGTGGTCCTATTGAGGTTTCGAGTCCTTCAACTTCAAGAGGTGGAACAGTTGTTGTAAATACCAATGGTACGGATACTGACCCAACAGATGATACCATAGATTATACGCCAGCTAAAGATTTTAATGGAACAGATAGTTTTGACTATAATATATTAGATGTTGATGGAAATATTTCACCAGCAACAGTTACTATTGTAGTGAATCCAATCAATGATTTACCTGTAGCTGAAGACGATGAAATAAAAATTTTAGAGGATGATCCTGCAACACTCATTCTTGTTGCATATAATGATGATTTTGGCGGTGATGGTCCAAGTGATACTCCAATTGTAATTTTTGAAGCACCAACCAACGGAACGGCTATAATATATCCAGGGACAACTCCAAATGATCCAACTGATGATAGTATTTTGTATACACCAGATGCTAACTATTTTGGCACAGATATGGTTGTATATACTATTGAAGATAGTAATGGTGATTCAAGTAACGCTACTTTAACAATTACTATTGAAAGTGTTGATGACGAACCAATGGCAGTAGATGATGAAACGACTGTTGCTGAAGATAGCGGAGTTACGAACATTGATGTAACGGACAATGACGACTTTGGAGGAGATGGTCCAAGTACTGGGACGATATCAGTAATAGAGGGCTCAACGCAAGAGGGAGGTACGGTAAGTGTAAATGATAATGGTTCTTCAGATGACCCAACAGATGATTTAATAAATTATGAACCTGCATTAGATTTTTATGGTACGGACACTTTTGATTATAAAATATTAGATTCAGATGGAGATGATTCTGTGGCAACTGTTACTGTTACAGTGACCTCTGTAAATGATGTTCCACGAGCAATGGACGATGTAAACGTTCTTATTGTGGAGGATAGAATAGAAGCAGAACTATTTATTTTAAATAACGATGAGTTTGGTGGAGACGGTCCTGGTACCTTTACGTTGACTAGTTTGCCAGCAAACGGTACAGCCACAATAGACGACAGAGGAACACCAGATGTTTTAGATGATGTTGCGGTGTATTCGCCAACACCTGATTATAATGGTCCGGATAGTTTTACCTATGCAATTACTGATAGTGATGGAGATCCATCTACAGCTTCTGTAAGCATTGAGGTTACACCTGTTGATGATTTTCCGTTAGCAGAAGATGATACTGTTGAGACCGATGAAGATACACCATTGAATATAGATGTTTTAGCAAATGACGATTTTGGAGGAGATGGACCAAGTATCGTCCCTATTGAGGTTTCTAGTCCTTCAACTTCAAAAGGAGGCACCGTTGTGGTAAATACTAATGGTACGGATGCTGACCCGACAGATGATACAATTGATTATGTTCCAGCATTAGATTTTAACGGTACAGATACGTTCGATTATAATATTTTGGATGATGATGGCGATGTTTCTCCAGCTACAGTTACGATAACAGTAAACTCAGTTAATGATTTACCAATTGCGAAGGATATTCCTTTTAGTATTTTGGAAGATGCAATTGAAACGACAATCCCTGTAACGTATAATGATGATTTCGGTGGAGACGGGCCAAGTAGCACACCTATTGTAATTGCTACAGCACCAACAAATGGGGTTGCTTCGGTCGATGATAATTTAACACCAACTGATCCAACTGATGACAATATAGTATATATGCCAAATGCAAATTATAATGGTATAGATACAGTTGTTTATACCATTGAAGATAGCAATGGAGACAAAAGTAATGCTACACTAACGATTACCATAGAGAGTGTAGATGATCTGCCAATTGCAAGTGACGATGCAGTAACAGTTGCAGAGGACAGTGGTGTTACAAGCATTGATGTAACGGCAAATGATGATTTTGGAGGTGATGGCCCTAGTGTTGGAACGATATCAGTTGTTAGTGGATCTACAGGAGAAGGAGGAGCGGTAGTTGTGAACGACAACGGTACACCGAATGATCCAACGGATGACTTGGTAGATTATGAGCCAAAATTAGATTTTTTTGGTACAGATACTTTTGACTATAAGATATTAGATGCAGATGGAGATGATTCAGTAGCCACTGTAACGGTAACGGTAACATCAGTAAACGATGTTCCAATGGCAGTTGACGATCCAAATGTGGTTATTGTAGAGGATAGAATAAATGCTGTATTGTATTTATTACCAAATGATGATTTCGGCGGTGATGGACCAGGTACGTTTACATTGACTAGTTTACCACCAAATGGAACAGCAACTATCGATGATCAAGGAAATACAAATGTATTAGATGATGTTGTTGTGTATTCACCTACTCCTGATTATAATGGTTCAGATAGTTTTACTTATACTATTACTGATAGTGATGGAGATGCATCCACGGCAACGGTAACCATAGAGTTAACCCCAGTAAATGACGAGCCATTAGCAGAGGATGATGCTACTACAACTGATGAGGATACAGCATTAAATATAGATGTATTACCAAACGATGATTTTGGTGGAGACGGTCCAAGTCTAGGACCAATTGAGGTAACCAGTGCATCTACAGCCATGGGAGGCACCGTAGTTGTAAATGAGAACGGAACCACAACTGATCCAACCGATGATACGATTGATTATGTTCCGGCATTAGATTTTAACGGTACAGATACATTTGATTACAATATTTTAGATGTTGATGGTGATATTTCATCAGCAAGAGTTACAATAACAGTAAATTCAGTTAACGATGTCCCAATTGCACAAGATGTTCCCTCAAGTATTTTAGAAGATGCATCAGCAACCACAATCCCTGTTACTTACAATGATGATTTCGGTGGGGACGGCCCAAGTAGCACGCCTATTGTAATTGCTACGGTACCAACAAATGGAGTTGCTACGGTAGATGATAATTTGACACCAACTGATCCAACCGATGACAGTATAGTGTATACACCAAATGCGAATTATAATGGTACAGATACAGTTGTTTATACCATTGAAGATAGCAATGGAGACACAAGTAATGCTACAGTAACTATTACCATAGAGAGTGTAAATGATTTACCGACCGCAAATGCTGATACAGTAACAGTTACAGAGGACAGTGGTGTAACAAGCATTGATGTAACGGCAAATGATGATTTTGGAGGTGATGGCCCAAGTGTTGGAACGATATCAGTTGTTAGTGGATCTACGGTAGAGGGCGGAACGGTAGTTGTAAATGACAATGGTACTCCGAATGATCCAACAGATGATTTGGTAGCTTATCAGCCAAAATTAGATTTTTATGGTTCAGACACATTTGACTATAAGATATTAGATGCAGATGGAGATGATTCAGTTGCCACGGTAACAGTAACGGTAACATCAGTAAACGATGTTCCAACGGCTGTTGGAGATATCGCAAGTGTAGCGGAGAATAGTTCAGGGACTCTAATCACCGTTCTTTCAAATGATGATTTTGGAGGAGATGGACCAAGTGCAAGTGCCATAACAATTGCGGCACCACCTGTAAATGGAGTTGCTGTTGTAAACGATAATGGTACTCCGAATGACCCAACCGATGACACATTATTTTATGCTCCTAATTCAAGTTATGATGGTGTAGATGTGATTCAATATACCATTGCAGATGCAGAAGGAGATACAGCTACCGCATCGGTAATAATAAGAATATTTCCAGTTGATGTGGACCCAGTTGCTTCAGATGACTTTGCCCAAGTCAATGAGGACAATTCGAATAATACAATTGATGTGTTACAAAATGATAGTTTTGGAGGGAATGGACCTGGTATTGGCCCGATAGAAATTACTTCTTCGGCACCAACCGCAATGGGGGCAACTATTTCAGTAAATGAAAACGGAACCCCAGATGACCCAACGGATGATTCTATTATTTATACACCTTCTCCAGATTTTAATGGAATAGATAGTTTTTCATATTCTATAAAAGATTCTGACAACGATACCGCCTCAGCAATTGTAACTGTAAATGTTTTACAAGTCAATGATTTACCAACAGCAAATGATGACAGTGCTACAGTTGCAGAGGATAGCGGAATGACTACAATTGATGTAACTACGAATGATGATTTTGGAGGCGATGGACCAAGTGCTGGGACAATTACTTTAGGAGTTGGAAAATCATTCAATGGTAATTTGGTAAGTGTCAATGACAACGGAACACCAGATGATCCAACGGACGATAAGATAGATTATACACCATCGGCAGACTTTAATGGAGT
>NZ_JAVRHV010000009.1:0-82488 GCF_031846385.1 Urechidicola vernalis
ACAAGATGCTGCCATTGCTCTAAATACGGCTAAAACAGGAATTACTGCCGGACAAGCCGCTATTATTGCGAATACTTCTGGAACAAATACTGGTGACCAAGATATTTCTGGTATCGCTACAAATACAACTAATATTGCAACTAATACAGGAAATATTAGTGGTAATGAAGCCGATATTATAGTCCTTGACACTGCAATTGGGGCTATTGAAATAGAACAAACTGCGCAAGATGCTGCTATTGATTTGAATACAGCCAAAGCTTCTGAAAGTACTACGGTGAGTGATACTGCGGAATTAGACTTAACTTTAACAGGAACAGATATTACTGCCGATATTTTAGCGAGCAGCATTGACGAAACCAAACTAGACGCCTCAGTTAATGCCAGTTTAGATTTAGCAGACACTGCCTTACAATCTTTTACGGAGGCTGATACCTTTGATTCAGTAACATCAAGAGGTAATACAACTTCTAATGACATTTCTGTGAGAGGAGCTACAGTTGGTGTAAATGGATTGAACATAAATGGAGATACTACCATAGGAAGTGCCTTGTTTATGCCCAGTTATTCTCCAGGTTCTGGCAGAAATTTAGTTAGTATTGGTCAAAATGGGGGGCAAGCATATGGTACTACTGATAATTCTTCTAATTGGAATACGGCATTTTCATGGGGTAATCATGCTACAGAAGGCTATTTAACATCTTTTTCTGAATCTGACCCTACATTCATTGCGAGTCAAGCAGTAAATATTGATGCTACTGATGTTACAAATCTTGGAAACCTATCTGGAACGAATTCTGGAAACGTAACAATTAATGGAGCTAGTGAGGGGTCTTTTATTACTCTTTTAGGGCAAGAGTTAACAGTTAACAAAGTTCCTTTAAGTGAAATTGCTTTTTCCGCTGCACAAACTACTGCCATAACTAACATTTCTGGAACTAATACTGGAGATCAAGATATTTCTGGAATTGCTACAAATGCAACTAATATTAGCGGTAATGAAGCTGATATTATCGTCCTTGACACTGCAATTGGGGTTATTGAAACTGAACAAACAACTCAGAATTCCGCAATTGGTACAAATGCCACTGATATTGCAAATTTGTTAGAATCTGTTAAAACAAAAGCAGTGCATAGTAATAATTCAGATATCACTACAAATTTAAACAGTACAAATGGAGTATTTGATCAGTTGATCCCTATTTTTGGTAATAACCAATTTATAGGAAACACCGGGAATCTAGAAAATAGTTCTAATGAATATTTTACTGTTGCATCAAATATTTTAACGGTTCATTTTACCGGTAGAATAATAATTGATGCTAATCTATACATGGAAGCCGCGGTTAATAGGGCTTCTGTTCAAATGAGAATTAAAAAAAATGGAACAACAGAAGTAGGACCTATTGCTTCATCGGGTTATATTAGAAACGGAAATGGCCATACGGAAAGTTCAGTTCATATCTCTGGTTTTATTTTATCTGTTGTCCCTGGTGATGAAATCTCTTTCTATGCCAAAAGAGCTGCTGCAGCCGGAACCGTTAATATGACTTCTGAAACATCTTCTGTATCAATTATAAAATTAATTGACTAAGTTAAAATACATACTAATCCTTTTGTGCATTTCTTCAAATCCAATGGTAGACGCACAAAACAATTCAACCATACTTTTTATTGGAAACAGTTTAACTTACACCAATAACTTACCTCAACTGGTAAAAAAAGAGGCAAAGAAAAAAGGTGTAAAAATAAAATCAACTGTACTGGCAAAACCAAATTATGCCATTGTAGATCATTTAAATGAAGGTTCAGTTCAAAAAAAATTAAAGGCTAAAAATTACGATTATATCATAATTCAACAAGGACCTTCATCGCAACCAGAAGGCAAAAAACTGCTTATAGAATCTGGTATTGCAATTAACGCACTGATAAAGGGAACAAAAACGAAGTTGGTATATTTTATGGTTTGGCCTTCTATGGCCTACTATCAAACTTTTGACGGCGTCATTAAAAACCATAAAGATGCGGCGAAATTAAATAATGCACTTCTCTGCCCTGTTGGAGAAGAATGGAAACAACATTTTGATGCAACTAAGAACTTTGATTATTATGGACCGGATGGTTTTCATCCATCACTAAAAGGAAGTAAAAAAGCCGCGGAAATTATAGTTAAAACCCTATTCTAATAAAATCTACTGCCTCCAAGCAATCTCAACCAATACTTGTGGATAATCGATGCTGGTACCTACTAAATAGCACTGTAAATAATCACCTTCGTTAAAATCAACATCAATTGACACGTCATGTGCTCCTTGACTAGAATTTGTAACAACTAACGATGCAATATTTGTTGTATCATCATTTTTTCTAATGTGAATAGTATAATTCTGATTCGCATTTCCCTGCACTGTGATTGCAGTTATAGTGCCATCTCGAATCATGCGCCAACCGTTTTGACTTGATAACGCACCATTGAATTGCCTTAAGTATTGGTTTGAGGTATTATTACTGTTTCTTCCCCAACCAACCATATTTCTGTCTACACTTAACCACTTAGTTCGAGTAGCATCATAGGTGTATAGTAATCCATCAGCTCCTACATGAAACTCTCCGGAATTTGTACCTGTTGGTGTTGTTGCATTTGGTCTTAATCTCAACGGTACCTCGTTGTTCGATGTTGGATCCACATCAAGCATAGCATCCGGATTTCCAGTATTAATGCCAACGTTTCCACCTTGTTCTAAAAACAGTCTGTAATCTGCAATATTACTTTCTACAAAATTTAACCCATTTCCAATAATATTCCAATGCCATAACGGATTACCACTAGCATCTTGAAATGCTAAAATATCATTGCCATTAGCTCTAATAACTAATGGATGATCATTGAATGTCGGAGCTTGATTAATTAATACTTGTCCTTTTGTTCCGAATAACCTAAGTTTTTCGATGTTATTGGATCTCAACACAAAGTCTTGTGTATCTGTTGTTCCTAAAAATTCTGTAGCTGGATTAGAACCAGCATTTCCATCTCTAGACCAAAAGTTATTTCCAAGCGCAAGCCAGGAAGTACCATCCCAAACATTAACAGAAGTAGGAACGACAGAAGTGTTGAACCAAATATCTCCAGACACAGGAAAGGAAGGAGCCGTATTATTACTTGTTACATTATCTATATCTTCTAACTCAACCCATACCGTTCCAGTATATACTTGAGATGTACTATTTCCAGTATTAAACCAAATATCCCCTTCTAATGGCGTTATGGGAGCGGTTGCAGAACTATAGACTTGGTTATTTCTAATCGTGTTAATCGTTCCTTTATTATCTATAACGCGAACCTCTTGCGCGTTGACCTTCAAAAATCCATTAAAAATAAAAAATAGAAGTAGGAAACTTCTATTCAAAAAATAAATGTTTATGTCTTTTATTAGCATTTAAATATTAACTTTTTCAGTGTATAAAGATACACTAATTAAGTTTATGAACAGTTATTCCTGTACCTTCTGCTAGGGTTTCAAATTGTCTATTATTTGGTCCTTCAAACCTTACCGCATGTAAACTCAAGGCTTCACCTTCCGAAAAGAATTTTATTAGAGATCTACCAGCAGTACTTGTGCTTACATTACCTGAACTATTATTGGCAGTATTATTTTGTCGATGATAACTATAGGAATCTGTACCAGGCTCTCTATTTCCGTCTATCTGTAATTCAACTCGAGCAGTGGTTCTTGTTCCGTCTCCGGCCTCTGTTCTAAAAGTGGCATGATATGCAACTTTATAATAACCATCTTCTGGAATTACAACTTCATCGCTAGTTATAGAGGCAAAACCAACATTGGTTCTTTCAATACTAAGATTTAATTTAACCAATTGATTGTTTACTCTCTGCCCTCCAACATCGTCATAAACATCCATTATTCTAAGTGCTTTGTAGGCTCCACTATCTGTACCTGCTGTAAGGGCGTTATTTACATCTGTACTTACACCTCCTACTATTATCCATCCATTTCCATTCCACGTCTTTGCAATAACATTAGTTGTATTGGTAGTATCGAACCAAACATCGTTCATTAGTGGAGTTAAAGGTGCTGTATTAGAAGTAGTAACTTGGTTATTTCTAACCGTATGTATAGTTCCTTTATTATCTATAACATTAACCTCTTGTGCCTTAGCATTCAAAAAGAATACCAAGGCACAGGTTAAAATTATAATACTCCTTATTTCTGCAAAGGAACTATTCATTTTATAAATCTAGATTATTTAATCCATTGAACTTCAAAGACATCACCATTATATCCTTCTCCTCCAATATTTGCTACAACTACTTCTACAGTACCATCTGTAGGTACAGAATAATCACTAAATTCTCTAAGTTTAACACCATTTCTATAAACAGAAACTCTACTAATATTTGTTGTTGTTAGAACTCCTGGAACAGGGATTGCAATATCTGAAGAAGTATCCGCTCCTAAATCATGATCTACTAAAACCACATCGATAAGGTCTGTTGCTAAAATATTTTTAACTTGACCATCTGATTCATCACGAACTAATAAAGAATAACCAGTTCCTCCAAATGCTGTGGCAGCACCTTCAGCATCCGGTAAAAGCCCATCAATTACAAAAGTACCTCCTCCAGCACCGTCTACTGTAATCTTAAACTCATTAGTTCCTGTTGCAATATTCGTATCATCAACTAAAGTTCCTCCTAACTGAAATGTCGTAGTCGTTTTTTCAGAGGTAGTATTTGTTATTGTTGTGATACCATTATTAGATTGAACATACTTAATCGTACCTTTGTTATCAATCAATTTAACTGCTGAAGCAGTTGTCGCTTGATCCGAAGATGATTGAGCATTAGCATTTCCAATTGCCATCATTAATACTGCAGCAATTCCAAACTTAATTGTGTTTTTAAAATAATTGTTTTTCATTTTCTTTGGGTTTAATTTAATTGATTTTAATTTACTTAATTTTAATTTACTTGTGTTCATTTTATTAATTATTTAGGGTTGATTAATTCTAATTTAATTGTACTATTCTTATTTGATCGCCTTGGTAACACCTAGCATCGAGTTCTATTTCAATTGTTGTTGCATTTATCAGTCTAAAACTTATTCGAACTCCATTTCTATACACATCTAATTTATTTATATTGGATATTGTCCATGGCGTAGGAAATAACAATTGTCCTTCTGTCGCATTTAACACAATTTCGGTTCGCTCATATAAACTAGACATTGACTTTTTCTTTAGCACACCGGTATTTTCTTCTAAAACAAGCAGTTCATCATTTAAAGAAGTACTATCCTCTAAACCAGTAATGGCCAAGGTGTTTACCAAATCTGTATTAATAAATGTAGGTTCTATTAGGTCTCCACCTAATTTTATATTGTTACCATCCAAAGTAAGTCCGTTAGAAACTGTTGTGTTTTCTGGTGCTACAGAAATCCAAACCGCTCCATTATAAACTTCAATACATTCACAGGCTTCATTCCAAACTTGGTCACCAACAATTGCAGCACTAAACAATGAATCTCTTTCTGCCGCATCTGCAACAGCAATTAAGCCAAATTCGTTGGTAGGATCCAAATCATTTGTTACCGCAATCCATTCTATTCCGTTATAGATATATAAAACGGGAACATTATTTGTTGCATCATTTTGCACCCATGCCAAATCTCCTTGGGTATAGGTATCGGTTAAATCCGTTAAGGTATTTACAACAGTAACTCCGCCACTTCCTCCACCAACAGACGCTGGATGTGGAATATAAAGTATGCGTTGCCTGTCTAAAAACTCAAAGCCATTATTAGAACTGTGAATATTAATTTCAACATTTAAGTACTTAAGTTTTCCATCCCAAATAATATCACTAAAACTGGTATTAATTGGTCTTCCTTCACCAACAATTAAAGACACCATCCCATTTTCATCTGTGGTAACAGTTTGTTCTTCTATATATTCCGTTCTAAATTCATTTTCAATTGCAAAACGGAAGGTTACTTCGGTCAATCCTAAAGGCACCTGATTTTCTTTTACATCAGTCCCTGGAATCTGAATAGGCTCATTATTTAAAATGAGCGCCTGATAATTAAATCCAGGAGTTTGTGCATACGTGTAAGACATACTCAGAAATAATAAAAGGGGCAATATGTATTTTAGGATCTTCATTAATCGTTTTCTCCTTTATTTTTAGTACCCTCTTCTTCTTCCGTTGTCGTTGTAGTTGTCGTTGTTGTGGTTGTTTTCGTTTCAGTTTTCTTAACAGGGGCTTTCTTCTTCTTTTTACTTAAAGTGAATAATACCCCTACACGAATAGATCTTGCATCTAAACTATAGGCTTCTCCTTCATTTGAATCTTGATTCGCCTCTTTAAAACTCGTCGCAATATTGTAATTGATATAACAAGCAATTTTCTTATTTACTTTGTATTCTAATCCAAATCCTCTATGGAATCCCATCAATCCTTTATCCATAGTATTATCATTGTACAAATCCACACGCTGATCCATATATTCATTTGTACCAGAAACAAGCCAATCGTGAAATAAATGCACATGCCCTTGTAGTCCAAAGTTTTTCCAACGCAAAACATCTACCTTTAATCCAACTTTTGCTCCAACATATGATAAATTGTAGGTTGTTGGAATTCGAATTTCACCAGCAATAAAAGCCGTTCTAATTTCGTATTTATGATAATGCAAACCGAGATCAAACTTTACGCGCTGTTTATAAAGATCAAACCTAATACCACTTTCTAATAAAGGTTGTTTTACTTTTGAAAAACCAGAGTCGTCTAACGTGTTTTCACCTTCACTATTTTCATAATCTAAGAAGGTAGCCGAACTAAAGCCAGATCCTACAAAAATTTCTTGTGAATGGGTGTTTACCGTAAAAACGAATAACACTAAAGTTATAATATATTGTACTTTCTTCATTAACATGTTATTCTCTGACTTTCAAAATTTTTCTTGCAAAAGTATCTTCACCACTAACAATATGTAAAATATACGATCCTATGATTATATTTTCCATTGGAATAATAACACTATCACTAGCGCTGTATTTTTTATATTTCAACACCTTTCCATTTAAATCAAAAACTTTTAAATGAATAGGATGTGCAGTGCTTTCCGAAAAATCAACCTTTACATACTCTACAAAGGGGTTTGGAGAAACAACAATTTCCAATCTCTCATCAATATTTTCAATTCCTGAATTGTTTAATTTAAAATATCTAGTACTATTTAAAAAACCTTGTTGAACAACCATTTTACCAGTTTTAACAGTACCTATAATACTGCTTTGACCAATACTTTGAAGGACTGTATATTTATTACTAGATAATGCTACTGTTGAAGAACTCACAGTAGTTATTGTAGATTTTAGGGGTCTATTTTCTTCTTGCTGCCCATAGGCACAAAAAGTTATTAGTAAAATAGATAAGGGGTTAATTATTCTATTCAATTATAACTTTGTTATTTAGCTAAAATATTACTTTTTTTTCATTTTAATAAAAAAACTATAGATAATCTAATAATGTCCCCTGCTAATTCCTCACTTTTCCGTTAAAAAAACTAGGTTTTGAAAGCATAGGATTACCTGCGGCTCTGCGTAAGACGACTAACTGACCACAATGCCATACAGCATCTTCAATGGGGCCATTGATATTATTCCAAAACGGAATTACGCGATCTCCTTTTTCCGATTTGAACACGATATTAAATTCGTTTAGATCTGTTTCGGTTTTTAGAATGTCACTTGCCGTTTTAACGTTATTTAAAATTTCCGCTCGCATTTCAACATAAGACAATTCAGGGTACTGAATTGCATTATCATTAGGTTGTTTTAATGCGCTATTCACTACAATTCTAGACAATCCTAGAATATGACTTACTGTTTCTATATAAGTCCTCCCCTCTTCGCTGGCTTTATAAGATAATTCCTTTTCAGTTATACCTTCGGTTGCCCAGTAAAATCGAAAGCCTAAACCGTCCAACATTCGAGCTGTTACAGTTCCGGCTGTATATTCTTCATAGTTTTCTGTTATTTCGTAATAGGGTAATTTATCTTGTCCCATACTGCTTAATGTTAAAATACAACATATTAATACTACAAAATGTTTCATGTTTTTATTTGTTTTGTCTGTCTTCCTTCTTTTGTTGACGCTCTAACTTTCTTTGTGCTTTCTTCGCATCCTTTCTGGCCTGCTCTTCTTCTTTGCTAAGCACCAAGTCAACTATTTGACCATTATAGAATAAAGAATCTTTATTTATGGTTGAAACATCAACTTCTTGCTCGTCTGCCAATTGCTGTGCATATTTATCTATTTCAGATTGTGATATCCAACCACCTCCTAATGATTTATATAAACTAACATGTGCATTTAACAGAGATTGGAAATTTTCAGAATATGATAATTCCGCATCAAATTCTTGACGCTGATTTTCAATTACTTCTAAATAACTTGTAACCCCTTCAATATATCTTCTACTAGATAGGTAACTGGCATTATTTGCTGCACGCATTCTATCTTCTTTAGCCTGCAACTCATTTACCAGGGTTTCAATTTCCACCAATGAATTATTTACATCTTGTAATGATGTCAAAACGGTATATTCATAGGTTAGCAATGATTGCTTCGCTTTTTCTCTTTCTATATCAACTCTTCTTGCATTTTTCCCAAACTGAAACAATGGTCCCGTAATACCTGCTGAAATTCCCCATCCTAAACCATTATCTAATAAAGTAGAAAGTTCTGTACTCCCTGTCCCTAATAATCCGGTTAAACTAATTGAAGGAAAACGCATAGCTTGTGCAACACCTATATATGCATTTTGGGATCTGTAATTTTGTTCCGCTTGTAATACATCTGGTCTTCTTAATAATATATCAGAAGGAATTCCATTTGGCACTTTTTTTGGCAAATCATATTCTTTAAGATTTGCATATGTTTCGATAGATTTAGGTGATTCGCCTAATAATACGCTTAGATTATTCTCTGTAAATGCAACAAATCGTTTTAATTGAGGAACTGCCGATTGTGCAATTGCTTTCTGAATTTGTGCCTGATTTACATCAATAACATGTGTATACCCTTGATCGAAACGTGCTTGAATAATTTGCAGAATACTATCTCTACTTGCATAGGTTTTCTGGGCTATTCCTAGTTGGGTTCTATAATCTAATAAGTTGAAATAATTTGTTGCAACTTCAGTAATCACCGCAATTTGAACTGCACGTTTACCATAAAAAGAACTTAATAAGTCCGCTTTTGCCGCCTCATTTGACCTTCTGTATTTTCCCCAAAAATCAATTTCCCAACTCGCATTACCCGTTACAGAAAATGTACTTGCCGGATTTGTAGGAACGCCCAATAACATATTTGTTCTATTAGCAGCGCCGTTATAATTTATGCTAGGTTTATTATCTGCTTTTTTAAACTTTACATTTTCTCTAGCCTGCTCTACCCTACTCGCTGCAATAAGAACATTCTTATTATTAGCTAAAGCCTTAACTACAAGCGTATCTAAAATTGGATCATTAAACAATTCCCACCATTTTAGATTTATAATACTATCGGTTTGCTCTGCTCCATATCTAAATGAACTAACTGTATTGATTGGCTCAGGTTTTCTATAGTTTGGCCCAACCGAACACGCTTGAATTACTAAACCAAGAATTAACAGAACGGCTACTTTATATAAATAATTTCTCATATCTAACTATTCAATAATTCTTTTTGTTTTAACATTTCTCGCTCTCTTTTCCGCTCATAACCTGCTATTTTTCCTATAAAAATAAATAACATCGGATATAAAAAGACTCCTAAAAAGGTTGCCAAAGCCATACCTCCTAATAATGCCATACCCATTACTTTTCTTGCCTCCGCACCAGAACCTGATGCAATTACTAATGGAAATACTCCTAAAATAAATGAAAAAGCGGTCATTAATATAGGTCTAAACCTAGATTTTGCAGCAGCCATTGCAGATTCAAATAAACTCAATCCATTTTTAAACTCGTCATTTGCAAACTCAACAATTAAAATGGCGTTCTTAGCCGCCATACCAATAAGCATGACAAAGGATACTTGAGCGAATATATTATTTTCGAATGTTGGACTAATTAATCTTCCTGCCCAAAGTGCAAACAAAGCACCAAATATTGCAAATGGTGTACCCATTAAAATAGCGAATGGTAATGACCAACTTTCATATTGTGCAGCTAAAATTAAGAATACAAACACCAATGAAAAAGTTAAGATTACTCCCAAAGATCCTGAAGCCTTTTCTTCTTGGAACGACATTGCATTCCAAGTATATCCCATATCTGTAGGTAATACTTCTGCTGCAACCTCTTTTAATGCCCTTCGAGCATCATCTGAGGTATAACCTTCGGCTGGTGACCCCGTAATTTCAACTGACCTATACAAATTAAATCTTGTAGTATAATCGGGTCCAGAAATAGGTTCTACTGTAGCAACCGTAGAAAGTGGAACCATACTACCTTTATTATTCTTAATAAAGAACTTATTAATACCTGTTTCGTCTACTCGATATTCTGGTTCTGCTTGGATATAAGTTTTGTACAATCTACCAAACCTAGTAAAATCATTTACATATGCGCCACCCATAAATGCACCTATAGTTGTATATAAATCATTTAAATTAACACCTAATTTTAATGCTTTTTCCTTGTCTATATCTAAAAAACGTTGAGGAACGGTAGCCTGAAAAGTTGTACTTGCACGTCCAATTTCTGGCCTTGCATTTGCCGCTTGAATAAATTTCATAGAATTTTGCGAAAGATATTCTGGCGTATTTCCTACCCTATCCTGCAGCATCATACTAAATCCAGAACCATTCCCAAGACCAGGAATGGCGGGAGGACCAAAAGCAAATACTTGTGCCCCTTTTATTCCAACTGCTAACCTTTTATTGATTTCTAAAATAACTTCATCTGCGGTCCTTTCACGATCTGACCAATCGCTCATTGAAACAAATAAAAACCCAGTATTTGAAATCATGGCGCCTGATAGAATACTATAGCCTGTTGCGGTTGTTACAAATTCAACTTCAGGAACTTCTAATAGTATTTTCTCAATATCTTTAGTAATAACATCAGAACGTTGTATAGATGCTGCATTTGGTAATTGCACATTTACAAAAAAGTATCCCATATCTTCTTCAGGAATAAAGCCTCCAGGTACCAAACTTCCAAAGATTCCGGCTCCGAAAGTCATCAATAAAATAAATACAATAGATCGTTTAATTTTTCTACCAACTATATTCGTAAAACTCATATATGAATCGGTAGTCTTATCCATTCCCTTATTAAATTTAGCAAAAAACCAACCTAAAGGACCTCCATATGGTTTCGGTTCTTTCAGTAATAACGAACACAATGCAGGGCTCAGAGTCAAGGCGTTTACCGAAGATACAATTACAGATACAACAATCGTAATTGCAAATTGCTGGTAGAGTAATCCTGTAATACCGGCCATACCTGCAACAGGAATAAATACTGCGACCAACACTAAAGTTGTTGCAATTACAGGTGCTGTTACTTTACGCATAGCATCTAAGGTAGCCTCCTTAGCGTTCATTCCTTTGGCTATATTTACTTGAACTGCTTCAACTACCACAATAGCATCATCAACCACAATACCAATCGCTAACACCAATCCGAGCAGAGACAATACGTTAATGGTAAACCCTAATCCTGGAAAAAATATAAATGCTCCAATTAATGAAACGGGAATTGCCAAGGTTGGAATTAAAGTAGCCCGCCAATCTTGAATAAAAATGAACACTACTAATACTACCAATATTAATGCAATAATTAGAGTAACTACAATATCTTTAATTCCCGCATCAATCGCTTTGGTGGTATCTAATGAGATATTGTATTCAATACTTTCTGGGAACTCTTGTGCAAGGATTTCCATTTCAGCTTTTATCGTCCCTGCCAATTCCGTTGCATTTGATCCAGGTGCTTGGTATAAAGCAATAATCCCTCCAGTCCTTTCATTCAATCTTGCCTTCATGTTGTAACTTTCTACACCAAGGCTAACACTTGCAACATCTTTTAATTTAATCTGCGACCCATCACTTTGGGTTCTAACCACAATATCTCCAAAGGCTTCTTCGGAATTAAATCGTTCTGGCAAACGAACAGTATAGGTGAACTGCGTTCCGGCAGGCGCAGGCTCCGCTCCAAATTTACCACCTGGAACAATAATATTTTGTTCATTAATTGCCGCTATAATTTCGGGTACTGTCAATCCTAATTGAGACAATCTATCTGGTTTCACCCAAATACGCATAGAATAATCAGACGCTCCTAATACATCAACTCTACCAATTCCTTTAATTCTCGACAGTTTGTCCTTAATATTGATGAGGGCATAGTTTCCTAGAAAATCTTGATCATATCTACCATCAGAAGTTAGTGTCACCAACATCAAAATGTTTGGTAGTGATTTTTGAGTTGTTACCCCCAACTTTGTAACTGATGCTGGTAATTTTGCCGATGCCGCCGATACTTTATTTTGTGATAATACCGTATTCATGTCTGGATCCGTTCCAACATCAAATGAAATATCAATCGCCATTGAACCATCGTTCGCATTTGTAGATTTCATGTAGATCATGTTATCTACACCGTTAATTTGTTGTTCTAACGGAGTAGCAACAGATTCTTCAACACTTATAGCATTTGCCCCTGTATAATTTGCCCTAACTTGAACAATTGGAGGTGTTAAGTTTGGATATTGCTCAATAGGCAAACCTATTAATGAAACGGAACCTACAATAACGATTACAATTGCGATTACTATAGCCACAATTGGTCTATGTACAAAAAAGTTTCCTTTATTTTCAGCCATCACTATTTATTGTTAGTTGATTTATAGTCAAAATCAGTAACCACTGGAATTACCTCCATCCCCGGTCTTGCCTTCTGTAAACCTTCTAAAATAATTTTATCACCAGGCTTTATTCCTTTAGTAATAATGGTAAAACCTGGAATATTTTCACCGGTTTCTACCTGTACTGCTTCGACTTTATTTTCTGGATTTACCACTAAAACCGAATACTTACCTTGCAATTCTGACAAACATTTTTGTGGAACAATTAATGCATCATTCAATTCGGTTATTTTAATTTTAACTCTAGCAAACTGACCGGGGCGTATTAAGTTTTTCGGATTTGAAAATGTAGCCTGCAATAGTATTGTTCCGGTAGACGAATCCACATTTCTATCAATGAAATCAATACTCCCAATTTGATCATATAAAGAACCATCAGAAAGAATTAACTTTACTTCAACCATATCATCTCTGTCTCCTATTTTTTTAGCCGATTCAGTTGCGTACGTTCTCGCTGCTCTTAAATACTCATTTTCTGAAAGAAAAAACTGAACTCTTATCGATTCAATATCTGATACCGTATTTAAAATTACAGGATTAGGGTCCTTCCCTACAAATTCTCCTTCTCTAGCTAGAGTGCGCCCAATAATACCATCAATTGGGGCCATTATTCTAGTATAGCTCAAGTTAATTTCTGCAATCCTTAAGTCGGCTTTTGCGGCATCCAAAGCAGATATGGAAGCATCTCTTTGCGCTTGCGCCATATCTAGTTCTCTTTGACTTACCGCGTCTATTTCCGCCAATGGTTTTATTCTATTCAAATCACTTTCTGTTTGTACCAAGACCGTTTCTGCCTGAGCCACCATACTTCTTTTAGCCGCAACAGCCTCAATAAATGGAGCTGAATCAATTTCGTATAATAAATCTCCCTTTTTAACTCTCGTACCCTCGTTAAAATGAATATCTTCTAAATACCCATCGACTCTCGCTCTAATAGGGATGTCTTTTTCTCCATAAATCTGCCCAACAAATTCTTCATAAATCGGAACTATCTTAGGCACAACTTGATATACTTTTATATTTTGAGGAGGCATTTGCTTTTGCTCATCTTTTTTTTCGCAAGAAAAAATACTGAACACAAAAACGAATAGTACTAAATATTTATAATTCATCTGGATACAATTAAATTAAATTTGAGGCAATTTTAAAAGTAAAAATAAAAAAAACCGAGCATTTCTGCTCGGTTTAATCTATTTATTTAGTCTTTACTCTAGTAATAAGTAAAACGCTTCACTTTTGAAATGTGCTTTGCCAATCTAATTACTTGATGACTATACCCATATTCATTATCATACCAAACATATAAAATTGCATTTTTTCCTGAATCATCTACAATAGTCGCATTGCTATCAAAAATTGCAGGCGCTGATGAACCAACAATATCAGAAGATACTAATTCATTGTTCAAAGAGTATTTCAATTGCTCTACAAGGCTACCTTCTAAAGCATACTTTTTCATTAAGTTATTCAATTTCTTTACAGTTGTTTTCTTATCTAACTGAAGATTTAAAATAACTAAAGACCCATTTGGGACAGGAACTCGAATAGCATTTGAAGTCAACTTCCCTTCTAAAGATGGCAAAGCCTTGGAAACTGCCTTACCAGCACCTGTTTCTGTTATTACCATATTCAAGGCTGCTGCTCTACCTCTTCTATATTTACTATGCATATTATCCACCAAATTCTGGTCATTGGTATACGCATGAATTGTTTCTAAATGCCCACAGATAATTCCGAGATTGTCTTCTACTACTTTTAGTACAGGTGAAATTGCATTTGTAGTACAAGATGCTGCAGATACGATATCTGTAGTATCTGGATTTACATTTAAATGATTTACACCATAAACGATATTCTCAATTCCCTTTCCTGGAGCAGTTAATAATACTTTTGAAACACCTTTAGAGACCAAATGTCTATTTAAAGCCTCATTATCTCTATATACACCCGTGTTATCTATAACCAAAACCTCACTAATACCATAGTTTGTATAGTCAATATCTTCCGGAGCATTTGCTGAAATAACTTTAACAGTGGTACCATTAATTATTAATGCGTCATTCTTCACATCAATACCAACAATACCAGAAAAATCGCCATGAATAGAATCATGTTTTAAAAGCGACGCTCTTTTTTCCAAAACAGATTTTGTGATCTGACCTCTTGTAACAATTGCCCTAAGTCTTAATTGTTGTCCGTTTCCAGTTTTACTCATCAACTCTCTAGCAACCAAACGACCAATTCTTCCGAATCCATACAAAACAACATCTTTAGGTTGAATCGTATTTGTGTTTTTAGCATCCTTTAACTGAACACTTAGGAACTTATACATATTGTAATCATTTGCATCGATTTGATACTCGTACACCAGCTTACCAATATCTAATTTAGATGGCGGCAAATTCAGTTGTTTCAATGATTTAACGAGTTCTACAGCATCAAAAATTGAGATTGGTTTTTGCACAAATTCCGACGCGTATTCTAACAAGTTTAAAATTTCACTAACATTACGGTCTATAAGTTGATTTCTAAATAAGACTAACTCAATAGTCTCATCATACCATAAATCACTTACAAGCTTAATAAATTCAATAGAAGCACGCCTTCTATCTGTTTGAAAAGTAAGCTCTTGTTCATAAGTTGCTACTGTCATTTTTTAAGAATTAAGGTTTAAAAATTTTTTGCAAATATATAAAACCGAAAACGTTTTCGAGTTTATTTTTAGAAAAATAAAAACCCAGTAAAATTTACTGGGTTTTTAACTGATTTCAAGCTTTAAACTTCTAGTCATATCAATTAAAAATATACCGTTCTGTCACTCCATTTTCATCTAACACTTCCAATACAATTCGTTGCTCTCTTGCGGCATTTCTCATGGCCGTTTCAGCATCATCTACATCTAAAATTTTTGAACCGTTTATACTTTTAATTACTTGCCCCTCTTTCAATCCTAATCGCACCAATTCTTTATTTGCAATTTGATTAATTTTTACACCGCTACTTAAATCAAAATCTCTCGCTTCGGATTTACTTAATTCCTCTAAACTCAGTCCTAATTGACCAAAAGCGGTCCTGATATTCTTATACAGTTTTACTGGAATAACCTTTTCAGACCCATCTCTAATAATCGTAAATTCAACTACATCATCTGGTCTCTTTGTTTTTAAAAAGCCACTCAAATCTGCAAAGGTTGCCACTTTTACGTTATTTGCTTTTACAATGATATCGTCTTCTAATATACCTGCAGCCGCTGCACCTCCATCCGGTAGCACATTTGTAATTATAACACCTTCTGTATTATCTACATCATATTCATTATGGTTCTCACCGTTTAACTCCATATAGTTAATACCAATAAATGCTTTCTGAACATTCCCAAACTCCATAATATCTTCGATTACCTTTTTAGCAATATTAGAAGGAACTGCAAATGAATAACCTATATAAGAACCTGTTGTTGAAGTAATCATAGTATTTATACCAATTAGTTCACCTCTTGTATTTACCAAAGCCCCTCCGCTATTACCAGAATTCACAACCGCATCAGTTTGCAAGTAAGAATCTGTTTTTCCACTTCCGAGCAAATCTCTTCCTTTTGCACTTACTATTCCTGCAGTCACAGTTGCTGTTAAGTTATAAGGATTTCCGACGGCTAATACCCATTCACCTACTTTAACTGCATCGGAATCTCCAAAAGTTACATAAGGCAAATTCTGAGCATCTACTTTTACAAGTGCAATATCATTAGTCGCATCTGTTCCAATCAATTCTGCCTTGTACGTCTTTTTATCGTTTAAAGTAATTTCTATTTCCGAGGCACCGTCTATAACATGATTGTTCGTAATTATATAGCCATCAGAAGACACAATTACTCCGCTACCAATACCAACTTGCACCCTTTCTCTTCCTGAACTTCTTCCATAAAATAGTTCTTCAATGGGGTTCGTTGTTTTATGAATCGACTTGTTTTTAACATGCACTACAGATGTCAACGTTTGTTCCGCCGCCATTGTAAAGTCAACAGTGTTTATTGGGTTCAAATTTGCATTAAAATTTGTGGGGACTGTTTGAAATTTCTGAATTGATGCTACTTCATTCATAGCCAATGGCTCCTCTTCAAACAATTTGTATGCACCTAACGTTAGTGCACCTCCTAAAGCCGACACTACGACTAAACTTAAAATTTTCTTCATGGATAACTAAGATTAATTTACAAAAAATAACACTCAAATTTATAAATTTATTGTGCATAGAGAAACAGATTAACGGAATTTTAACAACCGAACATTCACTTTAAAAATGTACCTTTGTATGGATGAAAATTGATTTTTACAAATACCAAGGAACCGGAAATGATTTTGTGATGATTGACAATCGAACGAATGATTTTCCTAAAGAAAACACCTCACTTATTAACCAACTTTGCGACAGAAGATTTGGTATTGGTGCTGATGGTCTAATACTCTTAGAAAATTCAGATTCTACCGACTTTAGAATGGTCTATTTTAATGCAGACGGAAACGAAAGTAGTATGTGTGGAAACGGCGGAAGATGCTTAGTGGCCTTTGCAAACAAATTAGGTGTTATTGATGAATCAACGGCTTTTGACGCAATTGATGGACTACACCATGCAACTGTAAATAATGAAATTGTTAGTTTACAAATGATTGATGTAGAGAAGGTGAACAATTTCGAATCTCACGTTTTTTTGGATACAGGCTCTCCGCATCATATAGAATTTGTTGAAAATGTAGATGCAATTGATGTACAAACTAAAGGTAGAAGTATTAGAAATGGTGCGCCGTATTTTACTGAAGGAACGAATGTGAATTTTTCAGAGGTTATTGATAAACATACGTTAAAGGTTCGGACCTATGAACGCGGTGTAGAAGACGAAACATTGAGTTGTGGTACCGGAGTTACTGCTGCCGCGATAGCAGCCAATTATGAAGGAAAGATTAATTCAAATAGTGTAAATATTAAAGCCTTAGGTGGGGATTTAACAATCAGCTTCGATAGAAATTCAGATGATCAATATTCAAATGTTATCTTAACAGGTGCTGCGAATTTTGTCTTTAAAGGGGTATTTGAATTATGATAACGTTACATGGTGAACATATTTATTTAAGAGCTATTGAGCCCTCTGATTTAGCCTTTTTATATCAGTTAGAAAATGATGAACGCTTTTGGGCTGTTAGTAATACTCAAAAACCATTTTCTAAATTCTTATTACAACAATATCTCGACAATGCCCAACAAGATATCTACGAAGCCAAGCAGTTAAGATTGATGGTTTGCGAAAAACTGACTGATAATTCGGTTGGGATGATTGATTTATTCAATTTTGAACCAAAACATAGAAGAGTTGGCACTGGTATATTAATAGACCCAAAATATTGGAATAAAGGGTTTGCATCTGAAGCCATCGCTCTAATTTCTAAATTTGTATTTCAAAATTTAGATGTACATCAAATATATGCTAATATTGGAGACTCTAATGTTTCCAGTATTAAATTATTTGAAAAGAATGGATTCATTAAATCTGGAACAAAAAAAGATTGGAATTTCACAAACGGGAAATTCGAAAACGAATTACTTTATCAACTAATCAATGAATAAGAAAAAACTTATCCTAATTGTTTTAAGTGGTCTCCTTTTAATAGGCGGGGGCATTATTTATAATTTTTACAGTAAAATATACGGCGGCAACACCAAAATTGATGGGGTGGTTTACATTGAAACGAATGCCAGTTTTGAATCTGTACTAAAAGATCTTTCGCCAATTATTAGAAATGAAAATTCATTTAAATGGGTTGCCATAAAAAAGAACTACCCAAATGTTATTAAGGCGGGTCGTTACGAAATAAAGAAGGGCTTGTCTAATAATGATCTTGTTAATCTTTTAAGAAGCGGAAACCAAAGTCCTATAAAAATCTCTTTTAACAATCAAGACTCTTTAGAGAAATTAGCAGGAAGAATTGCTGAACAAATCGAACCTGACTCATTAACACTTTTAAATTCATTCCTAAATAAAGAATTTCTTTCGGTAAATAATTTTACCGCTAGTACTGCCTTAGGAATGTACATTCCGAATAGTTACGAAGTCTATTGGAACATCTCATCTGATAAATTCAGAGATAAAATGCTTAAAGAATATGATAGATTTTGGAATTCTGAACGTAAAATTCTTGCAAAAAAACAAAAATTAAGCATTAAAGAAGTTACTACACTGGCTTCTATTGTTCAAAAAGAGACACAAACAAAATTTGAAAGACCAGATGTTGCCAAACTCTATTTAAACAGATTAAATAACAAATGGCCTTTACAAGCAGATCCAACGATTATATTTGCCGTAAAAAAATTAAAAGGTCAAGATTTCGAAATAAAAAGAGTATTATTAAAAGATTTAGAAATCAATTCTAAATATAACACGTATAAGTATCGTGGCCTTCCTCCAGGCCCAATTTCGATGCCAGATATTTCAGCCATTGATGCGGTATTAAAACCTGCCAATCATGACTATTATTACATGTGTGCAGATCCTGACAATTTTGGACGGCATCAATTTGCTAAAACCTTGGCACAGCATAACATAAATGCGGCTAAATACCAGCAATGGCTTAATAAACAAGGAGTTCGAAGATAACTCATTTTGCTGTTTTTCAATTACTTAAAGTTTTTCACCTGCTAAAAATACGGTTTATCATGAAAAATGAACCATTTACAAATTATAATGACTCATTTGTTCATTTATAACTTTTGGCATGAATATACCCTATATATTTGACCTGTAAAATTGTTCCCACAACAAGAATACAAAATAGTCGAAACAACATTATTATTTTTTTTTGACGCTATTTCAATATCGATTTAATCAACTAATGCAGTTGTGGACAATTTTATCTATTGACATTTTGAACCATATTTAATTAAGGGGTTGATTAAATTTAATTCAATGAATAAAGAAGATCATTCAATTTTATTCATCAAAATTAAAATAAACGACTTACTCAATGCAGATTAAATAATTATAGTTAATTTTGCGCCCCGAAATATTAAACGGTTCAATATATAAATAATATAAAAACCATTAATCATGAAAAAGGCAATATTAATATTTGGTTTAGTTAGTTTAACTGTTTTGGTATCAGCATTTCGAAGTGATGCAACTAAAGCACCTGCAAACAAAGAAAACTGTTACAGAACTAATGAGTTCTCCACTGTACTTACATTAGAAGAATCAATTAAATTTAGTGAAGTTCCTTTTATTGGGAATTCATTTATAGGATTTAGAGAAGCTGTAGGATTTAAAGAATCTAGAAACAGATATCATATCGTAAATAAATTTGGATATTTAGGGAAATATCAATTTGGTAAGAGCACATTAAAGCGGCTAAAAATATACAATGTTGAAAATTTCTTAAAAAATCCTGAAACTCAAGAAAAGGCATTTAAAGCGCTTTGTTCTTTAAACAAACATATTTTAAGAAAAGATATTAAGAGAAGTGTTGGTAAAACAATAAATGGTATTGAAATTACGGAATCTGGTATCTTAGCTGCTGCGCATTTGAGTGGTGCAGGAAACGTGAAAAAATATTTAAGAAGTAATGGTGGAAACAATTTAAGTGATGCCTTTGGTTCTAGTATAGAATATTATATGACAAAATTTTCTGGATTTGATGTATCTTGGATAGATGCCGACAAAAATCCAGTCGTATAATTTGGTTAATTTTTTTGGATAGTAAAAAAGCTCAAAATAATGTTTTGAGCTTTTTTTATGATTTATGAATAATAAATATTGCCGGTCGTTTATGTAAATCCGGGTTTTCTTTTTTCCATTTCACAATAGGAAGTGTTCTTATATATTCTGAAGGTAATGTTAGGTCAGCTGCAATACATAATCTGGTCTGAGGTCCCAATGCCGACTTTAAATCATCTAGCATTTTACCATTTCTATAAGGTGTTTCAATAAATATTTGAGATTGATCTTTCTCAAAAGATAATTTTTCTAATTGCTTAATAGTTCGTTTACGCTCGCCGGCTTCTATTGGTAAATAACCATTAAATGTAAAACTTTGACCATTCATTCCGGAAGCCATCATTGCAAGAACAATGGAAGACGGCCCAACCAGTGGAACAACCTGAATTCCTTTTTCATGTGCTAACTTTACTACCTCAGCACCAGGATCTGCAATGGCAGGAACGCCTGCTTCAGATAATAAGCCAATTGAAATCCCTTGCTCACAAACATCTAAGTAGGTATTAATTTCAAGAATATTGGCATATTTATCGATAGATTTTAACACTAAAGAAGGTTGTGACTTCTTAGGCACAATTCGCTTGATAAAGCGTCTCGCTGTTTTTTGATTTTCAACAATAAAATGATCTAATTCTTCAATGGCCAATCGAACCGAATAAGGCAACACTTCTAAAGGTTCGTTATCTCCGAGCGTTGTTGGTATCAAATACAACTTTCCTTTTGTCATCCTTTCGTTAATTTTTCAGCAACAAGCTCACAAACCTCATCTAACATCTTATACACCATCCTAAAACCATGTTCTCCTCCGTTGTATGGATCTGGAACGTCTAAGTTTTCACCAGGATAAATTTCATTCAATATCATTTTAACTTTTGCTTTATCCGCATCCGTTCTAGCTTGTCTATTAATTCTTCTAAAATTAGAACTATCCATAGCATAGATAATATCAAATTCATCAAAATCAGAAACCTGAAATTGTCTAGCCCTTTGATCTGTAATATCTAAATTATTCTTTTTTGCGATAGCAATAGATCGCTTATCTGGTAAGCCGCCAACATGGTAATCTCCTGTACCAGCTGAATCGACGGTAATTCCTTTTAAAAACGTTTTTGATTTTAAAATACCCTCAGCCAATGGAGAGCGGCAGATATTTCCTAAGCAAACCATTAATACTTTTGTCATGAACTTGAATTTAGTAAGTCAATTTCTTAGTAAGATCCTCTACGTATTTTCGGAATTGTTTGTCCGTTTCTGTAAGATTATCAACTGTCTTACATGCATGCAATACAGTGGCATGATCTCGTTTACCAATTTGAGAACCAATACTTGCTAAAGAAGCCTTGGTCATTCGCTTGGCAAAAAACATCGCCAATTGGCGTGCTTGAACAATATGTCTCTTTCTGGTTTTGGACTGAAGTGTTGCAACATCCAAATCGAAATAACTCGAGACTACTTTTTGAATTTGATCAATAGATACTTCTCTCTTTGTATTTTTAACAAATTTATCTACAATTTGCTTCGTTAAAGAAAGCGTGAACTCTTTTCTATTAAATGATGCTTGTGCAATCATTGATACCAAAACGCCTTCTAATTCTCTCACATTAGATTTGATGTTTTTAGCAATGTACTCCACTATTTCATCCGGCATCTCTACACCATCTCTAAACAATTTATTTTGTAAGATTGAAACACGTGTTTCATAATCAGGAGCTTGCAACTCAGCAGACAATCCCCATTTAAATCGAGACAACAAGCGCTGTTCAATATCCTGCATATCTACAGGCGCTTTATCGGAAGTCAAAATAACCTGTTTACCGTTTTGATGTAAATGATTAAATATATGAAAGAATACATCTTGAGTTCCAGTTTTACCTGACAAGAATTGCACATCATCAATAATTAATACATCAATCATCTGATAGAAATGAATAAAATCATTTCTTGTATTTGATTTTACAGAATCAATAAACTGCTGTGTAAATCTTTCTGAAGAAATATACAATACTGTCTTATCTGGGTATTTATCTTTTATTTCAACACCAATAGCATGAGATAGATGTGTTTTACCTAATCCAACTCCGCCATATATGAGTAAAGGATTAAAAGATGTTCCTCCAGGTTTATTTGCCACTGCCATACTTGCCGATCGTGCCAACCTATTAGAATCTCCCTCTACAAAACTGTTGAAGTTATAATTTGGATTTAATTGCGACTCAATTTTAACCTTCTGAATCCCAGGAATAACAAAAGGATTTTTTAACTCTCTTTTATTAATATCTAATGGAACCGTAACTCCCTGCGGATTTAAAGGCTTTCTATTAGAACTTGGAATCTTAACCGTATGCGGCTTTGTACTGCTATACGTATTTTCCATACGCACATCATAAATCAATTTGGCATCGGCACCCAATTCTCTAACCAAGGCAACTCTTAATAACTTAATATAATGTTCTTCTAACCATTCATAAAAAAATTTACTAGGAACTTGAATCGTTAAAGAATCTCCAGAAATTTTAATCGGTTTGATCGGTTCAAACCATGTTTTATATGCTTGGGGTTTTATATTGTCTTTTATAAAAGACAGACATTCGTTCCAAACTGAAATGGCAGTTTTAGTCATTGGTATTCTAAGAATTTTTTGGTTGTTGGGTAACTGAAAATTTAGAGACTTATCCACTAAGTTTTAAGCCTTACAAAAGTGTGAATAATTATTAGTATAAAAAAATAAAATTACTATTGTTTCATAACTTTTTTATGCGTATTATAAGCAACCAAAATATTTCTCCCTTATGCTTACCCAAAACCTCCAAATCCGCGTCAGATATGGCGAAACCGATCAAATGAGCTATGTTTATTATGGTAATTATGCTCAATATTTTGAAATGGGTCGCGTAGAATGGCTACGTAATTTAGGAGTGTCTTATAAAAGCATGGAAGACGGTGGAATTATGCTTCCAGTTTTAGATTTAAACATAAAATATTTGAAGCCAGCAAAATACGATGATTTACTCACCTTAAAAACAACGCTTAAAAAAATTCCTTCTGTAAAAATTGAATTCGATTTTGAAATTTACAATGAAGAAAATGAACTTTTAACCCAAGGATACACAAAATTGGTTTTTATAGATATGAAAAAAAATAAACCTACACGTTGCCCTCAATTTTTACTAGATAAAATTAATCCAATGTTTTAATTTCTAAACAACGTAAATTTTCAAAAACTAGTTTAATTTCTTCAGCCTCTTTTTTACGAACAGAAATCACATATTCACAATTCATTTCCATTTTCCGTGAAATAATTACCAACTGCCTTTCCTTAATTATTCGCATCACTTTATCTAAATGTTCATATTCAAAAGTTAATTTGAAATGAATATCAATTGTTCGCTTTACAATATCAGATACTTCCAACGCTAATTTGGCTCCTTCTCTATACGCATTAATCAAGCCTCCAACACCTAGTTTTGTGCCTCCAAAATAACGAACAACAACCACCAAAACATTAGTAACATCAAAAGAAACTAATTGACCTAAAATAGGTTGACCACCACTATTACTAGGTTCGCCATCATCATTTGCCCTGAATCTTATTTGCTCTTTCCCTATTCGCCAAGCATAACACCAATGCCTCGCTTTATGATGTTTTACTTTTAATTCTTGGATATGCAGCTTCACCTCATCTTCATCAATTACAGGGAAAACATGCCCTATAAATTTACTCCCCCTGTCTTTAAAAATTTCGCCTTCAAAATTATGTGTTATTGTTTTGTACGTATCCTTCATATAAAATTAAGGAATAATTGTTTTGAAACTATCATCAGCAACATTCTTTTCAAATAATGCCGTTCCATTTACCTGGGGCGCTTTTACACCTTCTTTAAAAATAGTATTACCTACAAAAATCCGGGTTTCATCCCATAGATTCGCATTGATAAAACTTTGCAATGTATAAGCACCTCCTTCAATAATTATTGATTGAATCTCATTTTTAAACAACACATTACATACCTGTTGTGGCACATTTTCAGAATAGTCTATTAAGGCTACTTGAACATTATTTCTTTTTTTTGAAAAAGCAGTCCTTGAACTGGTAAACAAAATCGTTTTTACCATACCATCAAAAACGTATGCTTCTTTTGGAATTCTTAAAGAATTATCCAAAATTATTCTTACCGGATTTTTTCCGACCCAAGACCTAACATTTAATCTAGGATTATCCTTAATTACAGTATTAGTTCCAACCATAATCCCTTGTTCCTCGCTACGCCATTTATGCACTAATTGTTGAGCATATTTATTGGAAATCCAAGTTGGTTGTTTTTCTGCACCTTCACTTCGCTTCACATCAATAAATCCATCTTTTGTTTCTGCCCATTTTAAAATTATATAAGGACGCTTTTTATTATGGAATGTAAAAAATCGCTTATTAAGCTCTCTACACTCTTTTTCCAATATACCAACTAAAACATCACACCCTGCATTTCTTAATCTTTTCACCCCTTCTCCACTTACCAAACTATTGTCATCTACTACTCCAACAACCACCTCTGGAATTTTGTGTTCAACAATTAAATCTGCACATGGAGGAGTTTTTCCATAATGAGCACAAGGTTCTAGACTTACATATATAGTAGAACGATTTAAAAGACTTTTGTCTGTTACCGATTTTATAGCGTTTACTTCTGCATGATTGCCGCCATAAGGACTTGTATAGCCTTCACCTATAATTTTACCATCATAAACTATCACAGCTCCTACCATTGGATTTGGACTAGTTGTACCCAATCCATTTTTTGCTAGTTGCAAACATCTTTTTATATATTTTTCGTGTATCTTCACCTCACAAAAATAGCCTTTTAAATTGATGAATCACAACTTCAAAATCAGAGAAATAAAACCTTCAGATAATCAAGAAATCGCTTTAGTTATTCGTGATATATTAATTGAATTCGGTGTTCCTAAAGTTGGCACTGCTTATGAAGACACAGCATTAGACTATATGTTTGAAACCTACAACGTTCCAAATGCTACTTATTTTGTTGTAGAAAAAAACGGCAAATTATACGGAGGTGCTGGCGTTATGCAATTACAAGAAAGCGATGAACCAATTTGCGAACTTCAGAAAATGTACTTTCATTCGGATGCAAGAGAAAAAGGAATTGGAAGTCTTATGATGGAAACCTGTTTAGAAAAAGCCAAAGCATATGGCTTTAAACAGTGTTATCTGGAAACATTACCCTATATGGTTGGCGCTCGTAAACTCTATAAAAAAACAGGATTTAAATCTTTAGATAAACCCATGGGTAATACTGGACATTTTAGCTGTAATATGTGGATGTTAAAAGATTTATAATGACATTACAACAACTCAAACAACAATTCCATAATGTATTAAATAGTCTTTATCCGCCAGAAGAAATAAACAGTTTTTTCTTTTTAGTTATTGAAAATGTTTTAAATCTTAAACGAATTGATTTTGCTTTAAATCCAACAACAACTATTGGCGATGATCAGACAATAAAATTGCACAAAATCGTAAAAAAACTTAAACTTGAAATTCCAATTCAATACATATTAGGTAGTACCGAGTTTTTTGGATTGACTTTTTACGTAAATAAACATGTCTTAATTCCAAGACCAGAAACGGAAGAGTTGGTAGACTGGATTATTAAATCAATTTCGCATTCTGAAATTTCCAACGCAAATATATTAGATATCGGCACTGGAACTGGCTGTATACCCATAACATTAGCAAAAAATATATTAAATTCAAATGTTACAGCCATTGATGTATCTTCAGAAGCGCTTGCAGTAGCCAAGGAAAACGCGAGAATAAATAAGACAAATGTAAATTTTATTGAACAAGATATTTTAGCCTCGAAAACGTTTCATCAAAAATTCGATATAATTATCTCCAATCCTCCGTATGTAAGAGAATTGGAAAAAAAAGAAATAAAAGATAACGTTTTAAAAAACGAACCCCATTTAGCCTTATTTGTCGATAACGAAAACCCTTTATTATTTTATAATAAAATTGCCGAATTAGCGAAAGATTCGCTTTCAGAAAACGGGGGGTTATTTTTCGAAATCAATCAATACTTGGGGCAAGAAACAATTCAATTATTAAAAGAAAAAGGATACACAAATATTGAACTTAGAAAAGACCTTAATGGAAATGATAGAATGATAAAGGCATCTTTATAATATTTCACTTTTAAATTATATGTTTTTCAAAACTTTATAAATAATTTTGTATAAATTAAAAAAAAATCAACTATGATAGATTTAAATAAACTAATTGACGCCGGAACCGAACTTGTATTAACTTATACACCTAAACTTATTGGAGCAATTGCCATATGGATTATTGGTAGTTGGATTATAAAAAAATTAGTTTCCAGGTTTGTAAAAATCCTTGAAAAAGGAAAAACTGACAACTCATTAATTCCTTTTCTAAAAGGCATTATAGGCATGCTTTTAAAGGTGATGCTAGTTATCAGTGTACTTACAATGTTAGGAATCGAAATGACTTCATTCATTGCAATTTTGGGGGCTGCTGGTTTAGCGGTAGGTATGGCACTTTCCGGAACACTTCAAAACTTTGCTGGAGGTGTTATGATTTTAATATTCAAACCTTTTAAAGCAGGCGATTATATAGACGCACAAGGCTACCAAGGAACCGTTAGCGAAATTCAGATATTCAATACCATTTTAAAAACGCCTGATAACAAAACAATTATAATTCCTAACGGTGGATTATCTACTGGAGCTATGGTTAATTATTCTACCGAAGCATTACGAAGAGTTGATTGGACAGTTGGAATTGGATATGGAGACGATGCGGATAAAGCTAGAAGCGTGCTTATTAAAATGTGCAACGATGATAAACGAGTTCTTAAAGATCCCGAGGTTTTTGTGGGCGTATCTGCCTTAGCAGATAGTTCTGTGAATTTTGCAGTAAGAGCCTGGGTTAAATCCGAAGATTATTGGGGCGTATTCTTTGCTTTGAATGAAAACGTATATAAAACATTTGAAAATGAAGGCTTAAACATCCCATTTCCTCAAATGGATGTGCATGTACATAAAAACGATTAGCAAGATGCAGCATTCCTGGCTAGAGCAAATAACATTAAAAGGAAGTAATGTTTCATTAGTTCCTTTAACTCTCTCACATAGAGCCGGGTTGCTAAATGCAGCGTCAGATGGCGAACTATGGAATCTTTGGTTTACTTCAGTTCCTTCTGAAAAAAATATTGACAGTTATTTAGAAACTGCCCTAAACAACGGTCATATGCTTCCTTTTACTGTTAAAGATGCGAATGGTAAAATTATTGGTAGTACGCGCTTCTGCAATTCAGAACCAAATCATTTACGACTAGAAATAGGACACACTTGGTATGCTAAATCTACCCAGCGTACGGGAGTTAACACTGAATGCAAACTCCTGTTGCTTACCCACGCCTTTGAAGTTTTAAATTGCAATGCTGTGGAATTTAGAACTCATTATTTTAACACTAACTCTAGAAATGCTATTGCGCGTTTGGGCGCTAAGCAAGATGGAATTCTTCGAAATCACAGAATGGACAAAGACGGAGCATTAAGAGACACCGTAGTCTTTTCTATTTTGAAAAGTGAATGGCCTGTTGTAAAGAAGCATTTAAATTTAATTTCAATTCGTAAACTACCCATTGAACCCCGTTCATTATGAAAAAATATTTACTACTTATTCCTTCTATTCTCTTCTGTCTTTCAATCATTCAACTACATGCTCAAGATGAAAAACCAAAAGTAGCCCTTGTATTAAGTGGTGGTGGTGCCAAGGGTGTTGCACACATTCCATTATTACAAACATTAGATTCTCTTGGAATAGTACCAGATATTATAATCGGAACAAGCATGGGAGGTGTTGTTGGAGGTTTTTATGCTGCTGGTTATTCCGGTGACAGCATAGCTAATATTGCTCAAAATGCAAATTGGACAGAATTGCTAGGTGGAGACATTTCTCTTAACGATGTTAGTATGGAAGAAAAAAGTGAATTTAAGAGACACTTAATTGACTTCGACATAGTAAAGGGTAAACCAAAATTGAATTCAGGATTATTAAAAGATCAAAAATTAAGAGAATTTATTTCATTACATACATTCCCTGTTTATAACATTAGAGATTTTGACAATTTCCCGATTCCATATAGAGCAATGACAACAGATATTGTAAACGGTAAAGAAATTCTTTTAGACAAAGGCTCTCTTAGTTTAGCGATTAGAGCGACAATGTCTATACCTGCAGTATTTCAACCTGTACCATACGAAAACACCTTATTAGTAGATGGAGGTGTTATGAATAATTTTCCGGTGGATGTAGCAAAACAAATGGGATATGACTTTATTATTGGAAGTGATGTTGGTGGCGGCCTTCAATCAAAAGAAAAACTTCAAAGTATTTCCGCACAATTATTTCAAGCTGCGATGCTAACTAGTAATTTAAAAAATGACGACAACCGAGCGAACTGTGATATTCTGATCGATCATATGCCCAATCTAACTTATTCTACTGGAGACTTTGTGAATGCTCCTGAAATTTTTATTCAAGGAAAAATTGGAACAAACCTTCAATTAGATAAACTAACGGCATTAGCAAATACTCTTAAAACATATCCCCAAAGAAAACATAAACTTCCAGAAACGGAAAAAGAAATAATCTTGGACAGTATTATTTACCAAAATATAAGTGACGCAAATCTTGATCTTGTAAAAGCAAGAACCGACCTTAAAGAAGGAGAAAAATATACTACACAAGATATCATAAATGGAATAGACAAAGGGATGGGAACAAACCTCTTTAACCAAATTACTTTTGACGGAGGGAATAATAACGGTAAAAAAGAATTAAAACTTACGGGTGATGAACGTTCACAAAATATAATAAAAGGCTCTTTGCATTATGACACGTATAGAGGGGTCGGTCTTTTAGTCAATTACACTGGAAGAAATATAATTGGAAAATCTTCTCGCATATTGGCAACTGTAGACATTGCCGAACAACCCAGATTTAGATTACAATATCAGAAACAATTTGGCAAAAAGAAGTCCTGGTGGTGGAGGTCTGAATTTTTAGGCGAATTTTTAGATCAAAAATTCTATTTGGAAGGCGAATTTGCGGATGATATGAATTCGAGATTTTTTCAATATAACAATCAAATAAATAAGAACTTAAATTCTCATCATAGTTATATTGGATTAGAGTTAAGTTTTGAAAGTAGTCATTTAGACCCTAAAATTAATCCAGATATAAATAATAACACTTTAAATTTAAGACATTATAATTTCAATAATTTTGAATTTGGATTTAATTATGTCTTCAATAAAATGAATACTGTGTTCTTTCCAACTTCGGGCTCATATTTTAAAGCAGGTCTGCATCGTTCCGTTATTAATGAAGTGGATGCGGAATTTGTAGATATTGACGAACCTTTTCCAGGAGACGACTTGATTGTTAAAGGCTCTACAAACGATTTTACTAAAATAAATTTTGATTTCGAGAAACGACTATTTATTTCTGAAAAGGCCACAGGTATTATTGGAGCCAATGCAGCATTTATTATTCAAGACGAGTTAAAGCAAGATGATTTAGAATTTTCCGTTTATGGCTATTCTGGCGCATATTCAATAGGAGGAACAGTAGTAAGCCCAAGAAAAAGTTCTTACACTTTCCCTGGATTCCATGAAGATGAACTCTTTTTTAGTCAAATGATGCGCTTAAATCTAGGGCTTCAAGTCAACCCTTTTTCTAAATTTTACTTTACACCGCATGTAAATTTAGCAACCGTTGGATTCAATGATTTTGATGAATATATAGATAATGCATTATCTCCAAAAGGAAATTGGTCTGAATCCACTGATCCAAGTGGAATTTTTTCAACAGGAATCAATTTTGCGTATCATTCACTTTTAGGACCCGTTAACTTTGACGTTTCCTATGTTAATGATATTAATAAAGTCCGTGTGTTTTTTAGTGTTGGAATCTTATTTAATAGATCTAACTAAAATTTCTAATTCTATTCTTTATTTGCAAACTGCATTAAACAAGTTATCTTTGCACCTATGCGAATTGACATCATTACCGTTTCTCCTGGCCTATTGCAAAGCCCATTTGAACATTCCATTTTAAAACGCGCCATTAATAAAGGACTTGTAGAGGTTCATTTTCATGATTTACGCAAATACGCCATCAATAAATATGGCAAAATAGACGACTATCAATTTGGTGGTGGGGCTGGTATGGTACTAATGATTGAACCAATTGACAAATGCATTTCAGAGTTACAGAGTGAGCGAACCTATGACGAGATATTGTATATGACTCCTGATGCACCAGTATTAAATCAGGCCATTGCAAACAATTTATCTCTAAAACAGAACATTATCATTCTTACCGGCCATTATAAAGGAGTGGATCAACGAGTTCGAGATAAGTTTGTAACAAAAGAAATTTCTATAGGAGATTACGTTTTAAGTGGAGGTGAATTAGCGGCAGCTGTTGTTTGCGATGCGGTCATTAGACTTATCCCTGGTGTTATTGGAGATGAAACTTCTGCCTTAACCGATTCTTTTCAAGATAATTTATTAAGTCCACCTGTATATACACGTCCGGCTGTGTACGATGGCATGGAAGTTCCCAAAATATTATTGTCTGGAAATTTTCCTAAAATAGATGAATGGCGCGCGGAAAAAGCCTACGAGCACACAAAGAATATCCGCCCAGATTTATTAGAGGATTAATAACAACCTAAAAATAGGTTAATTGGCCTAAAATCAAGGATTAAAAAAACTAAAACTTATTTTTGCGTAACAAAACAAATTCCCTACATTTGCACACGCAAAATCAACCGCTGACGAAAATCGTGAATGTTGGTTTTCTTACAACCATTATAAAAAAATAAAAATGGCAGATTTAGTAAAGTTCGTACAAGACGAGTTTGTAACAAAAAACGAATTTCCTGAGTTTTCAGCAGGTGACACTATAACAGTGTATTACGAAATTAGAGAGGGAGATAAAAAACGTACACAGTTCTTTAGAGGTACTGTAATTCAACGTAAAGGTTCTGGTTCTTCAGAAACTTTTACAATCAGAAAAATGTCTGGAACAGTTGGAGTTGAGCGTATTTTCCCAATTAACTTACCAGCGATCCAAAAGATTGAAGTGAATAAGCAAGGTAAAGTAAGAAGAGCACGTATCTATTACTTTAGAGAACTTACAGGTAAGAAAGCAAGAATCAAAGAAGTTAGAAGATAATAAACTAACATCAAAAAGTTTAGATCCCGATTTGCAATGCAAATCGGGATTTTTAGTTTGTAAACATTTGTTAATAAACCCCGTTTATATCTTGTTGAGAACTAAACACATGAATTTTTGGAAATTATTTAACGCATCTTATATATTTGTAACAAGAAATAACGGAGAAGTGTATTCAAAGTTATTCTTAAATGTTCTTGAACATCGTCTTTTAAATTTAGTAAAAGTATAGTCTATAAAGTATTTAGCATACCATTAGAGAATATATGAATTTAGAAGGCTGTTGGATAAAAGTGCTTAAAACGAGTAATGCTTATTAAAGGGTTACAACAAAGTTTTAGCATGGGATTCAGCAATCGGAGAAACGAAGTAACAAAAGGTTATTTTGGATTGGTTGACATTGAAGTAGCAAGTTCATGTATATCACTATAGAGGGGTTTAGAAATAAACAATCGTTGGGGATTTGAGCGGTGAAAGTTTACGATGAAAAAATTTCTAGGTGTGATACGAAAGTAGCACATATGTTGTAGAATGACTCCAGCAAAAAGCCATAGTAAACGAGCAGTCCTTTATTATGGCTTTTGTTTTTTGCTCTTCTCACAAAAAAAACATTGAAATTTTTAAACATCATCAATAAAACAATCAATTAATCCTTAATTCAAACTAAAAATTTAATGATTAATCCGTAAATTTGCTCGCCACAAAAATTTATCATAACATGACGAGCAATAAATCAATCATAAACTACACCATTACAGATGAAGCTCCTGCATTAGCAACACATTCTTGGTTGCCAATTGTTCAAGGTTTTACAAAAACTGCAAACATAGAAGTACAAACTAAAAATATTTCTCTTGCTTCTAGAATATTAGCAAATTTTCCTGAAAATTTGAGTAAAGATCAAAAGCAAGAAGATGCCTTGACTGAACTTGGTGCATTGGCTAAAAGCGCTGAAGCTAACATTATTAAACTGCCAAATATCAGTGCTTCATTGCCTCAATTAAATGCTACAATTGCAGAATTACAAGCAAAAGGGTTCGATATCCCATCTTATCCAGAAGGTAACTCTGATAGTGACAAAGAAATTAAAGGACGTTATGCAAAAGTTTTAGGAAGTGCAGTAAACCCTGTTTTACGTGAAGGAAACTCGGATCGTAGAGCTCCGAAACCTGTTAAGGAGTTCGCAAGAAAAAATCCTCATAGTATGGGAGTTTGGAGTTCAGACTCACAATCTCATGTGGCTACAATGGGTGAAAACGATTTTGCTTCAAACGAAAAATCTACAACTGTTACAAATACTACGACCGTTAGTATATTACATACAGACACCCAAGGAAATACTACAACTTTAAAATCAGAAGTTACTTTACTAAATGGTGAAATTATTGATTCTACGGCGTTGAGTAAAAAGGCCTTAGTATCTTTTATCGAAAAGGAAATTGCAGATGCAAAAGCAAATGGAATCTTGTTTTCATTGCACATGAAAGCAACTATGATGAAAGTATCAGACCCTATTATTTTTGGTCATGTGGTAAAAACTTTTTTCAAAGATGTTTTTGAAAAACACGGAGACACTTTAGCATCAATTGGTGCCAATCCAAACAATGGTTTAGGAAATATCTTGAAACAATTAGGAGATTTACCTGCAGATAAAGAAGCTGAAATTAAAGCAGACATACAAGCGTGTATTGATAATGGACCTGCATTAGCAATGGTGAATTCTGACAAGGGAATTACCAACTTACATGTACCAAGTGATGTAATTATTGATGCCTCTATGCCAGCAATGATTCGTAATTCAGGACAAATGTGGAATGCTAATGGAGAATCTCAAGATACAAAAGCAGTCATTCCTGATAGTTCTTATGCTGGCGTTTATCAATCCACTATTGATTTTTGTAAGAAACATGGCGCTTTTGACCCAACAACGATGGGATCTGTTTCTAACGTAGGTTTGATGGCTCAAAAAGCAGAAGAATACGGAAGTCATGATAAAACTTTTGAAATTGCTACGGAAGGAGTTGTTAAAGTTGTAAATGAAGAAGGAAATACTTTATTAGAACACAATGTTGAGGCTGGTGATATCTGGAGAGCATGTCAAACTAAAGATTTACCAATTCAAGATTGGGTAAAACTAGCAGTAAACCGAGCGAGAGCAACAAATACTCCAGCTATTTTCTGGTTAGATAAAAATAGAGCACATGATGCTGAATTGATTAAAAAAGTAAACACCTATTTACCAAATCATGATACAACTGGTTTAGATATTAGAATTTTATCTCCTGTTGACGCAACTGAATTCTCTTTAGATCGAATTAAAGATGGTCTAGATACTATTTCTGTTACAGGTAATGTATTACGTGATTACAACACTGACCTCTTCCCTATTTTAGAAGTTGGGACAAGTGCAAAAATGTTATCAATAGTACCATTAATGAATGGAGGTGGTTTGTTTGAAACAGGTGCGGGTGGATCTGCTCCAAAGCACGTTCAACAATTTGTTGAAGAAAATCATTTGCGTTGGGATTCTTTAGGTGAATTTTTAGCATTGGCCGTTTCATTAGAGCATTTTGCTGAAAAGAACGGAAATGACAAAGCGCAAATTTTAGCGGACACTTTAGATGAAGCCACTATTAAATTATTAGATACTGATAAGTCTCCGTCTAGAAAAGTAAATGAGATAGACAACAGAGGGAGTCATTTTTATATGGCATTGTATTGGGCCGAAGCATTAGCAAATCAAAATGAAAATGAGGAATTAAAAGCAATATTTACACCTTTAGCTGAAACCCTAAAAGCGAATGAGGCAACTATTGCTCAAGAATTGTTAGCCACTCAAGGAAATGAAGTTGAACTAGAAGGGTACTATTTCCCAAGTGATTCAAAAGCAAGTGCAGCAATGAGACCTAGTGCAACATTAAATAATACGATTGATAATTTTTAATCGTTACTTAAATAAACTAAAAAGCCTCAATGCAAATTGAGGCTTTTTTTTATCTTTGAAAATATGAGTTTTACAAAAACAACAGAGCAATCATCACATTATAATCATCTTGAAAAAATGTCGGTTAATGAACTATTAACCAATATAAACCAAGAAGACATTACCGTTCCACAAGCAGTTTCTAAAATAATTCCACAAATTGAACAAATAGTTGAAATCATTGTTTCAAAACTTAAAATTGGAGGGCGACTATTTTATATTGGAGCAGGTACTAGTGGCCGCTTAGGAATATTAGATGCTTCTGAATGTCCACCTACTTTTGGCGTATCACATGAACTCGTTCAAGGACTCATTGCTGGAGGAGATACAGCGATTAGAAAAGCCGTTGAAAACGCCGAGGACTCTACTACCCAGGGATGGATAGATCTAAATGAAAAAAACATTAATAAAAATGATGTCGTTATTGGAATTGCCGCTTCTGGAACAACTCCATATGTAATATCAACATTAAAAAAATGTAACAAAGAAGGTATTATTACAGGAAGTATAACAATGAATGAAGGAAGTCCTTTAGCAATTGTTCCAAAATTTCCGATTGTTTGTGTTGTTGGTCCTGAATTTGTAACTGGAAGTTCTCGCATGAAAGCGGGAACTGCTCAGAAATTAATTCTAAATATGATTTCTACTGCAACAATGATCAAATTAGGAAAAGTAGTTGGAAATAAAATGGTAGATATGCAACTATCAAATGAAAAACTAGTGAACAGAGGGACGGAAATGATAATGGATGAATTAAAAATCGAAGCCTCGATTGCTAATGAATTACTATTAAAATACGGAAGTGTTCGTAACGCAATAAACAACTACAATGTCAAATAAAAAAGAAATAATAGTAACTGGAATCAAATATTTAGCAATTACTTTACCGCTGATGTTTTTTGGACCATTTGTCTTAACTATTGGTTTTAGAGCTGCAAATGAAGGCAATTATCTTTTCACCGGAATTGGTATTATTATTTGTTTGGTAGCAATCGTTCTTGGTTTTATTGGAGTTAGGACAATATTAAAAGGCCTGTTCGCCAAATAATGAGTGGAAAAACGTTTTTATACAAACTTAAACATTGGGAGTATTGGCCATCATACATGTTCTACCTACCTAATATTCCTTATGCATGCTATTTGGCTGTAAAAGCTAAAAGCCCTGTTTTTTATAGTGCCGTAAACCCTGGGATTTATAATTCAGGTAACGGAATGGAATCTAAATTTGATACAATTAAAATGATTCCTGAACGTCTAAGACCAAAAACTGTCCTAATATGCGAAGGAGAACCAATAGAAACGGTTTTAGAAAAAATAAAACAAGAGCACCTAAATTTTCCTCTTATTGCAAAACCAGATATTGGTTTTAGAGGTCTTCTCGTAAAAAAAATAAATTCAAGAGAAGAATTAGAGCAGTATCTTCTTAAATATCCGATAAAAGTAATTATTCAAGAATTCATAGATCTTCCAAATGAGTGTGGCATTTTTTATTATAGAATACCGGACGAACAAAAAGGACATATAACTTCCATTACTTTTAAGGAGTTTTTAACCGTTACAGGTACCGGAAAAAAAAGTATTGAAGAGTTAATTACAGAAGACAAAAGAGCCCGATTGTATTTAAATCTTTTACAAGAATTACATGGAAATACTTTACATTCGATTTTAAAAAATGGAGAAAAATTTATATTAAACACCATCGGAAACCATTGTAAAGGGACTCGATTTATAAATGGAAATGATTTTATATCCAAAGAACTCGAGGAGTCATTTGATAGTTTAAATAAAAAAATTGATGGCTGGTATTACGGTCGCATTGATATTAAATACAACCAATTTGATGATTTATTAAATGGAGAGAACTATAAAATTTTAGAAATCAACGGTATTATTTCAGAACCAACTCATATTTATGACGCATCGACTCACTCCTATTTTAAAGCGGTAAAATCCATTGCTACACATTGGAAAACCATTTATAAAATTGCAAAGACAAATCATTTCATCTTACATTTCCCTTATACCAAAACAAGTTCATTTCTAAAAGACTTAGTAAATCTTAAACGATATACAAAAAGATTACATTCATTGACTCGCTAAAGACTTTTCTTTTGGAGTTGTTGGATTAAAACCAAAATCTTCATCGGGAATCTGAATGCCAAGTTGTGAAATAATATACCCTAAACTAGCAAAATGATGAATGGCATGACTATGCGTCTGAATTAACAAACCCCCTAATGTATACGTTTGCTCTACTTTTCCAAGCCCAAGATCATCAATAACAGTTATAAATTGGTCAAGATCTGCAGATTTCAATTCTGCTAATTTTTCCAAAATTTGATTAAAATAGATGATTCCTTCTGCAGTATCCAATTCTACAATTTCATTTCTCTTACGCGCGGTTAAATCAACTTTTAAGTTTGGCAAACCCTCACAAACACAATCAAATACATCCAAAATGTGACGCATATGTCGGCCTATACTAGAATAATATGGAGCGATTGATGTATTGGAGTATTGTTCGTTAGAAATTGAGTTTAATAATTTCACACCTCTGTGCAAATTCATTTCAATCGCTGAAATCATAAAATATTTTTTGGCTGGTTCAATGTTAGATGTAAATATAATAATTATTTACAGTTAAATCTATCTCTTAAAATTATTCATTTTATTTAATTTCTTCCTTGATAAATTATCAAACTCTAAAATAAACAGTCAATGCCACTCTATTGAAAAAATTGCGATTAAAATTCTTTACATTTACACAGATATTTTAATGTGTGGGATCTAAAATTAATTTCTTTTTTCTATTTGTAATAATTTGGCTTTTTAGCATTCCTATTAAGGCTCAACTTAACATACCACCTAATTTATATGCTACTGGAGATCAAGAGTACTGTCCTGGTCAGACTATAAATATTGCAACTGAATTTATTATCAACGATCCCGATGATGCAGGAATTGAAGCCTTATATGTTCAAATATCTAGTGGCTATGAGCAAAACAATGACATCTTAACTTTAACTGGCACACACCCAACAATAATCACACAATGGAATAATACAACTGGAAAGTTAAAATTATACGGAGTTTCAGGAGCAGATGTTCCATACCCTGAGTTAATTGCTGCCATTTTAGGTGTTCAGTTTTCTACAACTAATACGGAATCTGTAAACGATCGTGATTTTTCAATTACTATAGGAGATGCAAACTATTTACCTTTAACAGATCATTTCTATGAATTTGTTCCTTCGCAAGGCATTACATGGACTAATGCACGTACAGAAGCGGCTTCTAGAACATACTTTGGTTTAAAAGGATATTTAGCAACCATTACATCTGCGGAAGAAGCACAATTATCTGGAGAACAAGCCTCTGGCGCAGGATGGATTGGCGGAAGTGATGCGCAAACTGAAGGCGTTTGGAAATGGGTTACCGGCCCGGAAGCGGGAACTGTTTTTTGGAACGGTCTATCCAATGGCTCTACTCCAAATTATGCCAATTGGAATTACAACGAACCTAATCAGGCCGGAGACGAAGATTATGCGCATATCACTGCCCCTAATATAGGTAAACGAGGAGCCTGGAACGATTTAAGTAATACAGGTGCATCAACAGGAGATTATCAACCCAAAGGATATATAGTTGAATATGGTGGGTCAACAGGCGACCCTATATTAAATATTTCAGCAAGTACTACTATAAGAATTCCAACAATAACATCTACAACTTCTAATGAAAGATGCGGAAATGGTATACTTAACCTAGAGGCAACCGCAGATTTCGGAACAATTCATTGGCATGATGCATCGACTGGGGGAAATTTGGTTGGAACTGGCACAATATTTACCACACCTGATATTGTAAATACAACTACTTATTATGTGTCTACTTCAATTGTTGGATGTACGACTGGAGAAAGAACTCCCGTTTACGCTACCATCTATGAAATACCGACTATTATACAAACATCCGGGTCTATTATTTGTCATAATGGCACCGGAGACATTTACGCAACCCCATCATCTGGTGGTATAATAAACTGGTTTGACTCTCCTACTGGCGGTGTTAGTTTAGGTACTGGAAATGCATTTACGACAGGACCACTTATATCTACAACTTATTTTTACGCAGAGGTATCGACAAATAATTGTACCAACCCTATAAGAGAAACTGTTGAAGTTACTGTAAACTCACCAATAGCTCCTACTGGTAATCAAAATCAAACATTTTGTGAATTTGACAACCCAACTATTGCGTCCTTAACAGCTACAGGAAGCAATATTTTATGGTACGATGCCGCTACAGGTGGTAATTTATTATTAGCCTCTGACTTGCTCTTGGATGGCCAGTATTATTACGCATCTCAAAATGATGGTGTCTGCGAAAGTTTTGATCGATTGGAAGTTTCGGTTACGCTATTTGACATGGTAACCCCAACTAACATTGCCCCTATAATTGAATGTGACAACACCTCATTCGGAACAGATTCCGATGGGATAATCCGTTTTAATTTAACTGAGAAAGCAATTGAACTATTGAACGGAAAAAATCCAAGTGATTTTTCTATAAGTTATTTTACCGACAATACTTATTCAAACCAAATTCCAGAAAACTCCACACCAATTAATGGAGATGATATTACCAGTTACTTTAACGATCCAAGTTTAAACGATTCTGATGGTGAGCAAACCATCTATGTGAAAGTTACCAACATAATTGACTCAAATTGCTTTTCTGAGAATTTATTTAAGTTAAAAGTAAATTTATTACCATCTATAAACCCATCTCCATTTGTTCTAGAGCAATGTGATGACGATTTTGATGGATTTAACACTTTTAATTTAACTGAGATTAATACTGAAATCATTACAAACATTACTACCGAAGTTTTTAGTTATTTCGAATCAAACATTGACGCTTTAAATAATTCAAATGCAATTATAGACCCAATAAATTACACGAATGAAATTGCAAACATTGACAATTCTATTTGGGTTCGAGTTGAAAATGAAAACGGGTGTTTTAGAGTTTCTCAATTTGAATTAGTAGTAAAACCATCAGCAATTCCTGCTTCTTTTTTAGAAACATTTTACAATTGCGATGATGGGCAGGATACTAACGATGGCATAGCAACATTTGATTTTAGCAGTGTAACGGCTCAAATTGAAGCTATTTTCCCTGTAAATATTGATGTTCACTACTATCAAAATGAAGCAGATGCAACGAGTGAAATTAATGAAATAACAGATCCTTCTTCTTATCAAAATATCGACAGTCCAGGTATGCAAGAAATTTGGGTAAGAGCTGATAGTTCATTAGGAAATGATTGTTTAGGAAACGGACATCATGTAACATTAATCGTTGAACCTTTGCCTCAATTCGAAGTTATAACTGAAGCCACAGTTTGCCTTAATTTACCTCCGATAACATTAGAAACCTTAAATCCTTCCGGAGCATTTAACTACGAATGGACGGATGCCAATGGAGATTTAATTAGTACTGAACCGACTGCAATTGTGAATTCAAGTGGCGTGTATACTGTTATTGCAAGTTATACAACTTCGTCTGGCAATACTTGTATTTCTGACGCAAGAACGGTAACTGTTTCAGAATCTAATATTGCCTCAATATCCTATGAAGATGTAACAATTACTGACGATTCAGACAATAACACAGTTCATATTAATAACGAAAATGAAAATCTAGGAATAGGTGATTATGAATTTTCATTAGATGACGAATTTGGTCCGTATCAAGATGAGTCTACCTTTGAAATGGTTGCGCCTGGTATTCATACAATATATGTTAGAGATAAGAATAATTGCGGTATTGCAAGTTTAGAAATATCGGTTGTTGGTTTCCCTAAGTTCTTCACACCAAACTATGATGGTGTAAATGACACTTGGCAAATACTAGGAATAAATGAAAATTTTTACCCAACATCGCTTATTTACATTTACGATCGTTTTGGTAAAATTTTGGACAAAATTGATCCTAAAAGTGAAGGATGGGATGGTTTATATAATGGTAAATTATTACCTTCAGACGATTATTGGTTCGGTGTTTTACTTATTGATAAAGACGGTAATACCAGAGAGCGAAAAGGTAATTTCAGTATGATAAGGCGTTAATTTTTTTTCGATATTTAAACGTTTGTTCCGTTAACTTGTCTAAATTTTATTTAGACTTCATTTTTAGTTTTTTCCAACAAAGTGAATTCAAAAAAATTGAAACAAAAAGAACATTTAAGAATTAAACTATAAACTGTAGTTTTAAATTACATTTTAATAGTTGTAGAAAAAAATATTTAATGACCAGCACAAGGTTTACAGTTCTATTTTCAATTGTCTTTTTTTTAGTCGCATTTATTCAGGTAAATGGACAATTGAGTAAAACACATTATATCCCCCCCTTAACAAGTGCTGAATTTGGCAATGCCAATCCAGAAGATCAATACATTTATTTATCAACTCCCAGTGCAGCTAACATTACGTATACTATAATTCCTATTGGTGAACCAGCTACAAACCACATTACAGGAATTGTATCAAACACCTCTCCTCAAGAAATTTATATTGGAAATGGTAGTTCACAACTTTTTATGCCCTCAAGTACCACGAGTACGGTTACCAATAACAAAGGATACATAGTAGAAGCCGAAGACGTAATCTACGTTTCTGTACGAATGGAAGCCGGCGGAGGTGCTCAAGCTGGCGCATTAGTCAGTAAAGGTTTAACAGCCCTAGGCACAACATTTAGAGTAGGAAGCTTTACAAATGAAAATGCTGGAACTAATTACTTAAATTTCGTTTCGGTAATGGCAACTGAAGATAATACCGTTGTATCTTTTAGCGATTTACCAACTGGAATTTCAATAAAAAACTATACCGGAACAACACCAATTTCGATAACTCTAAATGAAGGTGAAAGTTATATTCTAGCAACAAATAGTTCTGAAAATTCTGTTAACCGGGATGGGCTTATTGGAACCCTTGTAACTTCTGACAAAAATATTGTTGTTAATTGCGGCTCTGCGAATGGAAGCTTTCATAATGGCGGAGGTAGAGATTATGGGATTGACCAAATAGTTGATTTATCTAAAGTTGGGAACGAATACATCTTTGTGCGCGGAGATGGTTCAGACAATTGGGAAAATGTATTAATCGTTGCCCATAGCGATAATACAACTATAAATATTAACGGAGTTTCTACCGGTATAACTCTAAATGCGGGTGACTATCATCTTATTGAAGGAAATGAGTACAATTCCTTAGGAAATATGTATGTAGAAACTTCAGAACCTGTATTTGCATATCAAGGACTTGGAGGAAGTGGAGAAGCAAACCAAGGAATGTTTTTTGTGCCTCCGCTAAGTTGCGAAACTAGAGGAAACCTAGACAATATTGCTCAAATAGAAAGTATTGGAAATACGATTTATTCTGGAGGATTATCAATTGTTACAAAAACAGGAGCAACAGTAACAATAAACAATAACCCCATTAGTAGTTATGCTTCTGTAGGGCCAAGCAGTGTTACTGGTAATTCAGATTACATCACATATAAAGTCTCTGGTTTGTCTGGCAATATTTCTGTTCAGAGCGATGATGAATTGTATTGTGCATATTACAACTATAACGGGTTTGCTACGTCAGGTAGTTTTTATTCTGGATTCCCAACGCCACCTGAAATAAATTTTGATGCGGCTTTTGTTTCTTTAGGAATTTGCATACCTAACATTACACTTTCAGTAGCAAATGCCGCTAATTTTGACAGTTTTGAATGGTATTATGATGATGGAACTGGGTATGTAGCAACCGGAATTAACACCGTAGATTACACCCCAACTCAATCAGGAACGTACAAACTCATAGGCATACTCACTTGCTCAAATTTAACGCTTGAGTCTTTAGCAGTGCCTGTAAGTATTTGCCCTGACGATATAGATAACGACGGAATCATAGATAATATTGATATGGACAATGACAATGATGGAATATTAAATTGTCAGGAATCTAATGGAGACCAAAACATCAACTTATCCAATATTAATGGTGGTTCCATTCCCATTGGTGGCTATACTTATACCGGAACTGTTACAACTATAGGTAACGCATCTTCTACTCCGTTTAAAGGAGCAACAGATGGCGGTTTTCTAAGTGAAATACCCAGTAAAAATGGCACTCCCACATCGAGCCTAAACTATGACCTAGTCTTTAATCAAAATTTAAATCTTAGGTTTGAACAAGCAACTTCAACTTCACTTGGTTCAGGACTTTTAACTAATGATGAAGAATTTGTGATTCAGGTGCCAAATACAAGAACTGTGACTTTATTAGATCCTGATGATCAACTATTAGTAGACACTAATTATGATGGTGTTTTTGAAACTGGAGTAACGCAAGTCTCATCCTTTGAAATACGCTTTAAATTAAAAGACGCTTCGTTGCCAATAGGCTCTGGGACGTTTTCTTTTTTAGCAGATAGCATTGATAGATTTAATTATACACATATAAATAATTCAGAAACCTCAACAAACCAAGCGGCCTTTAAAATTACTGCTACTTGTGTAAAACTAGATTCTGACTCAGATGGAATTGAAGATAGTTTAGATTATGATAGCGATAATGATGGCATAACAGATTTAATTGAAAACCAAGGTTTATTACTTAATTTAAGCAATACAGACATTGATAATAATGGTTTAGATGATGTATTCGATATAAATGGAATTCCAATTGATTCTGATACAGATGGAGTTTTGGATTATTTGGATTTAGATAGTGACAATGACGGAATCTATGATATAGAAGAGTCTGTAGGCAACGCTTTAGATTCCGATTTTGACGGTGTCATTGATGGCTCCAACGCAACAACGGTAGGATCTAACGGTTTAGAAGACTCTTTAGAAACGTCTCCAGATAGTGGTATTATTAATTATACAGTTCTTGATACGGACACCGACACAATACTCAATTACCTAGATCTAGATAGTGATGGTGATAATTGTTTTGACACTTTTGAAGCAGGTTTTTCTGACGTAAATAACGATGGTCTATTAGGAGATGTTACGATAACAGTCAATACAAAAGGTATTGTAACAAGTGCTTCCAATGGTTACACTATACCAAATGCAGATTATCTAATTTTTGCACCTATTTTAATTGAATTACAACCAATAAATACTGAAGTTTGTGAATTGTCAAATGCTATTATTACGATAAATTCTTCAACAGCGGATTCATATCAATGGGAAACAACTACTGACGGAATAAATTGGACACCTCTAATTAATGACGCTTTGTATTCAGGGGTACAATCGAATACCCTAACTATTGGAGCAAGTCCTTTAATGTTAAACACTTCTAAATATCGGGTACTTCTTGTCCGAGCTGGCAATAGTTGTAATTTATATTCCGATGAAATTGAATTATCCGTTATTAAACTTCCTATTGCCGCAACACCGTCAGATATGATCCTATGTGATGACGATAATAATGGCACCATGCCTTTTATTTTAAGCAATCAAAATGGAGTAATAAATGCTGATCCGACAATGTCTATTACTTATCATAGTTCACAAAACGACGCAGATCTTAATTTAAATCCAATTTCAGGCCCTTACGAAAGTGGTAATGCTATTATTTATGCTCGAGTTGAGAACACACTAAACACCACTTGTTTTGATACAACATCTTTCAATCTTCAGGTATTTGAGAGCCCTTTTCCACTCGACAGTTCCTCAATTTCTAATCTAGGAAAATGTGATAACAATTCAGTTGGAAACGATACGGATGGAATTATCATTTTCGATTTAACACAAAAAGAAACTGAAATTTTAAACGGTCAATCTTCGACAAATTTTAACCTTCGTTATTTTACAGATTCAAACCTTACTGTGGCAAGTGAAATATTGACACCTACCTCATTCCAAAACTCGGTTAGAAACTTACAAACAATATATGTTATAGTTTCAAATAATTTAGAACCAAGTTGTTATACAGATACATCATTTCAAGTAGAAGTTTTTGAATTGCCCAATGTAAGCACACCAAATTTATACGCGCAATGCGATGATGCTTCCAATGACGGAATTGCATCCTTTAATTTAGAATTACCAAGTATAAAAGAAGAAATTAACCCCAATTATATTTCTGAAAACTTAACGTTTACCTTTTACAATTCGTTAGTTGATGCAAAAAACGGAATCAATCAAATAACAAATTCAGCAAGTTACATCAACACAAATCCTTTTGTAACTGAGGTGGTATGGATACGAATAGAAAATCCAAATGGATGCTATAGAACAGAAACCATTTCGTTAGAAGTTAATCCATCAAGTGCCGCACTTTCAAACTACAATCCAGCACCAATGTATAAATGTGATGATGGAACGAACATTAGAGACGGTATTTCAACTTTCGATTTAAGTCCAATTCAAAATCACATTTCAAATACTATTTTTTCCACATTTAATGTTTCTGTACATTTCTTCGAGAGTTTACTTGATGCTGAACTTGAAACGAATGAAATTACAAACATTAGTACTCATCAAAATACGAACGCTCCAACAGCACAAAGTATATGGGTTAGAGTTAAAAGTGATTTAGGAAATAACTGTTTAGGCTTGCAAGAGTTTACAAATCTAATAAATGTAGAAGCTTTGCCGTTTGCAACGCTAATAAATGAATATAAAGAATGTGATAATGACCAAGATGGAGTTTTCCTTTTTAACACATCTACTTTAGAAAATGATATCTTAAACGGTCAAGACCCATCAACTATTACAATTAATTATTTCGATGCAAGCGGTAATCCTCTAACCGACAATATCGGAACCGGCATCAACAGTCCATTTCCAAATAGTTTTTTAACTGTTTCTCAAACCGTCCATTATACTTTAACCAACAACAGTACTAACGATCCCAATGGTGCATGTACCGATAGTAATACAGTTCAATTTACAGTTGATTTATTACCAATAAATAATACTGTAATAATCTCTCCTATTTGCGACCCGAATCCAGACGACGGTTTATTACTTGCACAATTTGATACTTCAAATCTAGAAACAACTATTGGCGCCCAATCTGGTATGGAAATAAATTATTTCGATGCTGCCATGAACCCTTTATTTGACCTTAATGGAAACGCCATTACAAGCCCCTTCCCTAGTAATTTTACAACTGAACCTCAAACTATTAATGTTGTGGTTACAAATCCAGCAAACAGAACATGCCCAGTAACAAACAGCATCGATTTCATTATTGATGAATTACCTGAATTCTCTGTTGATTCAACAAGAATAATTTGTGAATCTGGACCAAACTCAACCATAACATTAGATGTTTACCAGGATGACCCTTCTGAAGTTTTAGAGTACGAATGGACTGATGAAAATGGAGCATTTGTTTCAAATGCTACTAGCATCGATATTTCGACTTCTGGAACCTACACTGTTACATTGACAAAAACAAATGGATCTGGTTGCTCAAGATCAAAAGAAATTTATGCAGTATATTCAGAACAAGCAAAAATTGATTACGACGATATTACCATTGTAGACGACTCGGACAACAACACAATTACCATTAGCACTGAGAACGAAAATTTAGGCAAAGGTGATTATGAATATTCGCTAGACGATAGTTACGGTCCTTACCAAGACGAACCATTCTTTGATTTTGTTATGCCAGGTATACACACTATTTATATTAATGATAAAAATGGGTGTGGTATTTCAGAAATTGAAGTATCAGTAATTGGATACCCAAAGTTTTTCACTCCTAATGATGACGGACATAATGATACATGGCAAGTTTTAGGAATAGATCAAAATTTTTATAGTGCTTCTATCATCTATATTTATGATCGTTTCGGAAAAATCATCACAAAGTTGAATAGCAATCAACAAGGCTGGGATGGTTATTATAATGGAGTGAAATTACCTGCAGATGATTATTGGTTCTCCGCTCAGTTAATTGATAAAAATGGTGAAGTAAGAAGTCGTAAAGGTCATTTTAGTCTTATTAGACGTTAAATTATTTTTTAATCACCTGATTAATCAATTCATTAACATCTTTAGAAATTCTCAACTTATATACTATAATTACATACAATAGAATTACAACTGCGCTTTTTAACCCAATATTTACAATAGATATAAACGGAAAGTCTACAAAATAAAAAATTCCAAATATTGCGGTTATGACGGCAATAATATAAATCGTTTCTTTAGCAAAAGGCTGCATCTTTAATTTACGCTTTAAATATAAAACCTTAATCGTACTAAAAACAACAACTGTCATTAAGGTTGCCCAAGCAGCTCCATTTATGCCTAAAAGCCGAATTAGAAAATGATTCAAGACAATTACCGTTCCTGCCATTCCTAATGAAAAATAAAAGAACATTCTATAGTATTTTGAATTCGTAAGAATTGCACCGTTTGTTCCTAAAGCCAACTTATATAATTCTGAACACGATATTATCAAAACAACAGAAATAGCAATTGCATATTGCCCCTCTCCAATAATTTTATAAATATCGTTAATGTTCAAGTTGATTAGTAAAAACAACAATCCACCAACTACAAGTAAATTTATAGAACTCTGTTTGTATAACGTTTTTACTTTTCTCAATTCATTCTCATTCAAATCCTTTGCCGTAATAGGATTTGTAATTTGCTGCATGGCTCTATTGGGAATCGCAACTGTAGATGCAATAAATACTGCCACTCCGTAAAATGCCAAATTTGCTAATTCTTCTACTTGCGGAATCATAAACTTATCAATCTCTAATAAAATAGAACCCGCTGAACCTGCCAAAATCAGGTACATTGAATATCGCAAAATCTCCACAAAATTTTTTGGTTTCGTAAATGTCAATGTTGGCCTATAAATTGACAGCGCATAAACCAACATTACTAACATACGCGCAAAATATAGCGATACAACGCCATAGATAAATTCTTCTGGATTCAACCACTTAAAATAAACGCAAAAAAGTAAAACTGTAACACCAATTCTGACAAAGATCTCCTTTATAAAACTTCCAAAAACAGAATTCATTTGAACTTTAGCCCAAGAATAAAAGACTTCGAAATAGCCCATAAAAATGGCTGTAAAAAATATGAGGTATGTATAATCTTTAATCAATTCATTTTTTACCGATAAAAATTTTGCTATAGTTTCATATGCTAATCCACCAAATATTCCAAGAGGAATAATTACAAGTAACGGAATAATCAATGACCAGGTTAATAAGGAATCTTGATCTTGTTTTGTTTTGTACGATGAAAAGTACTTTACCACAGAGTGTTGCATTCCAAAAACCAATAATGGAAGTAGCAAAACCGAAGTAGAAAGTAAAAATATAATGAGTCCGTAGTATTCATCGGACAAAAATTTGGTATATAATAAAATGGTATTAATGCCACCAATAGTAAATCCTAGAATTAGGATTAAGGTATTTCTAATTGACTGACTTAATACAATTCCCAAATCTTAATTGCTTAAAAGTTGAATTATTTCTGAATGAATTTTATCGCCAACTTTATCTCCATAAAGTTCTAAACTAAAATCTGATTTTACATTCTGGAACAACTCAAAAGATACATTCATCTCTTTAGGATTACTTCCTACAATTATAGCAAATCCATTTGAAACAAGTTCTACCCATTCAGTTTCTTCCCTTGCAATTAAGCAATGTTTCTTATTAAAAAATGCTTCTTTTTGAAGTCCACCGCTATCGGTAACAACCAAGTTACAATTCTTCAATAATTCCAACATATCGAAATACCCAACTGGTTCAATAAATTTAATATCAAAATTCAAATTGTTTTGTTTCAATATTTTTCTTGTTCTTGGGTGTAATGGTAATACAACTTGCTTTTTTTTCGAAATTTCCTCTAGCCCAATGAATATACCTTTCAATTTTTCAAGGTCATCCGTGTTTTCTTGACGGTGAATTGTGGCCAAAACAAAATTATCCTTAACCAATTCTAAATCCGATATAATACTAGATTTTTCTCCAGATGTCTTACTATAAAAATCCACCGCATCTTTCATAATATCGCCAGATTTCACAACATTTATTGGAAGATTTTCAAAGCCTTCAGAATCTAAATTTTCAATTGCTGTATCCGTTGGGCAAAGCAATAAATCCGAAATTCGATCTGTTAGAATTCTATTTACTTCTTCGGGCATTTCCATGTTAAATGAGCGCAAACCGGCTTCTATATGAACAACTTTAATATGCATCTTTTTTGCAGTTAGTGCCCCAGCAATTGTAGAATTGGTATCTCCATAAACCACAACTGCATCTGGTTTTTCACAGAATAGAATCTCCTCTAAATTCTCCATCATTTGCCCAGTCATTGCACCATGCCCTAATCCATTAATCTGTAAATTATATTTTGGCTTAGGAATTTCCATTTCAGTAAAAAACACTTCGCTCATATTATTATCGTAATGCTGACCAGTATGCACAATGACCTCTTCTATTTTCTTATGAGAAGCAATAACTCTACTTAAAACGGCTGCTTTTACAAATTGTGGTCTTGCTCCTAAAATAGTAACAATTTTCTTCATCAAAGTTCTTTTAGTATTGTACTCAATTGTTGCGTTAAATTTCGTCTATGATATTGTTCCACTCCAATTGAATTACAAGTTAACGTATTTGATTTATATGCAGTATACAAATCTAATATAGTCGATTTCAACAATCTCTTTTCTTCAAAATTAATAATAGTTCCGGCTTTTGTTTTTTCAAGAATTTGCGCCAAATCACCATCGGTTGGACCAATTGCTAAAATAGGCCGTTTTGCCAATAGATATTCAAATATCTTTCCTGTTATAATTCCTTTGGCACTTGGCACTTTGTTTACTGCCAAAAGCAATACTTGTGAAGATTGTTGTATTTCTTGCACTTCAGAATGTGGAATGTAAGAAGCAAACTCAACATTTTCATCTAATGCATTAGCAGAAATACTTACCTTACAACTTTGCGCAACCTTTCCTACCAATTTAATATTTAAATTTTCAGAAAACCCATTCACTTCAGTCTTTAATTCATTTAAAACTTCCCAAAGTATTTCCGGATTTCTATCGTTATTCATTAAACCAATATGAGTGATCGAAAACTCTTTATCAAGTTTGTTTTCGCCCTTTATTTCGGCTGAATCATATCCATTGCTTACAACATAAATATTGTCATTAAATTTATCATAATTTAATTTCATCGTTTCTCCAACAACCAAAACAGCATCTGAATTTTCTAAAACTTTCTGCTCCAGTTTTTCGTGTTTTTGAATCGATTTATGAGTTAACGGTAATTGATGAAAGTAATCTATATCTGTCCAAGGATCTCTAAAATCAGAAACCCATTTCACACCTAATTTTTCTTTTAATTGCATGCCGATTAAATGCAAACTATGTGGTGGACCTGTAGAAATGATGACATCAACAGGATCTTCTTTTAAATACGTTGATAAATATTTTACAGAAGGTTGTATCCAAAATTTACGCGCATCAGGAATAAAATAATTAGCACGGATATATTGCATGATTTTACCAATGACACTCGGGTTCTTATCTAAAAAACCTGCACTTGTCTGCTTCTTCTTACCAAGTAAGTTATTAGGCTCCCAAATCGGTTGCTGAATAACTTCAACTCCTTCTGGAATATCGCTTTGTAAACTAAAATCCAATAACGGATAATTAGGATCTTTAACCGTATACACAACTGGCTCAATGTTAAATTCTCTCAGATACTTAACAAACTTCAACCAACGTTGAACGCCACTACCACCAGCAGGTGGCCAATAATATGTAAGAATTAAAACTTTCAAGATTTTATATCTGAGTACAATTTAATCAATTCTTTCGAAGTTTTTTCCCAATAAAATTCGTTTTGAACAAAGTATTTGCCGTTTTCACCTAGCTTTATTCTATATCCATCATTTGCATAAAGTTCATTTACTTTCAATGCAAAATCTTCACTATCTCTTTCTTTATGAATTAAACCCGCATTTGCATGTTCTATAACATTCTTTTGTGCTTTAACATCGCTCACTAAAACAGGTTTTCCAAAACTCATGTACTGAAATATTTTATTTGCATATGTTGTATCATGATGGCGATTCTGATGCAAAGGTGATATGCAAATAGCACTCGAACTTATATAACTAGCAAAGGTAGATGCATCCTGCCATCCTCTAAAATCAACATAATTCTCAAGACTAAGGTCTTTAACTTGTTGCAGTAAATTAGAATCGTTTGTACTTGCTCCAACAATTACCAATAGAATTTCGGGAATATCATTCTTTAAACTATGCAAAGTGGCAATGGCTGTAGAAAGTCCTCTCCTATCCCCTGTATCTCCAATGTAAAGCAATACAAACTTGTTATCAAATTCTTTTACCAAATTAGCATCAATTTTAGGGGCTTTAAAAAATCCCTTTCGGACTGTATTTGGAACAACACATATATCATTTGAAACAATATGTGTTCTACTTAAGATTTCTTCTCTGGCCTCATTGGTTACGACAACCACCTTTTTCGCTTTATTTACAAACACCTCTTCTTTATTTTTCCACACTTTTGGGCTTATCAAATATTTCCCTGGAAAGGTCTTTAAATGTGGATAAAACTTCATAATTTCTGGTCTGTTCTCATGTAAATCTAAGACAGTAGGCAACTGAAATTGCTTATTAGCATTAAAAACTGCTTGGGCAATTTGAATATCATGAATATGAATAACTTCGATATTATTCTCGCTTAGGAAATACCCTATTTTCTTTTCCATTATCTTGGAGTAAAATGGAAAAGAATAAGCCAAAGCAGACAACTTATACTCTAATTTAGAAGAGGAAAACCGACAAACATTAATCCCGTTAACTTTTTCTTGCAACGGATATTTATCATAAGACAAACAGAATAAAAATACTTGATGCCCTGCTTCTATTAAAGAAATCGCCTCATTTTCCACACGAGGATCCGGTGGAAACTGTTTGTCTAAAATCATCCCGATTCTCATCAATCAGATTTTTTTTCAGCATAAACGGCGTAATATCTTGGAGTAAACTTTCTTAAAATTGGTCGAATACCAATTTTATTAATTGGGCTAGTCCATTTTAATGTTTTCTTAATTTCCCAACCCGATTTTTCTAACAACCAATCGAATTGCCAATCTTCAAATTCATGGTAATGTCTATCCCATTTATCCGTTTTAGATCTATAGGCTTTTGCGAACCATAAGTTCAAAGGAATAGAAGCGACTATCTTAGTACTTTCTATCTCTCTTAATACATTAAACGGGGCAATTAAATGTTCAAAAATCTCAAAAGCTGTAACAGCATCTACTTTATGTTTCCTAACAATTTCAGGCAATAAATCTAGATCTTCTCCTTCTGTATTGATCACGGTATAACCATAAGATTCCATTATTTCACTAAATGGGTTTCTCACACCCAAATCTAAAATAGTGGCCGGTGCTGGCAATACCTCTTGTAGAAATTCTATGGTATGCTTATACCGTTTCTTTGGTAGTTTCTTGTACATTTTTTTTTCTTTTTTCAATCATAAACCAACCAAATGGAATTATTAATAAAAGTGTATATGATATTAACGTAATCGTATTCCCTTTTCTAATTACAGTCGGTTCAAATTTAAATTCGATAGTATGTTCTCCTGAAGGAACAAACAAACCACGCAATATGTAATTCGTTCTAATATGCTCAACTAATTTACCATCAATGTATGCATTCCACCCATTCTTGTAATACATCTCAGAAAATACCGCGAAGGCTTCCATGTTACTTTTTGAATTGTATTTCAAATAGTTTGGTTTATAGTCTGTCAATTGAATTGTTGCCAAAGAATCTTTACTAAAACGTAAATCTCTACCATCTACGACATTAGAAAACTGAGCGCTATTTACAATTGCAATCTCTCTAGAATTTAGACTATCTAATGCCTTTATTTCTTCATTGGCATTATCAACAAACCCTATTTTATTCACAAACCAAGCATTACCGTTTGCAGCATCACTTTGCTCCAAAATCTCTTTACCTGAATCATCAGAACTAATAAAATACTTTACATTAAGCATATTAAATACTTCCTGATTTCCCTTAGCCATATGAAAATCATACAATTCTTGATAACGTCTAGGTTTTGCAGCATGATAGCCTCCAATGGATTTGTGAAAATATGGTGTTACACCATCGGCCATCGGGTTTCTATTTAAATTAGCAACCCTATATGTTCCCTTATCTTTTAAAATTTCCTTGTCAATTGCCGAAGCATTAAATGGTTTATTAACTTTTCTTGCCGAAGTAAAATGCGCATCGTTTACATACCTCTTATCCACTTTTACTAAATCCGATACAATAAGAACACCTAATATTGCTACAAAAACAAGTTCTTTAATTTTATTCTGAACAAACATCCAGATTAACCCAGCCAACACGGCAACAAAACCTAACGTTCTTATCGCATCGCCGTTGAAAAGCGACTGCCTATCGGCAACAATGGCATCTAAAAACCCTGCAACCTGAGCATCAATCTGTTCATCTATTGGAGTTACAAAAGAGAATAAACTTGTTCCTAGAACCACAAATAGAAGAGCCAAACCAACCACAATAAAAGTCGTTAATTTTAATCCTTTTAATTTCTCCTCCTTAGATAAGTTATCTGCTAGTAATTCTTTTACTCCAAGTATACCAAGCAATGGAATACACAATTCTGCAATAACTTGTATCGACGCCACCGCTCTAAATTTGTTATAAAGTGGCACATAATTGATAAAGAAATCGGTTAAGAAGGCAAAATGTTTCCCCCAACTCAAAAGAATCGAGAAAATAGTTGCTGCAAGTAACCAATACTTATATTTCCCTTTTACCAAAAATAGTCCAAGTACAAACAGAAAAATGAATATTGCTCCTATGTAATACGGCGCAGCAACAAATGGCATTTTACCCCAATACATTGAAGACACCTGCATTAAATAGTTTGCATCTCCAGGATTTAATCCTTTATTAACTGCATCTTGTAAAAATTCACGTAACTGACTCTCATCAACGCGTTCACCATTTGTACCACCAACAAATCTTGGAATAAACAAACTAAATGTTTCCCATTGTCCGTAACTATATTCAGTAATATATTCTGTAGATAAGCCCGATGTTTTCTCTTTTTCAGATCCATCAGGATTAATAGTTAATTCACTTTGACTTCGTGTACTTTCTTTCGCATATTCTTGGGTCGCCATTAAACTTGTAGCGTTAGTCCCCACCGCAATAATTACGGCTACAACCAAAATTCCAATTGCTTTAAAAAACTCAGGTAATTCCTTCTTTTTAAATGCTTCTATAAATTGAATTATACCCAATATAATAACAGCAAACATTAAGTAATAGGTCATCTGAATATGACTCGCCATTAATTCAAGTGACATGGCTAAGGCGGTCACAACAAACCCCCATAAATATTTACGTTGAAACACTAATAAAATACCCGAAAGCACTAAAGGCATATAACCAATTGCATGTGCTTTTGCGTTATGCCCAGCGGCATATAAACTGATAAAATAAGTAGAGAATCCGAATCCGAGCGCTCCGATTATAGCCAACTTCCAATCTACTTTTAACACCAATAATAAAACAAAAAAACCTACAAAACACAGAAACAAATAGTCCGCCGGTCTTGGTAAAAACCGAATTACACTATCTAGTTTTTTAATAAAATCGTATGGGTAATACGTACTTACAACGTATGACGGCATTCCTCCAAAAGAAGTATTTGTCCAATAAGGCTCCTCATCATGTTGTTTTCTATAATCAACAATTTCTTTAGAAGATCCAATAAATTGTGTGATATCACTTTGTTGGATTTTCTTTCCTTGCAAAACCGGAGAGAAATACGCCAAAGATGCAATAACAAAAATTACAATTGCTACTGCATAGGGAATAAGCTTTTTAAAATTCATTTAAATTAATTGCTTAATTAATATTAATCGACTTCTTCGTAGTCAACATATTCTCCAACCGTATTATTCGAAGATTTGGATTGGTTAGGATTCTTATCTATAACAGTTTCACCAACATTTTGTTTTGGCTGTTGCTTCTGTTGCTGTTGATTTTTTACGCGCTCTTCAAATTTCTTAGCAGCCCTATTTAAAATAATGGGTGCCATATATTTACCTATCATTTTAAGGCCATAGTATACAATAACAATAATGAAAATTGTTCGTAAAAAACTAGTGATTTCTGCCTCCTGCATCATTGTCTAAAAATTTATTTCAAAAATAACAATTTGAATAGAACTTAAAACGTTTACAATGATAAAATCTTATATTTGACTTTAATTAACCCTTCGTTATGAAAAACTTTTTTTTCGTCATTTTCTTTGTTCTATCCGTGCAACAAATTTCGGCGCAATACACAGATATTATTAACTCTAAAAGACCCGGTAATTCTGAAAGCCCATATGGAGTAGGCACAGATGTATTTCAGGCTGAAACTGGATTCTTTTATGGACAAGGTGATTCCGATAGAACCTTTGCAAGAATAAATCCTATGGGAACGAATTTGTTTTTGCGTTATGGTAAATTTATGGAACAATTGGAATTTAATTTAAATTTTACCTATCAGCAAAACGACCTTCAATTCAATAATGTTTTAAGTTCTACGTCTCAAATTAGTGGAATAAGCCAGTTCACTGTTGGTGCTAAATACATGATTTACCAAAAGGAATTTGCAGATAAGTCTAAAGAAATAAGAAGTTGGAAAAAAAGAACTGAATTCGACAAAAGCAGGTGGATACCCTCTGTTGGGGTTTACCTAGGGCTAAATACCAATTTATCAAGCGAAGACTATAAAGAAAGTGGTATAAGTCCTAAAGCAGCCATCCTTTTGCAGAACGATTTTACTCCTAGACTAAACCTTATAACAAACTTAATAGCAGACAAAATAACCACCGATTATTCAGTATACTCATATATTCTAACGATGACCTATGCCATGAATGATTTATGGTCTATTTTTGTCGAAAATCAGGGTGATTTTACCGAATATAGAAACGATTTTCAACTTGGAACTGGAGCTGCTTATTTGTACTCTAGAAATTTACAATTTGATGCAGCAGTTAGAGCAAATTTAAATCCAGATGAGGCTGGGTTTATTGCGAGTATCGGTGCCTCTTGGAGGTTAGATATGCATCAAGATGAATTAGTTGAATCGAACCAAGGTGGAAAACCTAAAAAAAACGGAGGGCTCTTTGGCCTGTTTAAAAAGAAAAAATAAATGATTTTGATAAAAGAAGTTAGTTCTAAAAAGGAAATGAAAGCATTCGTTAAATTTCCTTTTTCATTATATAAAAACCATCCTTACTGGGTGCCGCCGATTATAAATGATGAACTGGCAAGTCTAGATAAAAACATAAACCCTGTATTTAAACATGCAGAAGTCAAGTTTTTACTCGCTTATAAAAGTGGTAAGATTGTGGGTCGTGTTGCTGCCATAATTAATTGGACTGAGGTAAATACCCAAAAAATTTCAAAAATGCGTTTTGGATGGTATGATATTATTGATGACATAGAAGTTTCAAAAGCGTTATTAAATAGAGTTCATGAAATCGGCAAGAATAATAATTTAGAGTTCGTTGAAGGCCCTGTTGGATTCTCGAATCTTGACAAAGTTGGAGTTTTAATAGAAGGATACGATTATTTGGGCACTATGATTACATGGTACAATCACCCTTATTATGTTACGCATTTAGAAACTTTAGGTTTTAAAAAGGAGAAACAATGGCTAGAAAGCATCATCGAATTTAAAGATATCGACCCAACTAAATTTACGCGCTTTTCTAAATTAATTTCTCAACGATTTGAATTAACTGCAAAAAGATTTACAAGCACCGATGAATTAATGCCCTATGTAGATGAGATGTTTGATTTATTTAATGATACCTACAAAACATTGTCCTCATTTGTTCCAATTTCTGAAGATGAAAAAAGTTATTTCAAGAAGAAATACATTCATTTAATAGATCCCAATTTTATAAAATTTGTGATGGATAAAGATGATAAAATGATTGCTTTCGCTATTACGCTTCCTTCATTTTCTAGAGCATTGCAAAAAGCAAAAGGAAAGTTATATCCCTTTGGAATATTTCATCTTTTACAGGCTAGAAAAAAATCTGATGAAATTATTTTTTATCTTATAGGGGTGAATGAAAAATATCAAAACAAAGGAGTTACAGCGATAATTTTTGATGAATTTTATAAATCTTGTAAAGCAAGAGGAATTAAACGATTGATAAGAACACCTGAGTTAGACGAGAATGAAGCGATCCATTTATTATGGAAAGATTTCAATCCATTAATTCATAAAAGAAGAAGAACTTATAGACAAGATATTAGTTAATGCAACTTTTTTACAGCGAACATATCTCAAATAATTATGCTCAATTTACTTTTGATAAAATTGAAAGCAGACACATTGTGAAGGTTCTCAGAAAAAATACAGGAGACCAATTAAATATTACCAATGGAAAAGGTGATCTATTTACTGTAGAAATTGTACTTCCCAATGAAAAAAAATGTCTTGTAGATATTGTAAATTCAGAAAAGCGAGTAAAACCTTGGAATTACTATTTACATATTGCAATTGCTCCAACTAAAAACAACGATCGCTACGAGTGGTTTTTAGAAAAAGCTACGGAAATTGGCATTGATGAAATCACACCAATTATTTGTAAACATTCCGAAAGAAAGGTGATTAAAAAAGAGCGATTTGATAAAGTAATCATTTCTGCTATGAAACAATCATTAAAATTTCGATTACCAAAATTAAATGATGTAGTTTCATTTTCAGAATTTATTTCTAAGGAAATAGAAGGTGATAAGCTCATTGCTCATTGTGAAGAAACGAATAAAAAAACTCTAAAACAGGTTATACAAGGCTCAAATAAAATTACAATTTTAATTGGTCCTGAAGGTGATTTTTCAATTGCTGAAATTGAAAAAGCACTAGGCAAAAATTTCGAACCTGTTACTTTTGGAGCAAGTAGATTAAGAACTGAAACTGCAGGTATAGTTGCTGCGCATAGCGTTTCGATATTAAACGAAAAATAATGAAAAGATTTATACTTATTTTTTCAATACTTTTTAGTTCATCAACCGTTGGGCAAGAATTGGCAACCTTAAAATATGACGGCGGTGGTGATTGGTACTCTAACCCTACAGCACTGCCTAATCTGATTCAATATTGTAATAATAATATACAAACAAAAATATCCAGCAATCAAACTTCAGTAGAAGTAGAAAGCATAGATTTATTTAATTATCCATTGGTATTTATGACTGGGCATGGGAATGTTTATTTTTCAGATTTTGCTATAGAAAATCTACGAAATTATTTAACATCAGGAGGTTTTTTGCATATATCAGATAATTATGGGTTGGATCCATACATCAGAAAAGAAATGAAAAAGGTATTTCCAAATGCAGAATTTGAAGAAATACCCAACAACCACCCTATTTATCATCAATCGTATAGTTTTGATAAAGGAATACCTAAAATTCATGAACATGATAACAAACCTGCGCAAGGTTTTGGAATTTTTATTGATGGAAGGTTAGTATGCTTCTATGACTTTGAAACTGATTTAAGCGATGGTTGGGAAGATGCATCTGTACATAATAATCCCGAGAGCACTAGAGAAAAAGCCTTACAAATGGGTGCCAATATTGTGCAATATGCTTTTTCTAATTAAACAACTTCGTTTCTTAAAATTGGTGTATATTACTCAAAATTAAGAACCACTACATGAATGAAAACCTCGATGCAATTCGGATAAACTTTAATGAAGACGGTCTTTGGGTACTTAATATTGCATTAGCTGTTATAATGTTTGGGGTTGCCATAGGAATCACTATTGATGACTTTAAACGACTTATACATAGTCCTAAAATTGTATTAACCGGTGTTATATCACAATTCATATTATTTCCTGCAGTCACTTTTTTACTTATTAAAATAATTGACCCAGCACCAAGTATTGCTTTAGGAATGCTTTTAGTTGCGGCCTGCCCAGGAGGTAACATTTCTAATTTTATGACACAAATGGCGAAAGGAAACGCGGCCCTTTCGGTAAGTTTAACTGCATTTGCTACACTCATTTGCCTAGTAATGACACCTTTAAATTTTCAGTTTTGGAGTAATCTTCATGAGCCCACGGCTCAAATTTTACAATCGGTACAATTAGATTCTTGGAAACTTGTAAAACTGGTATTGCTAATCTTGGGGATACCGCTTGTTTTAGGAATATCTTTTAGACGCTGGAAAGAGGACTTAGCCTTAAAAGTAATGAAAGTTCTAAAACCAATATCGGTAATGGTTTTTATTGCTTTAATAGTTATCGCCTTTTCTCAAAATATCGATATTTTCTTAAATCATATTCACTATGTTTTATTTATTGTTTTAATTCATAATATCATTGGTTTACTTCAAGGTTATTATGCTGGGCAAATTATGAGTCTCAGTTTTAAGAATAAAAAAACACTATCTATAGAAACTGGAATTCAAAATTCAGGTTTAGGCCTTGTTTTAGTATTCGCTTTTTTTGAAGATTTGGGTGGCATGGCCCTGTTAGTTGCCTTTTGGGGAATTTGGGATATCGTTTCCGGACTAGTACTCGCTGCCTTTTGGGGGCGTAAAAAAACAAGTAACTAAATGAAGCAACTTTGGATAACAATTGTTAAGAACTATATCCGAATTGGGCTGTTCTTTTATTATAAAAAAATCAATGTTGTAGGTAAGGAAAACATTCCAAAAAAAGGTGCTGTAATGTTTGTTTCTAACCATCAAAATGCACTGATTGACCCTTTAATAATTGGTACAACCAATGGTAGAAATACCCATTTCTTAACTCGTGCAGGTGTTTTTAAACGAAAATTAATCATTAGATTTTTTAACAGCGTTCAAATGATTCCAATCTACCGTGTAAGAGATGGTTGGAATACAATTCCAAAAAACATTGCCATTATTAATAAATGTATCAATCTTTTACATAAAAATAATGTCATTTTAATTTTTCCAGAAGGAGGACATAATTTGGCAAGAAGAATTCGTGTGCTTAGTAAAGGATTTACACGAATTTTGTTTGGTACTTTTGAGATATATCCAGAAATGGAAATTCAAATTGTCCCAGTAGGTCTTAACTATGATCATATTCTAGACCATCCTGCTTCTTGCTCGGTATATTATGGAAAACCAATTGATGCTAAGAAATTTTGGAATCCTAATGATATTTTTACTTCTACCAATGAACTCAAAGAAGTTGTAAGAAATGAAATGAAAGTGCTTACCACGCATATTGAAGATTTAAATAATTATGATAAAATTGTAAATGCTTTAAATAATGATAATGCTGACTTTCTGGACCCAATTGCTACGAATATAAAAATCGAAACACTTAGCCTAAACCCAAATACAACTACATATAAAAATAAATCAAGCTCAATAATTCGTATTTTATTCATTGCAAATAGTCTTATTCCTTGGTTATTATGGAAAAAAGTACAACCCATTATTAAAGAGTTGGAATTCACAAGTACGTTCAGATTCGCTTTCGGAATAACACTTTTTCCGTCATTTTATGTCATTCAAAGTTTTCTTATTGGTAGTATTTTTACCTCAGCTTGGGGCTATTATTACCTTTTCACAAGTATCTTAATTGGTCTTTTAAATAGTAAGTTCACTAGTAGATAGTTCATTATTGAAAAATAAAAATAATAACTGAATTACGTATATTTGCTTTAACAAGAACAAATATTGAAAAATATTGTTTTTATAAAACAAAAAATTATGAAAAAACTCAGTCTTCTGCTGCTCCTATTTCTAGGAGTGACAATATACGCTCAAGATACCACTACGGTTACCGCTGCAAGCGAAGATATTAGTGAAAATCTGGACTTAGAAGCAGTAGCAGCGGCCTTTGGAGATTCAAAGGATTTGGAAGATTTCGAGAATAAATTAAATGATCCAAAAGAAAAATTATCCAACTTAGATTTAAATGATGATGGCGAGGTAGATTACTTAAGGGTTGTTAGTAATTCCGATAAAAACACCCATGTTGTTACGGTTCAAGCAGTAATTGGTAAAGACCAATTTCAAGATGTTTGTACCATCGATGTTCAAAAAGATTCTAAGGGAGATACGCAAGTACAGGTAGTTGGAGATGTATATATGTACGGAACAAATTATATTGTTCAACCAGTTTATGTTACGGCTCCTGTTATTTTTACTTGGTTTTGGGGTCCAATTTTTAGACCATGGTATTCTCCTTTCTATTGGGGTTACTATCCACCATATTACAGACCTTGGCGGGCCATTGCTATTCATAACTACAGATATCATGCGCGTACTTACGCACACCATCGCCATTCGTACAATAGAGCAAATGTTAGAATTAATAACAATGTAAATATTAACGTGAATAACCGTAGAAATGATTTGGCTGTAACAAGACCAGATAATTCATTTCAAAAAAGAAACAAAGGTGTAACCAATAAACAGGGTTTATCCAATAGAGCCGCTACAACTAACAATAGAGCAAATACTAATAATAGAGCAAACACCAAAAATAAAAGAGACGGCAAGGCCACCACAGGAAATAAAGTTTCACCAAGTTGGAAACCGTCATCTAGAGAGCGGGTTCATAAAAGCACAAGACCATCTACAAGACCAAGTACAATGCCAGGGTCAAGACCATCAACAAGGCCTTCAACTAGGCCAACTTCACCTTCTACTCGACCATCATACAATCCTAGTTCTAGGCCTAGCTCTAGACCAAGTACTAGACCGAATACAAGGCCAAGCACAAATACTAGACCAAGCACCAGACCTACATCAAGGCCATCATATAACAGATCGATGCCATCTAGAAGCATGGGTACTAGAAGAAGATAATCAATAAATAAACAAAATAATGCAAGATAAATTAGAACAAACAGCTGAAATAATAGGAGAACAAATAGCCGATTCTGAAATTGTTGGATTTTTTGAAAAACACAGTGACAAAATTGTTGATTTTGCAGTAAACATTTTTGCAGCGCTCGCAATTCTTATAATTGGTTTATACGCCATTAGAATCATATTAAAAATAATGAATAAGATTTTAGTTTCTAGAAGCGTAGATGAAACCTTAAGAAGGTTTGCACATAATTTATCTGGATGGGTGCTAAAAATCATGTTGTTCATTGCTGTAGCTTCTAAATTAGGAGTAGAAACAACTTCATTTGCTGCATTAATAGCAGCTGCTGGTTTAGGTGTTGGATTTGCCTTACAAGGGGCGTTAGGTAATCTTGCAGGGGGAGTAATTATAATGCTCTTTAGACCATTTAAAATTGGAGATTATATTGATGTACAAGGGGAAGAAGGATTTGTTGAGGATATTCAAATTTTCTCAACCATAATAAGAACGTTTAGAAACAAGACAATTTATATACCTAATGGCGCTTTATCTAATGGAAACATTATAAACATTAGTGAAAAAGGGAATTTACGTTTAGACGTAGAAATAGGTGTTGATTACGCATCAGATATTAAACAAACAAAAGAAGTTCTTGTTGCTGCTGTTGAAGGCATAGAAGGCCTTTTACCAACTCCAGCGCCTTCCGTGGTTATAACTGAATTAGCCGATAGTTCTATTAATTTTAAAGTGTTTTTATGGGTAACGCCTGAGACCTTTTATTCGGTAAAGGCGGCGGCCATTGAAAACTGTAAAATTGCCCTTGACAAAGCTGGAATCGAAATTCCTTATCCTCATCAAGTTAATATTAGTAAAAAATAATAAGCATCCTCACAACGAGAATTTTAAATATTAAAATGGAATAATTCTTGATTACAAATCATCAAGAAATAAAATAAGATACCATGAGAACAAAATTTTTAGCAATTATAATACTAGCGTTTAGTCTGCTTAGTTTTTCTTCATTTTCTCAAACTGAAAATGACCAACCTTTACTAGGCCTTCCAGGAGATGACCTTGACCTCTATGCTGTTTTAGATTTATTTCAAAAATCTAAAACCATAGAAGATTTCGAAAAGGCTTTAAATGATGATAAAGCAGGAATTGTTAATTTGGATTTAAATAATGATGGTAAAGTTGACTTTATTAAAGTTGCAACCGAAAAAGACGGTGATAACTTTCTATTTATTCTTCAAGACCCAATTAGTGAAAAAGAAACGCAAGATGTGGCTGTAATATCGGTAACAAAAGATTCAGAGGGTAAAGTTTCCTTACAGATTATTGGAGATGAGGAAATTTATGGCAAAGATTACATAATTGAACCTCGTTCCGAACCGACAGAATCGATTACTGCAAATCCTGCATACGTAGGTGAAGATCCTGTTACTGTTAATGTCGAAGCCTCTACTGAGGTTATTGTAGTCCAATCTGCACCTATAGTACAATATGTATATTCTCCTGCGTATGTTCCATATTATCCACCCTATTATTACGGGTACTACCCTCCATATTGGAGACCTATTGCTGTAATTAGTATTGGAATTTACAGACATAATCATTACCACCACCACCATGGCTATCATGGCGGCCATAATAACGTTAATATCAATATTAACAATCGAAATACCTATAATATCTATAATAAACAGACAAGAAACACTTCAAATACTGTAAATAACAATATAAAAAACGGAAATTTCAAAACCGCTGGACAGTCCGGTTCTCGTCCATCTAACAGAGCAACAACTTCAAACAGGGCGACAACTTCGAATAGAGCGTCTACGACAAACAGAGCATCAACAACAAATAGATCTACGAATAGTAATAGAAGTACTTCACCTAGTAACTATAATAGATCTTCCGGAAGAACTATGGGGACTCGCCCTAGTGTATCTAGACCAACTGGAGCTAGAGCAGGTGGGGGTGGAAGAAGACGTTAATCTTCATATCAAAAATAAAAAAGAGATGCTGTTTTAATAAAACAGCATCTCTTTTTTATTTTTCTTTAAGATTATTTAATCCAATGGCATGTCTGATGCACTCATATCTCTAAGGCAAACATATTTACCATCCCTTTTTTCAAAGAGACTCATGTAATTACCTGTATTTATAGCAGTGTTTGTAGAATCTACAACAGTATAATAACCAATTTCTAATACTTGATTACCATCATTAGAAGGAAAAACTTCATAAGTTGTAAATAAGATTCTTGTATTATTTATACTTCCTTCATCTAACTTTAAAAACTCTAATCTTTCTTTTATACTTCTAATTGGTTTCATGTTTGGATAAAATGTTACTGCATCTTCAGCATAATATCCAATATTCTTCAATTCACCACTGTTATAAATTTCAGCAAACTCATTCTCTCTTTCCTGAATTTCTTTTTTTATTTGCTCCTTATCAATTGTTACATTTGAATTAGCACCGTTTGAATTACAAGAAACTAAAGTCAAAAACATACATCCTAACATTAATCCTTTTACAAATAAATTCTTCATACTCTTTTTTTTTAATTCTAAAATTTTATCGTTAATCCAAAAATAAGGTAAAAATCTTAATTTTTACATTAATATTAAATGTGTCAATAAATTTACTTTACAATTTCTTTTCAAAAAACAACTCAAATACTCATTCTCATATTTAATAAAAGGGGTGTAAATCCAGCTTTTTCATATGCCTTTATAGCCCCACTATTTTCTGAATAAACATCCAATCGTACTTCTTCAATACCCATTGAAGAAATCCATTCTAATAACTTATCTATAAGAATTTTATTAATGCCTTCCCCTCTAAATTCTGGCTTTACATACATAAAACCTAAATAGGCAAATTTAGAATGTTTTAAATATGGCTTTGGTTCTTCAATTCTTGCATAACCTGATCCAACCAATTCATTATTTATTTCTGCAACCATAACTTCTACTTCTGGTGATTGAATCATCTTTCCAATGTCATAATAAGAAATAGGATCATTATCTAATGTTTCATCAAAAGAACGTTCAAAAGAAATAACACCTTGCTCAAAAGTCAACAAGGTTTCTAAATCATCAATTACAGCTTTTCTTATAATCAATCCATTCATTTAAACATTCTAATTTTACTTAGTCGGTTTTTTAGATAATGATTGGATCATAAATGCCATTAAAACAACTAATGCACAACCAATTAAATTCAACCATAAATATGCTAATTGTATCACTTCGATTTCATTTAAATAAAACAATAACAGCACACATACTTCTCCCAAAATCGCTCCTATAAATGTAGCGTTACCTCTAATTTTCTTAAAGAAAAAAGCAATGGCAAACACCCCTAAAATAGTTCCATAAAACAATGAACCAATTATATTAACGGCTTCAATTAAATTGTCAAACAAAGAGGCGAATGTTGCAAAAATAAGTGCCATAATTCCCCAGCCAAAAGTGAACCACTTAGACATTTTTAAATAGTGTTCATCACTACCATCTTTTACAAAAGATCTTTTATAAATATCAATTACAGAAGTAGTAGCTAATGCGTTTAATTCTGATGCCGTTGAAGACATCGCTGCTGAGAAAATTACGGCTAGCAACAGTCCTATTAAGCCAATTGGAAGATGTGTAGTTACAAATGTTATGAACACATAATCAGAATCTTCAGTTTCGAGTTTTATCGTTCCATTATCAGAAACTTTTTTCACCAATTCTTTAGCCTGATCTCTTAAATCTATCTCTTTACTCAGTGCTTCATTCATTGTAGCAACCGCCTCTACATTATCTTTTCCTGTTTTCTTATTCTCTACAACTGTATAAATAGCATCTCTTTTCTGATCAGATAAATTATTCAATTCCGTCTCTAATTCGGCATACTCATTTGCGTATTCTGAACTCTTTACAACCTCCACATTTGCTTTGTTAAAATGCAGTGGAGCATCATTAAATTGATAAAAAACAAACATCATGATACCAACAAACAAAATTGCAAATTGCATTGGCACCTTAAACAACCCATTAAACAACAAACCTAATCTGCTTTGTGTTAATGATTTTCCAGATAAATAACGTTGAACCTGTGATTGATCTGTACCAAAATAAGATAAAAACAAAAAAGTTCCTCCTAATAAAGCCGACCATAAATTGTATCTATTAGATAAATCAAATTCGAAATCTACCACATTTAGTTTCCCCATATTACCCGCGATATCAACGGCATCTGAAAAAGAAATGTCCGGCGGAAATTTTGCAACGATTATAAGAAATGCCACAAACATTCCACTTAATATAACAATCATTTGTTGTTTCTGGGTTTGACTTACAGCATTCGTTCCTCCAGATACGGTATAAATAATAACCAATGCTCCTATCAAAAGATTGGTTACATTTAAATTCCAACCTAATATTGATGATAATATAATGGATGGTGCAAAAATGGTTAAACCCGCTGCTAATCCTCTTTGCATTAAGAATAACATGGCAGTAAGAGATCTCGTTTTTAAATCGAATCTCCCTTCTAAATATTCGTAAGCCGTATAAACTTTGAGATTGTAAAATTTAGGCAATACAAATACACACAGAATTATCATGGCTATTGGCAAACCAAAATAGAATTGTGCAAAACGCATTCCATCGTCATATGCTTGTCCTGGAGTTGATAAAAAGGTTATGGCACTGGCTTGAGTTGCCATAACTGATAAACCAATAGTGTACCATGGTAACGTTTGCTCTCCTCTAAGAAATGATTCAGTTGTTCTTACATTTCTTGTTTTCCATATTCCGTACCAAACAATAAGCACTAAAATTCCAATTAAAACAGTCCAGTCTACTATATGCATTAGGCGTATTTTTTAGTAAATAATGTGAATAAAATAACAAGTATTATCTGAAATAATAACACAAACAGATATAACTGATTCCAAGATTTAAAAATTGGTGGTTTCTCTTCAGACATAATTTAATTATTTTTATTTAATTCGGTTTCATTTTTCCCAATGGAGAGCAAATTTGTATACAATCTAAAGGCTCCGGAAACTCCTGCTGGCAACTCTCTAAAGAAACTTAACCCTGTGTATATAAAATGTCCCTCTCCGTATTTTGCCACTAATAAACTTCCTTTTTCTTGAGATTTCCCAAGATCATTCATCCCTAGAATAGCCGTATAATCTGCACTCCATTCTTTAGGAAAATAAAGACCTCTTTCTTGCACCCAACCATCAAAATCTTTCTCTGAAATCACATTTGGATATTGCATCACTTCATGCTCTGGTGCTAGCATCTGCACTTCAGAATTTTCATTTGTAACCCTACCTCTACTTAAGGTAATTGGCAATGGAGCTACTTTATCCACTTTCAATCTATGGCTTGTGTTGTATTGCACCAACATTGTACCACCATTGTTTACATATTCATGCAATATTTCCTGATAAAACTTTGCATTATCACTTGTATTATAAGTTCGAACTCCTAACACAATGGCATCAAAATCTTTTAATTTATCGGCTTTAATTTCGTTGTCATTCAATTCTATTACCGTATAACCTACTTGTCGTAAACTAGCAGGAATATCATCTCCAGCCCCCTGAATATAGCCTATAAGTTGTCCTTTTTTCTCGATAGAAAGACGTACCACTTTGCTTTTAGACGGCATTAAAACCGATTGAAATGGAATATGATCATAATCAATCTCGACCAACTCATTACTAAACTTTTTACCTTTATAACTAATCAATGGAGAGATAAATCCATTAGATTGTTCTTTAGACGGTGTTATATGGAATGTTACGCTTTGTTCCGCACCTTTAGTTGCTATATCCAATGCATAATATTGAGGACTTACATTCCATCCCTCTGGTATATTGAGCTCAATTTTCCCCTTCACTCCTGGCTCATTTGCTCTAACAATTACGTTTATTTCTTTTTCATGTTCGTTTGGAAAAATCATCACCTTTTCAGATAAACTTGCCGACAATTCAGGGATAACTTCAAAAGGCCTATACACTTCTCCTTTTACAGGATCGTTATATTTATAGACTACTTCTTTTAAAAAATCGAATGTGAATCCTTCAATCTTTACACTAAAATTAGCTTTCAGAGTTCTTGGAGTTTCTGGTAAACCGATTAATTCTTCATTTACAACTTTATACATCCCCAATGTTCCAGGCTCTTGCAACCAATATGGACTCGTATATTCCATATCATTAAGTAACACTCCATCAAGTTCCATATTAACACGCTTATTTTCCATTAATTCGGCCCCATCGTAATTGGTAACATACAGTGGTAAAATATTAACTGTTCCTAAGGTAATTTTCGCTTCACTCCTATTTATTGCTTCTATTTTAAAATCTACTTCACTTCCTCTAGTGGCATAAGGCTCAGAACTTGTAATTTCTAAAAATAACCCCGCACATGCCTGAATTATTTTCTTAATTTCTTTAGACTTCTGAGTCCTCCAATAATCATCTTCCAAATCCAAAATTAGGCGATATGCTTCTATAAGTTTGCTAATACTTTCACTAGGGTTTCGAAATTCGAAATTATCCTCTACTTCCTTCAGTATATTTCCAATAGCCTCTCCGCCTTCAACACGATTCCAAGAAGTATCAATTCCATCAAAAACATTATCTACGTCCAATGGCATATCTCCTTTTACCAATTCTAAATATTCATTTCTAACCCCTCTTGAACCTGTACTTCCAAATCCTTGACTCTTATGCATACTTCTGCTTAAACTAGAAATCTCAGTATTTGACAATCCATTGGAAGGGTAAAAGGTCCCAACATCTAAAACAACCATATTAGATTTATCCGCTTTGTCAAATGCTTCTTGCCCACCATAAAACCAAGTTGAAGTATTAAAGAATTCTCTTCGTGGCTGCCAAACATCTACTTGTACTAACTGCTCAGAATACTTATTAGGATCGCCAGCCAAATCAAACGCTAATTCACTTAAAACTGCAGAAGACGTATGATGCCCGTGCGTGTTTCCAAATGATTCTGGTTTATGGCTAAATCTGTTTATTATAACATCGGGTCTAAACTTGCGAATTGCCAAAACAACATCACCTAAAACTTCTTCTTTATTCCAAATTTCTAAGGTCTCATCTGGATGCCTAGAATAACCGAAGTCGTTTGCTCGTGTGAATAATTGCTCTCCACCATCTGTCTTTCTAGCTTGCAATAATTCTTGTGTTCTAATAACTCCTAAAAGTTCTCTTATTTCTGGACCAATTAGATTTTGACCACCGTCTCCTCGTGTTAACGATAAGTATCCTGTTCTTGCCTTTACATCGTTTGCCAAATACGAAATTAGGGTTGTATTTTCATCATCTGGATGTGCTGCTATATATAATGCAGTACCCAAAAAATTCAACTTTTTAATATCTTCATAAATCTCTGAAGAAGATGGTTTTGGAGGTTGTTGTGCCGATAAAAAAAATGGAATGCATAAGAAAAGAGTGAGCAATATTCTATTCATAAAAAAGTAGTGTTAGTAAAAAACAAATCTAAAGTATAATATCGACTTCATCAAAAAGCATAAATAAACTTAACATATATTTGTGATTCGAATTAAAAGCATGACTGAATTGTTTTTAAAATCCACCTCCAATACCACTTAAATTTATCACTAAAAATAGTTTTGAAACCCGCATTTTCACAACAAAAAATGATTAAATACAAATTGTTAATATGTTTATAAGTTCTTTTCGATATCACGTATTTTTAGAATATATTTGTATTCTTACTAAAAAAACACATACATGAAATTTATAGTATCAAGTTCGCAATTATTAAAGCAACTGCAAGTGCTTGGAGGGGTTATAAATAGTAATAATACGCTTCCAATTTTAGATAACTTTTTGTTTGAATTAGACACGAACCAATTAAAAATTACAGCATCGGATTTAGAATCTACCATGAGTGCTTCTATAGAGGTTGAATCTGATTCAAAAGGTTCTATAGCTGTATCATCTAGGTTATTATTAGATACTTTAAAAACTTTTCCTGATCAACCTTTAACTTTTAAAACTGAAGACAATAGTACTATTGAAATTAGTTCTAGTCAAGGAAAGTATGACATGGCTTATTTTAGTGGAGAAGAATTTCCGAAAGCCGTAGCTTTAGAATCACCAAGCAAAACTGTAATTAATGGAGGTATCTTAGCGACTGCTATTTCTAAAACTATTTTTGCTGCAGGAAACGATGATTTGAGACCTGTAATGAGTGGTGTCTTTTTTCAATTTAGTCCGCAAAGTTTAACTTTTGTCGCAACGGATGCACATAAATTGGTGAAATATTCTAGAACAGATGTTGTTGCTGATGAAGTTGCAGAATTTATAATGCCAAAAAAACCATTAACGATATTAAAAGGTATTTTAAACAATACTGATAGCGATGTATCTATTGAATATAATAATTCTAATGCAAAATTTGTTTTTGACAACGTTGTTTTGGAATGTAGATTAATCGATGGAAAATACCCGAACTATGAAGCGGTAATTCCAAAAGAAAATCCAAATAAATTAACTGTTGAAAGAGCTTCATTTTTAAATTCTGCCCGTCGTGTTTCTATTTTCTCTAGTAAAACGACACATCAGATTCGTTTAAAAATGGCAGGAACGGAATTAAACATTTCTGCTGAAGATATTGATTACTCTAACAAAGCAGATGAACGCTTAAATTGCGATTATCAAGGTGATGATATGCAAATTGGATTTAATTCTCGTTTTTTAACAGAAATGTTAAGCAACTTAACATCGGATGAGATTTTAATTGAAATGTCTTTACCGAACAGAGCGGGAATTTTGACTCCAATAGATGGCGCAGATGAAGGCGAAGAAATTACGATGTTGGTAATGCCAGTTATGTTAAATTAATAGTTTTGTGAAGTAAAATTCACTTTAAAATAATAGAGCCACAACTAAATAGTTGTGGTTTTTTTGTAATTTCACTTAATGAACTTCCTAGCACACTTGTACCTATCAAATAACAATAATGACCTTATGTTAGGTAATTTTTTTGCAGATGCAATTAGAGGAAATAAGTATAAAAACTTCTCTTTAGAAATTCAAAAAGGAATCATTCTTCACCGGAATATAGACACGTTTACCGATCAACATAAAATTGTAAGAATTAGCAAGCGTAGATTGCATGAACGATATAGACATTATGATGGTGTAATTATAGATATGTTTTATGACCATTTTTTAGCTAAAAACTGGTTAGACTTCTCTTCAATCCCTTTAGACATCTTTTCTTCAAACTTTTATAAATTACTGCATACCAATTATGAGATTCTTCCGGAAAAGACAAAAGAAATGCTACCCTATTTAGAACGATATAATTGGTTGTATAATTATCAATATTTTGAGGGAATGGAGCAAGTTTTAAATGGAATGAACAGACGCACCAAAGGTGTATCACAAATGAATCTTGCTATAAACGATTTAAAAGAACATTATCAAGATTTTAAAAATGATTTCGATAGTTTCTTTAAAGAATTGATAGAATTTACACAACATCGAATTACCGAACTTTAAAAAACTTATATTTACGGTATGAATTCAAAAACAATCTCACAAGGTATCCTACAGGCCATTGCTGTCTTGGTTGGTATTTCAGGACTGCTTTATTTTCTTTGGGCTATTCAATCTGTTATTGTGTATATCATAATTGCAGCAGTACTATCACTTATTGCCCGACCAATGACTATTTTTTTACGAACTAAATTAAAGTTTCCTAATACAGTGGCTGTCGTTGTAACAATGATTTTCTTTATTGGTTTATTAAGTGGATTAATAAGAATGTTCATTCCGCTTATTTCTCAACAAGGAGCCAATTTATCTTTACTCAATTTCAATGAATTAATGAATGATACCGAAAAAATAACATATCATTTAAATGAGTATTTCTTAGCCTACAATATTAATATCATTGAGGAATTTAAGAACCTTGATTTAGTTTCAAAGTTTAAAGAGTTACCTGTTTTACTGAATTCCATAATTAGCACAGCTGGCTCCTTAAGCATCGGATTGTTTTCAGTGTTATTTATTACTTTCTTTTTTCTAAAGGACAGCCAGATTATGCATAATAGTATTTTAATTATTGTTCCGGATAAAAACGAAAAACGAGTTGAGAAATCTTTAAATACTATAAAAGATTTACTTTCGAGATACTTTTTAGGACTTGTATTTCAAATTTCAATTCTATTTATAATTTATTCTATTTCTTTGTCTGTATTAGGAATTGAAAATGCCATTGTAATTGCGTTTTTATGCGCATTGCTTAACCTAATTCCATATATAGGTCCGCTTATTGCTTGTGCGCTAATGGTATTTCTAACTATGACCAGTAATTTAGGGCAAGACTTTAGGACAGAAATATTACCAACCACTATTTGGGTTTTAATATGGTATGTGTTTGCCCAACTAATAGACAATTTCTTTAGTCAGCCATTAATTTTTTCAAAAAGTGTAAAATCACATCCTCTCGAAATATTTTTAATTATTATCATTGGTGGGTTGTTATTTGGAGTAGTAGGAATGGTTTTAGCAGTTCCTGCATATACTGTTTTAAAAGTGATTCTAAAAGAATTCTTAGCTGACAATAAGATTGTTCAATCTTTGACAAAAAATATTTAAAAATTAGAGAATAAACCTATTTTAACTTTTTGAATCTTCAAATACTACATAAGACTGTTCAAGAATACATTTCAAAAAACCTAAACGAAGATTTATCCAAAATACTCTTTAAAGGAACAAATTTTGAAAAAGTGAGCTCGAAAGAAATTGTAGAGCAAATTGAATCGAAAAAAAAATGTAGTTCTAAACTACCTACTTGGTTTAACGCTTCAGGGATATATTTTCCAAATAAATTAAATATTGAACAAACATCTTCAGAACTGACTGCCAAATACAAGTCGGAGTTGATAAATGGAAAATCAATCGTTGATGTTACAGGCGGATTTGGTGTAGACTGTTATTACTTTTCTAAAAAATTCGAATCGGTTATTCATTGTGACTTAAACGAAAATTTGTCTAAAATTGTAAAACATAATTATGCTCAACTAGATGTTTCAAACATTGAAACTTTTTCAACAAATGGAATCGAATATGTTATAAATTCAACGAATAAATTTGATTGGATTTATATAGATCCTTCTAGACGAAATGATGTCAAGGGCAAGGTGTTTTTACTTAAAGACTGCTTACCTGATGTACCTGAAAATTTATCTTCATTATTTAAAAAATCATCAAATATTTTAATTAAAACTTCACCTATTCTCGATTTAAAAAGTGCAATTAATGAATTGGAATTTGTTAAGGAGATTCATATTGTAGCCGTTAAAAACGAAGTAAAAGAATTATTATTTCTATTAGAAAAAGATTACACAGAATCAATAAATATAAAAACTGTGAATATTTTGAAACAATCGAATCAAACATTTAATTTTGAATTAAGTATTGAGTCAAATTCAGTTTACAGCCAGCCATTGACGTATTTATTCGAGCCAAATTCTGCCATACTAAAATCTGGTGGTTTCCAAAACGTTTCAAATCAGTTTCAAATTGCAAAACTCCATCAACATTCTCATTTATACACTTCAGAGAATTTGATTACTTTTCCAGGAAGAAGGTTTAAAATAAAAGCAAATATCCAATATGATAAAAAGCAACTACGAAAATTAATTCCTACCGGAAAGGCAAATATTACTACTAGAAACTTCCCTCAATCTGTAATGGATATTAGAAAAAAAACGAAATTAAAAGATGGAGGAAAGGACTATTTGTTTTTTACAACCAATTTAGATGGAAAACACATTGTGCTAGTTTGTGAAAAACTTTAATCGTTTAAGAATTAAATACTCTTTTATTTTATAACTTAGTGCAGTTAATCACCGCGCTATGGCAAATAAAAATATCAGATCTTTATCCTCAAGAAAAGGCTTAGATGACAATCTATTCGAAAATATTGCTGAACTATCTAGCAAACAGACTTCAGAATCAGAGTTCAAAGAATTAGCCAAACGATTTATGGTAGACGACTCCGTTATCTTTGGAACAGCCTCATTTTACGACTTTACAAGAGAACAAAATAGGGCAAAAAAAATTCATGTATGCTCGGGAACCGCTTGCATGGTCGCTGGGAAACAATCAGAAGTTTCTTCAAAATTAAAGAGTCATTTTAAAGATGAGCATATCGGTCATGCGGCATGTGTTGGAAGGTGTCATAGCAATAATGCCTTAATGTACAATGATAAGACGTTCAGTATTGGATCAGGCACTGATTTAAATAAAATTTTAAATTCTGAAATTAATCAAGAAAACGAGTATCATATAGAAAGTAATTGCACGCCCATATTAACTTCTAAAATTAAAAATCTTCAAGAATTCTATAATTTATCAGTTGATTTCCTACCTAAAAAGAGAGAAGCAATTGAAGAATTAATAAAATCAAATCTTAGAGGTAGAGGCGGTGCAGGATTTCCTTTTTGGTTTAAATTAGATGCTGTCTACAAGGAAGAGAACATCCAAAAATATATAGTATGCAACGCTGATGAAGGAGATCCAGGAGCCTATTCGGATATGTATTTGATGGAACACCAACCGCATAAAGTCCTTTTTGGCATGTATATGGCTGGATTGATTGCAGGTGCAGATACAGGTGTTTTATACATAAGGGGAGAATACCCAGATTCGATCAGAATCATTGCAGATGCAATTGAAGAATTTAAAATGCTTGATATTCCTTATGCGTTCAAGTTTAAAATTATTAGAGGACAAGGCTCGTATGTTTGTGGAGAAGAAACGGCCTTATTAAACTCAATTGAAGGCTTAAGACCGGAGGTAAGAGTTCGCCCTCCCTACCCTGCTCAATATGGGTTATATGGCAAACCTACTGTTTTAAGTAATGTAGAAACATTTGCAAACCTACATTGGATATTGGAAAATGGTGGAAATGCCTATTCAAATCTGGGGACGGACAAATCTACGGGAACAAAATTAGTATCGTTAGATAGTTTCTTTAATAGACCAGGAATGTATGAAGTCGAAATGGGAACATCACTTCAAACTGTATTTGAAGAATTAGGACAAGGTTACAAATCCTCTCTGAAAGGGTTTCAAATTGGTGGACCACTCGGTGGAATTTTACCTATAGAAAAAATTAAAGATTTGACCTTAGATTTTGAATCGTTTAGTTCTAGTGGATTTCTATTAGGACATGCAAGCGTCGTTTCTATTCCTACTGATTTCCCTATGATTCAATTTTTAGAACATTTAATGGAATTTACAGCAGATGAATCTTGCGGTAAATGCTACCCATGTAGAATTGGATCGCATCGCGGAATGGAAATGCTTCAAAAAGCGCAAAATGACAACTACAAGATAGATCGTCAACTTTTTGACGACTTAATAGAAACCTTAGAAATTGGGTCTTTATGTGCTCTAGGTGGTGGAGTTCCACTTCCAATCAAAAACGCCCTACAATATTTCTCGGATGAATTAAATCAATATTTTACAACTTAATATTTTATTAGAATGAAAGCTTTTATCAATAATACCGCTTATACCGTTCTCGAAAATGAAACTATTTTAGAGTTTGTAAGACGTATTGAAACGAATAAAAACGCTATCCCGACCATGTGTCAGGATGATAGATTAGAGAATTTTGGTTCTTGCAGAGTATGCTCTGTAGAAATTGCAAGAGAACAAGACGGACCAACAAGAACTGTGGCTTCTTGCCATACACCAGTAACTGACGGTATCTTTATTTACCACAATACGGACCGAATTAAAAAACTTCGGAAAAATATTGTAGAATTGGTTTTAACGGATTACCCATCGGACAAGGTTTTTCCTGAAGAAAACAAAAAGGCAACACCGTTTCAAGAAACGATCGCACAAATCGGAATTCCGGATGTGCGCTACCCAAAAGGTGAAAACCATTTAGATATAGAAACAGACAAAGCACATCCATATATTAAATCTGATTTAGCACAATGTATTAACTGCTATAGATGTGTAAGAGCCTGCGAAGAAATTCAAGGTGAAATGATTCTTGGAATGTCTGGACGTGGGTTTGCCACAAATATTATTAAAGGTTTTGATACCTCTTTTGATGAATCTGCCTGCGTATCATGTGGCGCATGTGTCCAGACTTGTCCAACAGAGGCATTAACGGATAAGTTTGAAACTAAAACATTACTTGCAGATAAAACCGTAAGAACAACATGTACGTATTGCGGCGTAGGTTGTCAATTAGACGTATCTGTAATAGATGGAGAAATAAAAGGAATCCAAGCTCCAGAAACTGCAGAAGTAAACGAAGGACACACCTGTTTAAAAGGGCGTTTTGCTTTTCAATTCTACGACCATCCAGATAGACTTCGTGAACCATTAATCAAAAAAAATGGAAAATTTGAAGAAGTAACTTGGGAGGAAGCCTATGATTTTATCGCTTCAAAAATGCTGCATATAAAAAATAAATATGGACCGGATAGTATCGGAGGTATCTCGTCTTCTCGTGCTACTAATGAGGAAAATTACTTAATGCAGAAAATGATTCGTGTAGGTGTTGGAACCAATAATATTGATGGTTGTGCGCGTGTTTGTCATGCCCCTACAGCTTACGGAATGCAGCAAGCATTTGGAACTGGAGCAGCCACAAATTCTATTGAAGACTTAAAACAAACTGATGCTATTTTTCTTTTTGGGGCAAACCCGATAAAGGGACACCCAGTTACCGGTGCCAAAATTAAGCAAGCATTTATGAAGGGAGTAACTTCAATTGTTGTTGATCCTGTAAAAACAAAATTAGCAAATTTAGCAACACATTTCCTGCAAATTAGACCTGGAACCAACGTTGCTGTGTTGAATATGATAGCATATCATATCATAAATGAAAACCTAGTTAACGAACACTTTATTACGTCGTATACGGAGAAATATGAAGAGTTTAAAACGCATGTCTCAAATTTAAATATTCCTGAACTTGAAAAATTGACCGGAGTTTCTAATGAAGATGTGAAACAAGCGGCTATTGCTTATGCAAGTGCAGAAAGAGCAATGGAATTTCATGGGCTTGGGGTAACTGAGCATTTTCAAGGAAGTAAAACAGTAATGCTACTTTCTAATATAGCCATGATGACCGGTAATATTGGAAAAAATGGTGTAGGCTTAAATCCTTTAAGAGGGCAAAATAATGTTCAAGGTGCAGCAGATATGGGGGTGCAACCACATCAAGGTGCTGGTTACATGGATGTAAACAAGCCTGAAATTCAAACATATTATGCAGAAAAATATGGAATTGACAAAATGCCTGTAAAGGAAGGATTGAAAATTCCACAAATGCTAGATGCTGCGATTGATGGCAAAATTAAGGCATTGTATATAATGGGAGAAGATACCATTATGACAGATCCGAATACAAATCATAGTATTAAAGCTTTCGAAAAGTTAGAGCTAATTGTAGTTCAAGAATTATTTATGACTGCCACAACAGAACTGGCCGATGTCGTATTACCAGCAGCCTCCTACTTTGAAAAAAATGGAACCTTTACCAACGGTGAACGAAGAGTACAACGCGTAAACAAGGTTGTAGAACCTATTGGAAATTCAAAACCAGACGGGCAAATTATTATTGACATAATGGATAAGCTTGGTTATAAACAACCAACTGGCGCTACATATAATGCCGCTTTGGTAATTGAAGAAATTGCAGATGTTATTCCGTTTATGAAAGGCCTTTCTTGGGATAGACTTGGAAAAAACGGACTTCAATGGCCAATAAAAGAAGATGGAACCGATACGCAAATGCTGCATGTAAATGGTCAATTTAAAAAAGGAATTGGAACTTTCCATAATTTTGATTTTGAAGAATCTCCAGAGATTGTCAGTCATGGTCAAAAATTTCCGTTTATACTAACAACAGGTAGAGAATTAGAGCATTACAATTCAGGAACAATGACGAGAAGAACTGATAATCAACATATTTTAAATAAAGATTATTTAGAAGTAAATCCTAAAGACGCTCTTAAAAAGGGAATAAAAGATTCTGAAACAGTGCGTATCTATTCAGATCGTGGAAGCGTAAATATTCCGATAAAGTTCTCTAAAAATGTGAAGAAAGGCGTTTTAAGAACTACTTTTCATCAACCTGAGGTATTTATCAATCTAATTACAGGAAGTGTTGGGGATAAAGAAACATTGACTCCAGAATATAAAGTCGTTGCAGTTGATTTTGAAAAAATCGAATAAATGTCAAAATCCACTAAAAAATATGAAGCTGTTAAATCTGATGGGGCTAATACAAGATATATCTTTGACACTATTGTTTTAGAAGCACCTCTTCAGATCAACATCAATAATAAGCCCTACACTGTTGTTATGCGAACTCCAGGCAAGGATGAATTCCTTATTCGTGGTCTGCTCTATGCCGAAGACATTTATAAAGATGATAAGAACTTTCCCTTGGAAATAGTTGAAGACACTCCAAATTTCTTTACTATTATTAATTTAACTATTAATGAAGATCATTTAGGGAATGGCTACTTGAATAAAAGAACCTTACTTTCTGTATCATCTTGTGGAGTTTGTGGTAAACAAACCTTAGATTCTTTAGAAACAACAGGTGCTATTCTTGCAAAAGGTAAAGACATTAACTGGAATTCAATTTCAATAATGCTTACCAAAATGCAAGAACAACAAAAAACCTTTACATCGACCGGTGCTTCTCACGCCGCTTCTTTATTTAATAATGAATTAGAATTATTGTCTATCCAAGAAGATATTGGTCGACACAATGCTGTAGACAAGGTGATCGGTGAACTTAAAAACAAGAAGCAACTAAAACAGGCTAAATTTTTATTGGTTAGCGGAAGAGTTTCTTATGAAATTGTTACCAAGGCCTTTATTGCTAAAATTAACACCATTATTGCCGTTTCTGGCTGCTCTTCCTTAGCGATAGATTTTGCTAAAGAATTCGGAATTAAACTTATAGGTTTCGCAAGAGATGGAAAATCAACCATATACAGTTAATTCCATTCTCGATAAACTAAATAGAAGAATTTACTACAACTATTTGCAAGTTATAAAAACTTTTGTACATTTGACTCATAAGAGCGTCCCTATAATTACAACTTTTAACGGAGAGAATTTGTAATTTACAGTTCTAATTTAGATTCTGAAAACATTACATTTTTAGGACTAGAATTGTTAATTTTCAGCTTTTAAGGCCTCCGATTATTAAAAATTATAAAAATAATTTAAAAGACATGAGCTAGCGCTTAGGCGTTGACGAATCTGACTTTTTACAGCATTTTAGTTACTCTGATTAAAGAACCCCTTTAAATTAGATAGGATTTTATTTGGCTAATAAGTACCATAAACTTATATTTGATACTTACTTTAATCTTAAATCTTACTAAAATGAAAAAAGTAAAATTAATTTTCGGATTGCTCATGTTAGCTGTTTTTTCACTATCTTTCGTGGTGAATAATAACACAAACATCGACAATGAATCAGAGCAAGCAATTGAAAAAGCAAGATTCAAGCCACCTTCTAACGGGTAGTTTGATCATAGCTTTTATGCTATTTATACCTTACGCTTTCTACTTATATAAGAATTTTCCAGATGAAAAAACTTACGAGTTTTTTAATTTGACCTTTACAAGTAATTATTTTGAAAGTGTAAGGTATTTTATGTATAACATATTTTCCAAACTTATTCCTCTTTCTCTTTTATTAATTTGGTTTACAACTTGTAAACATTGGTGGTTTCACGCCATTGCAATACCAATTTCGGTTTATATTTTCCAATTTATCAGTGTAATTAATGACGATACAAAATATTATGACGAATATGAATTTGTTTATTCATTACCAATCACAATTATAATATTAGCTATTTTATATTTTATTAGAAGCAAAATAGGAATTTATATAAAAGCGAAAGACATAAAAAAAGAAATGGATGAACAAATGAATAAAGCATTTGTAAAAAAAGGAGAATAGAAATAATACTATAAATTACGATTTAAAAGTTCACTCCCCCAAAGACTAACTTTTATTTAGAGCCATTTTTACAAATGGTAAAGAAAAATACTATGGGGAGAAAAATACATTTAAGTGAAGCGGATCGTATGGAAGTATATTCCATTGAAAAGAGAATAAAAATATCTAAAATTTTATTAGTCATTATTTCAATTGCGATGCTTTTTTTAAGTTTTGTTATTTAAGTTAACTGATCAAATCTGATAAAAACTCTTTGTAATTACCCTCAGTAAACCTCGGAGCAACATCAATTCCTAATTCTTCCATTCGTAATTTATCTTCCCAAATCACTTTAATACCTACTTGCTCAGTCAATTTTAAACTATCTGGTCTTTCTGTATAGGAGCAAAACAAATAGTCCTTCTCAAAATCTCTAAAATATCTTAAAAAATCACAAACTATATAAAAGATATTATCATTACAATCTGCCGTAACATCATAATTGAAGAATATTGGTCTTTTTTGATCATTTGGATTCACTAAATCTGAAACTCTAATTTCATCCTTTCTCAATTTTCTATTTCTCAACTTTAAATAAGTCTCTTCTTTTAATGGCAAAATAATAGAATGCCCAACGTAATAACCCGAGTCATCTGTAAGCACTACATTTAAATCAGGCAACAATTTAATAGCTGCTCTAATTAATTCCTTGTTTACATTATGGTTGTCGTTATGTTGTGATTCTATAAAATGAACTATATGTTTTATATCAAAATCAAAATCAATTTTTCTAAGCCTATTGGTTTTAATATTGATTTGGGCCTTAAACCAACCGGCATCAGGCAGTTCATTTGTTAATGGAGTTAAAGAATATTTTCTAATTAAAAAATCATAAAATGTTGGAATTGGAACTGAAGCATTTAAATTTCTAATTAATTGATATGGCAATAATGTTGCCAACACAATTTCTTCTTCCTTATCAGGTTTTACCAGAGTTACATCTCTTTCCCAACGTTGCACCGTTCTAACATCTACATTAACATTGTCGGCAAATTCATTTTGAGAAATACCATTGTATTCTCTATAATCAACTAATAACTCTCCAAGCGAATTAAACTTCTTCATACGTAAATTTTTCAAGGTAAATATAGGCAAAAATAGTTGCTTTGAGGATATCAATTTTCACGACATACTATGTCGTTTCTTAGTCTAAGGAAGCGGCATAACTTTGCATCGAGATTAAGACACAGAATTTAATAAAGCAATTTGTATAATTTTAGTTTGTCCGACTTTTTACACAAATGCAATTTAAAATTTGCCTCCTAACTTTATAAAGGTTAGTAAGTTTTAAGGTTATAGTAAAGAAAACCCTATTTAGGGAATTTCTCGAAAAAAGTTAGGAGTTTAATCTCATTAATAGAATAAATACAACCATAATATAAATAGAGTTTCCACAGTAATAGCTAGAAACCCCACTATAAATCGGTCGTAATTAGTAAAAAATTAAATTGTTTCCTAAAACTACTTTGATTGTCCTATTACGACTGTATTTATATCTAAAACATCTTCAACATGAATATGATTACAAATAGAATAGTTGACTTAAAAGAAAACTTGCCCCCGAATTCAGAATACCTAACAAGTATCAATTCGTTAGAGAAAATGTTAAATGAAATTGATTTTGAATCAGAAATGATTCCTCATGATGATTTAAACAAAATGCATCAACTCTTTAGATACATCAAGGGTTCAGAACTTACAAGTAAAGAAAATAAGATTATAGAACAACTTATCACCACTTAGAAAGTCGAGACTCATGTTGACTAATGTTATATCCTTCTACATTAATACTGACATGAATTAATAATTTTAGTTAAAATAAAATAACCCCATTTATTGTTTTAACAGAAAACCCGAAAACTATAAGATTTCGGGCTTATTTTTACCTGAATTTGAACATAAGATCTGTTAATTTTAAATTAACAAGTAATCATAAAAGATTGATTAAATTCAAATCAAAAACTTCCTATGGAGATATTTTAAAGCAATAAGCGACCAAAGGTCGCCTATTGCTTCTATAAAATTTGCGAATAATTAAACTAATATTAGTTCGTACCTCTTAATATTTTAACTTCCAATTTATCATCACTATTAGAAGTGGTTATTATTGCAAAATAAACTCCTGATGACAAGTAAGTTACATCATACTGATAGACCCCTGAGGTATCTTTCAAATAATTTAGACCCGAAACATGATGTACCGTTTTACCTTGATAATCAACAATTAAAATTGAAACAGTTGTATCATAAGAGAAACTATATTCAATCTTAACTAAAGTATCAGAAGGAACTGGAAAAGCAGATGCCTCAGCAGATTTAAATGAATTAACTCCTTCTTCAACATCACATACATCCCCAATTCCATCGTTATCAGCATCTTCCTGACCTAGGTTATATGTCGTTGGACAATTATCTATATCTCCACAAACACCATCTCCATCTATGTCATTATCTG